>JASLOA010000045.1 GCA_030745755.1 Kiritimatiellia bacterium | reverse complement strand
TTATGGCAGTCGTTCAAGCGATTCTGTCATCCCGAGCTTGCCGAGGGATCTCCTGATCATCGAAAACACTGGAGATCCCTCGACTTCGCTCGGGATGACAGATCAAACAAGGGATGCGTGCCTCCATAATGAGAACTGCTGGCTCCCGCCTATGACCGCTTGACAACACAGACTACACTGCGGACACTGTGCGCCATGGTAGCGCTGTTTAAGGAAATCTATGCGTTTCGGGATCTGCTCTGGATCCTGGTGGGGCGCAACATCAAGATCCGCTACAAACGGTCTGCCCTGGGCTTTCTCTGGACCTTCCTGAACCCTGTGTTCATGATCATTATCTACTCGATTTTCCTGCGTATTCTACTCTCATTCGATGCGCGTGATCCCCTTTTCTTGCAGCGGTTGGTAACGGGGATCCTGGTCTGGCAGTTTCTGGCCATGTGTGTGGGCGATTCGCTCCATGCCGTGCTTGGCAATGCCAGCCTGGTTAAGAAGACTTCGTTCCCCCGGATTATTCTGCCGCTCTCAACCGTTATCGCCAACTTCGTGAACTTCATCATAACGCTGCCGATCCTTGTGGTCTTCCTGCTGGTGAAGGGAACGCCACTCGGAGCCATGTGGATTCTGCCTGTGGTGATTGCGACCCAGTTCGCGCTCTGCCTCGGCATGAGCATGATCCTGGCCTGCATGAATCTTTTCTTCCGCGACACCGAGCACCTGATGAGTGCCGTTATGCTGGCCTGGTTCTTTTTGTCGCCGATTATCTATCCGTTTTCGAAGATCCCTGAAGCCTTTCAACGCCTCGCCCTCCTGAACCCGATGTGTGGCATTGTGACAGCCTACCGGGCGGCCTTTCTCGGGACGGACCTTATGGCGCCACGCCTGGTTGCGGTCTCTCTCCTGATTTCCTGGATGATTCTCATATTGGGCGTCTCCCTTTTCCAGAGATGGCAGGTCAACTTCGGGGATAAGCTGTGAGCGCACCTCCTCCCATCATTGAAGTGTGCGATGTGTCGAAGCGCTTCCGGCTGCAGCAGCAGCGCGGTGAGAGCACGATCAAGGCGTTGGTTGTGGATGCCCTGCGCGGGCATGGCAAGACACGTGACTTCTGGGCATTACGGGATGTCTCGCTCGCCGTACAGCAGGGCGAAACGGTGGGTATTATCGGGTCCAACGGGGCCGGCAAGAGCACGTTACTCTCTCTGATCAGCCAGACATCGCAGCCGACATCGGGCACGATCGCCACGCGCGGAAAGATTTCCTCACTGCTTGAGCTGGGCGCCGGTTTTCATCCCGACCTGACAGGCCGCGAGAACGTGTTTCTTTACGGGGCGATCATGGGGTTGAGTCATCGGCAGATGGAGGAACGCTTTGACCAGATCGTGGCCTTTGCCGAGCTGGCTGACTGGATCGATGAACCCGTAAAGCACTACTCGTCTGGCATGTACGTTCGCCTGGCCTTCTCGGTGGCGGTGGAGGTGGATCCGGACATCCTGATCATCGACGAGGTACTCGCCGTGGGCGATGCGGCTTTTCAGCGCAAATGTATTGCGCGCATCGATGCGTTCAAGAAAGCCGGCAAAACGCTGCTCGTCGTGTCGCACGATCTCAACACGATCCATACCATCAGCGACCAGCTGGTTCTCATGGAGAAGGGGCAGATCATTGCGGCGGGTGATCCGGATGCGGTCGTGGCAGAGTATCAATGGCTGTCGCGCGAATCGGCAAGCACGGCTGAAGCAAAGGAGTGGGGCACCGGTGAGGTGAAGCTCACGGGCGCGCACTTTGTTGATGCAGAGGGCGAAGAGACGGATGAATTATGGCGAGGCAAGCCGCTGCGAATCAGGATTGATTACGAGGCAGCCAATCGCATTGAGTCGCCGGTCTTCGGGTTCGCGGTCCAGACCACCAGCGGCAGCCTGATTTACGGCAACAACACACAGATCGAGGGCTTCGATATTCCCTTCATTGAAGGGGAGGGAACCATCACGCTGGACTTCGAGAAGGTTGAGCTGTTGGCGGGTGCCTATCTCTTCTCCTTCTCGGTGCATTCCCAGGATCACCAGACCAACTACCACCGCCTGGATAATGCACATCCGATCACGGTGCGCAGCGACAAGCGTTATGAAGGTGTCTGCCATATGCCCGTCAGGTGGAGCGTGGGAAAGGGGAAGTGATCAGTATTCAGTGATCAGTGATCAGTGACAGATTACACAAGACCTATAGCAGAGCTTCCCGAGGTGGCAGAGCTCATCAGGTGCGCGTTGGTGGAGGATGTGGCCAGTGGCGATGCCACCACGTTGGCGCTGGTTCCCGACGCTGCCGAGGTGAGGGCCGAAATTGTGGCGAGGCACACATGCGTGCTGGCCGGCCAGCCGATTGCGGAGGCGGTCTTCGCCGCTGGTGATGATAGCCTCACTTATGAGGCGCTGGCGCCCGACGGCAAGGCTGTAGCGGCGGGGGAACGCGTAGCACTCATTGAGGGACCGGCGCGTGGGATCCTGACTGCGGAGCGCACGGCCCTGAACTTCATGCAGCGCCTGACCGGTATCGCGTCACAGACCGCCATGTTTGTGGACGCTGTTGATGAGTTCGGGACTCTGATTCTGGATACACGCAAGACCACCCCCGGCTACCGGACCCTTGAGAAATACGCCGTGCGCTGTGGGGGCGGAACCAACCACCGTATCGGTCTCTACGACCGCATCATGATCAAAGACAATCACCGCGCCCTATGGGCACGCGAGAGTGGTTCGGTCAGCCTGGCAGGCGCGGTGCGCGCCGCGCGCGAGGCCTACCCGGATCTGGCCGTTGAGGTGGAAATTGAAAGTGAGTCCGAGTTCATGGAAGCGATGGAGGCCTTGCCGGAGTGGATCCTCCTCGACAATATGGGGCCCGACCGCCTGCGCCATTTTGTGGAGCTCAATGCCGGGCGTACCAGGCTTGAGGCATCGGGCGGCATCACATTCGAGAACGTAGTCGAGATTGCTGCGACGGGCGTTGATGCCATATCCCTCGGCTGCCTGACGCACTCGGTCAAGGCCGCCGATCTATCGCTCGAAATCCTCCCTGCACCCCCTAACACCTAACACCTTCCCCCATGTCCTGTCTTGCCATAGATATCGGAAACACGAGTACGACCCTGGGGCTGGTGTCCGGACGTCGCGCGATGCACGTGGACCGCCATCCCAGCGACTGTGACATCGGGGCCAACATCGAGCGGACCATCCGCAAGGTTGTCGGCAAGCGCAAGGTGGAGGGCGTGGTGCTTTGCTCGGTAGTGCCTGCGGCCACGAAGCGTTGGCGCAGAGCGCTTCGAAAGGTGCTGGGATGCTCGGCTCTGGAGGTGGGCCCCGATCTGAATCTCAATATCAGGATCGACTATCCGAATCCAGAGACCATCGGGCCCGACCGCATCGCCAATGCGTGCGGGGCCGTGGCGAGGTACGGTGCACCGGTGATTGTGGCGGACTTTGGAACAGCCCTGACCTTTGACGTGGTGTCTGCGGCCGGAGCCTACATCGGAGGGGTGATCGCGCCGGGACTGCACTTGATGGCCGACTACTTTGCCGAGAAGACGGCGCTGCTTCCGCATATTGATATTCGCGGACGGGTCCACCGCGTGGGGCGCAGTACCAAGGGCGCGATGCGCATCGGGGCTCGCATTGGCTATCGCGGCATGGTGCGGGAGATCGTGGCGCATCTGCGCCAGGACGCGCGGGAGGCCAATGCGGCACTCTGTGCCACGGGTGGCCATGCGGAATGGGTGTTGAAGGATGTGGGCATGCCTTGTGAGATTGACCCCCATCTGACGCTGCTGGGGCTGCGGGTGATATGGGAACTGAACAGCTAGTGCCCCGTCCCGTAAATGGGGCTATATAGGTCGTGTGTCATCCCGAGCTTGTCGAGGGATCTCAGGCTTTGTGCTGTGCGGGAGATTCCTCGACAGGCTCGGAATGACAAGGACTTGGGTTTTCTGAAGAAGACAATTGGGAAACAGTACACTAGCCGGAGAGGAAGCAGATGAACGAGCATAGATACGCAATGATCATGGCGGGGGGACGCGGAGAACGTTTCTGGCCGCTGAGCACATCCAAGCATCCGAAGCAGGTGCTGTCGCTTCTGGGCGACAGACCCATGCTGGCCATGTCAGTGGATTACCTTGAGGGGCTGATTCCTCCGGAACGGGTCCTTATTATCACGTCGGCCGACCTCGTGGATGTCACCTGTGAGGCGGTACCGAGCTTGCCGCGCGAGAATGTGATCGGCGAGCCGTTTGGGCGGGACACGGCCGCATGCATCGCACTGGCCTCGGCCATCATCAGAAAGCGTGATCCGGAAGGCGTGTTCTGTGTGCTTACGGCAGATCACATTATCCGCGATCTTGAGGAATTTCAGTTGGTGCTGGGCGAGGGGATGGACCTGGCGGCAAAGGAAGATGTTCTGCTGACGATCGGGATCGAACCGACGTTTCCCAGCTCGGGCTTCGGGTACATCGAGACAGATTCCCAGCGGCAGGGCGAGTCGGTAACCGAGTTCTGGAAAGCGACACGTTTTGTCGAGAAGCCCGATGTGGTGACGGCTGAACGGTATCTCGAGGCGGGCAACTTCTATTGGAACTCGGGAATGTTCATGTGGTCATGCGATGCGCTGCAGAAATCGCTGGGCGCACACCAGCCCCACCTGTACGAGATGGCCAGGCGCCTGGAGGCGGTGACGGATACGCCTGAATTCACGGCCGCACTCGAGAAGGAGTACAGCAAGCTTGAGAAGATCTCGATCGATTTCGCGCTAATGGAGAAGGCGGGGAATATCGTGATGGCGCGCGGACGGTTTCGCTGGGACGATATCGGCTCATGGGAGGCCCTGAAGAATCATTTCCATGCGGATCGTGATGGCAATACGCGTGTAGGTGATATGAAGATGATCGAGTCGGACGGCAATATCGTGGTGTCAAAAGATCACTTCACCGCGCTGATTGGTGTCAAGGATCTGATCGTGGTTCAGGCCGAAGGTGCCACGCTGGTCTGTCATAAATCAAAGGCCCAGGACGTCAAGACGATGGTGACCCGCATGCGTGAGCAGGGCGGGTACGATCATCTGCTCTAGTGTGGTGATTGACAAATTCGCAAATGAAGAACCTTCACTATGTCATCCCGAGCTTGCCGAGGGATCTCCATGCTGCTCAATGAGTAGGAGGTCCCTCGACTTCGCTCGGGATGACATAGCAGAAATAGCTGTTTCGCGGATTTCCGAATCACAACGCTAGGACGTGACGCGAGCGCCCGATCTGGCTATACTGTTTCCATGAAGACGGCCGCATATTGGCATGCCGATGCAGAGGGGCACATCCGGTGTGATCTCTGTCCTCATCGCTGTGTGATGGCAGAAGGTCGGGACGGGCGTTGCCGGGTGCGTGGGGTTCGCCAGGGCGAACTGGTGGCCCTGGGTTACGGTGCCGTCTCTTCGCTCCAGGTGGACCCGATCGAGAAGAAGCCGCTCTATCACTACTATCCCGGGCGTCCGATTTTCAGTGTGGGCGGGTGGGGCTGCAATATGGCCTGCTCCTTCTGTCAGAACTGGACGATCTCTCAGCACGGGGTTTCTGGTGGACGCGCGCATACACCTGAAGCAGTCGTGGATGCGGCCGGCGATTCGATCGGGATTGCCTATACCTACAATGAGCCGCTTGTGGCCTACGAGTTCGTCGCCGACACGGCGTTGCTGGCGCGCGAGCGAGGACTGAAGAATATCCTCGTTACGAATGGGCACATTAATCCGGATCCCGCCGCGGAGCTGTTGCCGCTGGTGGATGCGCTCAACATTGACATCAAGAGCATGAATCCGGACTTCTACACAAAGCACTGTGGCGCCGACCTGGCTGCCGTACTGAGTTTTGCTGTCCAGGCGCATGCTGCGGGGTGTCATGTTGAGCTGACGAACCTGGTCATTCCCACGCTGAACAGCGACGATGACGATTTTCGGCGCCTGGCCGGGTGGGTATGTGAAGCGTTGAGTTCGGATGTGCCGCTCCACCTGAGTGCGTATCGGCCCTGCTACGAGATGGATCTTCCCGCTACGCCGCGCCAAATGCTGGAGCGTGCGTGGGAGATCTGTTCCGAGTCGCTGGACTATGTCTACCTTGGCAATGTGCTGGCCGACAGGGGCAGCGATACGCAGTGCCCGGGGTGTGACGCGGTGCTGATTCAGCGTAGCGGATTTCGTGCCCGTGTCAGCGGGATCGCGGATGGATGCTGCACGGCCTGCGGGCGCCGGGCAGACGTGGTCAGTCCGTGATAGGGTGATAGTCTTCGAAGTCCGACCCGGACATCACCTGGGCCAGCCACGCATCGTAGACCACCGCGGCGCGATACTGATCCATGGTGCGCAGGTACTGGGGACGCAGAAGTTCGGCCGCGGACGGATCGCCGGGCCCCCGACTGGCAATATGGGCGATCAGCAAGCCATCTACCGTGTCGGTCGCTTCGAGCACGTCCCCTTCGCGCGCATCAATGATCTCGGAGATCAGTTCGGTATTGTAGGGGGCGTCCGCAGGCAGGCCCTCGAAGACCGTGAAGACGCCGGTGGTTGACGCCATCATATCAAGTGCCTGTGCAGCCGCCATAAAGCCCTTATTGGTGTCTGCGGCGGCCTCAACCAGTGCCTGGCGTGTGGCTTCGACCGAGGCCAGAAAAGCGTCCGCGGCAGCCTGGAGTGTAGCGGCGGCCACGACCTGGTCACGGACTTCCTCGAGTTCAGGGTCGCGGGCCGGGCGTCTGTCCAGGTCCGCCACAACGTAAACGGCATTGCTGCCGCTGACTGCATCGCTGAAATAGCGCTCGGGGTCGTTGGGAACCAGGTCAAATGCTGCACGGGTAAGGTCGGTACCTGCATCCAGGCCGGGAATCTCCTGGGCCGCCGTGAACCAGTCTGATGTCATGACCGTGAGACCGCGTGCCTCGGCTGCCGCATCCATCTCGTAGGCCTGTCCGTAGCGATCGGGTGCCAGGGCCATCACGAAGCGTGTCGCCTCGTCCTTGGCCTCAAAACGGGCCTTCTGCTCACGTACGAGTTGCGCAATCTCGTCATGGAGCTCGTCGAGGGGCTGCACGATCTCGGCATCGTTCGTATCGACGGTGGTATAGTCCTCGATATGGTCGTTGTAGTAGTCGTCGATGTCGGCTTCGGAGAGCTCTACAGCATCCAGCAGGTTGCTGACAGGGAAGCTGACGTAACGGACCTTGATCTGCTCATCGATGCGGAACACGTCATGGTAGGTCTCGAAATAGGTGGCGATGTCGTCCTCGCTGACGTCCACGTCGCCCGTCTCGGTATCGATAGGCATCACGGCGTATTCAAGACTGACGCGGTCGGTCAGCTTAGCCAGGCGGGGAGTGAGTTCGTAAGGGGAGGTCCAGCTTGCAGCGCGGAGGGCCGCCATGAGGCGACGCAGCGTGATGTCCTGGCGAAGATAGTCTTCGAAAGTGCCGGGGTCGATCCGGAGCTGGGATCGCAGGAATATAAGGTAGCGGCGCTGATCAAAGACGCCGTTTGAGGCAAAAGTCGGGTCCTGGGTGATGACATCGCGAATGTCTTCATCGGTTACCGTGATGCCCATCTGCTCCGCCATGCGCAGGGCCGCGACGCGCTGCCAGGTGCGCTCACGCAGGGCGGCGATGGCTTCCTCTGAGTTGTCGGCCATGGGGCGCATGCCCAGCTCGAAGTAGCGTGCCAGGTAGAAATCGTTTCCGCTGACTTCTTCCCCGAACAGTTTGCCCTCGGCTGCACGTTCCGCACCCGAACCGCTATCTCCCATCTTGGCCATGATGCTTGCTCCCACGAAGAAGAAGGCGATCGTGACGGCCAGGATAGACCAGAGGATCTTACTGCGGATGAGCTTGTTGAACTTGGAAATGAGCATTTTTGCGTTCCTCTATAAAAAAAGGTGCATCCCGGTGGTTCCGGGATGCACGCTTGATATTGCTGCTAACAGGCGAGTCTAGCGAAGTCCAACCTGGGTGAAAGTGTCTGGCACTGGGAAAGTGTCGTCATCATCGTCGTCATCGTCATCGTCATCATCATCATCGTCATCGTCATCATCATCGCCAATCTGCCAGTCTTCATCAACGATGTCGTCGTCATCGTCATCGTCATCATCGTCGTCATCATCGTCATCATCGCTCGGCGGTTGCACGTCATCGTCACCATCCCCGTCGTCGGGACTCTTGGCGTAGTTTATGGTTTCTGTGAGTGTTCCGTCGGGGGCGATGAGTTGGATCACGATAGCGGTGGCATCAGACTCCTCCGCCTGGCGGCGCCAGATTTTTGCGACGCTGTTCGGTGTAAGGCCTACAATGCGGGGTGTGCCGGTTTCATCGATAAAGGCAACGTCGAATTCGCCCTTGATATCTTTGAGCCGGACGAAAGAGTGATCGAGGGCGCAGGAGACCGAGAGATAATCATTCGCCTCGAGCGCGGGGCAGGTGAACATATCCGACATGACTGTGATCGTGCCATTCTTGCAGGTGTAGACAGCGATCATCAGTTCTGCTTCGGGTTTCACCTCGACCGTGAAGTCACCGCCAGTGGTCTGGCCGGAAGAGCAGGGCGTGGTCACGGTCAGTGCATTGCCGTCCTCAAGCGAGACGTCCAGCTTGCCCGCATCCAGCAGGATTCTGGTGGACTCGACTGTGAGTAGAGCGTCCGCGCCTGCCTGGCAGGTGTTGTTGTCCGAATAGGTCACAAGTGCCGACGCACGCGGTCCCGTTCGGACCGATGTGCCATAGGGGTAGGCTTTTCCGTTCTGTGCCGGGACGTACTTGTCGGTGCCGGGCAGCTTCACGCTGACCTCACCATTGACGTTCATCAATCTGAAAACAGGGTCATAAGGCGCTGCAGACAAGAGAGATGCGCCCAGGCAGAAGGCCAGGACGACTAGAATAACCGAGCTTAGTTGAGAGCGCATATGATCAAACCTCCAAAAATAGACGGGCCATAGCGTGTGTGCATTCACCAATAATGCTACGCGACAGGTGCCCAAAACGTCAAGGCGAGATTTGCGCTCCAGCGCAGTCTCGGGGCGCGGCTCAATCGAGGGGCATATTGGCAGACGCGCCCCGCGTTCGGGGGAAAGCCCGGCGAGCCGCTTCGACCATCCCTTCAACATCGTCGTCGCAACGTTTCGGACTGTGATGCGTAAGCAGCAACTCGCCAACCCCGGCCGCCTTGGCCAGGGCCACACCGGCCTCCCAGGTGCTGTGTCCCCAGCCGGAATACTGACCGATTTCCGACGGTTTGAAATGGGCGTCAAAAAGAAGATGCCCTGCATCCTTGCAGAACGCCACGAAGCTATCAGGAATCTGGCCGGCATCAAATTCTACATCGGTAGCCACAACGACGCTGCCCCCGCTCCATTCAAGCCGGAAAGCGGCACATTGCTGGGGGTGCGGCACAGCGCACCAGCTCACACGCACGCCATAGATATCAGTCGGTGTGTCCGGAGCGGGCAGGGACTCGAATCCGAGGGAAGCATCGGCGTCGGTCAGGCCCACCGGCCAGTACGGCTTGCGCATGAAGGCGAGCAGTGCCTGTTGCCAGTCGTCAGCGCGATTGGGGTCTGCCATAAAACGAATCTGTGCATGCGTGCTATAAAGGGGCCCAAAACTGGGCAGGCCTACAAGGTGATCCATGTGGAGGTGAGTCAGGAGAACCGTAATGGGCGGAATATCGGTCCGGTCGGCCAGTTCCTGGGTGACATGACGCAAGCCTGTACCGGCATCGATGATCAGGAGTCCCCCGGGGGTCTCCAGGCTGAAACAGGTGGTGTCGCCGCCATAGCGCAGGAAGCTGGCCCCACAGGTGGGCAGTGTACCGCGGGACCCCCGAATGACAAAGCCATGCATGAAGAGAAGGTATGCCCTTGAATGCTGTCCGTCAACACTGTTGAGACGCGGACTCACCGCAGTTCTGAGCTGCCGGTCGAATAGGAGATCCCTCGACTTCGCTCGGGATGACATCATTCTAAGGTTTTCTGTCATGCCGAGCGCAGCCGAGGCATCTCGTTAGCAGTCCTGTGTTGAGATGCGCGGTAGAAGGAAATCGGTACGGATGGAGATTGCTCTTGATGCGTGGCAGGGCGGCCACTACCTTGAAGATCCTGGTATTCGGGAAGGTGTTTATGTCCGTTCTTGGCAATATTGGAGCCTCTTTCCTGCAGCGCGTGGCCAACGTGAGGCGCGTGGGTGCGGTAATCTGTGGCGTACTCTACCTGGCCGTACAGCCGAGATACTGGCCCCGCACGGTGCGTGAACGCACGGCCAAGCAGATCCTCTTCACCGGCTATGATGCACTAAGCCTCGTGCTCCTGATCTCCCTGCTGGTGGGGGTGTCGGTTGTTGCTCAGACTCATCTGTGGCTGAGCCGCTTCGGCCAGTCCGACATGCTTGGCCCACTGCTGGTTGCCATCCTGGTGCGTGAAGTGGGACCCCTGTTGGTGAACTTCATCGTGGTAGGGCGCAGTGGCACGGCCGTTGCAACGGAAATGGCAACCATGCGCGTGCATCGTGAGATTGATGTCCTGGATGCGCAAGGCGTTGATCCGATGGTCTACATTATCATGCCGCGCGTGCTGGGGATGATGCTGTCGGTCTTCGGCCTGACCTTGATGTTTATACTGGGTGCCTTCGTCAGTGGCTACGTATTTGGCTTCATAATTGATGTGACACCGGGTGATCCGGTCCGCTTCGCCGTCAGTCTGCTCCGTGCCGTGACACCGGGAACGGCCATTAGCCTGCTCGTGAAAACCATTCTGCCGGGGATGGTGTCGGCTGCGATCTGTTGCATTGAAGGATTGAGTGTTGAAGGGGCGCTGACCGAAGTGCCCCAGGCGGCCACGCGTGCGGTGGTGCGGTCGCTGGCGGCGGCCATTGCCATTTCCGCGATCGTGACGATTCTGACCTATGTCTGAGAAACCCATACTCGAGATGAACGCGGTGACGGCGGCGGGGGCAATGGCTCCGGTCATTGGATTGTCTGAGCTCTCTTTCGAGCTTGGTGCGGGTGAGTTGATGATTGTCGAGCCCGAGCGCCATGTCGAAACGGTATCGTTGTTCGACGTGGCGGCCGGCCTGATGGGTCCTGAGACGGGCGTGGTGCAGTTCTGTGGTCAAGACTGGCAGCGCATGGGGCTCTTCGCTCAGAGCGCGGCCCGGGGGCGAATCGGCCGCATCTTCGCGGTCGAAGGGTGGGTAAGCAATCTTAGCGTATTCGAGAATATCGCCCTCTCGCAACGGCACCACACGACACGGTCGGATCGGGAGCTGCAGCGTGAGGCCGCCGCCCTGCTGGAACGGATCGGGATGAGCGACTGCCTGGCGGAGCGGCCGCATGTTCTGTCGCATGGCGAGCTGCGGCGGGCCCAGTGGGTGCGCGCCTTCATGGGGGAGCCCGCGCTGCTCCTGCTGAATGCACCGCTGCTGGACGTTCGCCCGGATGATCAGGCGCCGCTGTTGGAGCTGTTGTGTGAGGCCAGGGCGAGAGGCGTCGCCGCCATGTGGAAATCGCGTGATGCGGCTTCGTGGTCCGGCGAGGAGGCAGGGAGCGACGTTACCCGTGTCAGGTTCAGTGGTGGAAAGCTGCTGAAGCAGGATTCTGATGATGGACCTGTCGGCGAGTGCCGGCAAAGGGAGATGAAGAGATGAGTAGGCCAATCAAGTTCAGGTATGCAAACGAGATCGCAGGCGCTTTTGTCATCATCGCGCTGCTTCTCTTCGTCGGGGGCATCTTCATGGCGGGTCAGTCGCAGGGCTGGTTTGAGGGCAAATTCGATCTCATTGTTGAGTTTGTGACGCCCGAGGGATCCTTCGGCCTGCAGGAAGGTGGCGAGGTATGGGTCATGAATACGGTGGCCGGACGTGTGACCAGGATCGTGCCGACCGGGGAAGGAGGCATGCAGGGCGAGCTGGTACTGCAGAATCGCTACTTGCCCTTTATTCGCGTGGATTCCGTGGCGAGAGTGAAGCGCAAGTTCGGCCTGGCCGGTGATGCCTACGTTGAGATTCAGGCAGGCAAGGGGGATGCAATCGTCGATGGTGCCGTAATACCGGGTGTTAAGGACGAAGAGATTATGGATACCGCCCGTAAGATGCTGGAGAATCTGGAAACGGATGTCCTGCCCATGATTGAAGACTCCAGGGAGATCCTGTCTCACATCAACACCATCACGGCAGCCATTGCCGAAGGCGAAGGTGTGGCCGGCGCCGCGCTGCATGACAAGGAAATAACCGACGACGTGAAGCAGATGCTGGATGGCGTGAATGCACTGATTATCGAGTCCGAGGATGCCATCCAGGAGACCACACGCCTGATCAAGGGGGTTCAGAAGCACTGGCTCATCCGCAAGCATATCGAGGACCCCACACCAGAGATCGTTCTGAGCATCTCGCAGATTGACGCGTCGCTGCGAGATCGATCGGCCCGCGCGTGGTCCGAGGGCGCCGAGGCCGGGCGGATTGCGAACAGCCCGGAACACGTGGCAGTCAATGCTCTGAATATGGGGTACGTGTGTCTGGATGCGAACCAGCTTGATGAGTGCGAGGCGTGGCTGGCCGAGGCAAGGTTCGAGGTGGGCGCGGCCGGTCTGGACCCGGCACGGGTCGCCCTCTTGGAAGCAGAGCTGGCTCAGCAGCGCGGACGCAGCGATCTGGCGCTTGACCTGCTTACGGCAGGACCCGGTCCGGGCAAGGGGGCATCGCGTGCGTTGCGTGCGGCGTGGTTGATTCTGGAAGGACGCGCCCGACTCGCGGCAGGACAAGTGGGCGAGGCCCGTGAGGCCCATCGCCTGGCAACGCGCGAGGCGAAGAAGGCTGATTCTGAGTGTCTCAGGGCTGACGCCGCCGCCCTGGCAGGAGAGATCGCGCTTGTCGAGAAGCAGGGCGGACCGGCTGCCGTCGCGTTTGACCGTGCGGCTGCGCATTACCGTGCCGCCTCCTTGTATGGCGCTATGTCTCGTGCACTGGCCAGGGCAGGGACACTCTATGAATCCAAGGGCAAGAACGAGCAGGCGTTCGACCGCTTCTACCGTGCATCCCGAAGCCGGATCATCTCCGGATGTGATGGAGCCGATTACCTCGCCAATGCACGCCGGATCGGTAACAACATGCAGGACAGCCAGCTGGTAGCCCAGGTTGAGCGCCTGCAGAAGCTCGTGTCCACCCCGCACTGAAGTCCTTATGTTACGACAATTTCTACTGTTTCGGGCTTGCATGAGGTCTCTCAGGCTCATATAATCCCGCGTTTTTTCTCCTCAAAAGGAGAGAAGTTTCTACAATGGGTGGGGTGTATCTAATGGCTGTAAAAAAGGTTTCTTCGTCTCGTGCTAAGCCAACCAGGGCAGGCGCGAAAGTTTCCTCTAAATCGACCAGGAAGACTCCCGCAAAGGTCAAGAAATCTGTAAAATCCAAGCCAGCCGCCAAGACCACGAAACCTGCCGCAAAGAAGGCTGCGGCCAAGAAGAAGAGCTCTGCCAAGACCGCGCCAGCCAAGAGTAAGGCTGCCAAGGTCGATGCCCAGGTTCCGGGCGCAGCGAAGGATGATGAAGAGACCCCGGTAGAACTGGATGCCGATGGGAACCCGATTGAGCGGCAAGAGGCTGAAGAGGTCGTTGAAGTGGAAGTCGGGCCCAGTGAGGACCAGCAGGCGGAACAGTACGCCCTCGATCCCAAGAAGCGCGAGGAACGAAGCGAGAAGATCAAGGAACTGATCAAGCTGGCCGAGGATCAGGGCTACCTCACGTTCGAGGATATCAATGAGACCCTTCCCGATGACGTGATTACGGCGGATGAGGTGGGCGGTTACCTCGCACTGCTGAGGGGAATGGATATCGAGATCATCGAGTCCGCGGACGTTGATCGCTATAAGAAGAAATCCGCCAAGAAGACCGCCAGCGGCCGTGCCAAGCTCGACTTCTTCGATGATCCTATCCGTATGTATCTGCACCAGATGGGGCAGGTGCCGCTGCTGACCCGTGAGCAGGAAGTCGAGATCTGTAAGCGGATTGAGAAGGCCGAGATCGGTGTGAAGGCCATGTTCAACGAGATCGGGAGTGCTCCGGGGAAGTATCTTGAGCTTGTGCAGCGGTTAGAGAATAGCGAGGAGCGCTTTGACCGTATTGTAATCGACAAGTTCGTGGACAGCCGCGAGGACTACATGGGGCTGCTTCCCGGCATCAAGAAGGGCATAGACCGCTCGCATCAGCTCCTTGAGAAGCAGTATACGGAGTCGGCCAAGCGGGGTGTTTCCGACCAGGTTAAGGCGCGTCGCCAGAAGGCCATGATCAAGACGCGGGAGAAGCTGAGCACGAGCTTCAACGAGCTGCACTTTAAGCAGAAGGTGATCGAACAGATGGCCGGCGAGGTAGACAAGCGCAGCCAGATATTCCTGCAGTCTCTGCGCCACCAGGATGTCCTGCTGAAACGGCGTCCGAGCAAGAAGCGCGAGCGTGACCTGTCGGCGAACCGTAAACTGCTGCGCGAGCTGGAGCACGAGTTCTGCATCAGTCGTGAGGATGTGAAGACGTTCATCCAGGAGATGCGTCTCCATATGCGCAAGGGGCAACAGGCGCGCACCGAAATGGTCGAGGCCAACCTGCGCCTCGTGATCAGTATCGTGAAGAAGTATATGAATCGCGGGCTCTCCTTCCTTGACCTGATCCAGGAAGGAAACACCGGTCTGATGAAGGCGGTGGAGAAGTTCGAGTACCGGCGCGGGTACAAGTTCAGCACCTACGCAACCTGGTGGATCCGCCAGGCGGCCACGCGTGCGATCGCTGACCAGGCCCGCACGATCCGTATCCCGGTGCACATGATCGAAACAATCAACAAGCTTCTGCGGGTGCAGAAGAAACTGGTCCAGGAACTGGGGCGAGAGCCCACTCCCGAGGAAGCCGCAGAGGAAATGGACTTGCCGGTGGAGCGGGTGCGCGCTGTCTACAAGATGGCGCAGCAGCCGATTTCACTGCAAAGTCCGGTTGGCGACGGCGATGATGCCCATTTTGGTGACTTCATCGAAGATAAGTCGGCTGAGAATCCCTCTGAAATGACCGCCTACAGCATGCTGAAGGATCGGCTCAGGAACGTTCTGGACACGTTGACCGAACGGGAGCGGGCAGTGCTCGATTACCGCTTCGGATTGACCGACGGGTACTCACGTACCCTTGAAGAGGTTGGGCGCGAGTTCAGCGTAACGCGTGAACGCATTCGGCAGATTGAAGCCAAGGCGTTACGTAAACTGCGGCACCCGACACGAATGAGAAAACTGGAAGGATTCCTTGAATTACGCTAGGCGGACGTTCTGTCTTTTCTCATTTGCCCTAACCCCGCGGCGAATGCCGCATATCCCCGAGGAGAAGTATCCATGTTGTCATTCTATAGTTGCAGCACCACGCCGATGATTCTGTTGGCCGTTGTCAGTCTCGCCTGGTTTGTAGTGGGCGTGCTGGCAGGTCGTGCCCTGCCGTCACCGCTGGGCGGCAAGTCCAAGTCACGCAAACGTCGTGGTGGCAAGGGTGGGGGACGCCCTCGCAAGACTCCGAGCAATATCAAGGGCAATCCTGAGCTCTACGTGGGCAACCTGTCCTACGATATTTCGGAGAAGGACCTGACGCGTATGCTGGGTGATTTCGGCCGCGTCAACAGCGTGCGGCTCATCACGAACAGCTTCAACGACAAGTCGAAGGGCTATGCCTTCGTGCAGATGGCCGACCGTGCCACGAGCGACAAGGTCACCAAGGCGCTTGATGGTAAGGAGTACCAGGGACGCAAGATGGTCGTCAATATTGCCAAGAACCGCGCCCGCTAACCTGTCCTGTTCCAGTCAGATGCCGCTTTACTGTTGATGATAGGTGCGGGATACTAGTGTTACCTCTTTATTGGGGGCGCCAAGGTTTCGACGGGATGGTTGAAGCTTAGGTTGCGTGTCGAGGATGTCTGGTTGGCCTCGTTAAACATCCGGGCAAAAACATTAAGTGCTGATACTGAATTAGCTCTCGCTGCTTAAATAAAAGCAACGCGTCTCGCCGCCGACACCTGCTAGGCGGACCGAGGCGACGACAGCAGGATAGTCATCATAGTGCGTCTCAGGCTATGACGGTGAAACCATGCTGAGACTGGCGGCTGTAATGGCATGTTTGTCTGCAGTTACAGTGGCGAGACTTAACGACAGAACACACACGTAGAAGCTTGAGTGACTCTATTTCGGACGCGGGTTCGATTCCCGCCGCCTCCAGGCTTCGTCCGTAGCGCAGCGGAGGACGAAGCCTGCCTCGGCGTAGTTGCCGAACGCCTCACTTACTTGGATACCCTTAATCGACCGACTTAAACGGTCTTTCGAGTTCCTGACTGCATATAGGCCAATGAAAAAACACCCGGAAAACCCGGAAGCGCCGGATTTCTTTGGGTCTTTGGATACTTGGGTGTTTCTCGCTCGGGTATCTCGGTGTTTCGCACCAGCGAAGGGAGTGTGCGGTGAGGAGTGATCTTCCCGATGCAGCCAGTCTGGAGTGACCGCAATCGAGGCAGAGATGCTGCACGTTCACTGGTCCAAATGGAAAGCCCATCCTGCCGTTGCGGCACGAATATCGTGCTTGTACTGATCAGTATCTACGACTATCGTTGCATGCAGCTGGTGTGGATCGCATTATCATCGCTAAGGGGGGGCACGTGAGAGTGGGAACGGTTAAAGAAATCAAGCGTCACGAGTATCGGGTGGGACTGACACCGCATTGCGTGCGACGGTATGTGGCCCACGGACACGAGGTGTTGATTGAAGCTGCTGCCGGTGAAGGTACGGGGTATCCCGACAGCGAGTATGCCGACGCGGGTGCTGCCATCGTCTCTTCACGCGAGGAGGTCTTTGCCGGAGCCGACATGGTGGTGAAAGTGAAGGAGCCCCAGCCGGACGAATGCGCCCTCCTTCGCGAGAATCAGATTCTCTACACCTACCTGCACCTGGCACCCGCCCCCGAGCTGGCCCAGGCTCTGCTTGATCACAAGGTGAGTGGCGTAGCCTATGAAACGATCGAGGAGGACAATGGACTCCTTCCTTGCCTCAAGCCCATGAGCGAGATTGCCGGGCGTCTGTCCATTCAGGAAGGCGCCAAATACCTGGAGAAGCCTTACGGCGGTCGCGGTGTGTTGCTGGGCGGCGTTCCGGGGGTGCGGCGCGGGCGCATCGTGATCATCGGGGCCGGGACGGTCGGAATCAACGCGTGCAAGATCGCGGTGGGTATCGGTGCGGACGTGACGATCCTCGATATCAGCGCCGAGCGGCTGGCCTACATGGATGACATTTTCGGCACGCGCATCAACACCCTCTACAGCACGGCAAGTAACCTGGAAACGGCAGTCGCGGAAGCAGACGTGGTCGTCGGTGCCGTACTCATCACCGGCGGATCCGCCCCCAAGCTCATCACGCGTGAGCATCTGGACATCATGAAGCCCGGCGCGGTGATCGTTGACGTAGCAGTCGACCAGGGCGGCTGCTGCGAAACCACGCGCGCCACGAGCCACGACGATCCGGTCTTCACAGAGGCGGGTATCGTGCACTACTGCGTGGCCAACATGCCGGGCGTGGTGGCCTTGACATCCACGCTCGCTCTGACCAGTACCACGCTGGGACACGGCATTGCCATCGCCGACCTGGGGCTCGAGGAAGCCTGCCGACGCAGCGCACCGCTGGCACGCGGTGTCAACACCTACGGCGGGCAGTGTGTCCATCCCCGTGTGGCCGAAAGTCTTGGGTTGCCCTGCGCCGATCTTATGCAGGTGCTGCGATGACCCCGGACAAGACCGACTGGGATATCATCAACGCGCTTTCGGCCGGCAACATGGCCAATACGGACCTGGCACGAAAGATGGGTGTATCGGAATCGACCGTCCGCCAGCGCGTCAAACGGCTGCAGAATGCCGGCATCCTCAAGATCCGTGCCCTGCGCGATCCGAACCGTCTGGCCGCCCAGCAATTGGCCATGGTGGCCGTGAGCGTGACCGAATCGCGCTTGCTCGACACCAAGGCCCGCGAAATCGCAGAGCTGGACCACGTGCTGTCTGCCTCGGTCATATCAGGTCAGTACGATATCATGATCGAAGTACTGGTGGACTCAAACCGGGGGCTGATCAGCTTCCTGACCGAAGAGCTCTCGCAGATCGAGGGGCTGACCCGAACGGAAACCTTTCTGATTCTGCACAGCTACAACAAGTGGGTGTGAGGCCATTGACCAGGCCACGCCTGGCTCTGCCGGCCGAACTGAAGCGTGACGGATCAGGCACGTTGATGCCATGGCGCGTGTGAGGCGGCCCGGTCGCCACGCGCCACGCGCTTCCCAAAACGCTTCCTTCTCCTTTTTTGGTATGGCGTTCCATGCCGCGCGCATGGGATAATGCTTAGTAATGAGGAAAGCAAGACAGAGCGGCCTGTTGCTGCATCCGACCAGTTTGGCGGGGCCTTATGGAATTGGCGATATTGGGCCGGCGGCACGTGCGTTTGTGGATGATCTCGTGGAGATGGGGCAGCACGTCTGGCAGGTTCTTCCGCTCGGCCCCACGGGCTACGGCGACTCGCCCTATCAGTCGCTCTCTACGTTTGCGGGCAACCCGGTTCTGATCAGCTTTGATGATCTCGTAGCTGACGGACTGCTTGATCGTCGTCGCCTGGATTCACTGGCAGCGTTCGGTGAGGGCAGGATCAATTACGGAGAGGTCATCCCGGAGCGTATGGCAATTCTGGATACGGTGTGCCGCAGTTTCTTGCGCCGTGCCTCCAGCGAACTGCGAGACGAGTTTGATGCCTACTGTGCCGACCAGCAGGCCTGGCTGGATGACTACGCCCTTTTCGCAGCCATCAAGACGTCCCGCTCGGGTCGTCCGTGGATCCGCTGGGCCCGGGGACTGGCCGGACGGGATCCTGAAGCCCTGGCAGATGCTGAGACCGAGCTTGCAACGGGGATCCGGTATGCCAAGATTCGCCAGTTCCTGTTTGAACGGCAGTGGCATGCCTTGCGGGTCTACTGCCACAGACGACGCATCAGCATCATTGGTGATGTCCCCATCTTCGTGGCGCACGACAGTGCGGATGTGTGGAGCCACCCGGCTCTGTTCACGCTGGATGAGCGCGGCGGACTGACCGTCCAATCGGGTGTGCCGCCTGATTACTTCAGCAAGACCGGGCAACTGTGGGGCAATCCTCTCTACCGGTGGGATGTTCATGCTGAAACCGGCTATGCGTGGTGGATTGCGCGAATGCGTCGTGCCCTGGAGTTGCTCGACATCGTGCGTATTGACCATTTCCGGGGTTTCGAAGCGCACTGGGAAGTGCCTGGATCGGCCAGGACGGCAGCGGGAGGGCGCTGGGTCAAAGGGCCGGGTGCGGCAATATTCAGGGCCATGGAGAAAGCTATGGGTGATCTCCCCGTCATTGCAGAAGATCTGGGAGTCATTACGGACGAGGTAGAGGCTCTACGGGATGAGTTTAAGTTCCCGGGGATGAGCATTCTGCAGTTTGCCTTCGGCGAGGATCCCAAGGCGGAGGACTACCGGCCCGACCACGTGCGAACCAATACGGTGGTCTATACCGGTACCCATGATAATGACACGACGGTAGGCTGGTTCACGAGTGAGCCGGGCAAGCATGACACACGCTCCGTCAAGTCGGTACGTGAAGAGCACAAGGCGATACTCGATTATCTCAGAACCGATGGTAGTGAGATCCACTGGGACCTGATCCGGGTGGGAATGAAGTCGCGCGCGTCCCTCTGTGTTTTTCCGGTGCAGGACCTCCTGGGCCTGGGTAGCGACGCTCGCATCAATCGTCCGGGTACCGACCGAGGCAACTGGCAGTGGCGGCTGTATCCGGGCCAGATCTCAGACGGAATCAAACAGCGGATGCGGCGCCTGACGGTCTCCAGTCGCCGCCTATAGCCACGGCCGGCAATCGGTCCTGGTCTGGTTCGCAACCGGTGGTAGGGCGCGGCGTCCCCGCCGCGCCGGGCGCAAGCCGCGGTGCATGGAGATCGAGAGCCTGGAGTTGACGCTTTTCTCTCACCCGCTATGCGCTTTCCTTGCTCACGGCGCGGCGGGACGCCACGCCCTACCATCTAAGGGAGGCAACCGGGATGTGGTTAGCTTCGTGTGACCTGGAAACCGGTCCGGGAGATTGCCAACTCCACGAAGCGTGAGCGTGAGTTTGGCGGGTGAGAGTCAAGCGTTCTGCGAATGCGGCGTGCCGCGCTTTCATCCTTGGCCAACATGAGCATGTAGCCGCCACCACCTGCGCCCAGCAGCTTGCAGCCGCTCAGGTAGTCGGAAACGGGATCAATCACCTGCTGGACAGCACCGGGGTTGGTGCCACTATCGAGGAGCTGGTTCAGAACCCAGCTGCGGCGGATGGCTTCACAGAAATCAGGCCAGGATGCACGTTGGGCGGCATCGGCCACGTAAAAGGCGTTACTCCCAATCTCACGAATAATGCTGAGCCGGCTGGTCGAGTTCAAGAACAGGCCCCTGACAATTTCTCCCAGGATGTCGTGGGCAACGCGCGTCAGCCCCGTGTAGTAGAGCAACATGCAGTTGCGGCGCTCCGGCTCTTCCAGCCACGCCACGGGGAGATTACGGACGAGGGGCTTCTGGAGCAGGCCGGGACAGGTCTCAACCAGCTTCAGACCGGGCGTCATGCCGCCCACCTGGTCTTGCCAGCCACCGCCAGAGGTCAGCATCTGCTCCAGGGCCGTCGTGCGCTGGAAGATCTCGTCGCGCGTCCAGTGGAGTCCGCACAGTTCGCTTATGGTGCCCAACAGCGTGGCGGCCAGGATGCTGCTGGTGCCCAGCCCCGAGCCCTTGGGTATTGCACAAACCATGCTGAGTTCAATGCCTCCACCCAGTTGGTCCGACAGTTGAGCGGCCAGGTCAGGGAAGCTGTGGCCGGCATGAAAACGAGGCTCAAACCCGGCCAGCGCAAGCGCGGCGCGGGCAATCGCAAATCCGCTGCCCAGCTTGGCGTAACTGCCCAGCTCGTCATACGTGCTGATCACCTCGTCGATACCAAGGTCGATGGAGCGCAGCACAATGTGAGGTGTCTCGCTGATGCAGCCGAAGACATGGATGGGCGGCTGCCCATTGAGGTCAACCGCCAGGTTGACCACCTGGCCTCCGTTCTCGATGCAATAGGGCGGCGTATCGGACCAGCCGCCGGCAAGGTCGAGGCGGACAGGCGACCGTCCCCAGACGATCTGGTCTTCCAGAACATTGCGGCGGGGCAGGACCGGCGTCTGTTCCATCTCATGAACAATCACCTGTCGCAGAATACCGAACGCGTCGCGCTCAAGGCTCTCGGCGGCTTGCTCGTCATCGGGTCTGGCCAGGGCTGCGCGCCACATGCGGTCATGCATGTGGTCAAGCTCGAGCGCACTGTCGCCGTTGTGCGGCAGGTCGACGGGCGTGATACCGTCCCGCTTGAATAGCTTGCAGGCCGCCGCGAGATCGTGGCTCATGCAGCGCTCGAGCCAGGATTGCTGGTCCAAACCGGCCCAATCGGCTCGCAGGTGTGCATGTCGCGACCCAAGCAGCGCACCGACAGAGGTGCGGCCGAGCAGATCACGGGCCGACAGGCGCTCACAGTCGATCCAGCGTTGGCGGCACGTGGCATTCCGCTCCGGTTCGGGATCAAAGATCCACGCAACAAAGGCGGGGTCGGCTTCATTCAAGGGCAGGGCCGGGAAGATGGGGCATGCCTGGATGTCGGCATCCGGATCAATGCCGGCCTCATCCAGTGCGATGTCGCGGCGCGAGAACCAGTCCAGGGCGGGTCGCTCGAACCATGTGGTGCTCGGATCGGACATAGGGCCCTTGAACGCATCATCAAAACCGTAACCGCGCAGACAGATCGCACCACTGTCGAGCGGGGCTACGTCGATGCAGCAGCCAGGTGCCAGGGCCAGTTCCCAGTCGTTCTCCGGGATGCCGGTCAGCACGTGCCGCTCGCTCAGCGTCCAGCTCTCGGGCAGAACCGAGTTCTCTATCCAGATGTGCCGATTGCGGGTCCGCACTTTGGCTTCAACCGAAGCGTGCTGGATAACGGGGAGAAAGGGGGGGTCAAACGAGGCGTGTCCGAAAGAGCGCTGTTCGAAGGCCGGTTCCTGAAGGTGGCGTACTGAGGCGAGAAGGCTGCGGTTGGTCCCGAAGTGGTAGAAGCGGGCGTCCGACAGGGGAATCACGGCACAGGTCAAAGCACTGATTTCCGGATCCGGCGCCGTGGGGGCGCTTCCCAGGGCAGGGCCAAACGTTGAGAATATGTCGTAGAGCCCTGGTGCGCCTCCCGGGAAGTGTCCTGCATCCGCGTCCCACCCGCACTTCGCCATGAGCAGCATGACGGCCCGCTCGCTGAAGAGCCAGATGCCGGTATCGAGCGTGAAGACGAAGGACTGGCCCAGGTTGTGAAGTGTCTCGGGTGAGGGTTTCTGAACAAACGAATGGAGCTCTCCCGGCGTGCTGGCAGGACACAGCATGACGCCGTGGTGGCTGGCCTCCTCGGCTGATGCTTCCAGGCCAAAGATAACCACATCCGCCTCGGGGAATGCCGGCAGCCAGTGGCTATGCTCAATGAAGACGTCGCCGCAGGTAAGCATGACCCGGTAGTGCGATGGCGCATGGCGCAAGAGCGACTCGTAGGTACGGATCTGAAGGTCGAGCAGGTAATGGTCGGGCTGCTGGTCTGAGCGACCCGGCGTCGTGGGAATGGGCGTGAGCGGCTTGCCCGACGCCGCATAGCCGGGCAAACGCCGGCTTTGCCCGCTTCCGTGAATGATGAGCTTGCGGGTGTCGCTCAACCAATCGATAAAGGGCCGCTCCGGCTGCTTGTCCTGCCAGGCCGCGGTGAGAAGGTGGGCTGTGCCGCCGCCGGATCCGAGCTGAGAACCCGGGGGATCGGAGGTGACAAAGGTGTCGCGGAAACGTCCGGCCAGATGCTCGTTGAAGGCGGGACAGGCGGCAGGCGGCAGCGAAACCAGTCGATCAATGGGTTGAGGACGCGCGGTGGCGGGTATGGGTGCGTGTGCTTCGTTCATATGGATTGTGATGATCGTGCGAGCTGCCGCTTATGTCAAGACTGCCATTTGGCTTCACGACCGGCAGCGGATTGCTGTATAAGCATACGCATGAAGAGCGATGCATGAAGCGCTTGATACACGGCTCGCTGGGGACAGCTCGCCCTACCTTGTCAAGTGCTGGTAGGGCGAGCCGTCCCGGCGAGCCGGGAAAAGGGGATAAGCGATCGATGAGTGCAAAGTCCGTATACCGTCATATGATCCGCGTTCCGTACGCGCATGTTGACCAGATGCGGTTTGTGTACTATGCGAACTACCTGGTCTACTTCGAGATGGCGCGAACGGGGATGCTGCGTGAATCGGGCACCCCGTACTCGGCCTTGGAGGAGAAGGGGGTGCTGTTGCCTGTCATGGTGGCGCACTGCGACTATCGGCAGCCTGCCCGGTACGAAGACCTCCTGGCAATTGATGTCGACTTTCCAGCCTTCAAGGGCGTGCGATTCCGGCTGAACTACTTGGTCTGGCGTGTGGAATCCGGCACCGATCCACAGCCTGCAGAAGAAGAGCTGCTGGTGGCGGGATACACCGAGCACGTCTGTATGTCACCCGATGGCAAGGTGCTTCGTCCCGACCCGGCGTTCAAGCAGCTGGTTCGTCACTGAGTCCAGCGGTAATAGCCGTTTGGGTTGTACATGAAGTAGTAGTCGAAGGGCTTCGGTTGTGGCAGCAGAACGTAGTTGTTCTTGGGGTCCGGGGGCGTAGCCTGGTCCTTCATCGTGAACCACCAGATGGGCATGGGTGCTTCACCTTCAGGTTTCTTCAGAATACCTTCTTCACGAATCTCAGTAACGACATGGTTGATCCAGTGCAGCTCCTGGGCTACATCGGCAAATTCCTGCCAGTCGCCATCAGAGTTCTTCTCGTACATCATCTCGTAGAACTCATCCATCGATAGCCCCATCTTCTCCGCGATCGTGGCATGCAGACGGCGTGCCCATTCTTTGAAGATCACCATCTGCTCGTCCTGCTGGGTCAGGTTGCCCCATGCGATGCCGCTCGGCTGGTGATGCAGAAGGATGGCATTGGGGTAGGCGTAAGAGTGTTGGGCGGCCGTTGCGATGGTCGCAGCCATGCTGGCCGCGAAAGACTTAATCACAACGTGAATCGGAGCTTTGCTGGCATCCATCGCCTTGATGATGCGGTAGCCCTCCATGACAGAACCGCCGGGGTTACGGTCGATGACGATAAAGATGGGGGCCTCGGTCGACTGGTTGTTGAAATAGTGGATGCGTTCGGTCACGTAGTCGGCCGTACCTTCCATGATCACGTCATTCAGCTTAATGCGGCGGTCGCTGACGGTGAGCACGCCGTCCCTGAACGGATCGGCCGGGTAGTCGATATCGCGGTCAACTGTGTTGCGATAAGCGTCACGTGTCTCGCGCAACGTCATGGCTGCCTGAACTTCGGCGAGCTCGTGCTGCAGTGCCGTCATTTCCGCCTTGTGCTCGTTCTCGCGGCTGGCCTGCAGCTGTAGTGCCTTACTGTTCTGAATGGCAAGCAGGGCGATCTCTGTATTGAGCTCCTGCACTTTCTTCTCGTGGAGCTTTTGGGCATGCGCCAGCTCAGCGCTTATCTGCGCACTCTCGGTGGCCAGTTCGGCCAGGGCCGCCTTGTTCTCCTCGGCCTGAAGCATGTTCTGAGCGGTCAAGGTCTTCTGGCGCGCCTGCATATCCTGCAGTTCCTGTTCCTGCAGAACGTTCTTCTTCTCCATGGCGAGCTTGATGCGGGCGATCTCTTCACGTGCCTCAAGGGCAGCCTGCTTATTGCGTTCTTCCCGGAGACTCATCTCCATGGAGAGGGTCTCCTTCTCGGCGCGCAAGCCACTCAGTGCCACCTTAAGTTCGCTCTCAGCCTTCTTCACCTTCAAGGCCAGCTCGACGGCGAGTGCCGTCTGCTCTGTCGTGGCCTTCTTGCGACGTGTGTCCGCCAGCGCCATCTCGGCATCCAGTCGTTGTTTCTCCAGGAGCAGGTCAGCCAGTTCGCTTCTAAGTTCCGCCGCTTGCAGATCGAATTCTGCCTTGAGCAAGGCCTGCTTCTCGGCCAGCTCCTTTGTGCGCTTGGCCGCGGGACTGAGTTCAGGCATGGCGGGCGGAACGGGCGCCGCTACCGCTGCCGGCTGATTGGTTGCAGGTGTCGCGACCTCCTCGGCGCTAACGCCGGAGGCATGGGCAAAGGAGAGCAATAGGGCCAGGCAAACAGTGCTGCGCATAATGTAATCCTTCATGGTGGTGTTCAGTCTCGTTCAGGCAGGACTATCTGACATCATACGCGGCATTGCAAGGTGTCTCTCAGAACCGCAGGTACTCACTAGAGAAGATCTGGGCCAGGAAGAACATGAGTCCGTGCAATTGGTCGCGCCTCAATCGTCTAATTCGAACCTGGTTTCAGGACCAGTACGCCATCAATCAAGCCTGAGGCACACACCATTGCTCCACCAGAAGAGATAGTAAAAGGGCAATCCCTCTTCCCTAGTTTTGGTCTTACAGACACCGGGTAAAACCGGGGCCCTTCTCCCGCCGATCACGGCATGACCTCCATCATGCCTGCCGGACCGTTCGAGAGCTGCGCTCTCTCTTGCGTGCTCCCTACGGGCCTCCCACATGCCACCGGGCCTGTCACGGGCCGTGCTGCATCCTCGCTGCGCTCGGGCACGCCCCGCGCCATGCCCTGCGTGGTCGGCGATGTCCAGCGTCTTCGATGCACCAACGCTCTCCGCATCCTCGCCGCTTCGCGGCTCGTCCATCCCGTGCCAGCGTCCGCCTCCGGCCTATGTCACAGAACTTGCTTGAAGCCAAGTTCTGCGCCAAGCCCTCCGGCTCATCATCCGCGCGACCGTGGTTCACAATGCCGACGCTCATTCCCCGCTTCACAAGGCCATCCAGCGCGCCAGCAGAGCTGTCACACTTGATGCGTAGGGGATCGCCCGCGCAATCGTTGCTGGCAATGACAACGGTGGTTGCACGCGCCATGAAGACCCCGGCCCGTCACACTGGTTGCGGGAAAGAAGAGCAACCAGTCCGCCGGTCCCCCATGCTCGCGGCCTGCTCGTTTCGTTGTGCCCCTGCCGCCGTCCCCGGCGGCCCCGACACAGGCCACGCCAGCGAAACTGTCATGTCCTGTGCTCAATGCCCCGGCGCTCTCGCGCCTTCAATGCGGCACATGCACCGCGCCAACGCTTGGCGCAGGCTGGTGCCGGGTCCGCCGCAAAGCGGCTTCCGTGGTGTCGAGCTTCGCTCGACTTCTTCGATGCCTTGACCAGTTCCCCACAGCCTCTTTCAGCAGCAGCCACAATCATGGCCCGCAGGGCCATCCGTCCTCACGCCGTCGGCGTGACTCGTCAAAACGTGGCCGCAGGCCACTTCCACCGGGCTCCGAACTTCTGGCTTCGCCAGAGGCGGAAACCGTGCTTCGCACTGGTTCTCTGGCTCTCAATCCCGCGCTTCTTTGTTATCCAAGATTGCCAGCACACGCGAATACTCTAGGGCCACTATTTGATGGGAACGAAGATACCTTCCGGCGGTTTGTATAGCCCGGACTGGATCATACGATTCGTGAAACCGGCCTTGCGGAACCTCTTCTTCCATATGTCCACCTCATTGGGGAGCATACGAGGATCGAGGACTGCTTCGGTAACCAGCGCGTTGGTATCCACCGCGTAGCTGAATACGTCATTGTCGAAATCCGAATCCTGGTTGAAGTAGATCAGTCTTACTTCCTTCTCTGCCCGGAATGCCCATCGCTTTACCAAGAGCGTTCTGGCGATATTCCGACCCGAGGGGTCAATCAGGTTGACCAGATTCAAGACCCGAGACAGCTTGTATCGACTTGTGTACTGGACTCGCCCGATAAAGCAGGAGATTTCCCTGTATTTCCCCGCACATGAGTACAGAGTGCGGAGGAGCGCCCCAACATTGGAGCGCAGCTTGACGGCAGCGTTCCCTGGAGAGTACGCGCGCCACATCAGGTCGACTTCCTTATGCTGCGACCAGCACTGTCCGTAGAGTTGATTGCGAAAGCCAATCCGTGCCTTTGTTCCGTCCGCTGCTACCGCAATCCCGTTCAGGATGAAATTCTCGAATGGGTCGTCCCACATACGAGGTCGGACAAGACCGTTGTTACCGTCCTTCAGCATTTGAAGAAAGCGTTTGCAGGAGACAATCCTGTACACGTCTGATGCCGTGTCGCCTTTCTTCAGGTGAATGTACTGTGATCTCATCTTGTCTTGGACTCCGCATCACGGGCCGTCCAATAGCCAGGCCACGCACCATCATTCGTATTGTGCTCAGACGACATGTAGACTCGCCATCAGGCCGCGCAGTTTCCCGGCCACCCATGGGGGATAGTCAGAGCGCATAGCTTCAGCTTGATCACGATACTCCTTGGCGAATTCGACGAACTTGGCCTTCTGTTCACCTCGGAGCAGTCGACGGACCGCGCTGACCGTGTCAGACGCAAGGCTGGTGTGAACGACATAGAGGAAGAGGACGCGCCTTCGCTCTTCATCTTCCGTGTTCTCGCACAAGTCAGCAATGTAGTGAGGCAGCAGCGCGAACCATTTCTCGCGGTTGTCAACGAGAAGAACGCTGAGGGACTCGATGAGCAGGCCCTGGACCTGCATCTCGACGCTCCCGAGCACCTCCTTGCGCCACGTTGCGTCGGAAACGATCTCCCAGACGCCTTCCGCAATGGTCGGTTCGGTGTATGCCTTCGCCTTCAGCGCAAGGCATACGGCAACTTGATCCACAAGAGAGGTGCCTACGAGCTTCCGGAGCGCATCGCACATACCATCGTTGGTTCCGAGAGTGCGACTCATTTCTACGAGCTGCCGCAGCGCGTTCTTCTGTTCCTCAACCTGGTGCTCGGACCATTTCAAGACCGTTTCGGACAACGAGCACTCCAGAGCGAACGTGGGATCACTCGGGTTGTCTATTGGAAATGGCAGGCTGGCGATGCCATTGGAGATCAGTGCCCCATGAAACCGTGCCCGAACATCTTCTTCTTGTTCGGCAGGAGAAAGCCTATCTAAGTGTTCGCCCATCAGCGCAAGGAGGGAGACGGCCCACGGCGAGGGAACGGTGAACGTAACGTACCGGAGGAAAGACCGCTGGATCGGTGAGCTCGCAGTCAGCCATGCGTGGCCGGACAGATCCGATGCCGGTTTGACCCAGTTCTCCCGATAGAATTTTGCTGCTCCTATGTCCGGCGGAAACAGGGCTGCCACGTGTTCAGCGAACCACCAGGCAAAACACCCGATGCTCGCCCCGTCGTTATCGGGCAAGCGCGCCTCCAAATGATAGGCATAGTGCCTGGCAAGGTCTCGACGCAGCGTCCATGGCTCATGCTCGGGCGGCGACCAGAAGGTGCGCGGCGACGCGGGCTACACGGATGGACAGGGCGTCCACCGCCTGAATGTCTTGGACCTGCAGCGGCAGATCCGAACCTGCCCCAAGCCGGTCATCGCCATGGTGGCGGGGTATGCCATCGGTGGCGACCATGTGCTCCATCTCGTGTGCGATCTGACCATCGCGGCCGACAACGCCATCTTCGGCCAGACCGGTCCCCGCGTCGGCTCCTTCGATGGTGGCTTTGGCGCCAGCTACATGGCCCGTATCGTGGGCCAGAAGAAAGCCCGTGAGATTTGGTTCCTCTGTCGCCAGTACGATGCCCAACAGGCCCTCGACATGGGACTGGTCAACACTGTGGTCCCCTATGCCCAACTCGAGGAGGAAACCGTGACCTGGTGTCGCGAGATTCTGGCCAACTCGCCCATCGCCCTGCGCTGCCTCAAGGCCGCCCTCAACGCCGACTGCGATGGACAGGCAGGTCTGCAGGAGCTGGCCGGCAATGCCACGATGCTCTTCTACATGTCCGAAGAGGGACAGGAGGGCCGCAACGCCTTCCTCGAGAAACGCAAACCCGACTTCAGCAAGTTTCCCCGTCGCCCCTGAGAGACCCATATGCCATCACTCAAGACATGGATCATGGCCAGCCGCCCCAAGACCCTGCCGGCGGCCGTCGCGCCGGTTCTGATCGGCACCGCCATGGCCGCGGCCGATGGGGCTTGCGCGGCGTCGATTGCCGTCGCCACGCTGCTGGCCGCCCTCGCCATCCAGGTGGGTACCAACTTTGCCAACGACTACTTCGACTTCCTGCACGGGACCGACACCCCGGATCGGCAGGGACCGACGCGCGTCACCCAGGCCGGCCTTGTTTCGCTGGCCGGTATGCGCCTCGCCACCGCGTTCTCTTTTCTGGTGGCGGCCGCCTTGGGCCTCTTCCTCGCCTATCATGGGGGCTGGCCGATTATCCTGATCGGGGTGCTCTCCATCCTGGCCGGCATCTTCTATACGGCCGGCCCGCGGCCGCTCGGCTATATCGGGCTGGGCGATATCCTGGTACTGATCTTCTTCGGCTTCGTCGCTGTGGGTGGCACCTACTACCTTCAAACCGGATCGATCAATCCGCTCGTGCTCCTGGCGGGGGCCGGCCCCGGCCTGCTCTCGACCGCGATCCTGGCGGTCAACAACCTGCGCGATCGCGAGACCGATCTGCAGACCGGCAAGCGGACCCTGGCGGTCCGTTTCGGGAGCCGCTTCGCGCGCGGCGAATACCTTGTCACGATTGTCACCGCCGCCTGTCTGCCCATCGTGCTCTGCCTGCTCACGCGGGCCCACTACCTGGCGTTGCTGGCCGTGGCCGGCCTGCTGCCGGTCGTGCCCGCGTTGCGCCGGGTTATGCAGGGCGTCACAGGTCCGGCACTCAACGATACGCTGGCCGCCACCGGCCGCGCCCTATTTCTGTATAGCCTCGCCTTTGCCATCGGGTGGCTGCTGTGAGCGCGCACCTGCATGCGTTGCACGCCTTTCGACTGCCCCTGCAGATACCGCTCGTGGTGGGGGGTCAGACCTTGACCGAGCGCAGCGGACTCTTCATCACACTCGACGATGGTCACGGCGCACGTGGGGTGGGGGAGGTCGCCCCCCTGCCCGGCTTCCACCGCGCCACCACCGCTGACTGCCTGGCCCTCCTCCGTACCCACCGCACGTCGCTGCACAATCTTTCTCTCCCCCCGCTTGCCCTCCATAGCGCGCAGGGCGAAGGAGAGACCTCCGCCTGCCCTCCAAAGCCCACAGGGCGACGGGGGGACCTCCTCCCCTTCTTCCCCCTCCCGCCGCTCCACTTCGGTCTCTGCATGGCTCTGCTCAACCTGCGGGCCGCACGTCGCGGGGTGACGCCTGCACAGCTGCTCGATTCGGCGCCGCTTGATTTCCTGCCGCTCAACGGACTCGTGATGGGGCCGCCCGATGGCTGGGCCGCGGAAGTGGCGCGTTGCGTGGATGAGGGATGCCGCCTAGTCAAGGTCAAGGTTGGCCGCACCGATCCGCGCGTCGAGGCCGATGCCCTGTTGGCCCTGCCGGCTGCGCTACGCGACGAGGTCGACTTCATTGTGGATGGCAACCGCGCCTGGACGCTCGAGCAGGCCGCAGCGTTTTTGGCCAGGCTGGCACCGCTCTCGCCGCGCTATGCTGAAGAGCTGTTGACCGATCCCACTGATCTGCCCGAACTGCAGGCCCGCAGCGGAGTGGCCATGGCCCTGGATGAGACCTTGGCTGAGCCGGAACGTTATGCCGACTTGATCCGGACCTGGCCCTCGCATCTGGTGCTCAAGTTGGACACTGTCCCGGGCAGTCTGGCCACTGGCCTGGAGCTGGCGGCAACGGCACGCCGGCGCGGACAGACGGCGATCATCAGCAGCGCCTTCAATACGGTCGTCGGTTGGTCGTTCCTCGTGCAACTCGGCGCCGCCCTGCATGCGCCGCATGCCGGACTCGATACGCAGCGCTGTTTTGCACCCGCATTGAGCGGCACGCCGGACGGCTTTTGCGCCGGCGGTATCGATGTGGCACGCAGTCGGGTTGACGATCTTGACCGGCTGGCGCCCTACCTGACGGAGGTACCGCTGTGAGGGAGCTGCCCGACTGGCCGATCGCATACGCCGCGCAGACCCACCCCGACGACGTGGCGGTGGTGGAGGGAGAGGCCTCTTACACCTTTCGCGACTACGATGCCGCCGTCACCCGGCTGGCCGCCACGCTTGAGGTCGAACCGGGCGAGCGGGTAGGGATCTGCGTCGCCCCGTCGTATGGTTATCTTGTCCTGTTGCAGGCCGTGATGCGGCGTGGCGGTGTCGTGGTCCCGATCTCCACGCGACTTCCTGGCGAGGCGCTGACGTTGCTCGTTGCCACGCTCGGACTGCGCCACTGTTTTACCGTCCTGCCAGCCCTGCCCGCATCGCTCTCGGAGGCTTCGGGTGCCGCGCCCCCCGTTCCCGTAGCTCGCGACCTCACGGCATCCGCCATTGTGGTGCTCTCATCCGGCAGCAGTACGGCCCCCAAGGCGGTCGTGCACAGCTACGACAGCCTGGCCTGCAACGCACTCGGCGCTGCGATCGTGATTCCCATCCAACGCCACGACCGCTGGCTGCTCTCGCTGCCGCTCTACCATGTCTCCGGACTCGGCATCCTCTTTCGTACCGCCCTCGCGGGCGCCACGGTGGTGATCGATAGCGGACGGTCACTGGTCGATGCGATCCGGCAACACACCATCACCCATGTGTCGGTGGTGGCCGCCCAGCTGCGCGAGCTCGTGGCGGCTTGCGAAGACGATGCGCCCCTGCCGTCGCTCAAGGCGGTCCTGGCCGGTGGCTCACACATCCCCGCCGATCTCGTGAAGCGTTCCCTGGGCGTGGGTCTGCCGCTGCATCTCTCGTATGGCTCCACCGAGATGGGCTCCCAGGTTACGACCACCGACCGTCACGATCTGCGCACGCGGCCCGATTCGGCCGGCCGCCTGCTGCCCTATCGCGAGGCGAAGGTCAGCGACACGGGCGAGCTGTTTGTGCGCGGACGTACCCTCTGCCAGGGCTACCTGGTTGACGGTACCATTCGCCCCTGTGTCGACGCGGCGGGATGGTTTCATACGGGCGACAGCGGCGCGTTCGATGTGGAGGGTCATCTCAGCGTGACAGGTCGTCGCGATCGCCTCTTCATCTCGGGCGGGGAGAATATCTATCCCGAGGAGATCGAAACCGCGCTGCTCGCCCTGCCCGGGATTGAGGAAGCCGTCGTGGTCGCGGTACCGCATACCGAGTACGCTGCCCGGCCGGTGGCTTTTGTGCGGGCGGAAGTGGGTGTTGACGTAGAGACCGACACCATCCGTGCGGCGCTGACCGGCCGATTGGAGTCGTTCAAGCGGCCCGACCAGATCCTGGCCTGGCCAGCCGACTATCCCACCGGCGGCATCAAGACGGATCGTCCTTTCCTGCGGCGGCGTGCGTTACAACTACTCAAGCAGGCCGGCGAGTGATAAATGAGCTTTCAGGTAAAGGTGGGGCGGTGGTAGGGTTTGGACATGGATGCGGCGCAAGCAGTTAGGGACATTGAGGCCACGGACGACTTGCTTGAGCGGGGGCTCAAGTTGGCTGGCCTCGTGACGCGTATATTTGCGGAAGCCGGCAGCAACTTGGTGGTGGTGGGTGGTTCTGCCGTGGAATTCTATACCGAGGGCGCCTATATGTCGGGCGACATCGATTTCTGTCGCCTCGAACTGACTCGAATCCCGCTTCGCCAAGCCCAGGACATTATGGGCGCCTTGGGGGCGAGGGGAGGTCCTCGCAGCTGGCTGGTTGCGGGCCTCTATGTCGACCTGTTGGGATTCTTGGAGAATGAGTCGGTCTCGCCATGTCGCCGCATCGAAACCCCCTTTGGCGTTGTTAGTGTGTTGCCGCCTGAAATGACTCTCGTTGAAAGGGTGTTACTGGCTTTCTATCCACAGCCCGATGCAGAGGCACGTGAGGTGGCCTGCAAGCTGATCGCCGCATGTGAATCCGGTGAGACACCAGTGGACTGGGACGAGGTGTCGCGGCTCGCAGCCCTGCCCGATTTCAATGTTGCGAACGAGCTTACGGGCCTTCGGAAGGAGGTGCAGCGTGAGCTCGCAAGGTAATCTCAAAATCGCATGGACGTGGGAGGAGTGGCAGCGTAGTCGCAAGGCGCGCCGCGCTGTAACCGATCGCATGAGTCCGCTCCCGGTCCGCCGCAAGCGCAGCTCGTCTGACAACCGTCTTCGTGCCGCATTCAATGGCCAGCGCGGCCCGGACTTTCCTGACAGGACACAGGGCCACCCATAGTCCGGTCCCCCGTGTGAGCAGCGCCACCGCTACTCGGCTGGGGTGATCCGGTTGAGGACGTCCAGAAACTCATCCGGAATGGGGATGGCCCGGCCGGTTGCCTGTGACACCGTGGCATGGATCAGCGTGACGCGTCCAATCGGCTGATCAGCGTTCTTGCTGATGGCATAGCCCATGGTGAAGGACTTCGTGCCGATGCGAACGCAGCTTACCTCAACCGTGATGCTATCGCTCAGCGCTACCGGCGCCGAGTAGTCCGCCTCGGCATGTACGACCGGCACCATGAACGAATCTTCGGACAGGATGCGGCCGATGCTGAATCCGACCGAACTGAGGCAGGCTTCCCACGCCTCGTGCGCCATCATAAACTGTTCCGCAAAGAACAGCCGCTGCGCCGCGTCCATGTTGTGTACCTTGACCGTTGTCTCGTATCTGAACATTGCTGCGTCCTCGCTGTGATCCCGAGAGTGTCAGATCTGCCCCGTCACCACAAATGCTTTCTGCGTTGTGTGCCTCCAGCGCGATGGGGAAGGCAGCATCCGCTTACCGCACGGCAGCACCAACGTAGGGGAAGAAGATGGAAGAAGTTGATCTGGGACCATGCGATGCCCGTGTGTGATGTGTTGAACCCGTTGTTGGGCCATGCTAGGTTCCTATACTTGAATGGAAGGCAGGGATTGCATCGCAACGACTGCATAATCGTCGGGCACGGAGTGTGCGCGGATTGGGATAGGCGAGACGCGTGGGAGGTGGTTATGTTAATCAGAAACAAGCTTGAATCAGGCGGCGTCACGGTCGGCAGTTGGATGCAACTGTGTTCACCTTCTGTCGCAGAAGTGATGGGTAAGGCGGGTTTTGACTGGGTTGCTGTTGACTTGGAGCACGGAGAGTTCTCGCTATCAGACTTGCCCTGCATCTTCAGGGCCATCGAGCTTGGAGGCACTTTACCCTTTGCACGATTGGCGGAAGTGACGCCCACGCATATCAAGCGAGTTCTTGATGCAGGTGCGCGTGGGCTTATTTTTCCAATGATTGAGTCAGAAGAGCAATTGCGGGATGCTATTCGGTGGAGTTACTATCCCCCTCGAGGCTCGCGTGGCGTTGGCTACTCGCGAGCTAATCTGTTCGGGAAGCAATTCGATGAATACCTTGCGGGAACTGGCGCTGATCTCTTCCTCGTGGCGCAGATTGAAGCCATCGCGGGGATAGACAATCTTGACGCGATTCTTAAGGTTGAGGGCCTTGACGCCATCATCATGGGCCCGTATGATTTGTCTGCATCAATGGGTATCACCGGGCAGTTCCATCACTCCGACTTCGTCACGGCAATGGAAACAGCAGAAGCAAAAGCGAAACAAGCTGGCATTCCGATGGGACAACACGTTGTGCAACCCGATAGAGACGAGCTCAGTAAGAGGATCGCTGAAGGCTATCAATTCATCGCCTACGGTATTGATGCTGTCTTTCTAAGCAACGCATGCGTCTGTCCATGACACGGAGTCCAAAAAGGTAGCAAAGCATGATACACAATCGAGCAGTAGCGGCCTTGGTGCCTATTAAGGATCACAGTGAACGGGTTGCAGGCAAGAACTTCCGGGGATTCTGCGGCAAACCCCTCTATCATCATATCGTCCACACGCTCGACAAGGTTTACGCCGTGGACGAGATTCTGATCAACACAGACAGCCCCCGAGTTGCGCTTGAGGCGCCAAAGCTATCGAGGAAAGTACGCGTCATCGAACGCCCTGACGAACTCAAGGGTGACTTTGTGAGCACAAACAAACTGTTCGCGTACGACCTTGAGCAATCGAACGCGGACATATATGTACAGACACACGCAACGAACCCTCTCCTGCGGGCTGAGACGATTGCCAAGGTTCTTTCAAAGTTCCTTGAGGAAGAACCCACGCACGATTCGCTTTTCACCGTGAACGCCTTCTACAGCCGTTTCTATCGGACCACCGGCGAAGCCGTGAATCATAAGCCTGCAGAACTGATTCGGACTCAGGATCTCGACCCCATGTACGAGGAGAACTCCACACTCTACGTGTTCACCAAAGAGTCCTTTGCTAAGCATGAGCAACGCATTGGCGATACACCCTATATGTATGTGACACCGCCGATCGAGTCGACCGACATAGATGACGAGTTTACATTTCGTCTCGCCGAAATGCTCGCCATGTATGCCCGGCAATCAGAAGACTAGATTGTATTGTTCTGATGGATCAGAATCCTATGACAACCGATAGCAAGCGGATCCTAATCGCGACCTTTCCATTCGGAACCACCGGTAACAAACCACTTGAACTCCTGCACAAGACAGGCTGGGAACTTGTATTCAACCCACACCACCGTCGGCTGACCGCCCAGGATGTCTCAGACTTGTTGCCTGGAATCGATGCCGTCATCGCCGGCACAGAGCCTTACAATGCGGAGACGCTCGCCACAGCAGATCGTCTCAAGGTCATAAGTCGCGTTGGCATCGGGCTGGACAGCGTCGACCTCGGTTACTGTTCCGAAAGTGACATCGCAGTCACGTACACCCCTGACGCACCATCGGACGGCGTTGCCGAACTGACAGTAGCTAATATCCTGAATCTCCTGCGCCACATCCATGCTTCAGATCGATCCGTTCGCGAGGGTGCCTGGAATCGTCTGATGGGCCATCTTGTACGCGACGTAGCCATCGGCGTGGTGGGGGTGGGCCGCATCGGATCACGTGTGATTCGACTACTGGAACCGTTTGGTGCACGGATTCTGGCTACCGACACCGACCCCACTGTTCACGGGCAACCTCTGCCGAATACCGAATGGTGCGATCTGGAGAGTATTCTAAGCAAGGCCGACCTCATCTCCTTTCACATTCCCATGAATGAGGAGAACCACCATTTCGTCAATCGAGATCGCATCGCAGCGATGAAGACGGGCGCCATGATCATCAATACGGCACGCGGCGGCATCGCTGACACCGAGGCCTTGACGGATGCACTCTTGCAGCGCCACCTGGGAGGAGCTGCACTTGACGTCTACGAGAAAGAACCCTACGTCGGCCCCCTCAGCCAGCTTGACAACGTCATCCTCACGGCCCATATCGCGGCCTCAGCAAAGGGATCGCGTTACCTGATGGAGCTCGGCGCAGCCGAGGACTGCATTCGAGTGCTTTCCGGGGCATCACCGGCGAACAACGCCCTTTATGAAGTTCTCTCGCAGCGCCACTAGAATGCCCTCTCCTCTTTACATCAAGCTAGTATCAAGAGCCAAGATTGCATGGGCTTCGCCTATTGTATGCTCGTGGGCTGCGCTCTCTGCACGAGGGTTAAACTTCGCCATACTTGTCCCCCTCACTTTAAAGTTCTTATCCCCTGTTGAGATGACCTTCTGGTATTCGTTGATGACCCTGCAGGGGATGCAGTTCCTTGTACTACTGGGGCTTTCTCCCACCATAACCCGCGCCACATCATACGCCATGAACGGTGCAAAGCAGTGCGACCTGCACAACGGAGCTGTATACAAGGGCGGCGCTCGCCTCCCAAATCGTGAACTGCTGAGTCAGCTCGTACGCACCATGTCTGCCATCCATGTCATGCTCTCGCTGGTCTGGTTTCTAATCTGCCTCCTTGTAGGGCTGCTTTTGCTTCCTAACCTGACGCGCGAGGCGGCACCACCACTTACCCACGGGCTGTGGGTTGCATGGGGCGTCTATAGCATAACGTCCGCCTTCCGCTGCCATTGCTGGCTCTATTCTTCCTATCTTCTCGGCACAGGGGAGATCACAACTTGCCGACGCAGGGAAACCGCGGGATGGGCGCTTGCCGCCGCACTACAGCTACCCGTACTCCTACACGGCGGAAGCATTCTCTTATTGACGATCGTGTTTCAGGCGGCTCAGTTGGGAATTGGCCTCGCGCTAAGACATGCCGCAAGAAACCAAGGTGGCATGCCGATGCGAGGGTTGCCCACCTCGCAATTCTCTTTTGGGCTACTTATGGCCATTTGGTCCCAAAGCTGGCGAAGTGCTGTGGGGCAATTCCTCTCGCTTGGGCTGACCCAAGCAACAGGCCTATTCTACGCCAGTGTGGGGAAACTGGCGCATGCGTCTTCGTACCTTCTCGCATTGACGTTACTCAGGCAACTATCCCTTTTCGCGCAGGTTCCGTTCTATTCTCACATTCCCGAGCTGACATATCTTCGGGCTCGCGGCGAACGCGCCAAGTTTGCCCGCCTGGCAGCGCGAACAATGACCGCATCGCATTGGATCCTGCTATCCGGCGTAATCATATTCAGCATAATGGCCCCCCCTCTATTCACTCTCCTTCACTCCAATACCCCGCCGCCACCGCCTCTGCTCTGGGCCCTCTTGGCCTCTGCCCTTTTCCTCGAACGGTTCTCCGGGATGCACATGCAACTCTATACAACATCAAACAGAGTCCTTTGGCACATCGCTAACGGAGTAACTGCCGCGATAACGATCGTCACGATGGTCTGGCTCTTTCCTTATTTCGGTGTATACGCATTTCCTGCAGCAGCTATTGCTGGACAACTGGGGTTTGGGGTTTGGTATAGCGCCAGTCTTTCGTATGCATCAATGGAGACGAGCTCGCTACGTTATGAAAGAGGAGTGGCACTCCCATGCGCGGTAGTACTGGTAGCGTGGCTCATAATACAAACGGTGTGCAGCTGATGGGACAGCAACCGCTCTGCTCTATCGGAGAAAGCCCACTTAGGTGCCAAAAGGATCGGAACTAATCCTATGTTTGACAAGATAAGAACATCTTCCCTTCGGGGAGCCTATGACAGAATCCCGTTGCCTCTGAAGAACGTCTACCGAGCCACGCGCTGGGTTCCACCGTGGCTGACGTGGAGGCTCAGCACCAGTGGGCAAAGCCACGCAGCAAAGGTCCTAAGCCCGTATAGAGGTAGATACAGAGGACACCGAGCGGTGATCATGGGAAACGGTCCAAGCCTCAGGAATACAGACTGGGATCTACTCAGCAACGAGTATGTATTTGGGATGAACCGGATCTACCTTCTTATTCAAGAGATGGGCTTCATCCCTGACTTCTACGTATGCGTGAAGGATCTCGTCTTCGAACAGTTCGCCCATGAGATACAGCCGCTCAAGTCACTCAAATTCTGCGACTGGAGCTCCGCGCACAGGCATCTTGATTCAGATGCAAACACGGTCTTCATTCCGCACATCGTTTCCGAAGGATTTAGGTTCAGAGCCAACATCCTCACCGGCTGGAACCGTGGCTGCACAGTAACTTATACAGCCCTACAAGTGGCTTTTTTCATGGGGTTCGATGAGGTCATTCTCATTGGTGTCGATCACTTCTTCTGCCATACGGGAAAGCCAAAACTACAGGAAGTGTCTCAAGGAGATGACCCGAATCACTTCGCCCCAGACTATTTCGGAAAGGGGATCAAGTGGGAATATCCAAACCTCAGTGGCAGCGAAATCGCCTACGACTGTGCGCGCAACGCATTTGAGAATGCAGGCCGTCGCATCGTCGATGCAACGCAGGGCGGTCACCTCACGGTTTTTCCTAAGACATCACTCGGCGAAGCACTGGCAACATCCCAGTTAAGAGGAAAAGAGCATGACAACACCGCCGTCGCCCCTGTAGCTCAGAACATACCGTGAGATTCTCTGCGTACATATATGCGACAGTCCTTGCGACCCTCTGGCTACCACCGTTGCAAGGAACATACCCACTAGCCGAAATCTTGGCCATTGGGTTTGCTGCCTTCCACACCGTGGCGAACATCTGCTCACGGCGAAGAAGTAACCAATTCCCTCACGGGGTGCCGATGGCACTGACCTTGCTGGTGTGTTGCTCAGTACTGCCGTTGCTAATCGAGTTCGTGGCCGGATCGAAGCATGGCCTGAGTGTCGCAGACGCCTACATAGTCCTCCGTTCCGTTCTGACTTCCGTGGCGGTCTTCATGTTGGCCGTGCTTCTCCCATGGTCGCCATCGGCCATGCGACAGCTAATGTGGATCTTTCTTACGGTCAACGCAGGAGTGTTTCTCTACGCGGCCTACTCGCTACCAGATGGAGGATGGAACCCCATCTCACGACTACTTTACTGCAACCGTGGTCAACGGTACCACTTCCCTCTCTACGAGAACCCGGTCTCAGCCACGATGCTCTCCTGTTTCGGTTTCTTCCTAGTTCCCCTTTCGTTGGCTCTAGCGGCAACATCGAAGCGTTCTATGTCCCGCCAAGGAGCTCTGCTTCTCGCCATGGCGCTCATAACCACACTGCTAACACTCGGAACACGATATATCTGGATCGGCCTTATTTGCACGGGCTGGTTCGTTTGGAGCCCCCTTTACGGAAACACTAAGATACTGAAGACAGCTGCAATCGTTGCTGCGCTGTCAATAGCCCTACTACTCGCCATCGGCCTCTTTCATATCAGCATCGACATCAACGCTGACCTACTGCGTCGTCTCAGGTCATTCACAAGTGGATTGGAAATACTTGAGGATGAAAGCATACGTGTTCGGCTAATGCTCTGGGGCGACGCTGTCAGGATGGTCTTGAAGAACCCACAGGGCGTTGGGTTTTCTCACTTCATTCAAACTTCAGGAAAGTATAGCGTGTTCACTGGACTGTGGGAAAGTGCCAACACCCATAGTGAGTATCTTGCGATCGCGCTGGGCTCCGGGGTCGGGGGGGTGACGGCCTTTATCGCCGTTCAAATTATCCTGTTTCGCACGTTCATGCGGGGATCTGCCATACAGAGCCGTGCGTCAACTATGGGGCTGGCGATGATCATCGGATACGCCATTGCCGCAAGTTGTGATACTTTTTCAAACAATTCGGGAACCATCTGCCCCAACACTATCTATTTTGCAGCCCTTGGCCTCCTTCTGCGCTTATCGCAGAATGATGACAAGTCATGGAAAGAGAACGTAACTGGGCATCCCCTTTTCTCCAGTGGTAAATGGGATTATTCTGGCCACATGAGTGAGAGCAAGGCTGAAGTCACAGACATTGACGGCGAGTTTCCTAGGAACCTGATGGAGTTTCTGGATAGGTTTGACACAGACGAAGCATGTTTCATCTATTTGAGTGAGGTGCGATGGCCCAATGGATTCGCTTGTCCGGCCTGCAGTTCGCATGACGGGTGGTCGACGGCGCGAGGCACGGTATATTGTCGTGGGTGCAACCGACAGACCTCGATTACTGCGGGTACGATTCTGCATAATTCGCGCACTCCCATATGCAAGTGGTTTGCGGCGGTTTGGCTGTTGTGTACGCAAAAGACGGGGGTCAGTGCGAAAACCCTTCAGCGTGAATTGAAGGTGGGATACAAGACCGCCTGGCTGATGCTGCAGGATCTTCGTCGGGCGACGGTTCGATCGGAACGCAGTTTGCTGAAGGGAGCAGTGGAAGTTGATGAGATCTACGTGGGCGGCTACGAGTCTGGTGTAGGCGGCCGCCAATTGGTTGGCAAAGCACTTGTCGTAATCGCCGTCGAGTTGGACGGCAAGAAAGTGGGACGCATTCGTCTCCGTCACGTACCGGACGCTTCTGGAGAGAGCTTGGTTGGGTTCATAACAGATAACGTTGAAAAGGGCGCCAAAGTGCACACGGACGATTGGAATGGATACAACGGTACGAAGGCTGCCGGGTATCGGCATCGCGTTACGCCTATCAGAGGTGACGAGAAGCGGGCGCGCAGGTTATTTCCTCATGTACATCTCGTTGCGTCCTTGCTGAAACGCTGGCTGGGAGCTACCTACCAGGGCGGTGTTCAAAAATGGCACTTCCAAACATACCTCGATGAGTACGTCTTCAGATTCAACCGTCGCCGCTCCAAGCATGTTGGCAAGATATTCCAGCGTCTTATCGAAGAAATGGTTATGCTTAAGACTGAGTCAGATAATGAGATCATTGGAATCCCCTGAAATCCACTAGGGTAAAGGGGATACCAAGAAAGAATGTATACGTCTATGATGCACCCAAGCAGGCAAAGCATCTTGATAATCACACACATTGCAGGCAGCTTTGAGCCAACGGAAGCCCGCAAACAACCACGCGAGGACGACTTTGCTAACACGACATGTACTTTTCCTGTGTCGATACGACCCCAATACAGCGACAACAGGTGATACTTTCTACTCAACGCAACTGATCCACGCGCTCAGCGGGATCTCTGAGAAAGTGACAGTCGTCTGCCATGCAAAGGCAGCCACCCCCAGATTGGTTGACCTTGTCCAATTCGGCAGCAATGTCCGTATTATCAGGCTGCCGCCTGTAAGAAAATCTCTTCCTGCACGGACAGCAACACGTGCCCCAAACGTAGTAACCATGTCCCACGACGCAACAACATGCGCCCAGCTGGCAAAGCTATGCAGCAGGGAGACTCCAACCACGATTGTGTGTTCACATCTGGCAACGACCTGGTCACTTCGACAGAACTCCACTGGCAACATACCTTCGGTGTATGTCTCTCAGAATATCGAGGGCGACGTCCGCCGCACGATACTCCATAGCACCAGCTTCCCACAGCCCCGCTTCTTTGCTCATGCCCTTGAACTACTTAGAACATCGATCTACGAGAGAGAATCGCTTGCGTCCGCCAGTACGTTCACGGCCATATCGACTGGTGATGCTCAACGGTTCGAAGCGCTCTACGGCCGCATTCCCTGCGCTATCGCCTCTCCGGTGTGCGAGCAGTCTTTCACCGACAGGCAGATTGACGCCGACCAACCTCTCGAAGCTTGCATATCAGGGAGCTACCTGTGGGAAGCCAAACTCAGAAACCTTCGGATGTTCCTCACTGCCGCCCGTAAGCCATTTGCGGAAGCAGGCGTCAAGACCACGGTTGTAGGACAAATGTCTCCGAGCAATCTGGAACGCTTCAGGCGAATGTGGCCGGAAGTCAACTTCACCGGCCCAGTGCCTTCACCGGCCATGTACCTTCAGAGAGCACGCATCGGCGTTATTCCAGAACTTGCAGGAGGCGGCTTTAAACTGAAGCAGCTCGAGTATGTTTCTGCTGGGCTACCCGTTTATGCGCTGCGCAAGGCGGTCGCCGACGTACCGCTCCACGACAGGGTCTCCGCACGATTGTTTGATAGCATGCAACAACTGACGTCGGGCATCGCGCACGATATTGCTGACATCGCAACACTCAACCGTCTTCAACTTGCAGCTCGGCGCCTTGCTCTTGAAGACAAATGGGATGACGTGTCTCGCTTGTCAAAATGCATTGAGCAGGCACTCGATCACGTACTCAGCAGATCGAATCATGGACGGCTAGTGCCGAATGGCACTTAGATAAGCACATCTCAGGATGATTCTCCAACTGCCATTCTCGGCTAGGGGACACGTGACAGAAAGGGACACATGCAACTAGCGCATCAGCCAATACTAATAGTAGGCATGGCTAGATCCGGCACGACTCTGGCGCAGCACATACTGGGGCTGCAGCCAGGGGTGCATGTGGAGGTCGAGCCCCACATGCTCTGGAAAACCGGAAACTTCCGTTATTTGGCCGATGAGAATAATCCTGTTCGGCGACGAGCATGCGACAGGATTTCAAAACGACTGACCGATGGACTACATGGACGAACTCTTGTTGAGAAATCGCCAGCCAACTCCCTGCGACCAGAGCTAGTCCATGCAGTCTTCCCGCAAGCATTAGTTATCTATATGGAGCGTGATCCCGTTGCCTGTATCGCCTCAAATCTGATGCGATCAGAAACATGTGATTCGCTTCGCCCGTCAATCATCTTTCGTAAGTACTTGCGAGGGGCGGGAAGCGAGGATCTCGCTGGTGCCATGGGGAAACGCACATTGTCGCAGCAGCTGGGAACTCGCGACCTGGTTCAGTTTGCGGGTTACACATTCCGCTTCCTTTGGCTTAGGCAGGTATGCAGGACGCTCCCGTTCGGGCCAAAGATCGAAGGATTTAGCGAGTTGGTGCGGACACGTGGTCTTCTAAACTATCATGTCGAGGTCTTTCGCCGAAGCCAGAAGCATAGGCACCAATTTGAGGAACTCTATGGCAACCAGTTGAAGCTCTTCCGCCTATCAGACCTGCATGTGTCACAAGAAAGCGTGAGAGAGTTGCTGAGGTTTTCGGGGTTGGATGCATCCGCAGCGACAGCGAAACGGGCAATGCAGACATTCTCGAGTGAACGCATCTCTGCATCGGGACACGTATCTCGGCGCGATGAAATTTCTGAGGCCTTGAACGAGATCGGGCTAGGAGAGGAAAGTTCTGCATGACCGGATGCTGCAAGCAACCCGTATACGCCACAGTGCTTGGGGTAAGATTCCTGAACATGAAGCCCCCTGAGGCCGTGGCGACAGTCCTCGCCGGGGGGCTTCTCGTTGTCCCGTCAGGACCGGGACTTGCAACTCTCGATCGGGATCAGAGCTACAGAGATGCTCTTCTGGGGGCCGACTACGCCATCGTCGACAGCGGGTATCTGGCGCTTCTCTCGCGCCTCTTTGGCCTCGGTAAGCTGGAGAGAATATCCGGTCTCGAATTCATCGATGCCTTTCTCAATCAGGAAACCCGCAGGGGTGCCAGCAGCAGTTTCTGGCTCATGCCACGCGAGGAGGAATGCGCAGCAACGCTCCGACACCTCTCGAATCGCGGTATCTCCGTACCCATAGACAATATATTTGTCGCCCCGATGTATCCTTCAGATGGTCCCGTTGAGGACCCCGAACTGCTGGCGAAACTTGATGCGCTTCAGCCACAATTCGTCATTCTCAATATTGCAGGCGGCAAGCAGGAGAAGTTGGGGCGCTACTTGCAGAAAAATCTCTCCTACAAACCTGCCATCATCTGCACGGGAGCTGCTATTGCATTCCTCACCGGACACCAAGCCAAGATTCCAATGTGGGCGGATCGACTCTATCTTGGGTGGCTTTGGCGTTGCATTGATAAGCCGTCGGTCTATATTCCCCGCTACTGGAGCGCGATTCGGCTGGCCTATCTCGTTTTCCGGTACAAAGAGAAGCTCCCTCCTGTGAAAGTTGAGAAAGCATGACCCACCTTGGTGGAACCTTACGTCGACATGGCGGACCCATTGGCGTCTGCGCACGCATCCCCGACTCCCTGATCATAGGTGGATCGGTCTGGGTACTTTTTGTCTTGAGCCACGCAGAGCTGACGCGTCAGAACCACTACATTATTTTGGCGCTGATCGCGGTACTCACTTTTCAGCTATTCTCGGAGACCACAAATCTCTACCGCTCCTACCGCGGCGAGTCCCCGCACGTTGAGATGATGGCGATCTGGAAGACGTGGGGACTGAGCTTTCTTGCGCTATTGCTCGTGGGGTTCGTTGCCAAACGCAGCACGATCTATTCGCGCCTGGTCCTGACGACATGGGCCTTTCTGGTCCCATTATCGTTGTCGCTGTTGAGGATGATCGTTCGGTCCGCGCTACAGTCACTGCGGGCTATGGGACATAACTCCCGTACGGTCGCCGTGGTAGGCGTAACCGAGACTACCAGCCGCGTCTGCCACACGATCGAAACCACGCCCGAGATGGGACTGAATCTAGTAGGGGTCTTCGCTGACGACTGCCCTGTCAGCGACCGGGATAGCGGCTTGGACATCCAAGGCGACATCGCCTCCCTCATATCGCGCGCTCACGCAGGAGAAATCGATGCGGTCTATGTCGGCTTATCACTATCAGAAACCGAGGCCATCGACCGGCTCGTCAGGGAGCTATCCGACACCACCGCCGACCTCCATATTGTTCCGAGCTTTGCCGCCTTCGATCTCTTCCGCGCTCCCGTCTCCCTATTAGGCGACCTACCCACACTCAACATCTTCGATGCCCCCCTCTCCGGCGTCGACGGCGCCTTCAAACGGGCTGAGGATATAGTGCTGGCGGTGCTAGCATTATTGCTGGCGGCACTCCCGATGGCGGTCATCGCCGTGCTCGTCAAACGCACCAGCCATGGCCCGATTCTCTTCAAGCAGCGCCGTTATGGCATAGGGGGCAACGAAATCCAAGTCTGGAAGTTCCGCACCATGTCGGTCTGCGAAGATGGAGCCGAAATCCGTCAAGCAAGCAAAACGGACTGCCGCGTCACCCCTTTAGGGGCTTACCTCCGCAAGACCTCGTTGGATGAACTGCCTCAACTCTTCAATGTGCTAAGAGGACATATGTCGCTCGTGGGTCCACGTCCGCACGCAGTAGCCCACAATGAGGAATATAGAAAGCTGATTCAGGGTTACATGCTGCGACACAAGGTTAAGCCCGGCATTACGGGACTCGCGCAGATCCGAGGCTTTCGTGGCGTGACGGATACGCTTGAGAAGATGCAGGAACGTGTCGATTGCGACTTGGAGTATATCCGAAATTGGTCCATCTTACTTGATTTCAAGATCCTTTGTTTAACCCTCTTTGTCGGATTTAACCACAAGAATGCTTATTGACCGGGCGTGCATCGCCCGTAGGATGGGGCGTGCCATCAGGCGATGCGGAAGGCTTCGTCGTCGACGGGCAGGTCCAGCCCGGTTAGCTTTGGATGAATAACCTTTACTGAGGAGTCGAGTGCTATGAGACGTGTGTGGCCAATAATGGGGGTAATGCTTGCGACCGTTGTGGGTGTCGCGGCGGCGTCGGATGACATGGTCCGTGTGCGCATGGAGTTAGTCGAGGGGCTTGTCATCGAACGTCTCTGCTCTGATATCCCGTTGCGTTTTGATACCGACGTGGGTCGACTCACCATCCCGTTGGCCCGCGTCCGCCGGATGGAGCGCTGGCCGGAGGGGAAGTGTCGCGTATCATCGGTCTTCGGAGACGTCTGGACGGGACGACTCCTCCGTGTTGACGTTCCGTGTCTGCTGTATGGGTCTCCGACGCGGTGGCGCCTGGACGAGATGCCGTTTGAGGCCATCGTGGTCGAGGGCAAGGATCAGGCCGGCTTCCGCCATACGTTGACGGTTAAGGATGCGGGTGGCTCGCAGTTTGTCGTCGACACGCAGGAAGCCATCATGCAGATCGACAACGTGGCGGGGATATGGGACTTGCCGCTTGGCGCCACGTGCAAGGTCCTTTTCGATCCGCGTCGCAAGGACGAAGAAGCGGTATGCCTGGTTTGGTTCGATCCAAATCGTGTCGAAGCATGCATGCTGGCCAAGCGTGCTGCCCGCTTGCGGGTGCGTGACGGATTGGGGAACCGCCTCAAGATTGACCTGGCGAGTATACGAGAGATCGCCCCGAGCTCAAATGAATGCGCGGCCAAGGGGACGTCCAGAAGTGCGTCACGGGTTGAAGTGGTACCCCTGGAAGGTGCCCGATCCGCCGTTGAGCTTCCGCTTGTGGTCTGGCGGCTAAAAACCGATGCCGGCGAACTCCTGCTGCCTTCCTCGCTGCTGACGCGCCTGCAGCGCCATCCTGAAACGGGCCGGTACCGTGTCTTTACTGCGTATGGAGAACGGTTTGTGGGGCACATTTCCCCTGAGAAGATTGCTCTGGGCCAGTCGAAAGACGGTCGTGACGGCGCTTCTTTGGATCTGCGCACGTGCCGCGAGGTGATGTTCGGATCGCCCGCTCGTGAAGTGCCGGCGGGGTGGTTTGTCTGGTGTTTGTCGGATGGCTCACGTTTCTGTGCGCGTCCCGTGGCCGAGGCCATTGAGTGGTCAATGCCCGGGAAGACCGATGACGAAGGCCCGATAGCGCTCGAAACCATCGATGCCGTGCGTCCTGTTGGCGATACGTTCGAATTGCGACGCGTGGATGGCAGGGCCCTGCAGGGGCGACCGACTGCCGACGTCGTGAAGTTGGTCATGCTCTCGAACGGGATGGGGTATCAGGTACGCTGGCGTGACGTAAGGAGTATGCGCCGGGATCCGGCCGACCTCAATGCGGCGATGGATCTTGGACTCCAGGTGCCGTTCAAATCGGCGGCCGGCCCCCTCACGATCGATGTGACGGCGATCCGGCGCGTTGAGAACAACCGTGAGCAGGACCGCGCGTGCGTATGGACGGTCTTCGGCGAGCATTTCGTGGGACGATCGATACCGGACAAGACCATGGAAATGCTGTCCTACCAGGCCGATGTGGCGCCGGATGCGGATAGTGGCATTGTTGAGCTGTCGAATCAAATGCGCCGGGCGCCGGATGGTTGGACCGCCTGTCGGCTGGATGCAGGGGATGTGTTCTACATGCAGCTACTTGATCCCGTCGATCTGGAGTGCTTCGAGGGGCGACAACGCAAAGTCACGTTGGACCCGGAAGCTGTGCTGTCGCTTTGGCAGACGGGGCATGGCGAATGGGTTGTGACAACGCCAGATGGTGTGGTGGAAGGTAGGCCCCGAACCCGCGGCCTGAATCTGAAGTTGCTGGTGTCCGGTCAGACCAATCGCGTGGCGTCTCGCACCATAGACAGCGCGACTGCCCGCGGCATCGATGCCCTGCCTCTGCCTTCTTTTGCCGTGCCTGCCTTTGCTACGGCCATCGATGGGATGATCGCTTTGCCGGCAGGGCGGTTCTTACGCGGTCGCTCCCGCGGGGAGGGAATGCCGGACGAATCGCCGGCACAGGAGGTGAGCCTGTCATCGTTCTTCATGGATGCTTCCGAGGTCACGCGCGCGATGTTTGAGCGATTCATCGAGGACGAAGGCTTCCTGACCGACGCCGAGATTCAGGGGCGCCGTGAGACATGGCGCGCCCCCGGGTTCAGGCAGTCTGATCTGGAACCCGTTGTCGCTGTGTCATGGTACGACGCCGTGGCCTTCTGCAACTGGCGCAGCCGTCAGGCCGGCCTGGAGCCGTGTTACGATCTCGATGAAGACGGCGAGAGTCTATGTCGTTTTGGGCACAACGGCTTCCGACTGCCTACCGAGGCGGAGTGGGAGTATGCCGCCCGGGCGGGCGGCAGGGATAGGGTGTACCCGTGGGGAGACGATGCGAGCGTAACCGGGGCGGTCCGTGTAGCGAACTTCCGCCAGGCCCACCAGGAGCCCCTTGACGGCTGGGTGTGGACCAGTCCCGTTAGGGCGTTCCCCGCCAATGCCATGGGTGTTCACGGTATGGCCGGCAACGTGTGGGAGTGGTGTCAGGACTGGTACTATGATCGGGCTTACCTGATCCTGCAACGCTCGCAGGCCAAGGCCCCCTGCTTGGAGACGCACCACGTCGCAGGGCTGACGCGTCGTGTGATGCGTGGGGGTTCATTCCGCAACGAGCTCGACATGTTGCGCTGTGCCAGCCGCGGGAGTGGGCTGCCACGGGCCAGCAGTAGTCGAGTGGGGTTCAGATGCGTGCGCTCGCGTCAGTAGTCGTTCTGTGCGTGGGGTTGGGGGGTGGCGTGGTCGGCTGCATGACCCCGATAGCGCAGCCTGGATCTAGCCTCGATGTGCCGTTTGTGTCTTCGTCTGAGGGTGACTGCGGTGTGGCCTGCGTCGGGATGGTGCTCCAATACGTCGGCGTGGCGACCGACCCCGTTGCGCTCCATAAGGATGTCTACGTTCCGGCCTTGGGTGGGTCGACGCCGGCTCTTCTGGCCGCGGGCACTCGGCAGCGTGGCGTACAGGCCCGCGTGGTGTATGGAAGCACGGAAGCACTGGCCGTCTGGCTGAATCAAGCTGTGCCTCCCATCGTGTTGTTGCGGTCGGCCGATGCCGCGAAAGGTCATTTCGTGGTCGTCACCGGCCTGGGGCGCAGGGGAAGTGTCCGTGTGCATTCCGGGCGCAAACCGGATATGTGGTATCCCCCCAAACTGTTCAACGAACTGTGGGAAAACGCCCGCTATACGGCCGTGTTGATCAGCAACCCACAGTAGCGTGCCGGGCTTTTCGGGGCGGTAGAGCCTCCTTGACATGGGGCAACCGCAGCCTACTATAGCTGCCGGATCGTACGGAAGGGCAACGTGATGCAGGTCGTGAGAACATTGTTGACGGGTGGCGTCGTCTCCATGCTGCTGCTTGGCAGTAGCGGGGCCGCACCTGCCGCGGATAGAAAGAATGCCCCCGGCAACCGTCTGGATGCACGCGTGGCCACATCCAGGCTGGCACAGCGGATAGGTGGCACGCGCCTGTCGGCCGAACGCCCGGCGGAAGATGAGCGGAAGGTCCTTCGTATTCGCAAGAAGAAGGCGGCCACGAGCCAGCCGTTGGCCGGGAAGCGTGTAAGAATGAGAGTGCAGCGCATGCGCAAAACAAGGCGCGTGGCGGCGATGAGATAGGTCGCGTTTTTTTTTTCTTTTTTGTTGCGGGAGGTCCACAATGCATCTAGTCTGTAGCCGATCATCAGGTGGTAAGAGTATCAAGTGTCTGATGACGCAAAACACAAGGGGATCCGATGAGAGTTGTTAAATGTAGCAGAGTTCTGTTGACCGTGGCCGTTCTTTTTGTCGTGGCGGCGAGTCAACTGGCTGTACTGGCAAAGCCGACGCCAGGCGTGCTGAAGATGAAGTCCACCCCGACGCAAGGCGTGCTGACCATGAAGGCTGGGCGCTGCACGTTCAGTCTGCTCGATTCCGCGGGCGTCAAGCCTTTGAAGGGATCGTCGTTTTTACTGTCGTCGGCTGAGAATGGCCGAGCCATCGTGAAGATGAAGGCCAATGCGGCTGGAAAATGCATATTCAACGTGGCCGTAGGGCGGTACATCCTGACGGTTGACGGTAAGAAACTTGCCGTGATTGATGTCGCAAAGACCGCGAAGATTGTCGAGTGCCGCGTGGTTGTTCCTGAGAAGGGCATGCTCGTGGGGGGCGATGAGGGCGATCTCCCTAAGAAACCTCTGCTTAGCAAAGGGGTAGTTATCGGTGGCGTGGGTGTGCTGGTTGCCGGTACCACCCTTGCGATCATCGAAAACAACGACGACGGTGGCGGTTCGAAATCAGGCAGTAACTGATCGTCGGTTAGTCAAGATTCTACAGAGCATGGTGCAGCGCTCTGCGCCCCTTGTTCGAGGGGACGCGGAGCGTTTGCATGTACAGGGGGAGAGGTGGGTGCCATGAGGGCGATGACGAACAACCGAACGCTGTGCGCGGCTCGTGTGCTGTCTGTTGCGGCCGCAACGGCGGTCTTGAGCGGATGTGCCACACGTCCCCCCTATGCAGGCAATTTACCTGACGCGTCTTCGCCTGGAAGTAGCTCGCATTCTGTCGGGTTCATCGACGGTGCCCAAGCCTCCTTCAGCGACGAGGTCAGTCGTGATCTGGTAAGACAGACGCGGAAACTGATTGAGCTCAAGGCACGTGACTACCTGGTCGGCTCGGATGATGTGCTCGACATCAGTATCTTCGAGTGGGAGATGAGCGAGGAGACGAAGACACTCGATTTCCGCGTGGCGGAGTCAGGCGTAATATCCCTGCCCGTCATCGGTGTGCTTGGCGTGGCAGGCAAGACGGTGCAGGAGATCCACAAGACGATTGAGTCGGAGCTGCGTGAGCGGGGGGTTTTCCAGAATCCGCGTGTCAGTGTGTCGGTCAAGGAATTCCGTAGTCAGCGCATTGCGGTGATCGGGGCGGTCACGCTTCCCGGCGACTATGCTATACATCAGAATGTATCAACGCTTATGGATATGTTGACGATGGCGGGTGGGCCGGATGCGGGGGCTGGCCAACGGATCTATGTGCTGCGACAGGGAGAGGGCTCGACCGATCCGCTGCGCATCGTTGTCGACATGGAAGAGCTGTTTGATCAGGGCGCCTTCGAGATGAATCCGGTGCTTCAGGGCGGCGATATTGTGTACGTGCCGCGCGCGCCACTGGTCTATGTATACGGGAATGTTCGGCAGCCGGGCGGGTTTGCGCTGCGCCGGTCGATGCGGATCGTCGAGGCCTTGGCGTTGGCCGGGGGATTGGCTCCGAATGCTGATCGAAGGAACTGCTTCCTGGTTCGCAGGAAGCAGGGGTCCCCCAGTGCAGAGAAAGTTGTGCATGTGGATGTGCGCGCCATTGAGCGAGGGAAAGCGCCTAATTTCTTCTTGAGCGAGGGCGATGTGTTGCACGTGCCGGAGTCGTCAACCCGTATGGTATTCTCAGAGCTCTGGAACGCGGTACGCGGCATTTTCACGTTCACGTACCGGCTTGATAGCTCGGGCTAGGCATGTGACGGCGCCTTTGTGTCTTGTTCCTGCGGGAGTATGAGTATGGATTTCGATGTGTCTGACCCTTTTGTCGATGATGCACCCGACGTGCCCAGCGTTCATTTGCGGGACTACCTTCAAGTCGTACTGCAGCGCATGCCATTGGCGCTCACCGTGTTTGTGGCCTTGATGCTCGCGGCAGCGCTGTATGTGTGGACGCGTACCCCTCGCTACACCGCGACCGCACGCCTGCTGGTTGAACGATCTCAAGTCGATCTGACTGACATGAAGGCCGCCTACGATCCCTTGGCGGCGGCAGGCGGACAGCGTGAGTTCATGCAAACAGTGGTTAATCTTGTGTCCTCCCGCCCTGTCCTGGTTTCGACTATCGAGAAGGCGCGTCTGATGGACGATGAGGTCTTCTCGCATGCGAAGGACCCCGTTCAGTTTCTGGCGAAGCGGCTTCGGGTGGTGCCGTTGCGGAATACGCACCTGATTGATGTAACCATTGAGCGGGAGGATCCGCGGCAGGCACAGCGTATTGTCAATGCCGCCATCGATGCTTTCAAGAATGACAGCCGCGCGCGCCGGATAGGTATCTCTGATGAGGGTCTTGAGCATCTCAGGTCCAAGGCCGATTCCCTGCGCAAGACGCTTGATGCAGCCACGAAAGAGTTGCAGGAGTTTTCGGTCGAAAACAACATGGTGTCTTTTAAGAAGACACAGAACATTGTGGCGGACCGGCTGCTTGAGTTCAGCCGTGAACTGAGCAAAGCCGAGCCTCGACGAATGGCGTTGGAGGCCCAGGTGAAAGCCGCCGATGCGGCCATTGCCAACGGGCAGACCGTGGATAGCCTCCCCGAGGTCATCGACTCACCTGTCATGAAGGAACTCAAGCTTGAGCTGTCCCGTCTGGAGCGCGATTATACCCAAATGTTTCTGCGCTTGGGTGAGAACCATGTTCAGATCAAAGCGATTGTGAGCCAGATCGACACCCTCCGGACCAAACTTGCCATGGAAGCCTCGTCCATTCTCGCATCACTCAGGATTCGTTATGACCAGTTGGGACGCGAAGAATCACTGATTCGAGAGGCCCTCCGCAAACAGGAGAGAGAGGTCTTTACTCACAATGTGCTGGCGGCAGAATATGAGGTATTGAACGGAAACAAATCCTTGATCGAAGACACCTACCGCACCATCGTCCGGCGCATCGGGGAGATTGACATCAACCGAATGGGGGGACAGGGCGACAACGTGTTCGTGATCTCGCGTGCCACGTTGCCGACCGTGAAGTCCTGGCCGCACCGCGCTAAAAGCATGTTGGTGGCGTTGATCCTGACCGGTGCGGCGGCGGTGGGTCTCTGCTTCTTTATGGACTATATGGATGTGACCATCAAAGGCGCTGCAGACATCAAGTTGGCCTTGCGGTCTTCCGTTTTGGGGGGTATCCCGGACATGTCCGATGAGATCGAGTCCAACGAGATGGCCGATCTGGTTGTGGCTGATAGCCCCAAAAGTCAAGCGGCGGAAGCCTTCCGCTCCCTGCGGACGGCGCTTGCTTTCGGTGCGGGGAATGTCGGGCTTCGCTCTGTCGTGGTGAGCAGCACATTCCCGGAAGAAGGGAAATCGATTGTCTCCGTGAATCTGGCCATTGCGCAGGCGCAGGTAGGGAAGCGCACGCTGATCGTGGATGCCGATCTGCGCAAGCCCCGGCTTCACAAGGTATTTTCTGTTTCCGCCGATCAGGGCTTGTCGACCCTCCTGGATCCGGATACGGAAGTCGAGGTCGAGGATCTTTTGTTGTCGACCACTGTCGAGAATCTATCGTTCCTTCCCTGTGGGGCTATTCCTGCCTATCCGGCCGAGTTGCTGGAATCAGCTCGTTTTGCCCAGCTGCTTGAGCGACTGGAAGCCAGTTTTGACTTTGTGGTTCTGGACTCCCCTCCTAGTTTTGCCCTGGTGGATTCTCTGGTCATCGGTCGGCACGCCGGCGGCATGCTTCTGGTTGTGCGCAGCTTCGTCACGCCAAAGGATGCGGCGCAGCAGGTCGTGGCGCGTGTTCGTGATGCGGGTGTCTCTATGCTGGGTACTGTTCTCAACAATGTGGATGTTCCTAAATCCGGACTCTATGGCTATCACTATGGACACTACCAGTACGCCTACGGCTATGGGTACGGCATATCCCCCAAAAGGAACGTCCGCGGCAATGGGTGGCGTCGGTGGCTCCCGGGCGGCAAGGACCGATCGGATACCTCTGAGTTGTCTTGAGAGACCTACACGCCCATATTCTGCCTGGTGTCGACGATGGCGCGAGCGATATGGAGGCCTCCTTGGCGATGTGTGCCATGGGGGCACGGGACGGTATCACCCACGTTGTGGCGGCCGTGCATCTATTCCACGATGGGAAATGTGTGCCGGTTCCGCATATTGATCGAGAGCTCGCCCGACTCAAAGCGGCATTGGTGAAGGACGGACAGGGCCTGGAAATCAGCGCCGCCACTGAGACGCCTATCATGGAGGACATCGTTGAACGTATCGGCCAGGGGCAAATCATTCCCTTGGATCCTGGGGGGCGGTATATCCTCCTTGAGTCCCCCCACGCGGGCATGCTTGGGAGTGCTGTGGTCGAGACCGTGGTTCGGTTACGCTCCTGCGGCGTGACGCCGGTAGTGGCGCATCCCGAGGTCAGTGAGGCCTTTCGCAAGAATTCGCGCCTGGCGCAGGAAGCGGTCCAGCGGGGAGCGGTCATGCAGGTGACGGCCTCTGCGTTGGGCTTTGCTCTTGAGAGCGGGCGACGCGGGATGATCACAGGCCTGCTTGAGCGAGGCCTGATTCATGTGGTGGCCAGTGACGCGCATGATACGACGCGGCGAGTGTTGCGGCTCTCGGATGCCTTCCAGTGCTGTGCCGAAGCGTTGGGTCCATCCTGCGCCGAGCTTCTCTTTGAGACGAACCCGCAGCGCATCCTGGCGGGGGCGCCGGTGCTGCAGCCGAAGCCGACAAGGCGGCGAGTGAGTAGGCTGGTGGACAACTGGGTAAGGCGGAGACGGTTAGAGTGATGATCGACGCGAAGATTGTGACAGAAGTTGGGTGGCGGTGAGGAGGACGACCATGAGACATTCCCATCATCATCGACGGCCAGGGCGGTTAGGCGGGTCGGTACGCATGCCGTCCATGGTCAGTGTGTTTCCCGTGTTGCTCATGATCCTTTGCGGTGCGGCGACCGTGCCCTTGGGTTCAGCAGGCTTCACTGCGTGGGCCCTGGCTATTATGGGGTGTTTCGCATGCACTTGTTTTGGGCTCCTGGCACTTCGCAGGTCTGAAGACGGTGCGGATGAAGGTGGCCTTGGGACGTGGTTTCCCATCTGGATCGCCTTGGGATTGCTTCTCTGGAGCGTGTTGCAGACCTTGCCGTTACCGCTCGGGATGGTGCGCCGTGTGGTGCCTGGAGCGTCTGAGCTATATTCGCGACTGGTGCCCCCTGGTGGATGGGCGACGATTGCTGTCGATGCGGCTCTGGCACGCGTCACCCTCGGTCAGTGGATTGCCTATGGTCTGTTAGCATGGGTGTGTACATGGGGACTTCGTTCTCGTGGTGCTGTTCGCGGACTGATGTTCGGAATGGCGGGTCTCGGCACAGTGCAGGCGGCGGTGGCCATCCTGAGTGGTGGCTCCCCATTCTCATGGTACAGTGCGACGGGTGTTGGTGCCTGCGGAACATTTTCAGGTAAGAATTCCTTTGGTGGCTTTCTCGCCCTGACGGTAGTGATCACGACTGCACTCGTGCTGTCTGTGGCCGTGCGTCTCGTAGACAGTGTTCGTGGCCGGAACCTGCGCGTGGTGCTGCTTGAAGTAACTGGACGCTATGAGTTTTTCGCGATCCTGCTTCTGAGTGTGTCCGTGGCGGCGCAATATGTGGCACTGGCCTTAACCCGTTCGCGTGGTGCTCTCATATCTTCCAGCCTTGCTGTGGCTGCGTTGGGAGCCTGGTTTCTGCTCGCCAGGCGCAGGCATGACCGCAATCGTTTTTTACGGATCTTGGCAGGCGTGGTGTTGCTTGCTGCTGTGGCTGGTGGGCTGGTGGGCTACGTGCTGTCGGAACGTGGGTTTGGTGGCCATGTGACGGACGCGTCTGCGTTGTCTCGCTTGGCCATCTGGCGTGCCCTACCGTCCATGCTCAAGGCCCATCCATTCGGAGTGGGGTTGGGGTGTTTTGGGGAGGGATTCAACCGCTTCCTGCCCGCCGGAACCTTCGGCATGAAGCGTGCCTACCATGCTCACAATGATTACTTCGAGCTGATATGTGAACTGGGAATTCCCGGGGCGCTCCTATTGCTGTTGGCGTTGGTCCTGATCGTGCGTCGCATGATTGCGGTAGCCTCCGGGTCGTCGCAGGGGTCCAGTGTGTGGCTTTGGCGTGGTGCGGCATTGGCTGTCGCTGCCGGAATGGTGCACGCCGCAGTGGATTACAACATCTCATCACGGCCGGGTGTCGCATTGGTGTGGGTTGTGTTATTGGGTGTGGCTATGCGGCAACGCGCGACACGATCCTCAGTTGCGCCCAGATCCAAAAGTGCGATGTATGCCATACCTCCGATCATGATCACCCGGACGAAGGCGCGGCAATCTGATGCAAGTGAGTTGGCTCCTCCGGTGATCGTCAGCAATGGCGCGCGGAAAGTAGGCGATGCACGAGTGGACGAGGTGCATCCTGAAGACACGGGTGTTGCCGGGCACGTGACGTACGGCAGGCATCTGGCGCACCGGGTTGCCCGGGGGGCACTCAGGCTTCTGCCTGTTCTGTGTATTCTGGCGGCGGTCTATTACGCCAGACTCGCCGTTTGCTCACGCCGTCTTGAGCGGGGCCGACAGGCGGTTGCCGGTACGGCGGACCAGTATGCCTGGCCCGTCCGCCCCGAATCGAGGGAGCGTGGTGCGGTCCTTATCGAACAGGCGGCGGGACCGGCCGTGATGCGCGCGCATGCCTACTACTGGGCGGGTGTTGGCCGTGTGCGTGGTTATCGAGAGAAGCTGGAGAACGCGATTTCAGGTCACCTTAAACGTTTTCCAGAGCTGTCGCGTGCGCAAGCCGAACGGCTTGTGTATGCGACATCAGGCTCGGAGGCAGTGGACGCTTACAGCGCGTCGTGCCGCGACCTTCGGAATGCCGTGCAGATGATGCCATGGCACGCCAACGCGCATGCGATGTTGGCGCGCTATGCCGCGGATCTGGCGTCACTATCAGCATCCGTGGAACGGGCTGTGGCGCTACGAGTGGAGGCGATGGCGCAGGCTGAAGTAGCCGTACTGCTGGCCCCCAGCACCCCGGTTACGCTGGTGCGGGCTTGTGCGGCTGCCAGCACGTTAGCCCGGGCCGACGATGCCGGCGGCAAGCGGGCGCGCGAGCGCGTTCGTACGTGGGGCTCTCACGCGCTGCGGCTGTCTGCCGATGTGGCCGAGGATGTATGTGTGGCTTTTGACCGGGCGCATATCCCATTGGATGATCTGGTGATGCGACCGGACACCCCCCTTGTGTCAATGGCGCGTGTCGTACGACTCATCCAGGAACGGGGTGATAGTGAGCAATGCCTGCGAGTTCTGGCTCGACTTGAAAAGACTGCAATAGCGGCCACTGCACAGGCGGAACGGCTCACGAAACCTGAGCGAGACGTGGTCGATAGCTTGCTGAATATGGCCCAGCGTGAAACCGACCGATGGCTGCTCCGGCAGGGGGATTGGGAAGGCTACGGTCGTCGTGGGGCGGCGCGGCGACAGCTATATGCCCGCTTGACGGATCGACGTATCGTCGGGGAGGCCGGGCCGCAGATGTCTGAGGATATTCGGTTGAGAATGTTGACTGCGGTAAACGAACGGTACGGTCTTGATCCGCGCGGCACGTTGTTGCTCGCGTCCATGGCTTCTCGTCTTGGGCGCCCCGCAGTCGCTACCAGGCTTCGGTGTGAGGTAGCCTTGCGGGACCCAACCGTTCCACTGGTGCTTGGCACGAAGGCCGAAGAGGCACTGTCCTGTGTTGATGTGGAGGACGTCGGATTTCGTCTGCTATCCGCTCGTCGCATGCTGGATTCGGGGAGATATTTGGACGCGATGGTCTATCTGCAAACGCTCTCCGCCGAAGATCGGTTGCCGACGACGATGACGCACCGGCTGTCTATGCTGCTTGCCCGATGTGCGGATATGACGACCGACCACGTTGATTCACCGGACACGTTCTTGCAGGAGGCTCTGGAGTTGTGTCCTTCCGACAGGGACGTCCTGAACGCTGTCGTGGACGCGGGCATGGGGACTCAAGCGGTCGTTCTTGTAGAGGGTGTTCTGCGGTCGCCCCAGGATATCCTGGCAACACAGGAAGTGGCCTGCGAAGTGCGGATGCAGTTCCTGGGGGGCCGGGTAGAACTGCTTGGGTTCAGCCTCGTGGAGGGGGAAGGTCTCAACGGGGCCCCCACGTTGCGTATGGTCTGGCGCTTCTTCGGTCAGGTACCAGCGGGTTTGAGCGCCATGGTCAGGTGCATGGATGCCGACGGGGACCACATGTTTGCTCGTCGATGCGGCTTCGCGAAACAACATGCGGAAGTATTTCGGGGTGGCGATCCCTGTATAGGGTCAACGGTTGTATCGACGGTTGCTATACCGCCCACTGAGTTGACTTCACCTCGCCTGCTTGTGGGGCTTATGTTGCCCACGTCCGGCTGGCGCTGGTTACCCGATGCGTCAGGACTCAACTTCGCAGAAGTTCTTGACTGGCAGCAGCACATCACGCCAAAACACGCCGGGATGAAGCCGCTTAGCGGCACTCCGTTGCCGCGCTGATCATCGCGAAATAGTGGTCGGTCGGGTGTCTTGCGTCACAGGACTTTCAGTACACCACTCGAGTGATTACAGCGTCAGAGCATGCGCACGGGCTGGCCGGTAGCGGCCATGACGCTCTTCCACAGTTCGCCTTCGGGCTCCACCTTGCGCCGCGATCCGGTGGCCAGGGCGGTGGGCAGATTGATGAAGGAGTCGTTCCAGTGGCCCACCACCATGTCGGTTTTTCCGGCCATGGCGGCGTGCACCGCGTGCCGGGCAAACTGGTCGCACAGCAGACTGTCATCTGAGTTGGCCGCCACGCCGCGTACGTAGTAACTCGGATCGAGATACTTCATGTTGAGGTCCAGTCCCGCGGTTTTGAAGTGCGCCTTGATTTGCGCCTGAAGGAAGAGCCCGATATCGGCATGCAGCTTGTTGCCGGAGGCATCAACGCCGGTCTCCTCATCCTTCATGAAATCCTGGCCGGCGCCTTCGGCCACAACGATCAAGGCATGGCCGCGCCGACGGATACGCGCCTCGAGTGCGGCCAGCAGTCCGCGCTCGCCCTGCAAGGCAAAGGGAATCTCGGGTATCAGGCAGAAATTGGCCTCCTGGCTGGCCAGCGTGGCGCCACAGGCGATGAACCCGGAGTCGCGGCCCATCAGCTTGACCAGGCCCACGCCGTTGAAGGCGCCCTTGGCTTCGTTGTGGGCGCAGGTCAGGATGTCGCGCGCCTTGTCGATCGCCGTGCTGTAGCCGAACGAGCGTGCAACGAACTGGATATCGTTATCGATCGTCTTGGGAACGCCCACCACCGCGATCTTGAGTCCGCGCCGCAGGGCCTCGGTGGCGATGTCATGTGTCCCACGCTGGGTGCCGTCGCCGCCGACGCAGAGCAGCACGTTGATACCGCGCGCTTCAAGCGCGTCCACGATGACATCGGTCGGCTGTCCGCCGCGTGACGACCCGAGGATGGTGCCACCGGCATAGTGGATGTGGTCGACGATTGCCTCGTTCAAAAGGAAAGCACGCAGCCAGAAGCAGGTTGTCTGTCCTCGCAAGCTGTGGCAGCCATCCTGCTTGTCGCTGCTGTGCATCTCGATTAGCGGCCGCATGTCGTCTCCGTCAATCGGGCCGCCGGGTTCGTGGCCATGTCGCTCTTCCACGCCCCGGCTGTCCCGGTTGCCGCCGCCGCCATCCCGCCGCATTGCCCCCCTTGAGTCTTTCGCCCCCCAGGGGGCGGACTCGGGGCTTTTGCTCGGCGCGCGGCTCGCGCGCGCGGGAGCGCCTGCAAAAGAAGGCAGGGGGCGTTGCCCCCAAGACCCCCGTTGTTGCGCGCGCGATTTCAGCCGCCGCATTCCCGCAGCAAACGCCATCGCCCAGTCCCAACCGTTATTCCGTACGGCAACCGTGTTTCCCGAAGAACCCCGCCGGGCGCTCCAGCGCCCACGTCCGTGCGGGGCCTTTGCCCGCACTGGGGTCGCCGCTTCGCGGCTTCGCGGAATTGCCCCACACTCCTGCTGTTGCGCCATCCCAACCGTGTCTTCAGAAGCGGCCATTGCTCCCTTCAATACGTCCTGCGCAAGCAGATGACCAATCAGTCTTTGAGGGAACGCTTTGATCTGCCGGAGAGCAAGACGGCTACCATTTCCCAGACTATCGCCGCAGCTGTGGACGCCGAGTTGATCAAGCCGTCCGACCCCGGGAAGGCGTCTACACGATATAGGAGCTACGTACCGATATGGGCATGAGACCCCATTTAAGCGCAAGACCTCGACAGGGGGAGTGGATACAGATAATCCCTTCACCGGCAAAGGCTTGCTTCCTTAAACGCAAACCTGCGAACCCGAGCCAGGGAAGCAGGAAGGATCTGATATGAGCGACATACGGCAACAGATAGAGGCAAGTCTCGCCGCTTTCGGCAAGGACGACCTGAAGGCCGCCTCAATCGGTCTGCTCAATGCCCTCGGCTATCAGAGCGAGAAGACCTTGGATCTCGACAACACCCCAGCCGCCTTTCTCTCCGAGTTCTACAATCGCGACCGAAGACTACGCCAGGACAAAGCCCTGTTCGCCCGCTGGAAGTCTATCGACCTCCTGTTTCAGGTCACTGACGACGAAGTACGCGACGCCGGGGCACAAGTCACGCTCGATTTCGACTCCGGGTAGCCGATCACTTGGACGATCTTCGTGCCTGCATCTCGTGCCATCGCGACTTCCTTCAAGACTCCAGGTGCTCGGCACGTTTTTGGCCCAACCATTACAAGCATGACCTCCGACCGTTTGATTGCCGCCTGAGCTTTCCCCTCCCAAGACCTCTCGGGTGCTGCCTCTTTGAGCGAATGGTTAATCACTTGGAAAGGAGAATCTGCCAATTTGGCCTGTCCAAGGATGAAATCCCTCAGTTTACGGTCATTGTCAAAATCAAAACTTACGAACACTCGTGTCTTAGCCATTCTTCTATTCTCCCTATGCTGCACGAACAGCGTTAGTCCTTCTTCGCCTCCTCGGTCGCTTCTTCCAACGAGGGGAAATTGTCTGTTTCTGCATTTCGCACATGCCGACGAATCAGTTCGGCTTGCTTGAAATAGGCTGTCATCTGCTCCCTCTTTGAGTCTCCGAACTCTTCGGGAGTATCAAGAACACGCCTATAGAGATCGTAGAATTCTGACTCCCCGTGCCTGAATGCTTGGAAGTTATTTTCAATCTTCAACCCCTTGTGCAATCCAAGCAGAACTGCAGCGTGCGATGAGACAACAGTAAGAAAGAGCTTTGAACCATTGCCATCGCTAATGGCTTGAGTCACGATAGGAATCAGCACTGATATCGGTATTGTCCAAAGCAGGCAGTAGTAGTGGAAGCTCCGGTACTTCTCAGCCGCGTTTTTCCAGAAAACGAGAGTACCGTGTATGCGCGAGTAGTGTTGCTGCAGTTGCACCTTCTCTTCATCGCCAAAATGGAGTGAGTCCTTAAAGGAACAGCCATTCGTATGGAGACGTACTTTCTTGAAAGCAGCGCGAAGGGTCGGGAAAAGTGTAATCAAGGCGAAGGCGGTATAGGCAAACGTGGCTTGGTCCCAACGATCTCCAGCCAGCATCAAAGTTTCCACTGCTTTCAGCATTCGTAGCCTCTTCTGCCCGTCATGCTCATCAGCAATCTAGGACACATCCGTTACACGCCTGCATCGGCGGCCAACTCCTCCACACTACACCCAGCAGCGCCGGCAAGGCGAATCATCATATCTAGCGTGATGTTCTGTTCTCCGCGCTCAATGCGCCCCATGTAGTTGCGGTGACATCCGACACCCTCGGCCAACTGCTCTTGAGAAAGCCCCAAGGCGGTGCGACGCTGCCGGATTGAATCGCCAAAGCGCTTGCGGTGTTTCGGAATTCCATTTGTCGACTTCACACTCGCAAGCACACCATATAGGTGTCATGATGTCCACACCCTATATAGGTGGACACGAGTAGGAGGTCGAGATGAAATTCTTTCTCTATGCAAGAAAATCAACAGACGACGAGGAACGGCAGATGCTTTCGATTGAGGCGCAACTCGCCGAACTCAGGGAGTACGCAGCCAACGAGGGTCTTACGGTTGTACGTGAGTTCGTAGAGTCTCACACAGCGAAAGAGCCTGGGCGGCCAATCTTCAACGACATGATGAGCCGAATGGAGAACGGCGAGGCGGCCGGTTTGCTTTCGTGGCATCCCGACAGGCTCGCGCGGAACTGGGCGGACGGCGGCCACGTCATCAACTTGCTGGATTCCGGCAAGCTGACAGCGCTTCGGTTTCCGTCGTTCTGGTTTGAGGATACTCCGCAAGGTAAGTTCGTCCTCAGCATTGCGTTCTCGCAGAGCAAGTACTACTCGGACGCGCTCAGCGTCAATGTGCGCAGAGGCATGCGACAGAAGCTGCGGCGGGGCGAGTTCCCTGGCAAGCCGCCGGTCGGGTATTTGAACGAGCCAAGATTGCGCTCGATCATCGTTGACCCGCACAAGGCGGAACTTGTGCGGCGGATGTTTGAGGCGTACGCCACGGGACAATACACGTTTGACGCCCTGCACGAACTCGTGAACTGCTGGGGACTAACGAGCCACAAGGAGAAACCGCTTGCCCGAAGTATGCTTCCCCGTCTCCTTGCGCACCCGTTCTACATCGGTCTTTTCAAGTTCGCAGGGGAAACCCATGAAGGTTCACACCCGCCCATCGTGAGCAAAGCGCTGTTTGACGAGGTCCAGAACGTCATGGCCCGACGCGGACACCCGCACCGGCCACGCCGCGAGCCCCTGCCTTACCTTGGTTTCATCCAGTGCGGCGAATGTGGTGCGGCCATCACCGGTGAGCGCCAGAAGGGACACCACTACTACCGCTGTACTCGAAAGCTCGGGCCGTGCTCACAGAAACGGTTCATCCGTGGGGAAGCCCTCACCGATGAACTCCGAGCTGTCACCGCCCGAATAGCGATCCCCGCAGAACCAGGCTCCTTGATGTTGCTCGAACTTGACAAGTGGCGGAAAACGGAGTCCGACTGCCGCGCGGAGCGTCTGGCCGACGAGAAAACGAGACTCGGCAAGACTGAATCCCGCCTGGCCCGCCTACTCGATGTGTACATAGACGGCACTGTCGAGCAGACCGACTATGCCCACAAGAAGGAGGAACTACTCCAGGAGAAGACCGGTATTCGTGAGCGAATCCGCAGGATTGAGAAGGAGGGTAGCGCGTGGCTCGAACCTATGGAGAACTTCCTGAATGCCGCAATTCTCGCGGAAACTACGGCATTATCGGGAACCGAGCAGGAGTTGAGGGATTTTCACCGTCGTATCGGCTCGAACCTATTCTTGATCGAGCCAACACACCGTGAGAACGCCGCGCAGCGGCGTACGCGAACCTCCAAAGAACGTGCCCATCCACAAGCGCACAAGAGTCCGGCAACTTCATCTCGTCGCGGCGGCTTTGCCGCACGCGACTCCATCGCACCAGATTCAGATTCGCCCTGTCCCCCGATGAGAAAAGCCGGTTCATCGTCCGCCGAATCATCGGCGGAAAAATCGAAACTCGCTTCTCCCGCAGTCACTTCCAACGCTGCCCAAGTCAAGAGCATGGCCGCCGACACGTCGGCGGCGTCAGTCAAGTCGCTGTCTCCCGTCGCCGAATCGCACGAGTCGGCGACGGCGGAATTCTCCGTCTCCGCAGAGCTTCGCCGCGACAAGCCAGTCAGAAAATCCTCGTCAAGATGGGCAGACAGACCAGTACCCGTTCTTCAGGTGGAATTTCCCAATCCATGGCGAATTCTGGCGAATTCGCCGAAAAATCTCAAATGGTCGGGGCGGGGAGATTTGAACTCCCGACCTTTTGACCCCCAGTCAAACGCGCTACCAGGCTGCGCTACGCCCCGACGACCCAAAACTGTTCTACCTTCTTTGCGAACGATCGAGGGAAGGTATCAGGATGCCGTACCAAGGTCAAGTCGTCCCGCACGCCGTGAAGCCGCACGATCCACACGTCTCCGTGGTGATCTCGATGTCTCCCGCACTTGACTGGTGCATGGGATCTCGCTTAGCTTCCTGCCTGCGGGATGCTTGGCGGGGCCCGGATGAGCAAGAAGGGATGGGATGCATGGTGCGTGATGAGATCAGGACGGTGCTGAGCAGCGGTACACCGGGCGAAACGGTAACGGTTGCGGGGTGGATCAAGTCGCTGCGCAGGAGCAAGACTGTAGGCTTTATGCACCTGAACGACGGGTCGTGTTTCGATTCCATCCAGGTACTCATCGAGCCCACGCTTGAGAACGGTGATGAAGTGTCGGCGCAGATTACGGGCGCCAGCATGTTGGTGACCGGTGTTCTGAGGGAGTCACCCGCGAAAGGGCAGGCTATCGAGATCGTGCCCACGCAGGTCGACGTGATCGGCACATGCGACAGTTCGAGTCCCGTGCAGAAAGCCGGCACCTCCTTTGAGTTCTTGCGTGAGGTCGCGCACATGCGGCCACGTACCAACAGCTTGGGCGCGCTCTTCAGGGTCCGATCGAAGCTCTCGTTCATCGTCCACTCATTCTTCAATGAGCGGGGCTTCGTACACGCCCACACACCGATTCTGACCACCAGTGATTGCGAAGGGGCCGGCGAGATGTTCCAGGTGACCACGCTGGACATGGACGCCCCACCCAGACGTGAGGACAACGCGATAGACTATCAGAAGGACTTCTTTGGGGAGAAGTGCTCTCTGACGGTCTCCGGGCAGCTTGAGGGAGAACTGCTGGCGTCATCACTGGCCAAGGTCTACACCTTTGGGCCCACCTTCCGAGCTGAGAACTCCAATACCGCCAGGCACGCATCCGAGTTCTGGATGATCGAGCCGGAGATTGCGTTTGCCGACTTGCAGGACGACATCGCCCTCGCCGAGGAGTTCACCAAGTACATGATCGAGAACCTGTTGACCCGCTGTGAGCGCGATTTGCAGTTCTTTGATCAGCGCATTGAGAAAGGGTTGCTGGATAAGCTTCGTGCCGTGCTCGAATCGGATTTTGCGGTCATGGAGTATACCGATGCCGTTGACGCGCTTCGGAAATCGGGGCGCGACTTTGAGTTTCCCACCGATTGGGGGCGTTCACTGCAAACGGAACATGAACGCTTTATCTGCGAGAACATCACTAAGCGTCCGACTTTCGTGGTTAACTATCCAAAGCGAATCAAGCCGTTCTATATGTACTGCAATGACGACGACCGAACTGTCGCCTGTTTCGATATGTTGGTGCCACGCGTGGGCGAGTTGATCGGCGGTTCTCAGCGAGAACACCGGCTGGACATCCTTCAGGCTCGCATGCTGGAGCATCAGATGGATCTCGAGTCGTATAAGTGGTACCTGGATCTGAGGCGCTTCGGGTCCGTGCCGCACGCCGGATTTGGGTTGGGCTTTGAACGGACGCTCATGTACGTGACGGGGATGGAGAACATTCGTGACGTCGTGCTCTGTCCGCGCGTGCCCGGTAATGCAAAGTTCTAGTGTCCTGTCTCTCAAATACGTTTGCACAACTGCAATGTCATTCCGAGCGTAGCCGAGGAGCCTGTCTTGAGCTTGCCGAAGGAATCTCCTATTACAGGGACGCTATTGCATTGCCCAGGGCAAACATCTCCCGCTAGCGCCTGACCTCCTAGTGCCTAACCCCTGCAATTTGCGTACGACGCAAATTGCTCTTTTCCAAACCCATCTTGCGCGTCAGTGCCACTTGCACGTAGACTTGTCTCTATGAATGCAGCTGATCGTATGTCGACCCAACAGGCCATGGTGGCGTTTCCGCGCGGGTTTTGCGCGGGGGTGCGCCGTGCTGTGGATGCGGTTGAGGCCGCTCTTCTGAGATTTCCGACGCCGATCTACTGTTTTCACGAGATTGTGCATAACCGGCAGGTGGTTGACCGTCTCAGCGCGAAGGGCGTCGTCTTTGTGCACGATCTTGACGAGGTGCCCTCGGGTGGTGTCGTTCTCTTCAGTGCTCACGGCGTAACACCGCAGCTCAGGGCGGATGCGCAGCAGCGTGGTTTGACGGTGATTGATGCCACGTGTCCGTTTGTGGCCAAGGTGCATGCTGAGGTGAAGCGTTTTGCCCAGGATGGGTACACGATCGTGCTGATCGGCAAGCGCGGGCACGAGGAGGTCGTGGGTGTGGCCGGTGAAGCGCCGGAGCATGTCGTCGTGGTCGAAGATCCTGGCGAGGCCCGTACGGTGGATGTGGCCGACCCATTGCGGGTGGCCGTTGTGATGCAGACGACACTGAGCCAGGCGGAAGCCGGCGAAGTGCTTGGCGCATTGCGGCATCGTTTCCCCGGTCTCAAGACGCCGCCCAATAGTGATATCTGCTACGCGACGACCAACCGACAGGAAGCCGTGCGACAACTGTCCGAGAAGGTCGAACGGGTACTCGTGTTGGGTGCCCGCAACAGCGCCAATACGAACCGGCTGGTGGAAGTAGCACGGAAGGCCGGAACGATAGCCGAGCTGTTACCTGATATGGACAGCCTGGAAAAGGTCGATTTTGCCGGCGTGAAGCGGGTAGGGGTGACGGCAGGAGCTTCCACGCCGGAATCGTTCCTGGATGCGGTCATGGCCGCGCTCGCCGGACGGGGTTTCGAGCCCACGAGTCTCCCGCCCGTAGCCGAGGAATCGGTGACGTTTACCTTGCCGCCGCCGCTGTGCCGGCAGTCAGAGTCTGCACGGATGTGAACTGGTCGATCAGGGGCTGAATCATCGTGTTTACATAGTCACGCCAGCGTGCCTGGACCTCCGGCCAGTCGGCCAGGTTGGCTTCAGCGGAATCCAGAAATCCTGCAATCACTATCGCGGGATCGATCCCCTCGACCGCAGAAGCGCCCACAGCGGTGAGTTTTCCCGTGGCGGCATCCGTGCCGAGGCTCTTTCCGGCCACTGTCGGGTCGGCCTGGGCGTCAAGCATGTCGTCGGCAAGCTGGTAAGCGGTCCCGAGATCGCGCCCGGCACGTTGGAGGGCCTCGGCCAGCGCGGTGTCGGTCCCGGCGGCGCAGACGGCTGCAAATCCGAAGAGCGACCCGGTCTTGTGCCTCGCGATCCGAACACAATCTTCCCAGGAGTCGAGGTGCGCGTTCCGGGAAAACTCCTGCTCGGCTTCTGAATCGCACATTTCGCGAAGCGCCCGCATCAGGACCGAGAGGTGTTGCGCCCCCGCCTTCTCGACGAGGGTGAGTGCCACACTCAGCATGAGATCACCGATCAACACGGCTGCCCTGGTGCCTTCGGAGACCCATAGCGCGGGGGCATGGCGGCGTTCGGTGCCACCATCCACGACGTCGTCGTGCAGGAGGCTGGCCCCGTGCAGAAGTTCGACCGCGGCTGCGAGGCGGGAAAGGGATGGGTCTGCGGTTCCGTTGGAGGAGCCAACCCGGAGCACGAGCCGGCCACGGAGCATCTTGCCTCCATCCACGGAGGCGCCAAAGCGCTCGAATTCCTCGCGCACCGAGGTCTGCTTCAAGGCCTCTGTGATGGCCTCGCGAATCTGTGCTGTGTCGTGTTTTGCCACCGGTGTCTGTTCCCTACTTGTGCTTCCACTCTTCGTAGTAGTGCCAGCTCATGTTGGCATTGGCCTCGGCCAGCTCGCGGTCTTTCTCGTGAACGGTAGCCCGCATCACATCACCTGCGGAAATGAGCCCAATGTGCCGGCCCTCCCTGACCACCACGAGGTGACGGATCCGCAGACCGAGAAACTTGTCCATCAGGCTATAAACCGAATCACTCCACTCACACGTGATGAGGGGGTGACTCATGTAGGACCCGATCTGGGCAGAATGAATATCAAAACCATCACCGGCCACATCGCGCGCCAGGTCACGCTCGGTCCAGATTCCCACGATCGCTCCGTCTTCGGTCACGAGCACGCAGCCGACATTCTCGCGATCCATAAGTGCAACGGCCTCGGCGATGGTTGTGACGGTAGGAACGCTCACCACCTCACGATCCTTGTCTTTGATCAGGTCTTGTGCTACTTTCATACTCTTCTCCCTTGATCAGCTACTAGTAGGTTACCCCATGCAAACCGTTATGGCAATCGCTTGTGCCGCCGTGATCATCGGCCTCGCTGTGGTCGCCATGTCGGTCGGACTCATGCTTCGCGGCAAAGTTATGCGTGGCGGCTGCGGTGGACATTCGGCTCCTGGCGATGCTCCCATCGGCTGTGACGCCTGCTCGAAGAAAGAACTCAATATCTGTAATGAAGATGATACCACCGGCCTGTCGGGTCCTTCGATTGCCGGGACGATGGGGCGCTTCAGTTCCAAATCCTGAAGCTTAGGGCCCTTAACTCAGCCAAAGTCGTCGTACGCGATCATGTCTTCCTCGACGCCCAGATCATACAGCATCTTCTGCATTGCGCTGAGCATGAGTGGCGGGCCACACAGGTAGTATTCGATCTCGGTGGGATCTTTGTGGTGGTCTAGGTAGTTGTCCAGTAGGACCTGGTGAATGAACCCAACGTATCCGGTCCACTCATCTTCCGGCTGTGGTTCACTGAGCGCTATGTTGAAGCTGAAGTTGTCGAAATCCTCTTCAATGTCCCGAAACTCGTCTTCGTAGAAAATCTCGCGCTTGGAGCGTGCGCCGTACCAGAAGCTGGCTTTGCGAGCGGTCTTACGGGTGTGGAATAGATCGAAGATGTGGCTGCGCATCGGCGCCATGCCGGCGCCGCCTCCGACGAATACAATCTCACGGTCGGTGTCTTTCATGAAGAATTCGCCGTAGGGACCGCTGACCATCACCTTGTCGCCGGGCTTGCAGTTGAAGATGTAGGATGAGGCGATGCCGGGGGGCACATCCATGCCGCGGGGTGGGGTGGCAATACGGACGTTTAGCATGACGCGATTGCCTTCGGCCGGATGGTTGGCCATGGAGTAGGCCCGGAAGCACTCGTCATCGTTCTCTGCATGCAGATCAAAGAACTTGAAATGGTCCCAGTCGCCACGATACTCCTCACCCACATCAAACTCCGTAAAGCCCAGCTTGTACGGTGGAATATCGATCTGGATATAGCCGCCGGCCTGGAAGTCGAGGTTCTCACCCTTGGGCAGCGTCACGACGAACTCCTTGATGAACGTAGCGACATTGTCGTTGGAGGCGACGGTGCACTCCCACTTCTTGACGTCGAGGACCTCCTCGGGAACTTCGATCTCCGTATCCTCGCGCAGCTTGACCTGGCAGGCGAGGCGCATGCCTTCGCGCCGGTCCGGCTTCTTGATGAAACCGAGTTCGGTGGCCAGGATATCGCCGCCACCGCTTTTCACCTTGCACGTGCACATGCCGCAGGTGCCGCCGCCACCGCAGGCTGACGGGACAAAGACGTGGGCTCCGGCCAGTGCGGAGAGGAGCGATTGCCCCGGCTCAGTGGTGACACTCTTCTTGCCGTCGTTGACGTCAATCGTCACCTCGCCGCCCGGGGACAGCTTGGCCGAGATAGCGGAGAGCAGGATCACCAGCAGCACAATCACGCCCGTGAAGACTGCGGCACTAGCTATAACAAACAGAACCATGAACTAACTTCCTAAAGTGATGCCGGAAAAACAGAGGAACCCGATGGCCATAAGCCCCGTGATAATGAACGCTATGCCAAGACCGCGCAGACCTTCGGGCACGTTGGAGTAGCGGATCTTCTTGCGTATGGCCGCGAGCGACATGATCGCCAATGCCCAGCCCACACCGGACGAGGCGCCGTACACCAGTGACTCGATCAGCGAGTACTGGCGTTCAACCATGAAAAGCGAGGCGCCCAGGATCGCGCAGTTCACCGTGATAAGCGGCAGGAAGATGCCCAGGCTGTTGTAGAGGGCAGGAAAGAACTTATCGACCACCATCTCGACGATCTGTACCAGGGATGCGATCACGGCGATGAAGCAGATGAACGTAAGGAACGAGAGGTCAAGGTTGCCCAGCGCTTCGACACCTGTCCAACTGAGCGCGCCGGACTGCAGCAGGTAGCGTCGAATAAGCCAGTTCAGCGGCGTGGCAATGGTCAGCACCATGATCACAGCCATGCCGAGTCCCTTGGCGGACTCCATTTTCTTGGACTGGGCCAGGTAGGAGCACATCCCGAGAAAGAGGGAGAGCAGGATGTTCTGGATGAAGATCGATTCAATGGCAAGGTTGAGCAGTCCCATGATCAGTCCTCCTCCCTGAGCGTCTTGGAGATCACCGTGCGCTGGAACCAGATCAACAGCCCAATGATGACAAATGCACCCGGCGGCAAGAGCATCAGGGTATTACCTACATACCACTCCGGGCTCAACACTGTGATACCCAGCAGCGTGCCGCTCCCGAGCAGTTCACGGAACGCGGCAACGGCCACCAGGATGATGCTGTAGCCCAGACCGTTGCCGATTCCATCCAGGAAGGATTTGAACGGCGGGTTCTGGAGTGCATAGGCCTCGGCGCGTCCCATCACGATGCAGTTGGTGATGATCAGGCCCACAAAGACGCTGAGCTGTTTGCTGATGTCATACACAAAGGCGCGCAGAATCTGGTCGGCAAGAATGACGAGCGTGGCGATGACGCACAGCTCGACGATCATACGGATCTTGTTGGGAATCATGTTGCGGAGCAGTGAAATGACCACATTGGAGCCGCACAGCACGGCCGTCAGCGCAATGCTCATGACCAGGGCCGTGGACACCTGCGTGGTTACGGCCAGGGCGGAACAGACGCCGAGGACTTGCCACGTGACGGGATTGTTGTCCGCCAGCGGATCACTAACTATCTTGCGTAGCTTCGCCATCAGTCGGTTGCCCTCAGTTGTTCAAAATAGCTATGGTAGACCGCATAATCGGCGTTCAGGAAAGACTCCACACCGCGGCAGGTCATGGTGGCGGCCGTGATACCGTCCACGCAGTGGTCGCTGTCGGCTGCCCCCGGCTTGGTGATCAGGAACGTCTGGACTTCGCCGTTAGCGGTCCACTTCTTGCCCTTGAAACGATCCTGAAAGAAGGGCTTCTCGACCTCTCCGCCGAGTCCGGGTGTCTCCTGGTGCTCGTAAAACACGATGCCCGCAATGGTCGAGAGATCCGCCTCAAGCGCCATGAAGGCCTTCACGGTGGACCACAGTCCCTTCCCGCTGACATGGATGGCATACTGCTTCGCCCCGGTCCCCGGCTCCTCATAGATGTAGAAGGGGTAGTAGGTCTTGAGTCCGGTGGCCTTGTCGCGGTCGTTGATTTCCTGCGAGGTAAGCGACTCGACGGTGCGATCGGCCACCACGGTGCCTTCGGAGTCGAGAACCAGTCCCTTGATCCGCTCAGTGAACATCGCGTCGAGTTCTTGCGGGGAGACGTTAATCTTGCCTTTGTCATCGGTCACAGACACGCCGAACACCTGCAACACCTTGCTCTTAACGTCGTTGGCCTTGTTCTGTGCCTGCCGCGGTGCAAGTCCCGTCGACACTACGGCGAGCAGGACGCTGCAGACCAGGCAGATCACCGTGGCAAAACCGATTACCTTGGCTTGATCACCCACGTTTACGCCTCCTTCGCACGTGGTGATCCACCACGAAGCTGTCGATGAGCGGTGCCATCAGGTTCATAAAGAGAATGGACAGCATGACGCCTTCCGGGAAGCCGGCATTCAATACGCGCACGATGATAACCAGCATGCCAATCAGGAATCCGTAGATCCATTTACCGGCATTGGTGGCCGCGGCCGAGACAGGGTCGGTCGCCATGAAGACGGCTCCGAAGGCGAATCCACCCATCACGAGGTGGTAGTGCGGGGGTATCTGGGACATGGGCGAGCTGCCGAAGAGGTGGGCCAGGGTTGCCGTTGAGAGCAGCCCGATGACGCAGGCCAGCATGATACGCCATGACGCAATGCCCGCCAGAAGCAGCATGACGGCTCCGATCAGACAGGCCAGGGCGCTGGTCTCGCCGATGCTGCCCGGCATGACGCCCAGGAATGCCTGCATGAAACTGACTTGCCCGCTGGCAATGGCATCGGCCGCGGTGGCGCCTTCGGGCATTGCGGAAAGGACACCCAGCGGCGTTGCGCCCGTGACCGCATCGACCACCTGGTCGCCCTTGGAGGCAATCCAGACATTACCGGTCATCGACTTGGCGTAGGCAAAGAAGATGAACGCGCGGGAGAGCAGGGCGGGATTGACCACATTCATGCCCGTGCCGCCGAAGATCTCCTTGCCAATCACGATGCCGAACGTGATGCCGACTGCCACTTGCCACAGCGGGATGGTGGGGGGGAGTATCAAGGGGAAGAGAAATCCGCTGACCAGCAGGCCTTCGTTGATCGGATGCTTGCGCACGCAGGAAAAAAGGACTTCCCAGAACCCGCCTACGGCGTACGAGACGAAGACGATTGGCAGCACAATGATGAGACCGCGCAGCATATGATCCACCAGGCGCGCATCCGGAACCGCATGGGTCATGTTGTACTGGTAGCCGGCATTCCAGACCCCAAAGAGGAAGCAAGGCATCAGGGCATAGATGACGGTGATCATAACGCGCTTGATGTCGATGGCGTCACGCACGTGAGCCCCGCGGTGCGTTTGCTCCGCCGGGGTGAAGGCGAATGTATCCGCTGCATCGAAAATCGGTTCAACGTGGTGGAACGGTGCGCCTTCCTTGAAGAGGTGGCGGACACTGTCCTGGAGTTTGAGGATGAACTTCATTAGATGCCCTCCTCCTCGATCATGCGCAGGCCGCGGCTGATGATCTCCTGGACCTCAATCTTGCTGGGGCAGATCACATCACATAGTGCAAAATCTTCGGGGTCCGTCTCAAGGATACCCAAGGCAATGGCCTCGTCTGTGTCAGTGGCCAGAACAGCGCGGATAAGGTAGTCCACCATGATGTTGAGTGGCATGACTTTGTCGTAGTGACCGGTCAGGACCAGGGCACGTTCTTCGCCGTGCATGCTGGTGCCCAGATTCCAGTCTTGCTTGCGTGGCAACCAGGTGGAGGCGAAGAGGCGGGAGAAGCTCATCTTGGTCAGGCCGGGCATGGTCCATCCCAGGAAGTAGCGCTCCTTGGTCGCGGGGATAACGGTCACAGAAGACTGATGGAATCCGAGGTGAGACTCACGAGGTATCTCGCAGCCGGCCAGGACGTCGCCGCCCACGATGCGCACATCGCCTTCCTCTATAGATGTGTCGAACAGCGCCGCCAAGTCGCCGCCGGCACGGATGCGGTAATGACTGCGAGCTTCCGGCTTTACGCTGGGCCCGCCCAAACTGATGACACGTGAGACGGGGAGTGTTCCGTCCAGGAAGAGACGCCCAATGCTCGCCACATCCACGGCCTTGATGGTCCAGACAACGTCGGTCGGTGCCATGGGGTCGATGCGGGAAATATGGACGCTGTTGTTGCCGGAAGGGTGGGGGCCGGAAAAAGTATGGAGCGAAACGCGCTGCGCCCCTTTGAGGGTATCGCCCGCATTGTTGCCCACGCAGAGATGGACCTCGCCATCGGTCAAACGCGTCATCAGGTCGAGTCCGGCCTGGAAAGCCAGCGGATCAGATGCAGCCACGACCCCGGCATCGGCCTGGAACGGCGCGGTGTTCATGGCGTTCACGAATATCGACTTGGGGTGGGCCTCCGGGTCGGCCATCTGCGAGAAGGGGCGTTGGCGGATCAATGAGAGATAGCCGGTCGTGATGAGCTGATCGATGATGGCTTGCCGATCCAGGCCCTTCACGGCTTCCGGTTCGTAGCGGGTGAAGGTCTCGGCTTCGGCGTTGACATCCACCTTGATAATGATGCGCTCAACAAATCGGCGCTCACCACGTGTAATCGAGCTGACCACACCTCCGGCCGGTGCGCGAAGCTTGAAGGCCTGGTGGGCCTTATTCTCCATCAGGACAGCGCCCTGCTTCACGATGTCGCCTTCGGCAACCAGCAGGCGCTGCTTCATTCCTGTGAATTCGAGCGGGTAGACGGCGACCGTCTCAGAAGGAATCAGGTCGACGACGGACGTGTCTGGCCTGCCGGCCAGTCCCACGTCAAATCCCTGCTTGATCTTGAATTCCATGGCTTGATTCAGTTACTCGGTTATTAAGCTGATCAGAAAGCTCACCAATAAGCCATCACCGGCAAAAAAATGCAAGCGAAAGAAGCGTCGACCTCGAAAAAAGATCGATAATGGCCTCTCCGAAAGCTTGAGGCGGGGGCCGGGCGTTGTTAGTCTGGCCCCATGGAACGGAACGTTCAGAACTTAGCGGATACCTCTTTTGACGTTCTGGTTGTGGGAGGGGGCGTCTACGGGGCCGCTCTGGTGCGCGAAGCCGCTACGCGGGGCTTGCGAGCCGCACTGATTGAGCAGAATGACTTCTGTTCGGGAACCTCTGCCAACAGTCTTAAGATCATGCATGGGGGATTGCGATACCTCCAGCAGATGGATATCCCGCGGGTCCTGGAGTCGATACGGGAGCGCAGCACCTGGTTGCGCACGGCCCCGCACCTCGTGGAACCGCTCGACTGTATCATGCCCACGCGCGCCTCACTGACCCGAAACAGGGCGGTGATGTCTCTGGGGATGGCTGTCAACGATGTCCTGAGCTCAAGGCGCAACCGCGGGCTGGACCGCACGCGCCGCCTGGCCGCATGCCAAACGGGCTCCAGGGATGCTTGCCTCGAGGTGTTGCCCGCACTGAAAGACAGTGACGTGAGCGGGGGAGCGCGGTGGCATGATGCCATAGGGTTCGACACGGAGCGGATCGTCATTTCTCTCCTGCTGGACGCGTGCGATGCGGACGCGACGGTGGCCAATTATGTGCGTGCCAGTGCTCTGATCCTCAAGGAGGGCACCGTGACAGGGGTTGAAGCGGAGGACCTTGTGAGCCATGAGGGCTTCTCGATACGCGCTGAGATGGTGATCAACGCGGCCGGCCCGTGGGCGTCCGAACTGCTGGAACCCGCAGGCATCAAGCTGTCGCTCCCTTGTGAACATCTGGCCGTGGGCATCAACCTGATTCTGAAGCGTTGGCCGGTGCGTAACATGGCCGCAGGCCTGACGGCGGGGCCTGGTACGCCTTCGGGCGGTCGTCTCTTCTTCTTCGTCCCGTGGCGTGGTGTGGTGATGGCCGGAACCTACTACCGCCCCCACGAAGGCCCGGTCGATGCTGCCGCGGTCACGGATGAGGACATCGATGCCTACCTGGCGGCACTGAACAGCTGCTATCCGGGCGCGGACCTCTCGCGGGACGATATCCTGATGATCCATGCGGGCGTTCTACCGGCAGCCCATGCGGCCAAGGCGGGCAAAGAACCGCCCCTGTTGCGCCATTACCGCTTGATCGACCACGGCAATGCCGATGGTGTGGAAGGGCTGTTGACGGTGTTGGGCATCAAGTACACCACGGCGCGGGATGTGGCCCAGCATGCCATTTCGGTGGCGGTGTCCCGACTGAGCTGTCCTTCTGTGTCATCTACGACCGCTGCACGACCCTTGTCCGGTAGCGTAATTGGCAGTTTGGCCGGTTTCCGAGATGCCACGATTGAGAAGTACGCCAAGCATACGCCACTTCCGGTAATCGATCGACTGCTGCGCTTCTACGGTTCGGGCATCGACGCCATTCTTGCCACGGGAGACCACGGGCCGCTGCTTGAAGGCAGTGACAGCGTCCTGGCGCGCGAGATCGAGCACGTGGTAGCCACCGAAATGCCACAGACCCTCGGTGACCTTCTGTTTCGACGGACCGGCCTGGGGTCGTCAGGCCTGCCGGATCCGCTGCTCGTCCGTTCCTGCGGAGCCGTCATGGCGCGCGCCTGCGGGTGGGATGCAGCGCGCCTGGAACGCGAGATTGATGCCGTCACAAAGAGCACCTGTCTGTGGAAGGCGGCCACACAGGTGTAGATTCCTCATTCTGTCTACGGTGCCGGGGCGGATAAAGAGCAGGAGTTGAGGCGCTTTAGATCGAGGGAGTCCGGGTCGCCTTTCACGATGAACCAGTGGTAGGCTGTGCCATTGCAGATCGCCTTCATGACGTCGTGCTGCTGGTAGAGCTTTCCATTGATAAGGAGCACTTGGTCGCCCTTGTCGTCCCGTACGCTGCCCTCATACTTTATAAGGGAGCGTGCGATGCGCCAGTCAATGTCAACCCGGACCGGGTTGACGGTCGCGACGGGTTCGGGTGGCATCCGATCCGCCAGCGGTATCCTGCTTTCCAGGTGCAGGGGTGCGGCAGGCTTGCCTGCCGCCGCCCTCACCGGCGTTTCCGGCTCAACAGGGGCACCCGGGGCAGGTCTGGGCTGCGGCTTGACCTGCGGGGCAATACGATCAAGCTCGCCGGCTATCTTCTGGTAGCGGGCCACCGTGCGGGCCTTGCGCGCCGCGCGTTCTGCGTCGAGTTCCCGTAGATGTCGCGGGGTCAGTTCGGAAGAATCCAGCGTCAGGCAGGCAAAGAAGCCTCCGCAAAGTGAGACCGCAATGCAGGAACTCCATAGCGCTTCCCAGCTTGCGTTCATCAGCACCAGGACGGTGACACCCAAGATGGGAACCAGCACCACCCAGCCGAGATCCCACGTGAGCCAGGCCTCCAGCAGCACGGTTGCCAGTGTGATGGCGAGGACCTTCAGGATGACCGGACGTGCCTGGCAATTGCCACGACGGCGTGCCAGCGACAGCAGCAGCATTGTAAGCACGAGCGCCTGTAGAACAAACTGCGCTGCAATAATGAACAGCCAGTAGTGCCTCAAGCCCATGCGTTTTCCCCGCCCACGCTGATGTGCGCTCTACGACTATTTCTTCTTTGCCCTCGTCTTCTTCCGGGCAGAGCTCTTCTTGCGCGGTGCAGCCTTCTTTGCCTTTTGCGGCGCTGCCTTTTTACCCTTCGCAGCTTTAGCGGAGGAGGGCTTCTTAGGTGCGGCCTTGGGGAGTTGGGCAAGCTTGGCCTTGACCTCTTTTTTGCCTATAGCGCGGAGAGTGGCGAGCACGGCTATCTGGGACTGACGTGGCCGCGCCGCGCCGCGTTCCCAATTGTAGATCGACTGTGCTGTTACACCCACCAGCTTGGCATAGGCGCCTGCTGACAATCCCAAACGCTTGCGTTGCGATCGTAGGCCCTTGGCTGTGAAGCGGAGGTTTGTTTTCTGTTCTGCGGGGCTGCTTTCCTGCGCCGGTTGAGCCGCGAGACCTCGTTCGAGCAAAGCCACCTGGCGCTCGAGGCCCGCCGCTTTGCGCTTCAGCGCGGCAATGTCACGGCGGTACTGCACGGAGGCCTTCTGTAGCGTTGCCGTCTGCTTGCGAATCTCCTTGCGTGCCAGGCGGGCTACTTCATCTTTTAAGACTACTGCTAAGTTTGGCATGGTCGCCCCTTTCTTGTAATTAATCTTCGAGTGTCGGTTATGCTTACCTTTCTTTATAAAGGAAGTCAACTGTGGACTGAGCGTCTGCCGTGCCCTCCAGTTCTAATTTCTCAACCATGTTGCCACGATCTCACAGGGCAACCCTACAATATTGGTGAATGATCCGGCGTGGCTGGCTACGATCATGTCGCCACACTCATCAATGTCGTAGGCGCCGGCGCGGTCGATCGGGTTGACCTTTTCTATATAGGCCTGGATTGTTGATTCAGTCAGTTCGCGGAAGGTGACTGTGGATGACTCAACGTGGAGGCGGATTTCACCATCGGGCAGGCCGAGTGCGACTCCTGTCATGACCGTGTGCGTGTTGCCCGAGAAGCGGCGCAGAAACTCAGCCGCCTCGTCCAGTGAGCGGGGCTTCATAATGGTGCGGCCCTCAAACTCGATCCCTGTATCCGCAGCCAGGATGGCGGCATCGGGGTGTCGCTGACGACACCACTCACACTTCAGCGATGCATTCTCCATGACGCTGCCATAGAGATCGTCCAGATAGTGGACCTCCTCAACGTCGGGCACAACGACATCAAAGGTGTACCCCATCTCATTCAATAGCCTGCGGCGCCGCGGTGAGGCGGAGGCTAGAATGAGTGGCCCTTCAGTCACGGCCTGCTCCACTCTTCACATTACTGATCACGCTGTCTACCGCCAGGAGAACGTCATCGATCGTTCGCATGTCGTTCAGCTGACGCCGTACCTCGCGCCAGCCGGGAAGTCCGCCCACGTACTTGAGGAGATGGGGACGTAAGACCATTACGGCGGCGGTTTCGGCCGCAAGTGCTCCCGCGCGGCGGTATTTGCGTTCCAGTGATTTGAGGCCGACCAGGTCGCGCAGATGGGCTTCGACGGTCGCACGCATCTCATCCAGTGATCGCGGCGCACTCTCTCTTCCTTCCCATGCCGCACGGGCCTCCCGGAAGATCCAGGGATTGCCGATGGCCCCACGACCGATCAGGACGCCGTCCACGCCGTAAGTCTTCTGAAGTTGAACGGCCTCGACCCCGGTACGGGCGCTGCCATTGCCCCAGATGGGCATGCTGCGTTCTTGTTTGATGCTGCCAATCAGCTCCCAATCGACCGGCCCGCTGTGCTTGTTGCAGGCAAAGCGACCGTGAATGAAGAGACAGGAGGCGCCTGCATCTTCGACTGCCGCCGCCAGTTCGCGAATGTTGCAGGTCTCGGGTGTGAGGCCGATGCGGGTCTTGACCGTGACAGGCAGCGAAACGGCCTCGCGGATGGCACGCACGATGGCGGCGAGGCGCGGCACGTCGCCCATCAGGGCCGCCCCGGCGCCCTTGGCGACAATCTTGCGGACCGGGCAGCCGGAGTTGATGTCGATGAAGTCGAACCGACCGAGCGCCTCGGCCCGGCGGGCGGCCTCGGCCATGACTGCAGGTTCGATGCCGTACATGTGGGCCGCAACGGGATGTTCGTCCTTAGCGGTTTCCAGTAGGTGGAAGGTGCGCTTGGAGTCGTGCGTGAGGCCTGCGGCATTCACAACCTCGGTCATGGCAAGGCAGGCGCCCTGCTCGAGGGAGAGCGTGCGCATGGCCCGATCGGTGAACCCGGCCATGGGGGCCAGTCCAATCGAAAAGCCCTCGCCGCTAAAAAGAGGTGCATTGCTCATGCCTACAGGTCGGCGAGGATCCGGTTTCCTTCATCCAGGAAGATGCCCTTCAGGTTCATCTTCAGCGATTCCGGGTTGCCGGCGTACTGCATGCCCTGTTCTTCGGTCACGAGTCCGCTCTTGATCATCTCGTAGATGGACTGGTTGAAGGTCTGCATGCCATCTTCGCCGCCGGTTTCGATGGCGGCGGAGAGGACGTCGAGGCGGTCGGTTTCAATAAGCTTCTTCACCGTCGGGGTGTTCAGCATGATTTCGACGGCGGGGATGTAGCGGTTCTCGACGTCGCGCAGCATGCGCTGCGTGACGACCGCCTCCATGCTGAGGGCGATCGCGTGACGGATCTGCTCGCGTTCGCTGGGTGGAAACATGTCCAGCATGCGCGGGATAGCCATGCTCGATGTTGTGGCATGCAGGGATGAGAGCACAAGGTGACCGGTCTGTGAGGCCAGCAGTGCGACGCGGATACTGGCCTGATCACGCATTTCGCCAATGAGCACGACATCCGGGTCCTGGCGCATGAGATGTACCAGGGCCTCCTGGTAACTCATGGTGTCGATCCCTACCTCGCGTTGCGTGATGATGGATTCACGATCGGTGAAGAGATACTCAATAGGGTCCTCGATCGTAATGATACGGCGGCGGTGACGCCGGTTGATTTCGTCGATGAGTGCCGCGAGTGTGGTGGACTTTCCGCTACCGGTTGTGCCGCACAGCAGCAGAATGCCGCGGTGAATATCGGCCAGGTCTTTCAGTTTCTCGGGCAGGCGCAGGGACGCGAAATCGGGTACGTCGGTCTTAACATGGCGCATCACAATGCACGGCTTGCTCTGCGCAAGGAACAGGTTGACACGGAACCTGCCGATGCCCGGCTCATCGTGGGAAAAATCGGCTTCGTGATTCACCTCAAACGCCTGGCGGGCATAGTCGGGAATCATCTGGTTGCCAATCCCCTCGATATCAACCGCCGCGAGGGCAGCGCTATCGGCATTGGTGAGGGCGCCATGAATGCGATAGACCGGCACTTGGTCGGGCTTGAGGTGGATGTCAGAGGCCTCGTTGTCTACGGCGACCTTCAGGATCTCCTGCAATAGCGTCATCTTTTCTCCCCCTGTTTCACCTTAATCTCCTTCCTCTCACTTCATCAGCATAAGCGTTCTGAAGCCTGCGACAAGAAAAACGATGTTGGAAAGCCACGCGCCGAGGAGCGGTGGCAGCAGCTCGCGTTTGGCAAGAAAGACGCCCGCCTGGGTCAGGGCATAGAAGATGACAAAGAAGAGCAGGGTCGTCAGGACGCCGTTTATGACGCTCTGACGCGCCGTACGAGCACCGGCCGGTATACCGAAGAGGGTCACGATCAGGCAAGCCCACGGCATGGCCATACGCAGGTGCAGGTCAACCCGCTTCTGTGCCAGGGCTTCATCCGAGATGTCCGGGTGGCGGCGCAGATAGCGCAGCATGTCGCGCGTGGTCATGAACTCGGTGGGTGTGACCTCGGTCTCAAAATCAGCCGGCTTCTCCAGCCACTGCGACATCTCAATGCCGGCCTCCGACCCCGGGACGGGAAGCGGCTCACCCATGGGATTGCCCTCCTCGTTATAGGCCTGGATAGTGACGTCGAAGAACCACCACTCCTGATCGAGCCATTCACCGCGACCGACCTGCCAGTCTCGCTCCAGGGTACGGTCGGGGCGTTCCTCGCTGATACGGACGTCGTGGATGATGTTGGGCTTCTTGAGGTCCGTCCTCCCGATCATCCACATGCGACGATCAATGGCGTTGTAATAGGCCAGGTTGTGGAAGAGCCGCTCTTCGGGCTCCTTGAACTTGTTGGCCTCGAATTCCTGGGCCCAGAACGCCGATTCCGGTGCTACGATTTCCTTGAGCAGTGCGGTGGCCGCGGTGAAGACCAGGCCCACCAGCAGGAACGGGAGCATGATGCGGTTGAGACTGATGCCGCTGGCGCGCATGGCCGTCAGTTCACCGTGCCGCGAGAGCTGCCACAGGGTGTAGAGCGTAGCCAGAAGGATTCCGGCCGGGAGCATGAATTCGGTGTGCGGTGCCAGCGATCCCAGGTAGTAGCGGAGCCCCTGCGCCAGCGTGATCTTGGCAGCAATGAGCTTTGAGAAATGGTAGACCAGGTCGTAGACAATCTGCAGCAGCGCAAGCCCGGCCACACAGTAGAACACTGTGACGAGATACTCGCGCAACAGGTAGCGATCGAGGATTTTCATATGGCGCTTGGTTCTTGGGCTACGATAGCCGGTCGACGATCTGCGGGGCCATGCCGATATAGGTGGCCGGTGTCAGGTCGGCCAGGCGGTCCTTGTCTGCCTGCGGCAGGTCCAGCGTATCGAGGAAGGCGCGAATGGTCTCTTGCGTTACGCTCTGTCCGCGTGTGAGGGCCTTGAGCTTCTCGTAAGGCTCTTCGATGCCGGCTTTGCGCATGACGGTTTGAATCGGTTCGGCCAGCACCTCCCAGGCATGATCAAGGTCCGCTGCGAGCTGCTCGCGATTAACAGTGAGTTTCGAAAGCCCTTTCAGCGTGGAGCGGTAGGCTATCAGGGAGTAACCGAAGGCGGCGCCCATGTTTCGCAGAACCGTTGAATCGCTGAGATCGCGCTGCAGCCGCGAAACGGGCAGCTTCGAGGCAAGATGCTCGAAGAGTGCGTTGGCGAGACCGATGTTGCCTTCACTGTTCTCAAAATCGATGGGATTGACCTTGTGCGGCATGGTAGAAGACCCGACCTCGCCCTTGATTGTCCGCTGCCCGAAGTAGGCCAGCGAGATATAGGTCCAGATATCACGATCAAGGTCCAGCAACACCGTGTTCCAGCGCATCATGGCGTGAAAGACCTCGGCCATGTAGTCGTGCGGCTCGATCTGAATCGTAAACGGGTTCTGCTGAAGCCCGAGTTCATCTTCGATGATTCCGCGCGCCAGCGCAGGCCAGTCCACGTCAGGGTAGGCGGACAGGTGGGCATTGTAGTTACCGACCGCGCCATTGAGTTTACCCAGGATGGCAATCGATCCGATCGACTCGCTCTGTTTTCTTAACCGATTGACAACCACGGCGATCTCCTTGCCGACCGTAGTGGGGGAGGCCGTCTGGCCGTGTGTGCGGGCGAGCATGGCCACATCGCGGCCCTCACGCGCCAGCTCGACAAGGGCGGTGGTGATTTCAGCCTGGGCCGCCGTGATGACGGCGAGGCCGTCACGCAACTGGAGGGCGTGCGAAAGGTTGTTGATGTCTTCGGAGGTACAGGCAAAGTGCAGAAACTCGCTCAGCGGCTCGATGGATGTCCCCGCAATCTTCTCCTTGAGAAAGTACTCCACCGCCTTCACGTCGTGATTGGTGGTCTTTTCAATATCCTTCACACGCTGTGCATCGGACTCGGAGAAGTTGGCCAGGATGCCTTCCACCTGCTCGATCTCCTCACCCGTGAGCGACCGGGCCTCGGGGATACCGGGCTCAGCACACAGAGCGAGAAGCCAGCGCACCTCAACAGTGGTGCGATAGCGGATCAGTCCGTACTCCGAAAAGATGGCGTTCAAGTCGGCTGTCTTCGATGCGTAACGCCCATCCAAGGGGCCCAGTGCAGTTAGTGTGGACATGAGAGGCTCCAATACGTTGATTTCATGCGTCCTAAGTTGTAGCCGAGGCGGGTGGCGGATGCAAGATAAGGAGTTGCAGAAGCGGATTGCGACGCACGGGGCATGGAACAGAATAGTGAATCGGGAGCGATCGCGACTCCCTTAACAGAGGCCGACGTAAAACAGTGGCCGGGCATGCTCTTGCCTGACCGCCGACTTGCCCGTCTGTCAGTCTGTGCTCTTCAGGAAATACGACCTGATAAGATCCGGGCCATCCTTTCGTGTCCAGACTGAATAGCCCTTGGACTTGAGAATGTCTATTCCAGGGGCAGGCAGGAATGATGTGATCAGCTCAATGATCTCGCCCTTCTGAACGCTCTTCGCTTCCTTAAGAATGATGACCAGGGTCATCCTGTCTTTGTCTTCCACCTTGTCTTCGTCCAGAGAGAGCGTCACCTTGTCAGGGGAGAACCAGTCCGGCCTCTCACCAAAGTAATCCTGATCCTCATAGGACTCCGTACTCTCCTGCTGTCCGACCGCTTCTCTTATTTTTGCAATCAGCTCATCGAGTGGAATGCCGCCAACAGATGCGATGTGCTTTATGGTTGCGACCTTGGCAACGGACCTCCTGAGGAACGGGTTCTTGAGCTTTGTGAACGGCGGCGCCAGGCCGATCAGTACGTCCTCCAGTTCCGGATGTGCCTCCAACAGAGCATGGACTGTAACCGATGGGGTTATCTCAATACTGTGCTGTTCCATGTGGACTCCCTTCTTCCTCAATTTCTCAACGCTGCAATGACCGTTCTCAAATGGCCGTATTCGGCTATTTGAGATACGGGTCAATTGTGATGTTGGCTGAACTCGATGTTCATTTCTTTTGCCACGACCTGAAGTCGTTTATCTCTCGTCCACAGAAGGCAAAAGTCAATGCAGCACGAAGCAAGGATGTGGACATCTATCAAGCCGATGCCTCGGCCCATCAAACGGTGGCGCTCAATGAACAAGAGGAGCTCATCGTCCTCCACCTTGGTTGCGCCCGGCAACGCATGAAGCAAAGCGATGATCTCTTTCCGGTTGCTTAGGTTGCCGCAAGCCAATTCGCCAAGAACGAACGGGTGAATGGCGACCTCTTCCGTTTCCAGGAATGAGGCGAGCTTGCCACTCGCCTTCCGAAAGTGGTCAATCCAGATCGACGTGTCCACGAGTACCACTACGCCGTCCTCCGGCGCGGGATGGGTTTGACGCCTGGATCAGAGCCGCCGAGTGCCGCCAAGCGTTGCGCGCTGTAGCGTGCAACCAAGGCCTCGAGCCCCATCCGGACCAAAGATGTTTTCTCTTTCACCCCGGTAAGCCGGGAAGCTTTTGCGAGGATTACGTCATCTATATTGAGTGTGGTTTTCATATGGATGAGTATGTACTGTTCGTCTGTCTCTGTCAAGCAGCCAACGAGGCCGTAGGATAAGTCGGGACTGGGGTGGGCTTCATGTGGCTGTGGCCGGGGGTGTCTGGCCAGATCAGGGGAGGAGGATGAGGGAGAGAATAGGTTTTTCCTTTGATTCCTAACCCCTAATCTCTCACCTTAGCCTTTACATGGCATAGCTGATGGCGATAGTTGCGCGGTAGATCAGGCTGTGCCGCAAGGAGTATAGGGCATGAAGGGTTGGCATACGCTTACGGGTGAATCCGTTGGTAATGAGTTGGGGGTGACGCTGGAGGAGGGACTGGCGGCTGAGATGGCGTCCGGGCGGTTGGCGGAGCATGGGCCGAACGAGTTGACGCATGAGGCGGGCCGTGGGCCGTGGGCGATCTTTGTGGCCCAGTTTATGAACCTGCTGGTGGGGTTGCTGGTGGCGGCGGCGGTTGTTTCGTATCTCCTGGGCGATGTGAAGGATGCGATCGCCATTGCCGTCATTGTGATCCTGAACGGACTGCTCGGATTCAAGCAGGAGTATAGTGCCGAGCAGGCGATGGCGGCTCTCAAGAAGCTCTCGGTGCCTCGTGTTCGTGTACGGCGAGATGGTGCGGTCAAGGAGATCGATTCGGTTGACCTGGTGCCGGGCGACATCATGCTGCTTGAGGCGGGCAACATGGTGCCCGCAGATGGACGGCTGATGGTGTGCGCCGGGCTGCGGGTGCAGGAAGCTGCACTGACGGGCGAGTCTGAGCCGGTCGAGAAACAGCTTGATGCGATCGAGGATCCCGAGGCATCGGTGGGCGATCGCACGAACATGGTCTACATGGGCACGGTCGTCACCTATGGCCGCGCGGAAGCGATCTGTTCGGGCACGGGTATGCAAACGGAGCTGGGGCAGATTGCCACGCTTCTGAGTGAGACAGAGGATGAAGCGACGCCGCTGACTGAGAAGATTGAACACCTGGGCAAGGTGTTGGTGTTTGTGGCGCTGGGCCTGATCTCGATTGTGGCGATTATGGGGCTCTTGCGGGGAGAGGATGCGCGCACTGTGTTCCTGACGGCAGTCAGCATGGCGGTCGCCGCCGTGCCCGAAGGCCTGCCTGCTGTTGTGACGATTGCCCTGGCACTGGGGGGGCGGCGGATGCTGGCGCGCAGGGCGTTGATCCGAAATCTTCCGGCGGTGGAGACGCTGGGTTCGGTTACGGTCGTTTGCACGGATAAAACCGGCACGCTGACGCAGAACCGGATGACGGTTACGAAGCTGCTGGGAGAGGCCGGCGATATTGCGCTGCCCGGGGAGGGAGGCGACGTCGGTGACGATGCCGCACTGCTTCCCCTTCTCACAGGTGCGCTCTGCAATGACGCCTCGGTGGCGGCGGGTGGAGAGGAATCCGTAGGTGACCCGACAGAGGTCGCCCTGGTGGCTGCGGCGGCTGACGCGGGATTGGCGAAAGGGGATCTGGAACAGAGCCTCCCACGCGTGGGTGAGGCACCGTTTGAGTCCGACCGGAAACGTATGACCACGCTGCACGAGATAGGGGCGGATACGCCTGACGTGGTGAAACGACTCCTCAGCATCTGCGGAGCCGACGGTAAGGCGGCGATAGCTTTCGCGAAGGGAGCCGCAGCAGGGCTTCTGGACGTGTCAACCAGCGTGGCCAGCCCCGGCGGCGCGACGCCGCTGGATGATGCAGGACGCAAGAAGCTTCTGGCGGCAAACGATGCGCTGGCGGGTGAGGGGGTCAGGGTGCTGGGCCTGGCCTATCGCCTGTTTGACAAGGTGGAACCGCACCTCGGCGCGGCGGATTTAGAGAAGGACCTGGTCTTTGTAGGCTTGGTGGGGATGATCGACCCACTGCGCGATGATGTGCCTGATTCAGTGGCCACCGTGCGTGAGGCTGGAATCCGTCCCGTAATGATCACGGGCGACCATCCGCTCATGGCCGCGTATATCGGGCGTGAGCTTGGGATCGTGAAAGATGGCGAAGACGTTCTGACGGGGGTTGAGCTTGGGCGGATGAGCGAGGAGGAACTGAAGGCGGCTGCCGCGCAGACTCAGGTGTTTGCGCGGGTCTCGCCGGAGCAGAAACTGAAGCTGGTGGATGCGCTGCAGGCCGATGGCGAGATTGTTTCGATGACGGGTGACGGTGTGAACGATGCGCCGGCGCTCAAGAGTGCGGATATCGGCGTGGCGATGGGGATCACAGGCAGTGATGTGGCGAAAGAGGCATCGGATATGGTGTTGCTGGACGATCGCTATGCAACGATTGTAGCCGCCGTCAAGGAAGGGCGCGTCATCTTCGACAATATCCGTCGTTTCGTGCGCTTCATCCTGGCGGCCAATGCAGGCGAGCTGATGGTGATGATTGCGGGTCCGTTGTTGGGAATGCCGTTGCCGTTGTTGCCGGTGCAGATTCTGTGGATGAACCTGGTGACGGATGGACTGCCGGCGCTGGCATTGGGCGTTGAGGGACCGGAAAAGGATGTGATGCAGCGTCCCCCGCGGAGGCCGGACGCACCGATCATTGATTGGCGCATGGGTGGCCAGATTGTCTGGATCGGACTGCTCATGGCGGCCCTGTCGCTGTTCGTGGGCTACCGTGCATGGGACGGTGTGGAGCTTGCCGAGGTGTCGCACGATGCCGTCACGGCCTACCCGTGGCAGACGATGCTGTTCACGACGATGGTGTTTGCGCAGCTCTTCCTGGCGCTGGCGGTACGCTCCTCAAAACGCCTGCTCATACAGATCGGGCTGTTCTCAAACAAGCCGTTGCTGGGTGCCATTGCGGTGACGGTGGTGCTGCAGCTGGCGGTGATCTACGTGCCGGTGTTCGGCAGCTTCTTTCACACTGTGCCGTTGACGGTATCGCAGTTGGGTACTTGCGTGGGTGTGGCGGCTGTGCTGGGTGTGGCAGTGGAGCTAGAGAAGCTGTTGAAGAGGGGGAGGGGATAACCACAGAGGCACGGAGGCACGGAGGAGAGAGGGGAGGAGGAGATGTCACGAGAATCGGGTACGCGGAATACCGCGCCCCTCGATTCTCGTGACGTTGCTCATGGGGGAGGGAGAGGAGTGCACGGAGGAGGTGATTGGGGGGGGCAACGACTGTGATTCTGGTTGCGGGGTGGCCGCACCGCCGGATGGGGAACTGGAAGAGAGCAGAAAAGGGGTGGCATGTTGAGTTCAGAGATGACCAGAGAGATTATAGGAGCGGCCATCGAGGTGCACAAGCACTGGGGGCCTGGGCTGTATGAAGAGATCTATGAGCGGAGCTTGATGCACGAGCTACGTCTACGTGACGTGCCGTTCGAGACCCAAGTGAGGCTGCCGTTGATCTACAAGAATGAGCGCGTTGGCGATGACCTGCGGCTGGATCTTGTAGTGAATGAGGAGGTGGTTGTGGAGCTGAAGGCGGTCAAAGCCCTTGAGCCCGTGCATGATGCGCAACTCCTGACCTACATGAGACTGACCAATTGCAGAACTGGTCTGCTGGTCAATTTCAATGTCCCCGTCCTCAAGGAAGGCATTAAGCGGATGGTGCTCTGACCCTCAGTGACCTCCTCCCTCTCCCTGAGACAACGTTGCGAGAATCGATCCCGAGCGCTAGCGCCTCGGGACGATTCTCGCAACATCGCTCCAGTCTTTCTCCTTTGTGTCTTTGTGCCTCTGTGGTTTTCCCCTTTCTTGTGTCGCTGTCTCAACATAGTATCTTGCCATTATGACTATGCGATTTACGAAGATTGGGAAGACGTACCAGTTGCGGATCGAGACGACGCGGGATCTGGGGCAGGTGCTGGAGTTGGACGAGGCGTTGTGGGTGGCAACCAGTGCGCCGGTGGCGGCGTTTCGCTGTGATCGCAAGCTGTTGGAGTTAATCAATCGCGATGGCAGTGGGCGGATCAATACGCAGGAGATGCGCGGCGCTATTCGCTGGATGCTCAATATCCTGGAGGACGCGTCTGTACCGGCCAGTCCGGGCGCCCCACTGCCTCTGAAAGCGATCCGGGTGGATTCACCTGAAGGGAAACGGCTTGTCGGCTCAGCTAAGGATGTCTTGGCGACAATGGCTGACAAGGGGACAGCGGAAGTCTCGTTGGCGCAGGTGCGCGAGTATCTCGATAAGATGCGCGAGAAGCCGCTGAATGGGGATGGCATTGTGGTGCCGGAGGCAGCGGACGGTGATGTCAGGCGCATGATCGAAGATGTGCTCGCCTGTACGGGATCGACCGAGGATGCCAGCGGCAAACCGGGAATTGATGAGCCGCAACTCGATGCCTTCATGGATGCGGTCAAGGGATTGCTGGAGTGGCGCGCAGCCGGTAGTGGGGTCAACGCCAACAGCCTGGTTCCGTTTGGGGCTGAGACGCCCGCCATCTACGATCTCTATGCGGCCATCGAAGTGGAAGTCGACGCGTTCTTCAAGGCGTGCGGTGTGCTGCAGTATGACGGAAAAGCGGGCGAGCACTTCGAGACGGCGAAGCTGGGCGATGTCGGTGCTATGGACCGGGCTGCTATGGATGCCTGGTTGCAGGAACGGCCGTTGGCGCGAGTGAATGCGGAGGGGCGGTTGCCTCTTTCACGCGACCTTGTGAATCCTTTCTATGCCGACAGAATCGAGGCCCTGCGGGACGACGTGCTTCCGCGTATACTGGATGTGTGTCCCGATGATCTGGGTGAGGTATCCTGGGAGGCCGTGGGTGCAGCCCTGAAGCCGTATGGCGACTATGTCAGGTCCAAGAAGGGCACCAGTGTTGAGAAGCTGGCGCCGGAACGGTTGGCTGCCTATCGCGACGGCGGGCTGGCGGAGTTGGTGCGCAAACTGATTGAGGAGGATCTTCGTATCTCCGAGGTGCGTGCCGGTGTATTGATGCTGGAGCGGTTGTTGCTCTATCGCGGGCACCTGTTGCGGCTGGCCGACAACTTTGTCAGTTTCGGCGATCTCTATGATGTATCCGAGCGTGCCCTGTTTGAAATGGGATCGGCCGTGATTGACGGGCGCTGGTTCAACCTGGCGTTTCTCGTGGACAACGTGGCCGAGCATCAGAAGATGGCGAAGGATAGCAACATCTTTACGCTCTACCTGGAGGTGGAAGGATTGGGCGGCGATAAACCCTATACGGTGGCCGTACCCGCTATGACGGGATCAAAGGGCAATCTGCAGGTTGGAAAGCGAGGGGTGTTCTTTGACACAGAGGGGCGTGAGCACAATGCCCGCGTGACACATATCATTGAGAATCCGATCAGCGTGCGTGAAGCGCTGTGTGTTCCCTTTGTGCGGTTGTGGGCGTTTTTGCTGGGCAAGATCGAGTCGATGTCAGCGACGTCGGAGAAAGCGCTCCAGAAGAAGGCTGATAGCATGTTCAAGGCTGCACCGCCGGCGGCAGGGGGAGGCAAGGGGCAGTTCGGCTCAGCCGGCATGATGATGGGTTTGAGTGTGTCGGTGGCGGCGATAGGGTCTGCCTTCGCCTTCATCACCAAGACGCTGACCTCGCTCTCGCGTGGCCAGGTGTTCCTCGGGGTGCTGGGCGCCGCACTGGTTGTGATGGTGCCGGTGTCGCTGATCGCGATACTGAAACTGCGTCGGCAGGATCTGAGTGCGTTGCTGGAAGGGTGCGGCTGGGCGATTAACGCTCGCATGCGTCCCACGCGCGAGCAACGCCGCCAATTCACAAAACCGGCGCGGCTCCCGCTGGATGCGGAAGGTACGCCCACGAGGCGATTGCTGTATGTGTTGCTGGCGATTGTGGCCCTGCTCGTGGTGGCGTTGGTGGCGCAGCGGTTCTGATGCTGCGATAGATAGGGGGCCGGTCACCCTGTCGAGTACTCTTTCCGCTCTTCCGCGACTGCACTCAGAGCGGGTGCTTCTGATTCAAAATAGAGGGGAAAATCCTCCAGATGATCAAGTGAGTTGAGGTCAATATCGATATCCAGGTTCTCCCAAGAGAGGTGAAAGCCATGATGCAGGACGGGGGCCATCAAATCCGCAACCGATGCCTTCTTCAGGCAAGGGAACTCGCTGAATGGGATAACATGTTCCCTGTTCCCATCGTTAACCCATATTCCAAATGGCGTGATGTTCTCAACGCTTATGGTGCTGGTTCCATGCGTGGACGATCTCATCTCGGTGCTCCTTGACTATTTCTCTCAGTCGGGCCGTTTCTTGTGGCTTCAGCTTTATCGTCTTTGCCAGCTCAATGGTCGGCTCCATCCAGAACTTTGCTTCCCCGTCGGGCGTCAGCGCATGAATGTGCATCCTGGATTCTTCACGCGAGAAGAAATAGAACTTCGCATTTCCTTGGCGAAATACCGTCGGGCTCATTGTCGAGTCGCTTTCTTTTCCTTGAGAATCCTGCTCACCACAGGGCATTAAGCGATACCGCCAAAGCCTATGATTTGGATGTCACTCCGAAACTCTCAGTGCATGGTGTCATTTTCGCACCCTGAGTTACCTGCGTCAACTGAGAACGCGCGGGCAGCGCCGCCAATTCACAAAGTCGGCGCGGCTGTCGCTGGATGCGGAAGGCACGCCCACGAGGCGATTGCTTTGTGTGCTGGTGGGGATCTTGGTGGTGCTGGCGGCGTTGTTCGTTGGGCAGCGGCTGTTGGGGTAGGGGAGAGATTAGGGTGAAAGATTAGGGTGTGAGGGGAGAGATTAGAACCTGTACTTTAGCGTCAACACAGGCAGCGTGGCGCGATCGGGTGTGAAACGGGCATCGCCTTCAATGGCTTCGATTGCCTGATCCAGGCGACGTTGGTTATAGCGAACGGCGGCATCGGCACCTCCGTAGATGCTTCCGGAGTAGAAGGTTGCTTCGGCGAAACCTACTAGCGCCACGCCACCCCACTGCTCTTCCTCAACGAACTCTACGAGGCCCCAGATGCAGAGGGCATTGAGCAGAAGGGATCGCGCCGCATTGGCATACTCGCCCGAGTAGGCATATCCGACTCCCGGAATCAGCCCCAACAGACCCCCCACAACGTGGTTCTTATCCTTTCCGGCCTCGTACGTCCTGATGGCTTCCATGTTTGCGTTTAGATCAGTCGGCTCTGCCAGTGTCAAGACTTCGCGGGCACCTTCGAAGTCGCGCATTTGCAGTCGGACTGCGGCGAGCTTCTTCGCTGCAACAGTGCGCAGTGCAGCGTCTTGTTCCGGATGCGCGATGCTCTCAAGGTAGAAAGCAGCTTCGCGGAGTCGGTTTCGTACGCGACTGTGCTCGCCACGTAACAAATACACTTCGGTCTCAAGTTCCGGTGTAGTGTTCTCCGACTGACTGAGCATGCGTTCGGCCTGCGCGAAACGCTGAGCCTTCATGTAATCATACGCGGCCATCCAGTATATCGCCCCCTTTGATTTTGGGTCGCTTGTATCCATGGCGAGGCGGCGGTATTCAAGTGCGGCCCCGGCGTGATTTCCATCAGCGGCCAGTTCTGTCGCGAGGGTGAGTCCTGCTGAAGTGTCTGCCTGAAGCGGGGGGGCGAGGGTTGCCCAGAGCAGGCCGACGATGAGAAGGCGGGATGTGGTCATTGGTCTCCTCCAATATGGTCAGATACGGGATCGGCATAGTGCGTGCGTCCGTTGATCACTCCGACGGGATGCTCCTTGGCGTGAACGACGGAAGGCTCCCTGATCAGGCGATCACCGGTCATGGGGATGCCCAGCCAGCCACGTTCGCGGGCGGCCTGGAGGCTGTAGGTGGAGCAGCTGGGCTCGAGCACGCAGCGTGAGCCGATGGACTGCGCTACAACGATTCGGTAGAAGCCAACCATAGCCTTTACAGGTAAGGCACCTAGTCTTCTAAGAATGGATGCTCGCCCGGCTCGCCGAGAGAGATGTTGGGCGGCCCCCTGTCGCAAGGCTTGGGCGGAGGCTGTAAGTTCAGGATGATCGATAAGGACGCGCCGACACTCGATGTCACAAGCCCACCAGTCTTGCTCAGATGCCAATTCACGTGCCAACGCCAGTTCGGAGGCAGTGCCCGTCTGGCAGAGAAGGAAGAGAAGGAGAGGGATCGCGCCCCTGTACATAGCAAGCCTCGGGAGTGACGTCAGTGAATGCGCGGCCTGAAAAGAAGAAAGGACCCACCCTCCTGACGGAAGGTGAATCCTACTCTTTGTGGATCGAACTGAGCGTAACTCAGTAGTATTCCGACCCGTAGGCGGTCTGGAAATCAGCGCGTCCCTTGCCGTTGTAGGTATCGACGCCATCCCAAACAGCAAAGACAATGTTTGCCCATGGAATTATCCGCCCATAGTCGCGCAAATGGAGTTCCTTGCCGTCATTGTAGTCTGCTCCGGTGCGAAGGCCAAAGCAGCATCCAACGAAGAACCCTAGTATATCGCCCTGTTCTTCGTTCGCTTGCGCCAGCGGAGCGGCCGCTAGAAGCGCTATCATTGCAAAGGCAAATATGGCCCTTTTCATGGTGTCCTCCTATCTGATGTGTGGAGATCAGGATATATGGATCATGCGTCGTTAGCAACTACTGTTTTGAGGATTCCGTGGAGCGGAGTCCTGATAGGTGTTTCACCATTTCGGTTGGCGCAACAAACTCGATATCGCTAGCCCAGTGAGTGGGGTCAAAGGTCTGGTCCTGGATCTCTTGGTTGACCTTCAGTCGGCTTACGCGAAGGGTCTCGTGAGTAGAGATGCCGTTGCGGGCTTGCGTTTCGGTCAGTTGCGTGCAGGCAATCCATATACCTGGGGCGGCCTCTATCCATCCTCCGAAATCAACGCGTGACAGCCGCTTGCTGTGATTGTGGGGATCCAGAAACTCGATGCGCGCGAGTCGACCGTTGTTGTCAAGACTCAGGATAACGTAGGGGTGCGGGGCGGATGGTGCATACCCACGGCGTTTGGGAAACTCTGTGGTGGGTGGAAGCATCGTCTCAGGTGCGTCTTTCAGGCGGAGAAGATACTCTTCACCCGAGGCCGGAACGCGGCGGACCTGCAGGAGTTCAGGGGGGGGAGCACCCTTGAGGGGGATTCGTACACCTTTCTGATGTCCTTTAATCCACTTGTGGATCGCGATGCCATCTACAACGATCCGGCGCGGAGTCGGAGTGACCGTCTCAACGCGAAGCCTGTCACCTCGTTTGAACGACAAACGGCTGAGAGTTGTGACAATATTCTCGCCCGATTCAACTTCGCGCCGGATATCGCATTGCAGGGACCGGATACGTTTGTTGGCTCGAATCAGCTGGTCAACCAGTGTGGGTTCTGGCTCTGCCGCAACGAGGCCACTTGAGGCCAGAGCCACCATGGTCATTAGGAGTGTACGCATTGTTCTCTCCCGTTAAGAGTTGGGTGCAATATACGCTAGAGGTATGAATTGCCCAAATCAATAAAGCGCGAGCGGCCAGTTGTACCTTCTTATGGCATCTTCTTATGGTCCATTTTACCTTTGCAGACTTCCTTGATGTGTGATCGCTGTGCAGCAAGTTAGATCGAAAAGGCGCTTGCGCCGATTCGGTCAGAGTAACAAAACACCAAACGAAGGGGGTCCCATGAGAATCCTGATTGTTCATGGCTTGCTTGCCATGGCCCTGGTTGCGAGCGCGAGTGCCGGATTGGTTGAGCCAATCCCGTACGCGGCTAACGCTAATGTTGCGGAGACAGCGCCGATCCTGGTGGATGGCGCCGCATATTCCGGTGGTGACATCACCGGCTATGGCGTACGCGGGCAGTATAAGCTCAACGACGCTTGGGCCGCATTCGCCTCTGTCGGCGTGCCGGAAGAAGGGCTGGGATTTGCTGGCGGCGCGATTTATGCGCTTCCGTTGGATCTCCCGGTTACGACGGCTGTGCGCTGTGGTGCCGGCTACTGGAGTGATGACTCCGGCGGTGTGGATCAGACGGTGCTGGATGTGAACGCTGCAGTGGTAGCCAGTGGTGCACTGGACGATGTGGCTGAGGGTCTGGGTTGGTACGCCAACGTGGGCGTCCACTACGTGAAGTGGGAAGCCGAGTACTCGGGAGGCATCTTCCATAAGGCAAAGGACACCATTGACCTGTCAGATTTTGGTCTGGATGATCTTGTGATTCCGGATCTTGACCTGTCCGGTATTGACTTGTCGGGCATAGATCTGTCCGGCGCGGGAGGCGGAGTGGCGCCGACGGGCAAAGTGAAGGTGGATGACAGCGAAGTGGCGATGCACGTCGGGGCGGGCCTCACGTACGATGTCACGGATACTATCTCTGCTTTCGCCGGCGTGGACATCTTCACGGGTGACCTGATCGATGAGACCTTCATCGGTGGCGGCGTGAGAGTTGCTCTTGGGGGCGACGCCATATAGACCGAGATTCATTGTGAATGTATGGAGCCCCTGCTGGGAACGGCAGGGGCTTCTTTGTGTCAGTTCTGTCTTCCATTTCGACCGACTCCCGTGTTAGAGTCTGTCTTGGCTTTGATTGGTGCTGTTGTTCTTTTCCATACAGTTGTTTTCTCCTGTGATCCACGGGCGCATATTCACATGCCCCGCTAAGGACGACAACACCCCTCTGTAAGTCAATTGCTTTTGACATTCAGAAGGCAATTCACCCCGTTCCTCGGGCTGAAACCTCGACATGACGCACCGTTCCATGCGGACGGAGTCTAAGAAGGTAATGTCTTATTCATGTAGGGAGAATGACTGTGAAGAATCGTCTTGTTAGTACCGCCATCCCGCTCCTCTTGCTCATCCTGACCATCCTCGCTCCTCAAGCTGCCGATGCGGAAGTCATCCTTCAGTGGTTTGAAACCGATTGGGACGAGATCTACCAGCGGCTTCCGGAGTTGGGAGAGATCGGGTACGACGCGATCTGGACCCCTTCGCCGTGCAAGTCGCCCGTCTCGGGGAACCACCCGAACGGCGGCGGCGGGAACGTGGGCTACAGTCTGTATGACCGCTGGGACCTGGGCCAGATTCCGCAGCGCGGCACCTTGCGTACCCGCTATGGCACCATGGGCTCGCTGCAGAACATGGTCCGCAACCTGCACCAGGTGGATGCCAAGATCTACCCTGACGTCGTGTACAACCATTACGGCAACGGCCCCAACTTCTGGACCTATCCCGGCATGAAGCCCTGGGATTTCCACATGTGGTATCAGCCGGACCAGCCGGGAAGCTATCGCAGAGCGGACCGGATGACGTCGTATGATGACATCAACAATGGCTACGGAGGCACGTTCAAGGAGGAACTGGTTAGCCTCATCGATATCCAGACGGAGCCTGACAAGCGTTTTTCTGGTGGATCGCCCGGCTTTGCATATCCTGAGAGCTGGGTGCGCCAGCCCGGGCAGGATGAGTTCTATCCTTTTGGGGCGCCTAGTGCTGAATACCCATGGGAGATGCTGTGCCGTTGGATCTATTGGCTTGGGGATGCCATGGATTATGACGGCTTGCGCCTGGATGCGGCGAAGCATGTGATTCACAATTTCTACGGGGAACCCGGCGAGGTACCCGGCCCCAGCAGCGGCGGCTTCTTGCATCAGGCCCAGTATAGCTTTGACCAGCGCCGCTCGTTCGCCGGGACGAGCGGTAGTGAGGGTGGCGACGAATACTCGGAGATGTACACCAACGATATCAGGCAGCGAGACGACGCGCTGTTCTTTGCCGAGATCTTTGCCGGTGATGTGAACTACTTCAACTACTGGCGCACCGGTGCCGGCTCGGGCGGCAACAAGATGCGCTACCTGGATTTTCCGCAGAAGAGTTCGGTGATCGATGCGGCGTTTGGCGGCGGTGACCTGACTGCGATCAAGAACGGATCGAAGCTTAGCGCGACCGAGGGGATTCTGTTCCCCCAGAGTCATGACCAGTCGGCTCCTTGGAAACTGAACTTGGCCTACGCCTACGCGTTAACGTTTCCCGGCATTCCGATTGTCTACTCCACCGGCAATAACCTGTCCCAGTGGGAGATCGACAACGTGACGTGGATGAAACCGGGGCACGAGTATGCGCTTGGTGATGGGTACAATGGGATCAAGAATCTTGTGTACATCCATAACCAGTTTGCGCGGAGCCTTATGGAAGCCCGCTTGGACTGGGAAGGGGATGTGTACGTCTTCGAACGCTACGAGGATGTGTCCGGGGGAACCCCGGGGAGCATCGACTACAAGGAAGGCATCCTCCTGGTGGGGCTGAACGATTCGGGCTGGAACCAGACTCGCAACGTGTCTGTGAGTTTCGAGAATGATACTGTCCTACACGATTACACGGGCAACCAGCCGGCCGACGTGACGGTGACCGGGGGAAAGGCCAACATCACTATTCCGGGAATGGACGGACAGGGCTGGGTCTGCTATGCACCGTACAATGCACGAGGACACGCGACGGAGGCCTCCCTCGCTTTTCTCGATCCCAACGATTCCAACAATGCCTTTGGGACTATGGACTGGATTGTGCCTGGCGGAGAGTTGAAGGATGACAAGCCACGCACACTCACACGCATCACGGGTGACTCCGTCAATATCGACGTGAAGTACCAGGAACCGCTTGGCTCGCCGGTCGAGACGGTCAACTCGGTCATGGTGAAGTGGGGACAGGGCTTCAACTTGGACACCAATGCTGCGGCAATTGACGACACCAGTCAGAGCATCGTTAGTGGTGGCTTCGAAAAGGCCACTTCACAGGGCGCTCAGCATTGGCGGTTGACCGCCGACGTGTCGGGCCTGCCGGAGGGCTTACATACGGTGAAGGCCCGTCTGTTCAACGGTAGAACCGGGAAGCCGGCGCTCTTCCAAACCTTCTCCGAGGTGGTTTACGTCGATCGCGTAGGGCCATCGCTTGATGTCACGGTTCCTGCTGCTGGGGAGACGGTGCCGGGTGGTTGCATGGCTGTCGTCTCGAATCCCGACTTCACAGCGTACAACATCACCTATGGTGTCGATGGCGCGCCCACGACGCAGCAGGCGCACGAGGTCATGAAGGGCACGTGGCGCTTCGCATTGCCGCTTCTGTCCACCGGCACGCACACGGTGAAGGTCGAGGCCGTGGAAGCGGACTACGGTGATCCGCGTGCCGTCATCAACACGAGTTACTACGAGCGGGTGTTCAGCGTGGCGAACAGCGGCACAGCGATTGGTTTGAACCACGGTGAGGGCTCGACTCTCTCATTGCCGTTCTTCACTACGGCGGTCACGGGTGTTCTCGGTGGCGCTTCAGTGAGGCTTTTCTGGGATGGGTACGAGATGGCTGGCGTGGCTGCGGCGGGTGGGAATACCTACGAGCATACGTTTGATGGCCGCTATCTCAGCGGTGGTACGACACAGCAGCTGTACGGTGCGTTTATCAATGGCCCGCATGTCTTTGAGGCTGAAGTGGTCGCCGCGGGTGTCACAAGCAAGCTGGCACGTACGGTGTTCTTTTCTCTCTTCGGTGGAGGGCACGTCGATTCCGACGGTGACGGATTGCCTGACGATATTGAAGTGAACGGGTTCACTTCGGGTTGGAATCCCGGGCCGAACGGGCTTCTTGGAGGCGTCGATGGGGATGACGGAAGGGACTACAACCAGGACGCCATTCCGAACGACAACGAGGAGTGGATCCGCCTCAATCCCATGAACCATGACACAGACTATGATACCACTCCTGACGGAGAGGAAGACTGGGATGGGGACGGCAAGAACAACCTCTGCGAGGTCCGCCAAGGTTATATTGAATTTGGCAATCCCTATCACTACGACATATACAACGGAGCCAGTACACCCAGTGCGTGCACCGGTGATAGTGTGCCGGCCAGGGTGGAATGGGATCCGCCTAATCCTGAGCGCTGTGCGGGTAACAAGCTGACGATCACCTACACGCCCAACCAAGGCCCTCTCAACGGTCACAACCCGATCCATATCGGCATCGAGACGAATGGGAGCGTTCACACAGTAACAGCAATGACCGATATCGGTGGCGGCTCGTGGCGCTATGAGTTGGACCTGCAAACCACGTACACGGGAGTCGACTTCTGGTTCCAGGATGCCGGGGCAAGCGCCTATGACAACAATGGTGGGGCGAATTACCAGGTAACCGTTGATCCGTGTGTACCTGTTCAGACCTTCTTCAATATGGATGGTGACTTCGACAGTCCTCACTACGACGTTGCGAACAACGGGATGAAGATCGTGGCGGCGGTGCGAAGCAACAATCTGTATGTGGCGACCTGGTCAGCCAACGGGAGCGACACTGGGAGCGATCATTTTCTGTTTGTCACCGACGTGTACGGCTCGAAGGGAGGCGCTCCGTGGGGCAAATCAGGCCTGATTCACTTTGACAAGAGCAGCAAGCCGTACTTGTCAGCCGAGTCTGCCGCCAGTGGTGGGTTTCATACGTTTAACCATAGTGGTGTCAACGGGCAGTATGCCATGGGTGCCAATGGTGAGGCGCTCGAAGGCGAACTGAATCTGGCAGAGGTATTCGGTGCCGTGCCGGATGTTGTCTACCTGGCAGCGTTTGCGTATACCGATGAAGATGGCGGTGGGCTGTACGACGAGCAGAGCCAGGCTCCGGCGGCTTGGAGCTTTAACAGCGACCTGGAGATCACGGAGTACCTCCCTGTACCCATTGATAGTATCAGGGACGACAACGGTGACGGCTACTACGATTGCGGGCGGCCCACGCTGCTTTCGGTTGTCGGCACCAACACGAACGATGCCAACTACAATATTCGCCGTTTCTTTCTGGATGAGCTTGCCGGTGACTCGGAGGAGATCACGTTCATCTTTCATCCGAATACGAAGCCAGGCGACACGGTCGAAGATGTTGAGTTGATTTCCAATATCAACCGCCGTGACTTCGCAACATTGGAGTATGACCTGGACCAGGCCACGACATCCGGCGCGTCCGGCTACTTCAGGGCCTACGCGATGGCTCCGGTGGGGGATACATACCAGAAGATGCTGACTATTAAGAAGACAGGTGCCTACAGGGCCACTGTGCGCTACACGGTGAACGGAGAGGTCTACTACTACACGGACAACGGACTGCGCCGTGACCTGGCAGTGGTGGTGTCGCCGAAGAAGGTGCTGAACCGCACCATGTACGAACTGAATCCGATGATCGCGGAAGCTTCTGGAGATGAGCTCCATGAGCGCAGCACGCTGGCCGACATGTATACAACGAACGCTGTGGACGACGTGTATATTCCCGCGCACTACCAGGCAATCGGGGTGAACTGCATCTGGCTACAGCCGATCCACCCGATTGGGAAGGTCGGGCGGCAGACCGATCCGGATACGGCCAGCGCCTACGACCCGGGCAGTCCGTTTGCGATTGCGAACTTCTTTGAAGTGAACAAGCTCCTGGGCGATCCAGCCACCCGCAGTCAGGCGATGGATGAGTTATCGGCGTTCGTTGCCTCAATGGATCAGCACGGTATCGACGTCATGCTTGATGCCCCCTTCAACCATAGTGCCTGGGACTGTGAGATCAGCCAGGTTGGTGTGGACATGTTTCCGTGGGCTACGGACCCCACCAACATTATCGCGAAGATTCGGCCAGAGTGGTATTCGAGCAGAACAAACTACGGTGAGCGCGCTTCGTATTTCAACGCGACGAACGATACCGACATCGGCGAGGCCCCAGACCGTTTTGATTTCGGCAAGTGGAGCGATGTGGCCGATTTCAACTTCGGAAAGTATGACACACTGGTCCAGGGCCAGAGTGGCCGCTGGCATGACCAGTATCTCTCCGAGCGTGATGTCTTCGAAGAACACGACACCTACTCACGGGAGCTCTGGCGTTACTGGGCGGAGTACGTTCCTTACTGGCTTGAGAAGACGGGGCATCCAGCAGGTACCCCGAAGTCCGAATCCTATAAGGGCATCGATGGCCTGCGGTGCGACTTCGCGCAGGGCATGCCGGCAGTCTTCTGGGAATACATCATCAACAAGGCTCGCAGTCTCAAGTGGGACATGTACTTCATGGCGGAATCCCTGGACGGCTACCGGGAAGTCGACGGCAGCAAACGCCATGGGCTCAGCTTCCGCTCTGCGCGCCACTTTGATATTATGAACGAGAATATCCTGTTCTACTGGCGGGATACATTCTTCGGCTATCCGGCGAACGGGGAGGGCTCCGGTCGACAGGGCTCCCCCGAGACCTACCCGACCTGGAAGGCCTTTGATGACCGACGCAAGGCTTATGACAATGCACCGTTGCTGAATGCGCTTACGACACATGACGAGGTGTTCCCGTCCGATGATCCGGGCGGGCGACTGGTTTACGCCTACGCTGAAATGGCGGCGATGGATGGCATCCCGCTGCTGATGTACGGCATGGAGGCCGGCGCACTGAACAGCTACGACGGGTATGGGTTTACAGGTGACATCCTTAACACATCTAACAACTGGGAGCGCTACGAGGCGAACTTCGGGAAGGTGATTCCGAACTTCAAGCGCTACAATCACATGCGGAACGTCTGGGACAACCGCGACTGGGACTTGCAAGCTCTGTACGGCCGGATTAATCGGGCTAAGAAGGACAATCCTGCTTTGCAGTCGCAGCAGAACTACTTTCTCAGCACCTTCGATGGCGCGTCATATGACCCGGACATCTTTGCTGTTGCCCGCTTCATCGAGCCAGGTGTCAGCGCGGCTACACAGGATGTCGTTTTTGTCCTTGTGGATAACGATCCCTCGCAAGGGGGCGCAGCCCGGAAGTTCAGCCTGGATGCTGAGGTGTCTCCCGGCGTTAACTGGTTTGGCATCGATCCTACGCACAACTACAACTTCCAGGACTTGATTGCGACAAATCCGTCGCACTTCGTCTGGGGATCGGATGTGTCGGGAGAGACCTTGATCACGAACGGTCTCTATGCCGGCTTCCCTTACCAAGACCAGTACGGGCATTATCTGCGGTTGGTTGACCGCACCGAGCATCCCTCGGGCGGACGCTACGACCATGATAGTGACGGGATCGCGGACTTCAGCGATCCGGACGACGACAACGACGGAATGTCTGATGTCTATGAGAATAACAACAACCTGAACGCTACGAATGCCAACACCCCGTTTGGATGGGATGACGACAAGGATGGGGACACGATCCCCAACGGCGAGGAGATGATTGCGGGCACAGATCCTGATGATATCACAGATTACCTCAGGATCACGGGCGTCGCGACCAACTCGGGTGGTGCTGAGGTCTCCTGGCGCAGCGTCGCGGAGATCAACTACCTTGTCGAGCATAAGGGCAGTCTTCTCGATTCCGAGGGATGGATGGGGGATGTGTCGCTTACGGCGACCGACTCCAATCAGACGGCCGACGTACTTCTGCCATCGCCCTTCAGCAACCGGTTCTGGCGCGTACAGGTGATCCAATAGGAGGGCGATACGATGAAGCGTCTTGCTCTTGGATGCCTGTGTATGCTGCTGGCCGGTTCGGCTGTCGGCAACGATAGAGTCTATGTGTCCCGGTTCTGGCACAACCACCAGCCGAACTACTGGCCGGAGTGGAATGGCAATGGGGGGCAGGACCTGCGCGTGCAGTATGCCTGGGACTCCATCGTGCTCAAGAACGGGCAGACCTATAACTCGGGCCAGCCGCATCCCGACAACAACCTGGTCGAGATCTTTGGAAAAAACGACCGCGTTCAGTCCTACCAGAGTACGCCTCGGGATTCTCTTTCCGGTCTATCGGAATGGGCTGGCTATGCCATCAGCTATTCCGGGTCGCTGATCGACAACATCAACAACCTGGGCGCCAACAATCAGCTCGGCTACGGCAGCGGCTGGTGGAACGGGTATCGCGAGGCCCGCAACTGGTACACTCCGGGAGGGGGCGGCACTCGCCGCATGGATATGGTTGGGTTCACCTACCATCACTCCCTTGCAGCGGTCTTGCCCAAATCTGTTCTGCGTAAGGAGATCGATACCTTCAAGCAGGCTTGGTGGAAGGCTTGGGGAGGGAACGGTGATCTGAGTGACCATTCGAGAGGATTCTTCCCCACGGAGATGGCCTTCTCGACCGAGATGATCGACATCCTGGTGGAGAAGGAGTACGACTGGGTTATCGTCCCCAGTCACCACATCAGCAGGACCTGTCCCACCTACAACAACTACGCCGACCCGGAGGGAAGCTTCCAGATCAAGTCTTCGCCTCCCAACCGGGCCGATCAACTCGGACCATCGCCGACCGACGGCTGGTGGTTTGCCGAGCCGAATCCGGGGCAAGCCGCCTGGAATGTGTCACCCTACGCCTACCAGCTCCACAAGGCTCAGTACGTCAATCCCGAGGACGGCAATGATATCAAGACTATCATCGTTGTGCCGTCCGATGATGTCTTGAGCTACAAGGCCGGCTATAGCGGTGCGGAAGTGGGTATGGTCAGCGGGAATATCGCTCCGCATGTCGGTCCTTCAACGCGGCCGGTGATCGTGCTGCCTTCAACCGATGGGGACAACGCCTGGGGTGGTGGCTCATCGTCCTGGTTCGAGTCGACCCCCAGTTTCTTCGGGCAGTGCCAGGGCGCGGGCTACAATGTCTGTACAATCCAGAACTTCGTAAACTGGCACGGTGGTGATGCCGGCTTGATTCATGTGGAGCCGGGCGCCTGGATCTTCCCGGAAAGCGCCTATGGCTCGCCGTACTACCTGAAGTGGATTGAGCCACCGCTTTCAACCAACACCCCCATCTGCTATCCGGGCACCCAGGTCGACTTGGAGAGTCCGGGCTTTGCCCTTAAGTTCTGGAGCTGGGCGCCGGTCATCACAGGCGCCAACTGGTGCGAGACCGCCGAGCAGATATGGACCGATCAGGGCGGATCGGTGGCGGCCTGGAAGATCGCGCATCCCTACGACAACCTGGTGAATGGCGCTTGGTCAGACCCCAATGTGGTTGAACGTGGCTGGCACATCTATCTGAATGGACTGGACTCGGGATTCAACTACTACGGTGGGCTTGGCAATGATGATGAGGTGAAACAGGCTCTGGCCACACGACGCGCGATCGAGTTGCTGTCGGCGTATGTGGATGGGCAGCTAGCCGAAGACGCCGAACGTGACAACACGGCACCTTCGGTCTTTCACCCGCAGCGCTTCCCCTGGAATCCCGGCGGATATACCTTTGGCTGGTTCAACCGGATTCCCGGCATAGACGAAAACTACCTCAAGAAGATGCCGTCCACCTTCTATGTCTGGACGCACGTCTATGATGTGTCGGATGTGACCAGCGTGAACCTGAAGGTGCGAATCGATAATGACGGTACCAACTCGCTATCGACCATTCACAACGAGCTCTATGCCGGTGGCACGGATGTAGGTGCGTGGGCGACGATCGCCATGACAAAGAAATCCCTGCCAAAGACGCAGGGCGCGTTGAACGCGGCAGCCAGCAACGGCGAGATCAACTACTTCTCTGATGCCCTGCCTTCGGAACTGGCCGACTACTACTTCGCGAAGGTTGACCACACTATCCCCGGACTATCGGACTACAAGGGCAAGCTTCTCGACTACTATATCGAAGCCACGGATACGCAAGGCAATGTTCGCAAGACCGACATTCAGCATGTATTTGTGGAGGATGATGGTGTGGCTGAGGGATCAAGCGTGACGTTTGGCGAGGATCCCAGTGACTGCGACCCGATCACTATCACATACGAGGCGGGCGGCGGGGTGCTGGTGGGCGCAACGCAGGTGGTGGCGCACGCCAGTTTCGACGAAGGCAGCAACTGGGTTGGCCATGTGATGACGAATCTGGACACGGATGTCTGGCAGATAGGGATCACGCCATCCAACGACGCTCCGTCGCTTACCGTGTGGTTCGAGGAAACCGATGGCGATCCCGATGACAGCCGCGGTGGGCTGAACTGGAGCACGGCTATCCGCGACTGCGATGCACCGACCGGAACGGCCACCGTGGTGTTCAGCAACGCTCCCGTTTCGGAACCGGTGGTGATCACCTTTCATCCCAACGCCGGCGTGCTGCAGGGCGTGGCACAGATCTACGTCCACATTGGATTTAACTACTGGGAGACGGTGAGTGATCCGGACGTCGCCATGTCGAAGGTCGGAGACAATAGTTGGCAGTACTCGACAGTCCCGAGAGAAGGGGCCACCAACATCAACCTGGTCTTCAACGACGGTGTATCGACGTGGGACAACAACTCCGGCGACGACTGGCATTTCAGTGTGACGGGCGCTGTCCAGGAGGTCGTTCCGCCCGGAATCATCATCACCGATCCGGAGGAGGAGTCGGTGCGGATGACCAATAGCATTGCCGAGATTACGTTGCTCGGCACAGCCGGCGACGGGGTGGCAGGGGATCTGTCATGGACCAATCTGCAGAGCGGATCGGGCGGCCTGGTGACCCATACGAGTCACTGGACCGTAGTCTCCCTGCCGCTGGTCTTCGGGTCGAACACGGTAACCGTCTCCGCACCTGCCGCTACCCAGCCAACTACGAATGCCACTGACGATGCAGATCAATCGGCCTATGGCGACGGATGGATCAGCGGTGACGACGGCGGCATGGGCTGGGGCGGGGGATGGAACCTCATCGGCGGCGCGAACGCGGGGTTCTTCGTTGCCGATTCAGGCGGGAATACCAACCTTGACATCGGCTCGCCGGCATTCGGGATGTACGCCAACAGCGGCGACCTCTCCCAGGCCATTCGCCCCCTGGCCGATCCGCTTTCGACAGGGCAGACGGTGCGCGTCCAACTCGAGAATAACTGGATAGGCACCAGCAACAGTGTGGGTGTTGCGCTGGAGAACACGGCGGGTGAATCGCTGTTTGAGTGCTACTTCAGCGGCGGGGAGTCCGCCTATCGGGTGACGGACAGCTCCGGAAACGATCCGACGGACGTGGGATACACGGACGCAGGCATTACGGTTGAGTTCTCGCTAACGGGGACTACGAATTACGAGGCCACGATTACCGGCACCAACCAGACGAGCGTCTCGGGAGACCTGGTGCCGCGAACGGATTCAAGCATCAGTCGGCTCCGCTTCTGGAACTACAGCGCCGGAGTCGGCGAAAACTACAATGCCTACTTCAATGATCTGCTTGTAACAGAGGATGCCGCCGGTGGAACGCTCAGTGACAGCTTAGCGATCTTCCTTGTTGACCCTGACAACAACCTGCCCGGTTGGTGGCTTGAGCTCTACTTTGGATCCAGCACGACGAACGTTGCCGGGATCGACAGCGATGAGGACGGGTTTATAAATCAACTCGAATTCTGGCTGGGAACCAACCCGACGAATGATCGATCGCTCCTGGAAATCGAGAACATCGCACCCACCGGTTCGAACGACTACGCCGTGACATGGCAGTCGGTGGGGGGGCGCTCATACGATGTTCAGTATGTCGACGACCTATTGGGAACGCCGGAGTACAACACGGTCATAACAGTGCAGGAGTCTTCCGTCTCCAACGGCGTCACGACGAGTCGCACCTTCGTGGATTCGATTTCACCGGCGGTAACAAACGGTGCACGCTTCTACCGCGTGCTGTTGCATCGCTAGCGCACTCGACAATAACGCTTGGATTGATTATGAAAGATAGCGCTGCTGTCCGCTGGTCAGGATAGCGCGAGAGAGGTCGAAGCAGTTTGCTGCATGAAGGAGGCGTCATCCTGGCTGAGAAGAAGTCATATGCACTGAGTGGTATGCTCATCTGTCTCGCTCTGCTCGCAGGCTGCGGCAGGCCCTCGCGACCCTCGCCCCCTCGTGCCGCCGTCCCGCCGGCACCCCCGACACCCACCGTCTATAATCCGGGCTTGGAACCCGTGCTGGGGCCCAAGGTTCATGCGGTTCCCGGTGTCACCCGTTCGCGCATGCTCTACTACCGTCAGCGTGGTGTAACGAATGTGTCTGTGGCCGGCTCATGGGGTTGGACCCGGAAACATCCGATGGAGCGTCGGGGCGAGACCTGGGGCCTTGATATCACCGAACTGGGTATCGGCCTGGGGAGACATGAGTTCAAGTTCCTCCCTGACGGGGAGTGGGAGGAGGGAGACAACCGTATGCTGTTTCTTAACGAGGAGGGAGTGTTGGAGCAGCCACAAGATCTGATTTTCGCCGCACGCATGGACCGGTGCGACCGGATAGACATCTTCCTTCGCCGCGCGCTACCCGATCCGGATTCGGTGAGCGTACGACTGCTGCCGGACACGCCTATCAGATCGGTCAAATGGGATACCGGCTCAGACGGACGCGAGCTGTTGGGTTATGCCATGGCGGGCGACCATGCCACGTTCTGCCTCGCCGAGTCCACGTATGGCCTGAGGCTGGATGAGTCGGATCGCTGCACTGTGGCCGGGAGCTTTAACGGATGGAACGGCAGCCATGAGGACTGGGAGCTGAAACGCAATGATGCCACTCGACGCTGGGAGGGGGCATTTGTGCTGGCCTCGAAGACGGGCGGATCATTGCCGGAGTTCAAGTTTGTGGTCAACGGTAGCCGTTGGCTCGATCCGCCCCTGATGGCTCCCAATGCCCGTTCCGACGGCAAGGGGCACGTGAACCTGACGGTCGACCCCACCCTGTCCGTGGGCCCGGTGATCTATGTTGAAACGCAGGAGCCGCTCGATCTGAGCGAAGGGCATTCGGTCGTCATCGATGGCGACGACATGTCGCCGGCGATTGCCATTGTGACGCCCGGGGATGCGCTTGATGCCATCAAATCGGACCGGGAGCTGGGCGCGATACTTGACCGGACGCGCAAACGCACCGGCTTTCGGCTGTTTGCCCCGCGCGCCACGGAGGTCAGCCTCTGTTTGTATGATGGACCCGAATTCCAGGACCCGGAGGATGGCTTCCTGGAGCCGCGCGAGACGTTTGTCATGAAACGCTATGCATCCGAGGGCGTATGGGAGGTCTGGCTGGAAGGTCTGCGAATTGGCAGCTACTACAGTTTCCGCGTCGACGGCGCTCAGGGCAATGGTGACGGCTTTAATCGCGATGTGCCCATCGGCGATCCCTATTGCCTGGCCGTCGCACATGAGCGAGGGAACAGCATTGTCATCGACCCAAGCGCCGGACGGGAGTGGTTCAAGGGCTGGACGGACGAGCAGTGGGAAACGCCGCCCTGGAGTGACGCCGTTATATATGAAACGCACGTGCGTGACCTCACGAGTCATCATTCCTCGGGTGTGCCCGAGGATCTGCGGGGAAGCTATGCCGGGCTGCTGGCCTCGGATGGGACCGGAACGGGGTTGGATCATCTTAAGGCGCTGGGCGTTAACATGATTGAGTTCATGCCCATCCATGAGTTTGAGAATGCCGGAACGAATCATGGCTGGGGTTACTCACCTGTGTACTTCTTTGCTCCCGAGTCGTCCTACGCCCAGAAGCCCCTGGTCGGGTCGCATTACTACGAGTTCAAGAACCTGGTGAATGAACTGCACAACAAGGGGTTCGGGGTGTTGCTCGACGTGGTCTACAATCATGTTGGCGGCCCCAATATCTATGCCATGATTGACAACAAGTACTACTTTCGCATGGACCACGAGTTTCGCTACAGCAACTTCAGCGGTTGTGGGAATGATGTGCGTAGTGAAGGGCCGATGGTTCGTCGCCTCCTGATCGACAGCGTCCTCTATTGGATGACGGAATACCACATCGACGGGTTCCGTTTCGACCTGGCAGAACTGATCGATCTGGATACCTTGATGGCCATACGCGATGCTGCGCGCAAGGTGAATCCCAATGTGCTGCTCATCTCGGAACCGTGGAGTTTCAGGGGTAATCACAAGATGGCTCTGAAGGGGCAGGGATGGGCGGCCTGGAACGACGAGTTCCGGAATCCAGTGCGCGATTTCGTGTTGGGCCACGGCAAGCGGGACAGCGTCAAGGCAGCCATCCGGGGCTCGGTCGACTCGTTTGCCGCGACACCCATACAGTCGGTCAACTATCTCGAAAGCCATGACGACATGTGTCTGGCCGATGAGCTGACGGCGGATCCGAACAAGGATGGGCGGAACCTGACCCCTAAGGATGCGCGTCGTCACCGGCTGGGAGCCACGATGCTTTTCACGTCCCTCGGAATTCCCATGATCAGCGAAGGCCAGGAGTACATTCGCAGCAAGCGCGGCATCCATAATACCTACAACAAGGGCGATGTCATCAATCAGCTCCGTTGGGATGAGCGGAAGCGGCCGGAAGCGGCGGTGACGTTGCGCTATTACCGTGACCTGATCGCGCTGCGTCAGAGCGATGCGGGTCGCTCGCTGCGATGGTCGCACACGGTGCCGGATGGCTACGTGTCGTGGATTGAGCCGGACAGCAAGAGGGCGCTCGGGTACGCAATCAATAGTGATGGGAAGCTGCCGGGCGCTCGGTTTGTGGTGCTGGCCAACGGGGGAGGGCAATCCACGGACTTCAAGATGCGCGTGCCCGCTGCCGGCTGGCGGCAGATCGGGAACGGTAAGCAGATTGATGTGAAGGGCATTGCCGACAAGGATGGTGCGCGGCGCACATTTGGCGCCGGGACCTATCGTGTGAAGGTTCCCGCCCAGACGGCATATGTGTTTATTGGGAAGTGATTTCTTTTGGAGTGCGGCGGCTGGCAGGGGGCCAGGCTTCAACGGACTGTTGCCCAAATCGAAAAGCGCCTTCGGCGAGATGCTTCGGCAAGCTCAGCATGACAGTTCGCTAAGGATTTCGACTATCCCAAGAGTGTCATCCCGAGCGAAGTCGAGGGATCTCCTTTTGGACAACACGCCGTCAACATTTGAACGAGACCAAAGGGCTTAGAGGCAACAACCATGAAGGACTGGATCCCAGAGGCGGTGATCTACCAGGTGAACCTGCGTGCGTTCGCGGCGCGCGGACCTCGCAATCCGATCGAAGCTTTCTCAGAGATGCGCGGGGCGGAAGGCGTGTCATCACCGCTCCAGTTCGTCGCAGAGCATCTCTCGCAGATCAAGGAGCTCGGGGCCAACGTGGTCTACGTGATGCCGCCGTTCCCTATGGGCATCGAGGGTCGCAAGGGCGTGGGGTCGAATTACTCGATCCGGGATTTTCGTGCCATTGAACCTGAATATGGCACGATGGATGACTTCGTGGGGCTGGTTGGACGCGTTCACGAGCTGGGGATGAAGATCATTGTGGATCTCACTCCCAACCACACGAGTCGCGACAATGTGTGGACCTCGATTGAAGGCATCCACTGCCGGGAGGACGACGGTAGCCTGTATTATGATTACGACTGGTCGGACACGGCCAAGCTGGACTATACGAACCCGCGGACACGCCATGAGATGCAGAGCGTGTTGTCGTTCTGGTTGGATGTGTGTGACGGTGATGGTGTAGATGGCTTCCGCTTCGACATGGCCCACATGATCAACGATCCCTCTTTCTGGAACGAGGTTCTGTCGGAGTTGACGTCGCGTCATAGCGGAAGAGACCTGCTCTTTCTTGCCGAGAGCTATGGCGTCGCAAACAACAGAGACCTTTTTGAGCGGGGCATGAACGCGGCCTACGACGACGACTTCTACAAGGTGTGTCTCTACGGCTATGCGCGTGACGAAGATGGACAGAGCAAGGTGTGTCTTAGCCGGGAGGCGTTCACGAACGGTGATTTCAGCAGCAAAGCAGAGGCTTTTGCCGCATCGGGAATCGCGGCGGCATTTGAACAGGCGCTCATGGATTACGAGACCGGTTCGGACAGCGTAAGCGGACCGTGGGTGGCGCGTTATACCGACAATCATGATGAGGGGCGGGGTGTCTACCGGTTTGGCGATGACGCGGTACGGGCCGTGTCGCGTCTGATCTTTCTTTCTGGCCATTGTCTTCCCTTCCTGCTTTGCGGCCAGGAGTTCGGTGCGGCCAATAGGCCCACGATTCATGACAGGCTTAAGCCCTGCGACAAGGGGTACCGGATATGCGGGCCCGACTGCGAGCAGACGGCCCAGGTGGAGGGAGTTGAGTTTGAGGGAAACCTCTTTGCTCGCGGTCCGCGGGCGCGCCAGGCGTGGTACGCCTTCTACCGTGACCTGATCGAACTACGCGCAGCACACCCGGGCCTGCGGCGTGGCAGCACGAAACTGTGTGACCTGGGGGAGGTATGCGGAAGACATGACCGCACCGTGGTGGCCTTTGAGCGCCAGTGGGATGGTTCACTCATCCGTTGTGCCATCAATATGGGCCCTGAACCGCGCCGCCTCAAACATCTGACCCGCCTGGCCGGCGACGTCCTTTACGGTGCCCTCGCCGATGGCACGCTGGGTCCTTTCGAAGCCGTCGTCACGCTCGTGGTGTAGTTCGCGAAAGGTAAGGTAGGGCGAGCCGTCCCCGGCGAGCCGGACGCAAGAGCAGGCGCAACGAAGTGACAGAAGAAGCGAGACTCGCTCTAGATAGATCCCGTCCGAAAAGGGTTGGTAGGGCGTGGCGTCCCCGCCGCGCCGCGCAAGAGTTGTGGCGCATGGCTGGCGGGAGACCAGAGCTACGCGCTTTTCTCGCTCAATCATGCACACTCCCTGCTCACGGCGCGGCGGGACGCCACGCCCTACCTCCTGATTCCAGCCCTTTTGCATATGCACAACCCTTTTTCGGATGGGGTCTAGATATAGTCTTCCATATGCAGACGCTGCAGGAAGTCGTTCGGATTGACCGGCTTGGGTACCGTTCTGGCATCTTCGAAATCGGCAGCATCATCCAGTTTGCGCTGCTTGATGCGAAAATCAGGTTTCTGCTGGGCAAGCGCAATGGCGCGTGCGTGTTTGACGATGCGGTCAAAGCTGGCGAGGTACTCGCGGTAGAAGAGCGCGGCGATGGGAGAGATGCTGTGCTCGGCGACTTCGTCGCTGAGTTGACCCTTCGCCGCTTCGCTGGCGCGCGCGTAGGCATCGCGTTTGGCCAGCAACACCCGTGCAGACTCCTGGAAACGGGTCTGTCCGTGCTTCAGAGACTCACTCACGAGACGGAGAATGGTGGCCGTCTTGGCATAGAGCTTAAACAGGCTGGTGAGCGTATCTTCATCGAAAAGCGCGGCGGGTTCCTTTGCGCGTCGCACTGAGATGTCAGAGATCTTGTCAAGGTGGTCGCCAATGCGCTCGATATCGCTCATGCAGCGTGAGATCTCCTGGGCCAGCATGAGCTGACGCCGTGAGAGATGGCGGTAGGACACCTGGCTCAGGTATGCCTTCATGTGCACCTTGACCTCGTTGACCGCCTCTTCATTGAGCTTGATGCGTCGCAGGGCTGCCGGTCGTGTCCTGAGCAGAATGACCTCCGCCAGGAGGCCATAGGTTTCGCGGCAGATATCCATCGCGCGTCGCAGCTCGTCAATGGTGGCCTGTATGGCACGCTCCGGCGTCGTCAGGAGATCGGGTTTGAGATAGCTGGGCGTGGGCGGCTTCTTGCGCGAAGGGGTGAGGAATCGCACGACGATGGCATGGACCTTCCAGAAGGGCAGGATCGCAAGCGCGGCGGCGACCATGACCAGCGTGTTCATATTGGCCGTTTGGCGGATAAGATCGCCCGAGCTGGCTTGTGAGAGCATGATGATGGTGGGACGCAGGGCCAGAGCAAGGGCCACGGCAAAGAGCTTGAACAGGAGATGCGAGACGGCTGCGCGGCGTGCTTCGATGTTCGTGCCGATGCTGCTCAGGAGCGCCGTGGCACAGGTTCCGATGTTGGCGCCCATGACGATGGGGAGTACCTGGTGAAGCTCGGTGAAGACCCCGGCGCTTATGAGGGCGAAGCACATGCCGATGGTGGCGCCACTGCTCTGCCAGATGGAGGTCAGCAGGGCGGCAATCCCAAGCCCGATCAAAGTCCCGTGCCAGGACTGCCCGTCTACGACGGCCAGGAAGGGTTGAAGGGTGTCGCGGTGGGGCCGAATGGCTTCGCTCATCACGTTCATGCCGAGGAAGAGCAGGCCGAACCCCAGCAGGGCACGGCCGATCTGGCGAGAGCGCTCACCGCGTCCGAGGACCGAAATGATGAAGCCGAGCGCGATGGCAAAGAAGCAGTAGTCTCCCAGCTTCAAAGATATGGCCTGCATCGAGAGGGTCGTCCCGATGCACGCGCCCAGGGTTGCCGGAACGGTCTCCGCCAGGGAGAGGAGTCCGGCATTCACGAAGCCCACCAGCATGACTGTGGCCGCGCTGCTATGGACAAGGGTTCCGAGAGCCGTTCCCATGAAAATGCCGAGTAGCGGGTTGCGCCCGGCGCGCGCCAGAACCGTGCGCAGTCGCGCCCCGCTCGCCTGGCGGAGCCCGTCGGTCATCAGGCTCATTCCAAAAATGAACAGCGCCAACCCGCCCAGCAAGGCGGCTACAAGAAATGCGTAATCCATGGGCTACCTCTCTTGAAGGCATGTTGGCATGCTTATAGGGGAAGGAAAAGGACGGAAGTCAGCATTTTACGCTGTTAAGCACAAAATCGAGTGACCCGCGGTTGCTTCTAACGCTCACCTTTCCATCCCTGGGGATGGTAGCTTGAGGCGGTGGCGTTGGGGATGTGGTCGATGTCTCTGCCTGAACGCCGCAGCTGGATCGCGTGCCAGCAGGTACGCACGTTGGGCCGCCAGCTTCGCAGAACGGTGATGGCCACAATCTCGTCCATGGCGGTCACCACCGCCAGTGGGACGCAGAGGCGAAACGGCCAGTAGACCGCGAATCCGAACATCAGGATGGCGCTGATCCCCACAACGACGGCAGAAGCCTTGGCCCCGTAGGTGTGCAGGCTGGGTAGGCGCCCATACTTGATGACGCCAATGATTACCGGCGCGATATAGCTGACCAGAACGGCCGTTACATAGGGGCGCTGAATCCGCATGACGGCCGGCCAGAGCCAGGCCCCCCAGACGGGAAGGCTGACGTAGACCGCAAAATCGGCCCAGCTATCCAGCTGCGCCCCGATATCCGACATCTGGTTGAGGCGGCGTGCGATAGGCCCATCCACCAGGTCGGTAAGAAACGAGACCACAAGCACCCCCAGGAACTCCGCATGCATCCCCTGCATGGCCAGGAGATACAGAACCGGCACCAGCAACAGGCGGACGACGCTCAGCGCATTCGGAATCGTAACCATGAACGAAGCGTACCACAGCGGCCCGCATCGTCAAATCAGCGTTTGATGGAATCAACACGTTCCGGAGATCTTTTTTCAGACTGGTCTTGCTCCTCAGAAATGGCTACCTTGCTCGCCGTTCCTGAGCAACTGGAGGGATGGCTGAGTGGACGAAAGCACCGGTCTTGAAAACCGGCGACGGGCAACCGTCCGTGGGTTCGAATCCCACTCCCTCCGCCAATTTGAAAGTTTCGCCGAATAGCCACAAGTGCTTCCGTTAGATGGTGCCGAGCGCCCCGATCTCCCTCTCAGCGAAACAGATCCATGGTGGCACCGCGTGTGCTTGCGCACAAAGCGAGATATCGTGTCAGCCGCGGCGCATCAAGCGACACGGAGAAAGGCTAGGGGACCTTGTTTCGAAAGCGAAAGCAGACAGCGGGCGAAGACAAGCCTGTCGCGGACACGGTCGCAAGCACCTCGGACGGGGTGACCGGTCCCGCCACGGATGCGACCGCTCTGCCGCGGGTCACTGAGAGCATTCTGGATGCGTTGGGGAGTATTGTTCGCGGCTTCGGCAAATACGGATTCCGCGTCGAAGACGTGGGTGCCGACGAGGTGGCCGACCTGTTCGATCACTGGGCGCGGCACGCCCTGATCGGCGCCCCGCCTCCCAAAGCAGACCCCGACACAGAGGTGCAGAACTACCCGCTCGACCAGCGACGCTGGCAAGAGCTGCGAGTCTCACTTCTGCGTCACCGCCGCGCTGAGAAGGAATTCGTCGACAAGAGTCTGTTGGACCTGAAAGGGATCGTGTTCGAATCCCTCGGGATACTCCGGCACATCTCGGGAGAGAATGGTGACTTGGACAGGGGGGTATCCCTCGAGATGAATGCGCTCCATCAGACTCTCCAGGGAGAGAGCATTGCGAAGATCCGCGCGCAGGCGGAGCGGATGATCGATGCTGTATCCACCTCCATGGCCACGCGGCGGGATCGCCATCAGGAGCATATGCAGAAGATGGGCAAAAAGATCCAGGGCATCGAGCGCGAATTGCTCGAGGCGAAAGAGGAGCTCAGCGTGGACGCGCTGACCGGTCTCGGCAACCGCCGCGCATTCGACCTCACACTCGAACGGCTTGTCAACGTTGCCACGTTCACGGCTTCCCCCTTTGCGATACTGCTGTTCGATCTCGACCGGTTCAAAGACGTCAACGACACGCATGGACACGATTTCGGGGACACCGCGCTCAAGACTGTCGGGAGCGCCATCTGCAGATCGTTTCCCCGCAAGGACGACTTCGCGGCCCGGTTCGGCGGTGACGAATTTGCGGTGCTGCTGCCCGGAACCGATGCCGAGCTGTCGGGGAAGTTGGCGCGTCGATTCCTTGAGAACGTCGCGCCACGCACAATGCCGACACCCGACGGACCGCTGACGCTGAGTTGCACCATCGGACTGGCCGTCTTCGATGCCAATCCCCCGCTATCGGCCGAGGAGCTCTTTCGCCACGCCGATCAGGCACTCTACCGGGCCAAAGCCAAGCAACGCGGCACCTGCGCCACATGGCCACTGGAAGACTGAGCGTTCCCTCCCTGCGACAACCGGAAAAGGGGCGACAGCGACCGGGCCGCACGGCAGGTGTGGGATGCCGAGGTGGCCCGCCCAGGCCATCACATCAACCCCAGCCTACAGCGCTGACGAATGGTGATTCGTCGCGTTGTTCTCGGTTTGAACCTACCTGGTGATTCAGAGTCCCTGGCTTGCTCCACCGCGCAGGTGTTAGGTGCTAGGCTTTAGGCCTTAGGGCATGACGGATTCCTGTGTACGGGCAACACCTTTATCCGCAATGACTAATGACGAAATACCCAAACACCCAAAGAAATCCGAATGACGAAATCCGAACCTTCGCTGTTCCATCGTCACATGCCGAGCTCGGAAATGCTTGGAAGGTCTTCTGCGACAGACTCTTGAATAGTCATCGATCGGGTCGTATGGCTTTCGTCATTCTGGCTTCGAGCTTCTTTCGAGGTTGCCGCTTCGCTGCCGCCTGACGGCGGCCTGTCTCCCTTCGGTCGGCTGGGTATTTGGGTCTTTCCCTCCTTCGGCGGACAGGCAGTCATTATTCGCAGCGACTTACGTCGCCAAAAGAATCAGTCCTGGCCTTAGGGACTTTCCTGAACTCTTTCGTCGCGTTGGCCTTTTTTTGTGCTAATATACTAAGCGTATTAGCTTAGTGTATTGGAGGCGCCATGAAACGCACATCTCGTGTATCTACCGCAAGACTCATCCAGCGCCGGGATGCCTGGATGAAGAAGCTGGCCGAACTCGGCCCCATGACCCGCGGCTCGCTCGTCACCGCCAAGCGAGGCGGCCACACCGCCCACCAACTGACCGTTTCCGTACAGGGCAAGACGCACACCGTTTATGTCCCCCAAGACATGGTTGAGGAGGTCAGGGAGTGGATCAAAAACCACCGGCGGATGCAGCGCATACTCAAGGAGGTCTCGAAGCTGAACATGGCGATCATTCATCGCCACGTTCCCGAAGGCCGGGGCGACGGCAGAAGAAGAGAGAAGCCAACACCACAGAAGTGCCCCGAAATCGCCCACTCCACTAACACCTAACACCTAACACCTAACGCCTAGCACCTGCGGCGATTCTTCGCCGCTGCCCAGCCTACCGAATTCTTGCCCCTGGGCCAGGTGTCTTGTATGGTTTCCTCCGAAATCGGGGGCTTCCTCCTTCGCTGAAGCTACGGAGGACAAGTCACGTGCTGTAGCAGACGTGTTGTATGGAGGCCCAGGAAAGCAAATTACTGGCCATTGGCGAAATGTCGGGCTTATGAAGCGTAGTCTTGCAGTTGATATTCAGCTTGAGCGGCATGAGGCGAAGTACGTCTTGCCTCCGGCTGTCGCGCGACAGGCCGTTGAGTTTGCGGCGCCGTTCTGTACGCCTGATCCGCATGGCAGCGGCTCGCCAGCCGAGTATGTCATCACGACGCTTCAGCTCGACAACCGGGCCTTGAGCCTTCACCGTGCGAAGGAGCTGGAGGCCACCAACCGGTTTAAGTTGCGGGTCAGGACCTACGGCGAGCCTGGCAGTGCGCCGGTGTTCATGGAGGTGAAGCAGAAGCTGGGAGCCAATATAGTGAAGTCGAGGTCCCGCATTCCCTTCGATAGGTGGGGAGAGGATCTGATCCGGAATCCCGAGCAGGTCATGGGGTCGTTCGACTCGGCGATGGAGCGCGCCGCGTTTCTCACGTTTGTCCGGCTGGCGCGCGAGATTGGGGCAGAACCTTTCGTTCTGGTCAGATACACGCGCGAATCGTACTTTGGATCGAACGACCACTATGCGCGTATCAGCGTGGACCGCAAGTTGACGTATCAGCCCACCCGCTCGTGGGACGACTGGGGGCGAGGGGGCACATGGCGCACGATGGATACGACCGTGGCGCAGCGGAAAGACTTTGTCTACTCGGGTGTGGTGCTGGAGCTGAAGACGCTCGGTGATGCCCCGGTCTGGATGATCGATTTGGTGGAGCAATTGGGTTTGGAGCGGATGGGGAACTGCAAGTACTCAACCGCCATATGGCAGGAGCTGTCGTTCCGGGGGATGGGCGACCGCGTAGTGGATTTCTAAGGAGAGGGTGTTATGGAAGAATTTGTCGGAGCCCTTGGCGCAGCGCGGATGCTCAATGCCGAGCAGATCGTCTGTTCGCTGCTGATGAGTTTTGTGCTCTGCTCGGTTTACGCTCTCGTCTACCGCATCACGTTTCAAGGCCTCTCTTACTCGCGTGCCTTCATCCATACCATGATCCTGGGCGGTATGGTGGTGGCCATGATGATCATGGCGATCGGCAACAACCTGGCGAGGGGTCTCGGTATTCTCGGGACCCTGGCCATTGTGCGATTCAGAACCCCCATCCGCGATTCGCGCGATATGATCTTCCTGTTTGTCTCTCTCGGCACGGGTATCGCTTGCGGGGCCGGCACCTATGGCGTGGCCGTGATCGGTACGGTCATGATCTCCGGGGTAGCTCTGCTGCTCAACTACTCCCCCTACGCCTCGCGGCGTAACTATGAGGGGCTGCTCACGTTCGTGGTGCCGTCGGAGGCCGGTAACGATCAAACCATTACGGATGTCATGCAGCTCTGCTGTGCGAGCTTCCACATGATCGCCATGCGGGAGGCGGTGCAGGGCGATGCGGTGGAGTACTCCTATCAGGTGCGTCTGCTTGATCCCTCCTACCAGCAGGAGTTGATCGAGAAGCTGTCCGACGTGGAGGGCGTCGCAGACGCGCAGTTGATGATGCAGCGCACAACGGTGGAGCTCTAAGATGAAAGCATCCTACCAACGTGTTAAACTTCTGACTCGCCCACGCGTGATGCTGGCCCGCCTGAAGCAGGCCTGGCCGCTGGCCATCTGGGCCCTCGCCGTGGCGGGGGCCAGCTTCCTCTATTTCCGCACCGGTAGCTTTACGAGCATGACCGGTGTGGTTGTCTCCGTGGTCGAGCCGGTCTCCCCGCTCCAGACCGGCCGCCTGCTCTCGCTCAACGTCGAGCTGGGTCAGCGCGTGAAGGCCGGTGACACGCTGGCCGCGATGGACGCCTCTCTCCTCGACGCTCGCCTCTCGATTGAGGAGGCCCGGATCATCGAGGCGGACCAGACTGTTTCCGGATTTGAGCAGGGCATGATGCGCCTGGCGCTGGATGCCGAGGAGGCACGCCAGTCGGCCGAGTTGGACCTGCAGGCCCTTCGATTGAGTCATGAGGTGCAACGGGTAGAGCTGGCCGAGTTGACGCGTGAGCTGGCGCGGCGCGACGAGCTGCTCAAGGCGGGCCTCGACGACGCCAGCGCCGTGGCCGGATTGCGTGCGCCGCTGGCCGCGCTTGAGAAAGAGGTCGAGCTCTATCCCTCGGTTGAGCAGGCGACACGCGCCCGGCTTGAGGGTGCTGTGGCCCAGCTCGATGCCTTGAAGACCTCGCTGGAGTGCGAGGATATCAGTGCCATCATGCCGACCATTCGTGAGCGTGCAGCGGCGCAACGCGAGGTGCTGCGTGTCTCCCTGCAGCGGCGTCTGCTTGAGAAGGATACCTATGTGCTCACGGCCCGGCGCGATGGGATCGTGTCGCGTCTCTTTGCCCGTCCGGGTGATGTGATTGGTGCCGGTGATGTGATCCTGCGGTTGGTCTCCGAGGTATGCGATTCGGTTGAGGGCTTCCTTCCTGAACACTATGTGGCCTCCCTGCGTATAGGGCAGAGCGTCCGGGTGGAACGAATCAACGGCGGAGGCTTTACGCGTGCCGTCGTGACGGCGATCGCCCCGGAGATACAGACCCTTCCCGGTCGTGTGAGTCCCATTCGGAACCAGGCCATCAGGGGCCGTCGTATCCTCTTTGCCCTCGAGGGCGAGCACACGCTCATCCCCGGTGAGACCGTGCGGGTGTTGGCCCGATGAAGGCTGTTACGGTCCATTATAGAGCACGGACACGTGATAAACGCTCCCTCGTGCTGCTCTCTCTTCTGGTCATCGCCCTGCCATCCACCCCCTGGTCTGCCGAAGAGAGGCGACCGGAGCCGGTTGATCTGCCGGCCTTGGCCGAGTTGGTGATCGCACATGATCCGGCCCTTGAGGCGCTGCGCGGTGCGATTGCGGCGGCCGATTTTCGGGTGGCCATGTCAGGGCGTGGGCGTTCGCCCGAGCTCCGGGCACGCTATGGGGAATCCAGCAGCTGGTCACTGCCCAACCCTTACACGGAGCGATCGACTGAGACGCTCACCGAGAACGTCACGGAGGATAGCAGTCTCACACGAACGGACCAGTCGTTCGGGGTGGCGGAGCTATCGACGGTCAGGGAGTCCAGCAGCCAGGGCGGCTCAACGACGCGCGAGACGGTCCGGACAGTCACTCCTGATCGGGAGGGTGTCTCCATTCACGAGACGGTGACCGAGTCCGGGAGCGGCCAGTTCGCGGGGCAGGGCGATACCGTGGATCAACTGGGTGTGACCACGACGCGCGATGAGAACGGGGCGTTCACACGGCGGGGCGTCAGTGAGTCGGTCGAACGGCGTGATTATGGGCGCGATGTTTACGGGGGAGGGAGCAGTTACTCCGTTCAACTCAGGCTCTTTCCTCGCAACCCCTTTCTGAAGAAAGCCGCCCGTGAGCGTGAAGAGACGGTTAAGAGCCATGCCGAACTCATGTTGGAGTCCGCACTCCAGCGTGCGGCCTTGTCGGTGGCGTACGACCACCGTGAGATCCAGTTTATGCTGGCTGAGTTGCGGATGATGCAGCGACGCGCTAAAGGGCTCAAGGCGGCTTTAGTCGAGTTGGCCGAACGGGAGGCCGCGCATGCCATCCGCCCGGACGAGTACCACAAGCGACGCACTGAATCCCTGATCTACCTCTCCCGCCTGCGCGAGCTGAAACGAAGCATTGTGGATGCCTCCACGCAGCTCAAGCGGCGCGCCGGGCTGGATGGGGCGCGGCGCATTGCCTTTGCCGGCAGCCTCTATCCGCCGCGCGCTGATCTGGGCAGTCTGGACCCGTCGCACCTGGTGGAGCTGGCGCTTCCGCGCCATGCCCCGCTGGGCGCTCTGCAGGCGGAACGATCAACGCTCGCCAGCGATCTCAGCGCGCATCGCGCCGAGTCGATGCCCTGGGTCTCATTCATTTCCGTGGACTACGGGGAAGACGAGGGCGTGAACGGTCAGACACGAGACGAGTGGAGTGTCTACGCGGGGGTGAGTCTGCCGGTGGGCGCGTGGTTGGACGGTTCGCCACGGCGGGCGCTGGAGGCTAAGCTCGGCAGCATTGAGCGGCAAGGCTTGCTGACACGTCGCCACCTGGAACTTGACATCAATGCCCTCTGCCGTTCATTGGAAGCGGCGCAAGCCGACTGGCTTACGTTTGAGCGCAGTGCCCGTGGTGCCAAGGCGGATATTGCGCGTCAGGTCGCAACGATTTCCGGCGATGACCTGGTGGCACGGCGGACCCGGTTGGCTTTGAGTGACTCCCTGATCGATATGGGTCTGCAGCGCCTTAAACTGGCGCGCACCGTCAACCGGCTTCTGTTCGAGTTGTGCGACACCGTAGGCTGCGACCTGACGGTCCTGCTCGCCCAGTGATCGCATGAGAGCTACGGCAGTACGGCTTCCTGAATGGGGCGCCCCCGCGGCCTTCGAGTCGAACCCCGGGGTTCTCATCCCTCATTCCGAGGGCGTTATTGAGGGGTGATTTCTGATGTTCTGATTGTGGCGGTGTCTGTTGACCGTTGTTAGAAACGACACCGTCCTACAGGCCGCGTAATCTACGCGGAACTGGATCGTCATTCAAGACGATCCCGGCGCGTTCCGGCCGTCACCTGGCTGGAACGCGCTGCGTATTTTCACCATCCAGATGGTCGAGGCCATCCGACCATAGAGATACAGACAGGAAAGAGGAGGCCCATCTTCCCTGCGTTTTGGTCTTACAGACACCAGGCAAAACAGGGACCCTTCTCCCGCCGATCACGGCAACACACACCGTGATCCGCCCATCCTATATCACCGGCCCCGGGATGCTCCCCTTGGATAATCTCGGCGACCGTCGCGAGAGCTTCCTGCGCGAAATCCTGGAGCGGAAGATCATGGACTTGCCCGATAACGGCATGTCTCTGCTTCAGCCGATTCATGTGCGGGATCTGGCTAGCATGTTCCGCCTGGCCATTGAAGCGCCTGAGAGCATCGGCCAGGTCTACAACGCCTGCCTCGAAAAGGCCGTTACGCTTAATCGTTACCTGGAAATCACTGCGGCGGTCTTGGGTTGCGAGGTCCAGATCGCCTATGCCCCGGTGGACGATCTGCTTGCCAGGTACGCTGATATCTGCAGTGCAAAAGGTCTCCGCTTTCTCGTGACGCACATGTGTTACGACATCCGCAAACCACGTGAAGCACTCGGATACGAGCCCCACTGCACCACCGAAGAAGCCATCAAAGAGACGGTACTCTGGTCCGTGAAGCAGCTGGGCCTTTGAGGAAGTAGACACGAAGTCGAGATCGAAGGAGCACAAGCATGAAGCAACGTCTGGCAGTATGGTTAATGGCATTTGCGGCAGCTACACAGGTTGTCATGGCAGAGGCGGAAGAGGCACCCTCGCCCTTCGCCATGCGAACATGGACCGCCGCGAGCGGGGCGAAGGTCGAGGCGAAGCTGATCGACTACCGAACAAGGAACGTGACGCTGGAAAAGGCGAATGGCGAAAAGCTGAACATTCCCGAGGCTCGGCTCAGCAAGGAGGATCAGGCCTTTCTCAAGCCGGTCAAGGCCATGACGCGCACCCGAACCGGTGATTTCATAAGCCACGGAACGGATGCGGCCCGCCTGCCGGTCTTTGCCACCGGGGAATGGAGCGGCTACTACGGAATGGCACTTAGATAAGACCTGTTTTGCATGAATAGTGCCTATGGTGCGTGCCATTCAATGACAAAGTACCCAAATACCCAAACACCCAAAGAAATCCGAAATACCCAACCCCGAAGAGGAGAGAAAGACGCTCTGGCCGGGCTCTTCGTCATTCGGGCTTTGTCATTCCTTGGGTATTTGGGTCCTTCGTCCTTCGTCATTTATGGCGCGCTTTCATCCCCTATAATCTGTCCCAAACGCGCTTAACTAAGCGCCATTCGCGGCTACTACGCCGTGTACAAGCATCCCCGTTTCGTGGTCAGGATTTGGCCCGATGGCAAGGCCGAAGTGCAGCCGATGGTTAAGGGTGAACCAATCGGCAAGTCCTTCATGTTCCCCGGCTGGCAAATGGTCTACCATGACGGCAAGCAGTATCATACGAGGAAGGTTCTCCGTTTTGACGATCCGCCCTTGCCGAGCGTACAGCCTGGCCGTATTCGCTTGAAGGCCGAAGCCGAAGACAGGGTGGATGTGGAGCTCGAGTTCCTGTTCAAGGGCAATGCGCTTACCGTCACCATGGAGATCGACGAGCCCAAGAGCATCACGTACCCGTCGCGAGCCGATTTCCGCGCGGCTCCCTACGAGGGCTGGCAACTCATCCATGAACTGCGGACAGGCGAGAAGAAGAATCAAGTGCGCATGACGGTGGAGTAGTGAGTAAGGGCGCGGATCTGCCACTGGATTGAGCGTGTCGGGTCAGGAGGGGTCCTTTGCGCTGGCTCTTGTTCCCTCCGCAGCCATGCAGACAGCCCCAGATGGTTCAGGGAGCAGTCTATGTCATTGATCGCTCGACCATAGTGACGGAGAAACCACTCACGGAACTTGACCTTCTACCTCTCCTGTTCCGGGTGCCGGAGTGCAGCGGCCAGCAGGCGGTCGCCGGTGTCAGGTGCGAAGTGGTTGGTGCTGTCTCCCAGCTCGTATCCGCCGCGGCCCTGTTCCCCGGCCAGGGGCAGGTAGCCTTGGTACCCGGCCGCGCAGGAGGCCATCACGCTTCGCTTCACCCGGCAAGGTCGACCATGGTTACGTTCTTCTGTTGGTCGAATTTTACGTGGGCCGCGGACGTGAAGCCCTTTCTGCTCAGCACGATGTAGCGGTCAGCATCAACCTTAGCCAGAAGGGACGTGATTTCTCGGATGCCGCACGCTTTGTTGCGCCACTTAACCTCGAACGCCCACCGCTTGCCGCGTCGTGTCACGGCCAGCAGGTCGATCTCTCCATGGGGTGTGTCCACGTTCTTTTCCAGCGTCCGAAATCGGGGAATCCTGATGCTCCACAGCTGCTTGCCCTGGGCGTTGGCGACGTGGTAGTAGACTTCGAACTCCTTGGCGCGTCCCAGTTCGGAGGATGTTCGATTGTATGCCTCCAGGAGCTTCGCGACCTGTGACTGGAGGTGGTCGCCGCGCTCATACTCATACTGCTCGAGCCCGAGATAGCGGTAGCGCAGGAAATACCTGAACGGGACCACGCGAAAAAGGTACCTGCGGTCCTGGCAATGGATCAGGTCGACCCGGATGAGCTCCTTGAGTGCGGCATGTACCTCTTCCAGGCTCTTGCCCAGTCGCCGCGAGATTTCGGGCGCCCTCAGGTCATCCTCTGCAAGTGACATGACTTTCAGCGTTTCCTTAAGAACTCCCTCGCCACGGGCGAGTTTTAGTGATTCGTCCAATAGATAGCTGTAGTAGTTATAGATGACGCCCGAAGAGTCAAACACCTGTTCCTTGAAGATGTCTGCTACCGGCTGTTCCTGGAGGCGATATTGGCGCGCGAAGACCGACAGCAGGTAAGGATTGCCGTACGTGTGGGTGTAGAACTGCAATTTGATGTCGTGTGGGATATCCCCGAGCCGGGATGTGATGAGCTCGAAGGAGGCATCACGGGTCAACTCGTTCAGATGCATGACTGAGAAGTGACTGAAGATGTACTTCTGCTGGTCTGAAAGCCACTTCTTCAGCATGGTCGGAAAGCTGCCGCTGATCAGGAAGAAGACGTTGGTGATCTCCTGCACGTGTGCACGGAATAGGGCGTCGATGCTGCGGATGCCACGGAAACGTTCCAGAGCCAGGATATCCTGGAATTCATCGAGTACTACCACCCATTTGCGGTCGCTCAATTCCTTGAAAACGGTGAAGGCCGCATTGAACAGCGTGACGTTGTCAGCCGACTCAAGCGTTACGCGCTGGAACCGGTCTATTGCGCGAATGAGTTCCTGATGCTCTGTTTGCAGGGCCAGGTCCAGTAACTCCTCGCTGCGGGAACCCGTGGCCGACTGCAGCGCTGCGAGCACCACCGAGCGTGCGAAATCGCGTGGTGAATTGGCGATCTTTGACACGTCCACATAGACGGTATGCATTGCATCGTGGTCTACCAGGTGGTCGAGGAAGTGTTTGAGCAAGAAAGTCTTCCCTGTACGTCGCAAGCCAAGTAGCGCGAGATGACAGGTGTTGTCCCACTCTCCTCGACGAAAGAGCGCCAGCTGCTGACTGAGCCGTTTGAGCTCGACGCGGCGATTGATGAAGCGCACGGATGCCTCCTGTCGTGTAAATTAAGTCACACCACTTATAATACGTATGGGTTAAGAACGCAACACATTTGTTGTCGCCCTTTCAGGGCTAAGAGAATTCGATGTCAACCTATGTTAGGACGGGACATTCCCCCCCAGTCCTACTTCTCCGCCGGGACGGCGATGCCCTTCATGATGGTGCCCTGCGTGAAGATGAAGATGAGCAGGTTATGTGGAGCTCAACATAATATAGGGTGGGATCGAAGCGGTCGGTAGTGGCGGTGGTTGGGTGCGCGGTGAGAGCCGCAAGAGGTCTCGTAGAGTCCGAACGGTCCGGCAGGCACGACGGAGGTAGTGCCGTGATCGGCAGGAGTAGGGACCCTGTTTTACCAGGTGTCTGTAAGACTAAAACTAGGGAAGAGGGATTTCCTTCTTTAACTCTCTTTTCAGACTGGCGAAGCCAACGTCCGGTTCTCTCAGGTGATCCGAGGTATGATATAGATGATCTCAAGCTTGAGTTGATCGGTTTCTGGGGCGTACTCTGGATCGTGTTCGGTTCGACCATACTTCAAGGATGCCCGCCAAATGGAATTCTCCGGGATTTCGTCGCCAAACGCGGCGAAATCCCGGAAAATTCCATATGGCGGAGGGTGAGGGATTCGAACCCCCGGTGAGCTTGCGCCCACACATGATTTCGAGTCATGCGCATTCAACCGGACTCTGCCAACCCTCCTTCGCTTATCAGCTACGGAGGGCAAGCCCTCTGTCGCTGTCTTCGTTTCGCTCGCCAACTACGGAGGGCAGGCCCTCCACGGTGCTGAACCACGTCGTGATTTGGATGCGAAACGAGCGGACAGGATAGGTGAGTCGTGGGGCAATGTCAAATCTTGGGAGGGCTCAATCCTTTTTCTTGCTTCCCGCAGATCACTTTGCCACAATCCCGCCTCCCGTTTGAAAGAAAGTGGCGAGCGTAGCTCAGTTGGTTAGAGCACCTGGTTGTGGTCCAGGATGTCGCGGGTTCGAATCCCGTCGCCCGCCCCAACCTCTGACGGGATAGGAACCCGCGGGGCACAACCACTTGGCCGCCCCATTCATTGTCATAACCCGGACAAGAGGATATTGAGATGGCTCGCTGCTTTAATTTCTGCGCAGGACCCGCAACCCTTCCCGTCAGCGTTCTTGAGGCGGCCCGTGATGATCTGGTGGATTACCAGAACTCCGGGATGTCGATCATGGAAAGCAGCCATCGTGGCGCGCAGTATGCCGCGGTGCATGCAGAAGCCGAAGCCAACATCCGCGAGCTGATGGGCGTTTCGGATGACTATGCCGTGCTCTTCCTGCAGGGCGGCGCGAGCACCCAGTTCGCCTATATCCCGATTAACCTCCTCGGTGAAGGCCAGACCGCCGATTACACGAATTCCGGTGCCTGGGCCGCCAAGGCCATCAAAGAAGCCAAGCTGCTCGGCAACGTAAACATCGCCGCCGACTGCGGAAGTGAGATCCCCACCCGCGTACCCAGCATCGAGGAGCTTCAGCTGACTGATGGGGCCGCCTATCTGCACGTGACCTCCAACGAAACGATCTCCGGCGCACAGTGGAAGACGTTTCCAACAGGCGGGGCGCCGCTGGTGGCTGATATGTCCTCCGACATTCTGTCGCGTCCGGTTGACGTAAACCAGTTCGGGCTGATCTATGCAGGCCTGCAGAAGAACCTTGGACCTTCCGGTGCTGCGCTGGTCATCATCCGTAAGGACCTGGCGGAACGTGTCCCGGAGAGCACACCCACGATGTTCAAGTACGCCACGCACATCAAGGCCGGCTCGATGTTCAACACCCCTCCCTGCCTTTCGATCTATATCCTGATGCTCGTAACGCGCTGGCTGAAGGCGCAGGGCCTCGAGAACATCTACAAACAGAATGTCGACAAGGCGGCCGCACTCTACGCCGCGATCGATGGCAGCGACTTCTACCGCGGTACCGCCGTTGCAGAGTGTCGTTCAGATATGAATGTCACATGGCGGCTCGCGAATGAAGATCTCGAGCCCGAGTTTGTCAAGCAGGCGGACGCCCGGGGCTTCAAGGGCCTCAAGGGACATCGCTCCGTGGGCGGCATTCGCGCCAGTATCTACAACGCCTTCCCACCCGAAGGTATTGACGCCCTCGTGTCGTTTATGAAGGACTTCGAGGCGAAGAACGGATAGTGTTCCGGGTGAAGAGGGTGGTGCGCCCAGCAGGGCTCGAACCTGCAACCTCCAGCTCCGGAGGCTGGCGCTCTATCCAATTGAGCTATGGGCGCGTCCGAAGGAGTGGAGACCATACACAACGTGTGTGGTGAAATCTACTCAATAACGCTTCTGGTGTGCAGAAAGTTGCGCAGAAACCGATGAAGCCACGAATCGCCATCACAATGGGGGATCCCGCCGGGGTGGGGCCGGAGCTGTGTCTGCGCGCTCTTGCGGAGGCGTCGCTCCAGGATGTGGCGGCTCCGGTTGTCTTCGGCAACTTCGCCCTGCTGCAACGTGTATCGCAAGCGTGTGGGCTTCCGCTGCCGGCTTTGGTCCTGACCGATGTGACTCAGGTGACGACGGCAGCAGGACCCGCCATACTCGACCTGCCCGGCCTGCCGGGTGACGCCGTGACTCCCGGCTCTGTTGATGCATCAACCGGTCTGGCCGCCTACCACTGCATCACGGCGGCGATCGATGCCGCCCTGAACGGGGCGGTGGATGGTATCTGCACGGCGCCCATCCACAAGGAGGCTCTGCAGGCGGCAGGCATTTCTCATCCGGGACACACGGAGATCCTGTCCGAGCGCACCGGGGCCGAACGGATCTGTATGATGCTGACGTCCGAGCAGATCACGGTGAGCCTGGTGACGACACACCTTGGCCTCTGCGATGTGCCCGCTGCCCTGGACACCGGTCGGGTGCGCGAGACGATCGACCTGACGGCCGACGCCATGCGACGGCTACGCGGCCACGAGCCACACCTGGTGGTCTGTGGTCTGAACCCGCATGCGGGTGAGGGCGGACTGTTCGGGCGGAACGAAGAGGCCAACATCATCCTGCCGGCCATTGAGGCGGCCAGGGCCGACGGCCTGCACATTGAAGGCCCGCTGCCACCGGATACGGCCTTTCTGCCCGAGCGCCTGCAAGCGACGGATGCAACCATCTGTATGTATCACGACCAGGGACTGATCCCGCTCAAGATGCTGGCGTTCGATCGCGCGGTCAACGTGACGCTGGGACTGCCTATCGTCAGGACATCGGTCGATCACGGCACTGCGCTGGACCTGGCGTGGCAGGGGAAGGCGCGCCCTGGCTCGATGTTTGAGGCCGTCCGGCTGGCTGCCCGCCTCAGTCAATAGCCTGTTCGAGCCCCAAAGGTGGAGAACGGACTCACTGTCACGGTGGTGTGTGATCGGGGTGATCGCTACCTGTCGACCGGGGTGTTTGGATAACGGAGAGGTGTGGCAACTCCCGGTAGCGCCCGTCGAAGTCCAGGCCGTACCCGACCACGAAGAGATCAGGTACCGTGAACCCCACGTAGTCGGCCTCAAAAGGCACAACCCGTCGGCTCGGTTTGTCCAGGAAGACGCACGTCTTGAGCGAGGCCAGCTTGAACTCGGACAGGTGCTGCGAGGCAAAGCTGAGTGTGCGCCCGGTGTCGAGGATGTCGTCCACCAGCAATACCGGCTTGTCTGTCAGGTCAAGGTGGACATCGCGCATCATGTTGACCTCGCCGGATGATTCGGTGCCGCTGCCATACGAGGCCACCGTCATGAAGTCGATCACGAGTCGTACATCGCGACGGTAGAGCAGGCGCACGAGGTCGGCTGTGAACATGAAGCTCCCGCGCAGGAGTCCGATAACATACAGCTCATCGCCATCGAAGTCGTCGGCGATGCGATCCACCAGTTGACTGATGCCCGCATGCAGATCGGTCTCATTGATCAGCGGTTCCAGGATTGCGTTGTGTGCGTCGCTCATGGGGTGGTTCTTACTCTGCGCCCTTCACCATGGGAACGAAGCGTACTGGAATATCGTCTTCCTGTACAACGCGCGTTTCCTTCCTTCGCAAGATAACGAGGCGCTGCCTGCCGCGTCCTACCGGCACGATCATGCGTCCGTCATCCCGCAGTTGCTCCACCAGGGCCTGCGGTACCTCGGCGGGTGCGCACGTGATGATGATGGCGTCAAAGGGGGCATGCTCCGGCCAGCCTTTGTAGCCGTCGCCGGTCAGCACCCGAACAGAGCCGTAGCCCTCGGCTTTCAGCGCCGTGCGCGCATGTTCGGCCAGCTCCGGCACGATCTCGATCGAGTAGACCTCCACCCCCAATTCGGCGAGGATCGCGGCCTGGTAGCCTGAGCCTGTCCCGATTTCGAGAACTTTCTCTCCCGGCTTGAGAGCCATCTTCCAGGTCATGTAGGCCACGATGAAGGGTTGGGAGATGGTCTGGCCATACCCGATAGGGAGGGGATGGTCGCCGTACTCGTTGCCGCGGCGGAAGGCTTCGGGGATGAACCGGTCACGCCGTACGGCGGCCATGGCGGCAAGAATGCGTTCGTCGTGCAACCCGTATCGCTTCAGGGTGTTCAGCATAGCCGCACGCTCCGCACTCAGCTCGATGCTCGCCGTCTCCCGCCTTGGCGCCTCCGAGCAGCCATTGCCGCAGACGCCCAGGGCTAACGCCAGAACCAGTGTTGCCCTTCGCATAAGGGAATTGTAGCTCGCGCGAAGTCGTGACACAAGGCTGAGTTGCGTAGCGTTTTGCGATGTCGGACCAAGCGCCGGTTTCAGGTTTCGGGTTTCAGGATGAGAGTTCTGCCCGGCCTGTTGCCCAAATCGAAAAGGTGATATCGAGGAGATGTCTCGACAAGCTCGACATGACAGTTCCGTAGGGAGCTCGATGTTTGTGAGGCTGTCATCCCGAGCTTGCCGAGGGATCTCCTACTACAGCGGATGGGCGAAAACTGGGTTAGTCCAGAGGTCCTTATCACTTGACGCCTTTGCCTCTCACGGGGGATATTGCGGGTCAACTGCGAAGCAGGGAGAATGCGAGATGAATGGTGCGATTGCGGCATGGCGTGAAGTGCTGGGAACCGAAGCGGTCATTGCGGACGCGGAGGGCCTGGAGGCCTACACGGGCTCATTGTGCGCGACCGAACGCGATGTGCCGTGCGTGCTGCGGCCCGATAGCGCGGATGGCGTGCGTGAAGTCGTGCGCATTGCCAACCAGTTCAAGACTCCTCTCTATCCCGTCAGTTGTGGTGCCCAGTGGGGGATGGGATCGCGTCTACCGGTACGGGGCGGAGCCGCGATCGTTGACCTCTCGCGGATGAATCGGATCATCGAGATTAACGAAGAGCACCACTACGCCGTCGTGGAGCCGGGCGTTACACAGGGCCAGCTTATCGACCACATCAGGCAGAACGGCTTGAAACTGATGCTCAACGTGACGGGCTCGACCTCCACCACGAGCCTGATCGGCAATGCCATGGACCGTGGCGTGGGCTATTTCGATTCGCGGGCCGATGGCATCTCGAACATGAGCGTGGTGCTGGGTAACGGGAAGACCGTACAGACCGGGTTCGGTCATTTTGAGGGCGCAAAAACCTCCAACCTCTATCCGCACGGCATTGGTCCCTCGCTGGACGGTCTTTTTCCCCAGGGCAACTTCGGTATCGTGGTGTCCGCCTGTATCGATCTCATGCCGGAGCCCGAGTGCTGTATGACCGCCGTAGTGCGGATCGACTCGGAAGAGAAACTTGGCCCGGTGATCGAGGGCATGATTGCCCTGCGTAAGAACGGGATCTTCCACACCATCGCACATGTCGGTAACCGCGAGCGGTCCTATATCCTGTTGGCCCCGATGCGCTACCAGATCATGATCCGCGAAGGCGGGACACCTGGCCCTGAACTGAGACAGCAAGCCGCCACGATGCTCGAAGAATCGGGCTTCGGACCATGGAGCGCCGGAGTGGGGATTCTAGGCACGCGCGAACAGCTCAGGTATGCTCGCAGGGAAATCCGCCGGACGTTTCGCGGCATTGCCAGGACAACCTTTCTGGACGATGCATTCATACGCACAGCCAAGACCGTGGCCAACCTGCTGTCGTTCATCCCGTTCGTGCGCAAGCAGAAGATGATGCTGCAGGCCATCGAGCCCACGTATGGCCTTACGCAGGGGCAGACCAGCGATACATGCATCAACACCATCTACTGGCCGACCGAGGATTTCGAGCATCTCGACTCGCTTGACCCGGCGCAGAGTAACAGTGGTCTCATGTTCTGTCTGCCGATTCTCCCGGCCTCCGGCCGGGAGGTCTGCGACATGGTGAAGGACATCCGCGACACATTCACACGCCACGGTTTCGAGGCCGCCATCACGGTCAACCTGATGACCGACAAAGCCATGGAAGGCGTGGTCAGCCTGGCTTTCGATAAACGCGATGCCGCGCGCGTGGAAGCCGCGCGCGCCTGCATCCAGGAGATGGAAGGACGCTACATGGAGCAGGGCTATCCCCCGTACCGTGTCGGCATCGACTCCATGCACCACGTGGTGAATGAGGACGATCCTTTCTGGCAAACGGTCCGCGACCTCAAGCAGGTCCTCGACCCGAACCACATCATCGCCCCGGGGCGGTACAACCTGGTGTAGGGGGGAATTCTGACAGGATCAACAGGATGAACTGGATGGGCGGCGGCCCACGGCCGCCGGGAGGCAGATCTCCGCGCGAAGCGCGGTTATCCTGTAAATCCTGTTGATCCTGTCAAAAGATGACTACTTGGAGAAAGTTATGCCCAAAGCTTGTGATATGAAACGTGGCGCCATCGTGGCCATCGATGGAGCGCCGCATGTTGTTGAAACGCTGAAGGTCTCTACGCCGTCCGCGCGTGGTGCAACCAGCCTGTATCACTTCCGGCTGCGCAATCTCAGCACGAAGCTCAAGCTCGACCGCTCCTGCAAGGGCGACGCGATGTTTGACGACTGTCATTTTGAAAAACGCGCTGTGCAGTACTCCTATGCCACGGGCGATATCCACACGTTTATGGACCTGGAAGACTACAGTGAGATTGCCTTCAACGCCGAGGACATCAGCGCTGAATTGCCCTACATCACCGAGGATATGGAAGGCATCCAGGTGCTCGTGAGTGATGGCAAGTCGCTCGGACTGAAGCTGCCCCCGGTTGCCGAACTGGAAGTCACCGAATGCGACCCCTCGATCCGTGGCGCCTCCGCAACAGCCCGCACCAAACCTGCTACTCTGTCGACCGGCCTGGTCGTGCAGGTCCCGGAATACCTCTCCTCCGGCGAAACCATCCGCGTCGACTCCCGCTCGGGCGAATTTCTCGGTCGGGCGTAGTGTCCTGTCTCAGAATTGCGACTGCATAGCTGGTGTGTCATCCCGAGCGCAGTCGAGGGATCTCTGCCACAAGATGGATATGAGATTTACTTCGGCAAGCTCAGCACAGGCTCTCGCTTCGCTCGGAATGACAGGAACGTACGCATCTGTGAGAGCTTGCTTGCGTGACAGGACACCCGTCTATCACCCCGAACGCGTGAACGAGAATTCGATGCGCGCTTTTACCTGTTTCCCCTCTACCTCGAGGATCGGGTAGGCCAGGAAATTGATCGGACCGGTCGATGGGCCGGGTTTCACCTCCAGATCCCTGCCGCGGCTGAACTCAAGGCGATTGGCGGGGTGATGGCCGAAGTAGTAGGTCGCCAGGGCGGAGTACTTGTCGGCCTCGCTGATATCCACCGGCCACCACTTGCCCTCGGCATAGAACTCGACCCAGCAGTGATAGCCGTCCACGCCGCCGTCATCGCGACTGGAGGGGATCGCGGCGCCGATGGCGAAACGGGCGGGAATGTCCACCGCGCGCGCGAGTGCGATGAAGTAGGCGTGGTAGTCGGTGCAATTGCCGTGCCGGGCATCGCATGCGAAGACCGCGTCGCCCTGTCCCCAGCCTTCACCGGCCTTGGCGTACTTGAGCTCGTCGATCACAAGGTCATACAGCGCGCGGGCACGCTGCAGGTCGGTCTCCTTGCCGGCGACCGTCTTGAGGGCGACTTCTCTGAAATGGTCATTCTGAGGTACCAGGCGTTCCGGGGCCAGGTAGCGCAAAGAGTCGTCGCTGTTGTCTGCGTAGGCCGCCTTCTCGAGTCGCGCCACGTCATAGCGAATGTCGAGCGGACGGTCGCCATCTTTGGGTCCCAGTTCCCAGTAGAGGATCTTGTTGCCGTGTTTCTCCTCATCCAGAACACGGTGTTTGCCCGGTGCGTCGATGGACTTGAGCGCGACATCCTGGAAGGCGTCACTCGTGGGCAGGGGAATCCACAGTTTGGCCTGACCGGAGATCTCAGGCAGAAAGACGCGGTAGCGGAATTCAAACTCGTCCCTGGGGACCACAACGCCCATCAGCTTCTGTGAAGCTTCGTCGACGGGTACGCGCCCCCAGGTCTTATCTTCGTTCTGTTGCCAGAAATAGAACGGCTTGCCGTTGACCTTGTGCGGGATGGTCTCGGTTACCACCATGCCGCCCGGATCGCCCTGCATAAAGAAGTCCACATCGTAGACATCGCCTTTGGAATCAACCAGGTCGACGCAGGCAAAATGCTCCCCCGTACTCAGCGAGGCGAGGTACTCTGTGTGAATCTTCACCAGCTTGAGCTGATGATCGGAGCCCTTGATCCTGAGCGGGAAATACCCGCCGCCCTCACGTGTCCTGGCGTCGATGTGTCCTCGAATGCCCGCCTCGATATCGGCGGTGAGCACATGCGGTGTCGGTTCCTCGGCGCTGCCGGCCTCATCAGGCCGAGCTGAGCAACCGATGAGAAGAGCAGAGATGCATGCAACCGTCACGAGGACGGTTGCATGCCCGGTGTCCGATAATGTCATTGTGAGAATCCGAGGTCTTAGTGCGCCGGATGGTCTTTCGGCTTCGCCGCTTTCGGATGCTCTGCCGCCGGATGTTCCTTGACCTTCTTCACCGCGGCGTCTTCCTTGGTCTCTTCCTTGACCTTCTCCACTGCGGCGTCTTCCTTGGTCTCTTCCTTGACAAAGCAGCCGCTGACAAACAGCGACGCGGCACCCAGCACCAACAGAACGGCTATGAATCTCTTCATCACTACTTCCTTACCTTATTGCACGGGCACCACGCCCGCAGGGGGCAGGGCTCACGCTGTTACGCTCCCTGACGGAGGGAATCATAGCAAGGATGGAGAGACTGGGCAAGGATCGGTCGAGTTCAATTCCGCGCGATCTCCCTCTTCATTGCTTCATCCAATTCTTACCACCACCGCGGCGCTTACCACTGTCCGCCGACTTCGAGGGCGTAGAGGCGGCCGGGGGCGGGGTTGATGAGGGGCCACTCCTGGTAGGTGGTGTCGGTGGCATTTTCGATGGTGGCACCGAGCCAGAGGGTGTCGTTGAAGGTGAGACGCAGGCTGGCATCGGTGCGCCAGTAGGCATCCAGCTCCTGGCGCTGGCCGCTGGCGAGATCGATGAAGCTGCGGTCGCCGACGTAGTGCTCGGTGACGGAGACATCGCCGCGCCAGGCGCGGCCGAGGGCGTGCGAGAGACGGAGGCCGACGGTGAAGAGACGCTCGGGGATGTGCTCGAGATCGGCGCCGCTGTCGCCCACCTCGCCGCGCTGCTCGGTGTAGGTGACGTTGACGACGCAGCCGGTGGCGAGGGTGAGCGCGAGGCCGGTCTCAAGGCCGTAGGACTCGGCGTCGTCGGTGTTGGCATAGCGCAGGACGCTGCCGTCGATCTGCTTGGTGATGAGATCGCTCATGTCGTTGTAGAACAGGTCGGCATGCAGGGCGAGGCCGCACGGGAGGTCGTGATCGAGCCCGAGGTCAGCGGAGAGGATGTATTCGGGTTCGAGGTCGGGGTTGGACTGGAAGGTGACGCTGCCGAAGTTGATGTCGGGCTGATAGAGCTCGGTCAGGGTGGGGGCGCGGTAGGCGCGGCCGACGGAAGTGCGCAGGCGGGTGCGGTCGGTCGCCTTGAAGAGCAGTCCGGCCTTGGGCGAGACGGCGCTGCCGAAGACGGAGTGTTCGTCGACGCGGATGCCGCTGAGCAGCTGCAGGCGGTCGCTGAGGGCGGCGCGGTCCTGGGCGTAGAGTCCGACGCTCGAGCTGTGGACGCGGCGGCCCATCGAGATGGCGAAGGGCTCGCCGGTGGCGGCGTCATAGAGCGGGGAGAAGTCGCCATCGTTGCGCGTGAAGTCGCTACCCACGGTGAGCGTGTGTTTGGTGCCCAGCATGGCATCCAGTGCGACGTCGCCAAACCAGTCGCGTCCGTCGGTATGCGATTGGCTGCGCGCGAAGACGGGATAGCCGCCGCTGAGACCGGCCACATCGAGGCCGCGCAGGCGGCGCTGCTGATCGCGGTAGTAGGCGCGGCTCTTGAGCGAGAGACGCGGCGTGAGGGAGGAGGTGAAGAGAACTCCCAGCATAGCGCTTTCGTTCTCCATGTCGGTTTCGACCGGTGCGGGGAAGAGCGGCCGGTAGTCGGCCATGCCGTAGCCCTGTTCACTGTCCGAGTAGCGGCCGATGACGTCGATGTGTGCGTCCTCCCCGAGATCAGCGGTCAGCTTGCCGTGCAGACGCGTGTCGCGGTAGTCGTAGTTGTCGGCCGGCAGCTCGCGCTCGAAGGTGCTGCCCGAGGTGGGATCCCACTGGCGGTCGATGATGGTGTCCTGCGCGAGGGCGTTATCGATGCTGCGCGTGCTGAAATCGATCGTGAAGCCGGCGGCGCGGTCGCCGCCGCTGCCTTGCAGCGAGAATTCAGTGAAGCCTTCGTTACCGGCGCGCGCCCGTGCGGCGACGGTGGGACGTTGCTCGGGATCGAGTGAGATCACGTTGATCACCCCGGCAAAAGCGTCGGCGCCGTAGAGTGCGGAGAAGGGACCGCGCACGACCTCGATCCGCTGGACGCTCTCGAGGGCTACTTCGTTGACTGCTTCGAACCCGGCCACGGCGTCGCTCATTGGCAGACCATCCGCCAGCAACAACACGGCATGCTGACCGGGGACGCCGCGCAGGTTGATCTGGACCGGCAGCCCGTAGCCCATGCCCGCGCTGCGCAGAACATAGACGCCCGGGGTGGTGCGGATGGCGTCATCGACGTGCTGTGCCGGTGTGTTGCGCAGCTCAGCCGGACCAATCACCGAAACCGAGGCCGGTACAGCGGTCGATGCCTCGGGCAGACGTGAGGCTGTAACGACCACCTCGGCGGCAGTAAGGGATGCGGAGGCGAGGATGAATAAGGCGAGGGTACTTGCTGTAGTCGGCTTCATGTTGCTAACCTTCTGCTGTTCCTGTTTGGGCCCGGCTGTGCTAAAAAGTCGGAAACTTACAGGTAGCGGGGTATGACCGCAAGGGATAAAGCACGCCTTGACTACACATGACAGAGTAAAAGTGGCCGGCATTGGCGCGGTGGCTGTGGCGGCTGCGGTGGCAGGGCTATGGCTCTGGTTTGCGGTGGCGCCATCGCAGCGCCTGGAGCTGCGCGTGGCGGAGGTGGGGCCGGACCCGGCAGCGCAAGGCGTCGCCGACACCGTTGATCTGCAGGGCACATTCGAGACGTTTGACGGGCAGGCGGGGACGACGGGGGACGCGTGGCCGCGCTTCCGCGGGGCGGCATCGGACAACATGGCGCGCAGTGGCGTTAAGCTGGCCGCGGCGTGGCCGAGCGATGGGCCGCCGCGCTTGTGGTCGGTCGCACTGGGCGACGGCTATGCGGGGCCGGCGGTGCGCAACGGGCGGGTGTACGTGCTCGACTACGACGCGGCGGTGCAGGCGGATGCCCTGCGCTGTTTTTCGATCACGGATGGCCGCGAGATCTGGCGGCGCAGCTATGACGTGCGAGTGAAGCGCAACCACGGTATGTCACGTACCGTCCCGGCCGTAACGGATGAGCATGTCGTCAGCCTGGGGCCAAAGTGTCATGTGCTCTGCGTGGATGCGGTGACGGGTGATTTTCGGTGGGGTATCGACCTGGTGCGCGATTACGGCAGCGAGGTGCCGCTCTGGTACGCCTCCCAGTGTCCTTTGATTGATCAGGGCGTGGCGGTGCTGGCTCCCGGGGGGGAGGATGTGCTCATGATGGGGGTCGACTGCGCGAGCGGGGAGGTGGCGTGGCAGATCCCCAACCCGGATGGCTGGTCGATGTCGCACGCCTCGATCATTCCGGCCTCGGTGCATGGCAAGCGGCAGTATGTCTATTGCGCGATTGGTGGTGTGGTGGGGGTGTCGGCTGAGCCGGCCGATCGCGGAGCGGTGCTTTGGAAGACCACCGACTGGGATTTCGCCGTGGTGGCGCCCTCGGCCGTCGTGATGCCGGATGGCAAGCTGTTGGTCACGGCTGGATACGGTGCGGGGAGCCGCATGTTTCAGCTTGAGAAGACGGCGGCGGGCTGGTCGGCTGAGGTGCTGCACACCTGGGAACGTAAGCATTTTGCCTGTGAACAGCAGACGCCGTTGCTCTACAATGGCAACTTGATGACGGTGATGCCGAACGACGGCGGCGCGCTCAATCGCCAACTGGTCTGCATGCGGCCCGACGGGACTCATGTGTGGAGCAGTGGCAAGACCACTCGGTTTGGGCTGGGTCCGTTCATGATTGTGAATGACCGCCTGCTGGTGATGCGCGATGACGGTACGCTGACGATGGCGGCGGCCGGTGGCGCGGCCTATCGTGAGCTGGCCTCGGCGCGCGTGTTGCATGGCCGTGAGGCGTGGGCGCCGATGGCGTTTGTGGATGGGCTGTTGGTGTGCCGCGATGCGGAGGAGATGGTCTGTTTGGATTTGCGGGCGGGGAGGGATTGACCACCACGGAATCCACGGAAAGCACGGAAGGGGATTGAGCACGGATCCTCCTTCGCCAAGGCTTCGGAGGACAAGTGGCACGGATGAACACGGATGGGATCAGGAGGGTACTGTCAGAAGTTTTGTGAAGAGTATGAAAACGAAATGAAGACAGGGATCGGTTGACGATTACGGGCGACGATTACGGATTACGATCCGCCCTTCGGGCGTGAGAGGGAAGAATCTGTCCCAATCAGCCTGCCCTCCATAGCGCGAAGCGCGACGGAGGGTCCATCGTAATCGTCAACCGAAATGGACTACAGGACAGGATCAACGGGATCAACAGGATGGGGTGCGCTTTGCGCAACGGGAGTGGGGAGTAAGGTGAGGACGCAATGAAGACGCGGGGAATTTGGATTGTTCTGGCGCTGGTGGCGGTGGGGGTGGTGATTCTACTCTCGTGGCGGCGGGGTGGTCCGCGTGTGCCACGGACCTACCGGTATGATGTGGATGAATACCTGGAGGCCGAGAAGCAGGTGCCTCTTCCCTATAAGGAGAGCGCACGCTGGCCGTTGGCGCTGCGTGAGCCACGGGCGGTGGCGGTGAAGGGTGACGGACGGGTTGTGGTGGTTGGGGATCGCGTGGCGCTGGTGCTGGATGATGCCGGCGAGGAGCTGCGTCGCATTGAGCTGTCCGATGAGCCGCGTTGCGTGGCGGTGGCGGATGTTGTCTACGTGGGCTTGCTCGATCGGATTGTTGTATATGGGCTGGACGGCGAGAAGCAAGCCGAGTGGGAGTCGCTCGGGGAGCAGGCCTATCTGACCGGGCTGGCGATTCTGGATGGTGATATTTTTGCAAGTGACTACGGCCAGCGTGTCGTGTGGCGATTCGATGCGGAGGGCAAGATGCGTGGGCGCATCCGGTCCGCATCTAAAACGGACGGATTCGTGTTTCCGAGTCCTACCTTTGACGTGGCGGCCGATGGCGACGGGCTCTGGGTGATCAACTCGGGGCGCCGCCGGGTGGAGCAGTACTCCCCGGAAGGCAAGCGCGGCACGATGTGGGGGCGTTCCTCCATGGAGCTGGATGGCTTCAGCGGCTGCTGCAACCCGACGCATATTGTGGTGATGCCGGATGGACGCTTTGTCACGACGGAGAAGGGGTTGCCGCGTGTGAAGGTTTATGCGGCCGACGGCACGTTCGCGGCGCTCGTGGCCGGATCGGAACAGCTGGGCCAGGATGCCGGTCTGCTGGATGTCGCGGTGGATGCAGCGGGGCGGATCCTGGTGTTGGATGCAGCGGACCGGAGTGTGAGGGTGTTTGAAAAGTCTGTGAGTTTGTGAGTGACTGAAATCGCCAATCTTAATCGCACTCCACCAATCGCCAATCCGGCGGAGCCGCCTCCGGCAGGAACTGCGAGGGAGATGAGTGCGATTAGGATTGGGGAGGGTATATGGATGTGAATGAAAAACAGACCTCCCGGCGCGAGGTGTTGCGCCTGGTGGGGCGGGTCGGTGTGCTGGGATGCCTGGCCAGCCTGGCCGGGATGCTGACCGGCCGTCTGCGTGGAGGGTGTATTGAGGCCGGCCCCGCGTGCAAGGGGTGCCCGGACCAGGATGGCTGCGACCTTGTGACGCCGCCCACGGTATGGCAACTTGATCCGGCCAAATGCACCAACTGCGGTCAGTGCGCGACGGACTGCGTATTGGCGCAGTCGGCGGTGCGCTGTTTCCATACGCACGCCTTGTGCGGACACTGCAAGCTCTGTTTCGGCTACTTCGAACCGGGCGCGAGGGTGTTGAGCTCGGCGGCCGAGAACCAGCTCTGCCCGACCGGCGCGATCCAGCGCCGTTTCGTGGAGGATCCCTATTACGCCTACACGATCGAGAAGGATCTCTGCATCGGTTGCTCCAAGTGTGTGCACGGCTGCAGCATGTTCGGCAACGGCTCGCTCTACCTGCAGGTGGATCATGAGCTCTGCAAGAATTGCAACGAATGCTCGATTGCCCGTCGCTGTCCGGCCAATGCGTTTGAGCGTGTGCCGGTGAGCGAGGCGTATCTGTTGAAGGGGCAAGGGGAGGAAGAGGGGAATTAACCACGGATCCTCCTTCGCCAAGGCTTCGGAGGACAAGTGACACGGATGGTCACGGATTGGGAGAAACGGACCGCGCGGAGCGCGGTCCCTACCTTACATTCGGACGAGCCGTGTGCCAGGTAGGGCCCGACCTCCGGGCGGGCCGGGACAGTACTGAAGGAAGAGTGTGATTCGATTTCCAAAACCTGATTTTGAGAGCGGCTACGTCTTGCCTGAGACGCAGACGGTGGCGGCGCGCGCAGCGGGGTGGGAGTGTTTTGACGTGGTGCTGTTGGCGCTGGCGCTGGGGCTGGGCACGTGGCTGGTCCTCAAGCATCGGCGCCGGGGCGGGATCGTGGCGTTGATGCTGGGGTGCCTGGCCTATTTCGGGTTCTGGCGCGAGGGGTGTGTCTGTCCGGTGGGGTCGATCCAGAACGTGGCGCAGGCGCTGGGCGACAGCGGTTACGGTGTGCCGCTGGTGGTGCTGCTGTTTTTCCTTCTGCCACTGCTGACGGCGCTCTTCTTTGGTCGGACCTTCTGCGCGGGGATTTGTCCGCTGGGCGCGATCCAGGACATCGTGATCGTAAAGCCTGTGCGGTTGCCCGCGTGGCTGCGGCATGCCCTGGGGGTGATCCCGACACTCTATCTCGGGGTGGCGCTGCTGCTGGCCTATGCCGGGGCGGGGTACCTGGTCTGCCGCTACGATCCGTTCGTCGGGCTTTTCCGGCTCAGTGCCACGCTGCCCATGTTGATCTTTGGTGGGGGCTTGCTCTTGCTCGGGACGGTTGTGGCGCGGCCCTACTGTCGTTTTCTCTGTCCCTACGGCGTGTTGCTCGGCTGGGCCTCGGCCTGCTCGTGGAAGCGGGTCACGGTGACGCCCAACGACTGCGTGCAGTGTCGGCTGTGTGAGACGGCGTGTCCGTTCGACGCCATTCGCGTGCCGTCACCGGAGCGGGAGAGCGAAGCGCGCTGGTCGCGCGTGCGACGCATGGGGCTCTACCTGGTCCTGCTCCCGGCCTTGGTTCTGGCCGGCGGGTGGACCGGGGCGCGGTTGATGCGCGAGCTGGCGGCGGTGGATCCGCGCGTGGAGCTGGTGGCGGAGTTGGATGCTGAGGCGCTGGGCGTGAAAGCTGAGTCCGGTTCGCGTAGCGAGGCCTTTCGCGCCGCTGGCATGAGCGAAGCGGAGGCGCGTGCGGAGGCCGATGCGGTAGAGCTGCGACTGCATCGGGCCGGTCTGGGTTTTGGTGGTTTTATCGGACTGGCGGTGGGGTTGCAGCTGGCCGGATTGGCGATTGGACGACGGCGGGTGGACTATGAACCTGACCGGCAGCACTGCCTGGCCTGTGGGCGTTGTTTTGCATACTGTCCGCGGGAACAGCAACGTAGGAAGCAAGGATCAACCACGGAAGACACGGAAGACACGGAAGGGACTCGTCGTCTGCTGTGTAACATGATGCGTGCCGTTGGCACGCGAGAGGGAAGATCATGAGCGCGGACCGAACAGCTTCGTGGAGAGAAACGGCAGCATGGGTGGTGCTGGGCGTGGCGGGGGTGTTCTGTGCGACGCTGCTGGTGCTGATGCTGGCGAGTGTGGTGCAGATGCGCAACGCCCCGCCGCTGGATACGCCTGAGCTGCAGGCGCTGCGCGAGCTGGTGCGGCAACAGCCGGAGCATGAAGGGCTGCAGGCGCAGGTGCAGGCACTTGACTTGCTGGCGCGGCGGGCCCATTTCGCGGGGGGTAACGCCTTGCGCGTGGGTAGCGGCATGCTGCTGGCGGGTCTGGCGGTAGTGCTGGGCGCCGCACACGTGCTGCGTGAGTCACGTGTTGGCGTGCACGCCCCGGCGAAAGCCGACGATGCGGCCGCGGCAGATACCACGCACGCATCGCGCCGGGCGCTGTTGGGTGTGTTGGGCGTGATCGTGTTGCTGGCGTTGTTGATCCCTCTGCTCAGAAACGGCCCGCCCGGAGGTCGGGCCCTACCCGGCACAGAAATGAGTGGGACGTCAGGTGGGGCCCGACCTCCGGGCGGGCCGGACTCAGCCCCGAGTACGCCCTGTCTCTGGCCCAACTTCCGTGGACCGGGAGGACTGGGTGTTGCCGTGGATGTAGATCCACCTTTGGGCTGGGACGGAACGACAGGGAGCAACATTCTCTGGCGCACGGAGGTGCCGCGTGTGGGATTCAGCTCACCGATCGTCTGCGGTAACCGGGTCTTTCTCTCCGGTGGCGATGCGACGCTGCGCGAAGTGTACTGCTTTGACGCCGACGACGGTTCGCTGCAGTGGCGCCATCCGGTCACCGGCATAGCGGGCAGCAGTGACAAGCTGCCGGATGTGACGGATGACACGGGTTATGCGGCCCCGACGATGGCCGGGGCGGGCGGGCGTGTCTTTGCGCTCTTTGCCACGGGTGATGTCGTGGCGCTCGACCATGCCGGCGAACGGCTCTGGGCGCGCTTCCTGGGTCAGCCGGACAACCCCTACGGCCATGCCTCCTCGCTGATCGTTTTCGAGGATCTCCTCCTGATCCAGCTCGACGATAACCGTGGCGGACGGCTCGAGGCGCTGAACGTGGCTGACGGCACTACGGCGTGGCAGGTTGAGCGCGACGTGGAGGGGCCCTGCTGGTCCTCACCCGTGCTGATGCAAACCGCGCGTGGCCCCGAGTTGATCCTGAATGGCAATCCCAGCATCGCCGGCTATGATCCGCGCAGCGGAGCGCTACGCTGGAGCGACGAGTGTATGTCGGGCGAGGTCGCGGTATCGGCCGCCACTACCGACGACATCATCTTCATCGCGAATGAGTATGCCGTGCTGGTGGCGCTGCGTGTGACGGACGGCCCCGAACGACTGTGGGAGTATGATGAGGACCTGCCTGATGTCGCCAGCCCGGTGGCCGGGGCGGGCTGTCTCTTTGTCCCGACCTCCTATGGCCTGCTGACGTGCTTCGATGCGGCCACGGGTTCGCAGCACTGGTCGCACGAGTTTGATGAGGGCTTCTATGCATCGCCGGTGTTGGCCGCGGGGCGTATCTACCTGGTGGACATGGAAGGCGTGATGCACGTGATCAAGGCGGGGACCACGTTTGAATTGCTGGCCTCCAATCCGCTGGGCGAGCGTGCGACCTCCACGTCCGCGTTCGTGGGGGATCGCATCTATATTCGTGGCGCCAAGCATTTGGTCTGCATAGGAGCCGCACGTGAGTGAGATCGACATCAGCCAGGTGGATGCGATCATCGACGGGTGTGGCACGGCGCGATCCGAAGCGATCACGATCCTGACGAGCATCCAGGACTGTTTTCACTATCTGCCGCAGGAGGCGCTGGATCGGGTATGTGAGCGTACTGACTGCACGCCGGCGCAACTCTACGGGGTGGCGACCTTCTATTCCCATTTCCGTCTGCAGCCGGCGGGAGCGCACCGCGTGAAGGTCTGCATCGGGACGGCCTGTCATGTGAAGGGGGCCGGGGCCGTATACGACGCTTTCCGCCGGCACCTTGCGATTGAGGGAGATGATGACACCGATGCCGACCGTCTCTTTACGGTTGAGAAGGTGGCCTGCCTGGGGTGTTGCATGCTGGCGCCGGCGGTGCAGATTGACCGCACAACGTATGGCCATGTGACGCAGGCACAGGTGGGCGGGTTGCTGCGCGACTTTCTGGCCGCCGAGGCGCAGCGCGCCAAGGCGGATGGGAGCAAGGTGTTGCGTGGTGCGGGTGTGGCCGGCGAGGTGCGTCTCTGTCGCTGTACGAGCTGCGAGGCGGCGGGGGCGGGGGCGGTGTGGGAGGCCACTCACGCGGCGATTCAGGCCCTGCATCTGAATGTTCGGCTGCAACTGGTCGGCTGCACGGGGTTGTCGTTCGAGGCGCCGCTGCTGGAGGTGGTAGGTGAGGGCGGCGACGCTTTTCGCTACGGCATGGTACGCGCTGACGATGTGGAGGCCACGCTGCTGCGTCACTTTCAGCCGGCGGGACTGCACCGGCGGGTCACGACCCGGGCGTTGCGTTGGTTGGACCGGTGCGTTGACAGTTTTGAGGAGCACGAGGCGCCGTTTCGTTACGCGGCCGATATTCGCGAGACCATCGCGAGTCCCTACTGGCAGCGCCAGGATCATATCGTGTTGGATGGCGCCGGCGAGGTGGGTCCCCTCGACCTGACGGCCTACCGTGCGCGCGGCGGCTTTGAGGCGTTGCAGCGGTGTCACGCGCGCTACACGCCGGACGAGGTCATCGAACTGATCACGGCCAGTGGCTTGCGCGGCCGTGGCGGCGGCGGATTCCTGTCCGGCTTGAAGTGGCGTCAGACGGCCACCGCGGCGGAGGGGATGCGCTACCTGGTCTGCAACGGCGACGAGGGGGATCCGGGTTCGTTTATGGATCGTATGATCCTGGAGTCGTTCCCGTTCCGCGTGATCGAAGGCATGGCTATTGCGGCCTTTGCCGTGGGGGCGGGAGAGGGCATCTTCTACATTCGCTGCGAGTATCCGCTCGCGGTGAAGCGCGTGCGCGAAGCGATTCAGATGTGCGTGGACGCCGGGCTGTTGGGTGAGGGGCTGACCCTGCGCGTGGCGGAGGGGGCGGGTGCGTTTGTGTGTGGCGAGGAGACCGCGCTGTTGGCGGCGATTGAGGGTCAGCGCGGCATGCCGCGTATCCGGCCGCCGTATCCTTCGGAACAGGGGCTGCACGGGCAGCCTACCCTTGTGAACAATGTGGAAACCTACGCGACCGTGCCCTGGATCGTCGCGCACGGACCGGATGCGCTCCGCCAACTGGGGACACCGGGCAGCCCGGGAACCAAGACCTTTGCGTTGGCGGGCCGGATTGTGCGTGGCGGGCTGATCGAGGTGCCGATGGGGACGACCATCCGCGAGGTGGTCGAGGAGATCGGCGGCGGCGTGGGCGAGGGCCACACGTTCAAGGCGGTCCAGATCGGCGGGCCGTCGGGCGGGTGCATCCCGGCGCGCCTGGCGGATATCCCTATCGATTTCGACTCGCTCCACGCCGAGGGCTCGATGATGGGGTCGGGCGGACTCGTGGTGTTGGACGACAGCGATTGCATGGTGGACATTGCGCGCTACTTCCTGGCCTTCTCGCAGGATGAATCGTGCGGCAAGTGCACGTTCTGTCGCGTAGGCACACGGCGCATGCTGGATATCCTGGAACGCCTCTGTGCCGGCGAGGGGCGCGCGGGCGATGTCGAGGAGCTGGAGAAGCTGGGCGGCTGGGTCAAGGCGGGCAGCCTGTGCGGGCTGGGACAAACGGCGCCGAACCCGGTCCTCTCCACGCTGCAGCATTTTCGCGACGAGTACGAGGCGCACATAGCGGGCACCTGTCCGGCCGGGCGATGCAAGGCGCTGATCCGCTATGCCATAACGACCGACTGTATCGGCTGTACACGCTGCGCCCAGCACTGCCCGGTCGACGCCATCCCGTTCGCTCCCCACGAGCGGCACGAGATTGATGACGAGTTGTGTATTCGATGTGATACGTGTCGGCAGGTGTGTCCGTCCAACGCTGTGATCATACGATCACACAATCCGAGGTCGTAATGTCGGGTTCCATCATCAACGTGAGCATCGATGGCAGGCCGGTCGCCGTTGCAGAGGGGGCGACGGTACTTGATGCGGCGCGCGAGCTTGGGATCGATGTGCCGACGATGTGCTATCTCAAGGACGCGAAGCCCTTCACCTCGTGCATGGTCTGCCTGGTGGAGGATACGGCGTCGCAGAAGCTTCTCCCGGCCTGTTCCAGCCTGGCGCAGGATGGCATGACCATCCGCACTGACACGGCGCAGGTCCACGAGGCAAGGCAGCGCGCGCTCGAGCTGTTGCTCAGCGAACATGTCGGTGACTGCGAGGGGCCCTGCCGGTGTGCCTGTCCCGTTCATCTCGACATTCCGCGGTTGCTGCGCGCGGTGGGCCGCGCCGACTGGCGGTCGGCGCGCAGCATCGTTGACGACGCACAGCCGCCCTGTGTTGGGGAGCAGGACTGCAAGGCGCCCTGCGAGCGGGTCTGCCGGCGCAACCAGGTTGATGCGGCCGTCAGCAATTCTCATTATGGCAGCATTTCAAGCCGTTCTGTCATCCCGAGCTTGCCGAGGGATCTCCTGATCATCGAAAACACTGGAGATTTACTTCGGCAGGCTCAGCACAGGCTCTCGACTTCGCTCGAAATGACAGATCAGACAAGGCACGAGTGCCTCCAAAATGAGAACTGCTGTGCGGCTGTCTCTATCCGTGCCGTCGTACGGTGTGTGGCCGGCCTGGACGTTGAGGCAACGGCCGGTCCTTCTGTGGAGGCCTTCGTGCGCAACGTGTCCGTGATCGGGAAGCTCATGGCCGAAGAGCATCCGGTGATGATGCGCGATGTCTCTGCCGCGTCTCGCGTCGTCGCGGTCGACCCTGACGGTGGGTACGCGGCGGATGAAGCGACCCGGGAGGCCGCGCGCTGCATGCACTGCGATTGTCGCAAGGGGCACGACTGCGCCCTGCGTGACTACGCGATTGCCTACGAGGCCGATCAGCGGCACTACGCCGGCGGCGGCCGGCGGCCGTTCGAGCAGATTACGCAGCATGCGGATATTCTCTATGAGCCGGGTAAGTGCATTCGCTGCGGTATCTGCGTCAGGATTACCGAACGGGAGCGGGAACCACTGGGACTGACCTTCATTGGCCGCGGCTTTGACGTGCGCATCGGGGTCCCGTTCGAGGGATCGCTGGCGGAAGGTCTGCGCGAGGTCGCACGCGACTGCGCGGAGGCGTGTCCCACCGGGGCGTTGTGCGTGCGGAAGGAGGCGCAGCAATGAGGACGGTGTCGGTAGCGCTCGCCGCGTTTCTGGTTGGTGTCACTGCCCATGCTGCGGACTGGCCGGTGTTCCGGGGAGATGCAGGACTGACGGGTGTGGCGCAGGGCAACGTGACGCTTCCGCTTAAGCTGCTGTGGCGCGTCGAGACCGGAAATGACGTACGCGCCACGCCGGTGATTGGCGATGGGGTGGTGTATGTGGGGTCGACTGATGGGAAACTCTATGCCCTGGACCAGGTAAAAGGCACCCCGCGCTGGGTATACGAAGCGGCCGATTCAATCGAGGGCGCCGCGTTGCTCGTCAGTAACCTCGTCGTGGTGGGGGACCTGGAAGGGGTGCTCCACGCGCTGGATGCAAAGAGCGGTGCGAAGCGGTGGACGCTGAAGGTGGCTGACCGCATCATCGGCGCGCCGAATCGGATCGATGCTGTGACGCCGCCGCGCATCGTTTTCGGCAGCTACGACAACAAGCTGCGCTGCGTATCACTGACTGGCAAGCCGGCCTGGGAGTTCGAGACGGAGAGCTACATCAACGGCGCGCCCGCGGTGGTCGGCGACCGTGTCATGACTGCCGGGTGCGACGCGAACCTGTACGTACTGCGCGCACGCGACGGTTCGCTGCTGAAGTCGGTCGAAGTGGGCTCCTACGTTGCCGCCTCGCCGGCGGCGATCGGTGGGTATGCCGTGGTGGGGGACTACGACGGCAATCTGACCGCGGTGGACCTCACGTCGCACCAGGTGGCATGGACGTACGACGGCGGCGACGGCGCGCCGTTTTTCTCATCGCCGGCGGGGTCCGGTTCGCTCGTTATCGCGGGTGGTCGTGACGGTCGTGTGCATGCTGTCAATGCCGGGGATGGCGCAAGGCGCTGGACCTTCAAGACCGGCGGGGATGTTGACAGTTCACCGGTCATCTGTGATGGGAAGGTCTTGTTTGGTTCGCGTGATGGGCGGCTGTATGCGGTGGGACTTGCCGATGGCAAGGAGCTGTGGTCGTACGAGATCGGTGCGGCCATTGTGGGGTCCCCGGCCGTGGCGAATGGTGGCGTGGTGATCGGCGCTGAGGACGGCGCGGTATATGCATTCGGGAGGGGAGCAGCGGCGAGAGAGCCCGCCTCCGCTGCACGCCGGCGTGGCAGGCGCAGAGAAGAATAGAATGAAGATTGCCTATGTGATTCCGGGGACGGGTGGTGCGTTCTACTGCGAGAACTGCGTGCGCGACCTGTCGCTGGTAAAAGGGCTGGTGGAGCAGGGCCACGAGATCTGCGTGGGCTCGATGTATCTGCCGGCCATGCCGGATGAACCCCACCCGGTGAAGGAGAGTCCTGTCTTCTACGGGGCGGTGCGTCTCTACCTGGAGCACCGTTGGCCGGCTCTTCAGCGGCTGCCGTTCGGTGTGCGGAAGGTGTTGGATAGCGGGCCATTGATCGCGTTGGCGGCGCGCCGGGCCGGCTCGACACGTGCCAGCGGGTTGGAAGAACTGACGATCGATATGTTGCGCGGCGAGGCGGGATCGCAGGCGGCGGAGCTGGATCGGTTGGTGCGGTGGCTGGGCGAGCACGTTCAGCCCGATGTCGTGCATCTCTCGAATGCACTGCTGCTGGGATTGGCGCCGCGTATGCGGTCCGCGCTTGGCGCGCGGGTGGTGTGCTCGCTACAGGATGAGGCGAGCTGGGTGGCGACCATGCCGGGGAGCTACCCGGCGCGCGTATGGGCCCTGATGGCACAGCACACGCAGGGGGTGACCTGTGTCGCGGTCAGCCGGTACTATGCGGATCACGTACAGCCGCTCCTGGGCCTGGAGGACGGTCAGCTTCACGTCATACCGTTGGGCGTGGACACAGAGACGTTCACACCGGCGGCGTCACCACCCGGGGTGCCAACGATCGGGTTCCTGTCGCGCCTTAACGAAGGATTGGGCTTGGGCGTACTGGTGGATGCCTTCAGCGAACTCAAACGTGATCCCGCTTTCCGGTCGCTGCGCCTGCGCCTGGCCGGCGGGTCCACGCCGGAGGATTCACGCTTCATTCGGACCATACGACGCTCACTTCGGCGCGAGGGAGTCCTGCAGGATGTGGACTTCGTCGAGGAATTCGACCCGGAGCGACGGGCCGAGTTTCTGCGGACATTGACGCTGCTTTCGGTGCCGATACTCGAGGGCGAGGCGTTCGGGCTGTTCCAGCTCGAGGCGATGGCCAGCGGGGTGCCTGTGGTGCAGCCGGCCGTGGGCGGCTTTCCCGAGGTGGCGGAGCTGACGGGCGGGAGCCTGGTCTATGAGCCTGATGACACGGCTTCACTTGTGACCGCGCTGCGGAGGGTGCTGTCTGACGAGACGGAGCGAAATGCGCTGGCGCGAGAGGGGTTGACGTCGGCCCACAATCGCTTCACGATCAGGCAGATGGCGACGCGCATGAGCGAGGTGTATCAAAACGCGGAATAACGAATGAGTGTTATTGAACTTGATGAGGTGACGAAACGCTACCCGCGGGCCGAAGGGTCGGATCTGGTTGTGTTGAAGGGCGTGTCACTCCGCATGGTGGCGGGCGACTGCGTGGCGGTAACCGGGCCGTCGGGGTGCGGCAAGAGTACGCTGCTCAACATCGCAGGGACACTGGACCGGCCCAGCAGCGGCCGGGTGCTTCTGGACGGCGAGGATCTTGCCGCGGCGGATGATCGGAGCCTGGCAGGGATTCGCAATCGGCGTATTGGGTTTGTCTTCCAGCTCCATCACCTGTTGCCGCAGTGTACGGCCCTTGAAAATGTGTTGATCCCCACGCTGCCCGGCGGTGGTGACGCCGACGCGGTGACGCGGGCCGAACACCTGCTCGAAAGGGTCGGACTGGCTGACAGGCGTCACGAGCGTCCGGCGCGGCTCTCGGGCGGCGAGTGTCAACGTGTGGCGGTGGTGCGGGCCCTGGTCAATGAGCCGTCGCTCCTCCTGGCGGACGAGCCCACCGGATCACTGGACAGCGACACGGCCGCGGAGCTCGTCAACCTGCTGGTGGAACTGAACCGTGACGCGCAGATGGCCATGCTGGTGGTGACCCATTCCGAGGCCGTCGCCGAACGCATGGACCGCCACTACCGACTTGATCATGGCCGACTTCGTCCATAACAGGGACTTCTCCCTCGCCGCGCTCGTTGGGCGTGGACTGCTGCACTACCGCCGGACACATGCGGGGGTCGTGGCCGGGGTGGCGCTGGCCACGGGCATCCTGACCGGGGCGCTTATGGTGGGGGATGCCGTGCGCGGCAGCCTGCTCCGGCGCGTCGACCTGCGTTTGGGCGATACATCCGTCGCCATTGGCTCGGGCGAACACTTCGTCTCCTCCGACCTGCCGCTCCGATTGAAGGCGGAACTGGGTGCTGACGCGGCCGGCGTCATTGCTGTGCGGGCCGTCGCGACGGAGCCCGATCACGGACTGCGCGCGAACCGGGTCGATGTCTATGGGGTGGATGAGACGTTCTGGACGATTGCGGCCCGCGCGGAGCGCGGGCCCTACCAGGCGGCGGGTGTGGTCTTGAGCCGGCGGCTGGCGGAGCATCTTGGGGTTGGGGTGGGGGAGACCGTCATTCTGCGGTTGGATCGACCCGGACGGATGCATCGCGACATGGCGCTTGCATCGACGGATAATGCATCCGTTCTACGTCTGACGGTACAGGGCGTGCTCGGTGACGAGGAGGGGGGGCTCTTCAGCCTGCGTGCGGAGCAGGCGGTTCCCATGAACGCGTTTGTCGATCGGGCGGTGCTGGCGGAGGCGCTGGACCTGCCTGGGAGCGTCAACCTCCTGCTCGTGGGCGGCCGCGATCTTGTCTCGGCCGATACGGCGGCGGGGGTGCTGCACCAGGTGTGGCGCGCGCAGGATGCCGGACTGTCGCTGCGCAAACTGAAGCACGACGAGTGGGAGCTGCAGTCACGCCGGATCTTTATGGAGGATCGCGTCATTGCGGCCGCGCAGCTGGCTCTGCCCGGCGCACGCCCTGTTTTCACCTACCTGGTCAACGAGATCCGCCGTGAGGACCGGGCCACACCCTATTCGTTCGTGGCGGCGCCCGGTGCACCACTGGTGCCGAAAGGGATGCCCGACGATGGGATTGTGCTCAACCGGTGGTTGGCGGATGACCTCGGCGCCGCTGTGGGTGACGAAGTGAGCGTGCGCTACTTCGTGATGGGAGCGGGGCGCGGGCTGAGCGAGACGAGTCGCGTGTTCCGGGTGTATGCGATTACCCCCATGGCAGGACGGGCGTTGGACCGGACGCTGATGCCCGACTTTCCCGGACTGGCGGATGTGGATAACTGTGGCGATTGGGAATCGGGCCTGCCGATCGACCTCGATCAGGTACGCGAGAAAGACGAGGCCTATTGGGACGACTTCGGTGGGACGCCCAAAGCATTTGTCACCCTGGCGGCGGCGCAGGCGATGTGGCGCAACCGCTATGGGACGGCCACGGCGGTACGCGTCTCTCCCTCTGACGAGAGCGCGGAGACGATTCTCGATCGTGTCGTCGATCGGCTGACACCGGGGGACTGCGGCATCCGGACGATACCCGTCCGCGAGATGGGGATGTGTGCGGGGAGGGAAGGGGTTGATTTCGGGCAGCTCTTTCTCGGCTTGAGTTTCTTTATCATCGTGGCGGCGTTGGTGCTGACCGGCATGCTGTTTGCCTTCGGGGTTGAGCAACGTGCGGCCGAGACGGGGCTGCTGATGGCGCTCGGATGGCCGCGGGGAATGGTATGGCGTGCGCGGCTGTTGGAGGGGGCCTGCCTGGTGCTGCCCGGCGCGTTGCTGGGTGTTGGTCTTGGCGTGGCCTACAGTGCGTTGATCCTGCAGGGACTGCAGTCGATATGGGAGGGCGCGGTTGGTTCGGCGATGCTGGGCCTTCAGGTCCGGGCATCAACGCTGGTGGGAGGTGCCGTCGTCGGCGCCGTCGCGGCATGGGTAGCCATGTGGCTCACGCTTCGCCGTCAACTTCGCCGTTCACCCGTGGAGGTCCAGGGGGGTGGGGTGGCGCACCCGGCTCGACGATTCGCTGTCGGCGCTTTGGTAGTGGGCGCATGCTGCTGGGGTGGGGTGGTTCTGCTGGCCGTCCGTGTGTCCCCCGGTGGCGGCAGCGAGGTGGCCGGTGCCTTCTTCGTGGCCGGTGCGTTGGCACTGCTGGGCTGCCTGGCCATCATTCGCGGGCTGTTCGGAATGCCGATTCGACGAGACCGGACCAGGGCAGTGAGCCTGGTGGCGGGTGGCATCCGGGCGGTGGCTCAGCGTCCCTGGCATGCCCTGGGAACGGTGGCCGTGCTGGCGGCGGGTACGTTCCTTGTCATCGCTACGGGCGCGAATCGCTCGGGTGCTGTGACAGACCCGGGGCGATCCGGGGGGACGGGTGGATTCACGTTTTACGCCGAATCGGCTCTTCCGCTTTTGCAGCCGCTCAAGGCACCGGCCCCGAACGCAGTCTTGTCGGTCCGGGTGTCTGCCGGTGATGATGCGAGCTGTCTCAACCTCAACCGTGTGCAGCGTCCACCGGTATGGGGGGTCGATGTGGCACTGTTACAGGCGCGCGGTGCGTTTGCCTTTGCTGCCTGGGCGGAGGGAACCGATCCTTCCCTGCGCTGGGATATTCTGAACCGGCCGCTGCCGGACGGTGCCATACCCGCTGTCGCGGATCAGGGCGTCATTCTGTGGGGGTTGGGTAAGGACGTGGGCGACGAACTGGTCATCCGGGATGGGCGCGGCAATGAACGGCGGTTGCGACTGGTGGCCGGACTGCAGAACTCGGTGTTCCAGGGCAAGATCCTGGTGTCGGAAGCCAATTTCCTGGAGCTGTTTCCTGGTGAACCGGGCTACCGCGCGTTTCTGATCGAGAACGATTCACCTGCCATGGACGCAGCACGGATCGAACTGTCGCGCGCGTTTCGCGACGTCGGGCTGGATGTTCGGACTGCCGTCGCGCACCTGGAATCGTTCAGCGTCGTACAAAACACATACCTCGCCATCTTCCTGCACCTGGGGGCGTTCGGTCTGCTGCTGGGCAGCGGCGGGATGGGGGTGTTGGTGGCGCGGCATGTGCTGGCGCGTCGGAGCGAGCTGGCCATGCTGCGTGCCGTGGGGTTCTCGCGGCGGGCTGTGCGCGCTTACGTGTTGGCCGAACACGGTGTAATCCTTGCCCTTGGCTTGCTCTCCGGTGGTGCGGCCGGCCTGGTTGCGGTCTGGCCCGCGCTCCTGGCCCGGGGGGTCGATATCTCGCTGGTGGAGTTGCTGCTTCTCGTAGCGGGGCTGGTCCTGAACGGCATGATCTGGATGCTGGCGGCCGTCATGGTTGCCATTCGAGGAAACCTGGTTGCCGCTCTGCGTCGCGAATAGGGAGGTGTTGTGAGCAGATCTCGATGGCTGCAATGGGGTGTACGCCTGCTCTGCCTGGCGGCGGCGGTGTTGTTCGCCCTCGGCGGCCCCATCCCCTATATCGTCAGCCGCATGGTTCCCGGGGTGAGTCCGTTGGTTGTGTTCGCCAACTCGTTGGCGGGGCGGCAGTGGTACGCCGGGCTCTTCTGGGGACTGCCGGCAATTGTGGTGCTGGTCATTGCCGTATGGCGCGGCCGCTTCTTCTGTCGCTGGATCTGTCCGGCCGGCACGTTGCATTCGGCTGCGGCGCTCTGCGGGGGGCGCAAGCGTCCGGTCCGGTTCCGGTGTGATGGCATCTTCTTCTGGATGACTGTCGCCGGCGCCTGTGTCGGGTTTCCGCTCTGGCTCTTCATGGACCCGCTTTCGAGTTTCGCGCGTCTGGTTCCTCTCATAAAGGGCACATGCACCGGTGCCGCGCTGGTGCCGGGGCTTCTGCTGCCGCTGTTCCTGCTGCTGGGGGCGCTTCAGCCGCTGGTGTGGTGCTCTCACTTCTGCCCGCTGGGCTACCTTTTTGAGTTCTGTCATGTCCGCGCGGCGCATCCGGTATGGAAGCAGGACAGAATGCGACGCGATTTCATCGCCGGGCTTCTGCTCGGTGCGCCACTCGCCCTGACGGCCCGGGCGTGGGCGCCCATGGGAGAGGATCCGCCGCTCCCTCCACCCATTCTCCCGCCTGGGGCAGGGGACCCCGGGCGCTTTGCGTCTCTCTGCACACGCTGCTATGCCTGTGTGGAGGCCTGTCCGACCCGGGTGATCAAGGTTCGCTCTCCCCTCGGTCGGATTCTGGGCCGGTTCTTCCATCCGGAGCTGGACACCAACCGCTCCTATTGCGAGGAGTCGTGCACGCAGTGTTCCCAGGTCTGTCCGTCCGGCGCCATTCGTCCGTTGAGCGAAGACGCGAAGCGCCGCCTGCAGATTGGTCGGGCCAGGGTGAAGCGCAAGGCCTGCCTGTCATGGGAGGACGGGGAGGAATGCATGCTGTGCGAGGAGGCATGCCCCTACGCCGCCATTATGTCTGACCGTGCACTGGATGGGCTGGATCGTCCCGTCGTTGACTCCGAGCTCTGTTGCGGATGCGGCGCCTGCCAGGCCGAATGCCCGGCGACCCGCCTGGGCAAGGCCATTATTGTGACGGGGGTCGAACGGCAGGGGGAAGTGATCAGTGATCTCCAAAGGGCTTGATTTGCCCGCTTCTCTAGTGCTACATTGCGCGCTCGCTTGACCGATGTTGCGGGGCTGTAGCTCAGTTTGGTCAAGCGGGTGGTTTCTATGGTGGGGCGGTAGCTCAGTTGGTAGAGCATCGCGTTCGCAACGCGGGGGTCGGGAGTTCGAATCTCCTCCGCTCCACTCTTTATGTTTAGGGAGAAGACACAATGAGCAAGACGTATAAGATCGCTGTCATGGGTGGCGATGGAACTGGGCCGGAAGTGGCGCGCGAAGGCGTGAAGGTGCTGGATGCCGCCGCGGCGAAGTATGGATTCAAGCTGGACTTCACCGATTTCGATTTTGGTGGCGACCGCTACCTGGCCACGAACGAAGTGCTGCCGGACTCCGCCTCGGGCGAGCTGTCGCAGTTTGATGCAATCTTTCTCGGTGCGATCGGGCATCCCGACGTGAAGCCCGGCATCCTCGAGAAGGGCATTCTGTTGCGCTTGCGCTTTGAGCTGGACCAGTACATCAACCTGCGTCCGGTCAAGCTCTACCCGGGCGTCGATACGCCGATCAAGGACAAGGGTCCCGCGGAGATCGACTACGTAGTGGTGCGTGAGAACAGCGGCGGGATCTACACCGGCACCGGCGGCATTTCTCAGATCGGCACACCGAACGAGGTGGCCGTGCAGAGCATGGTTTACAGTCGCTTCCAGGTGGAACGCTGCCTGCGCTACGCATTCGAGTATGCCAAGAAGCACGGCAAGAAGTCTCGCGGCAAGGGTGATGAGAATACGCTCGGCCTGGTCGGCAAGACCAACGTGCTGACCTATGTGTTCGACCTGTGGGAGCGCGCGTTCAACGAGGTCGGTGAGGCCGACTACGCTGACATCCGTCGCGACTACTATCATGTGGACGCGACCTGCATGTGGATGGTCAAGAACCCGGAGTGGTTCGACGTTCTCGTGACCGGCAACATGTTCGGTGACATCATCACAGACTTGGGCGCCATGACGCAGGGCGGCATGGGCATTGCCGCGGGCGGCAACATCAACCCTGACGGTGTCAGCATGTTCGAGCCTATCGGCGGTTCTGCGCCGAAGTACACAGGCATGAACGTGATCAACCCGTTGGCTGCGATCTGCGCCGGCGCGATGATGCTCGATACGCTGGGCGAGAGCGAGGCAGCCAACGCGATTGAAACCGTGGTGGCCGACGTGACCGGCACCAAGTTGGAGAGCATGGCGGCCGGACGGATGGGCTACTCCACCACCGAGGTGGGTGATCTTGTTGCTGAAGGCGTGGCTGGTTAGCTGCGCGGTCCCCACCGGCCTTGTGCCGGTGGTACCAAAGATCGGTGAAAGCCGGTGGGGGCGGGTACTGTCAAAAGTTCTATGGCAAGCGCTATGAAGACGAAATGAAGACAGGGATCGGTTGACGATTACGGGCGACGATTACGGTGGACGAGGGTGCTGCTCCTCTCCTCGTAATCCGTAATCGTCGTCCATAATCGTCCGCCGAAATGGCAGGCAAACGGATCAGACTGTCATCCCGAGCGCAGCGAGGGATCTCGGCAATTGCCGAAGACCGAGATTCCTCGCTGCGCTCGGAATGACAGGTGTTCTTGTACCGGGAAGTACTGGTGATTGGTATTAGGTGTTGTTCGCTTGGGGTGGGGCGCTCCGCTTGGGTTAGGGGGCTCCGCTTGGGGTGGGGCGCTCCGCTTGGTTTTTCGAATGGCTGAGACTTACTGGCGCAAACGGATCAGATTGTCATCCCGAGCGTAGCGAGGGATCTCGGCAATTGCCGAAGACAGAGATTCCTCGCTACGCTCGGAATGACAGATGCTTCTGTACCGGGAAGTACTGGTGATTGGTATTAGGTGTTGTTCGCTTGGGGTGGGCTCCGCTTGGGGTGGATGAAGGAGAGAATTATGAAGCAGTACAAGGTTGGTTTGGTGGGTATTGGTGCCGTGGGTACCGAGATTGTGAAGGTGTTGCGTCAGCGCAGTTTCCCGGCGGAAGAGATCCGCATCATGGCTCGCTCGGCCCGTCGTGAGACGGTGGCTGGAGAGGATTTCGATGTGGTCGCCGCCTCACCTGAGGCGTTTGATGGCCTCGATTTCGCCCTGTTCGCCGGAACAGAGGGCGCCAAGGGCGCCTCGCAGACCTACGGGTGGGCTGCTGTAGAGCGTGGCGTAATCTGCATCGATAATGGCGACGACTTCCGCATGGATGATCGTGTGCCGCTCGTGATCCCTGAGATCAACGCGGAGGCGCTGGACAACCACCAGGGATTCGTGGCGAATCCGAACTGCTCCACGATTATCGGCCTTATGCCCCTGGCCCCACTGCATCGCGCGAACCCGATTCAGCGCCTGGTGGTTTCGACCTACCAGTCGGTCTCGGGCACCGGACGCAGTGCTATCGATGAACTGGAAGCGCAAACGCGTGCCTATGCGGCCGGTGAGGAGCTGGACGTCAGCGCCTATCCCTACCAGATTGCGTTCAACTGTCTGCCCCAGATTGGCAGTCTGAAGGATACGATGCCGGGCTACACCAGTGAAGAAGCCAAGATGCTCTTCGAGTCGCGTAAGATCCTGGGAGCCCCTGAGCTCCGCGTGTCTTCGACATGTGTGCGCGTTCCGGTCTTCTATGCTCACTCCGAAGCCATCAACATTGAGTTCGCCGAACCCATGACACCGGAACAGGCGCGCGAGCTGCTTGCTGACGCCCCGGGTGTGCAGGTGATCGACGATGTACCGAATGGCCAGTATCCCATGGCGCTTGATGCGGCTGGCGGTGACGACGTACTCGTCGGAAGGATTCGTCCGGATGACAGCGTCGAAAACGGCCTGGCCCTCTTTGCCGTGGGCGACAACATCCGCAAGGGCGCAGCCCTCAACGCCGTTCAGATCGCAGAAGCGATGATTGAGCGAGGGTTGAAGTAGTCGTAGGCCAGCTCGATCGATGGGCTGCGGCTCGCTGGGACAGCTCGCCCTACCTTGCGTTTGGTATAGACACGCTGCCGGTCAGGTAGGGCGAGCTGTCCCCAGCGAGCCGTCCCCTCTAATACTGGTTCAACCCCGGAATCGTAGGTGATCCCTCCCACGGCTGGGGGGTATTCCAGGGCAGGTCCGATTCGTCCTCAAGCGTAGCGCAGCCTGCAAAAAGCAGCATGGCAGCGGCCAACACTGTGATCGTCAGTAGCGCTCGCATCATTTGAATACGATGTCACCTTCCTGAACAGGCATCTGCTGCCAGTCGCTCAAGATGCTGGCAATCGCCAGTTTCTCGTCGCGGCGAACCTTCTGCAACTGAACCTTCGTGACAAAGGTGTCTTCACCTTCAATCTCACGCTTGATCATGAATTGCACGAGGCCAAGCGGCTGATCGGAATCCTCATCGCCAAGGAGTTCATTCAGCGCCGCATCGCTGAGGGAGATGATGACGAAGTTCCAAGCCGGGTTCACCGACACGACCTTGCCCTTCTCGCCGGGATCCCAGACAATCTCTCCCTGTCCGGCAGGACCAGGCAGCCCGCCACTCTCGGGCGGCTTGCCTATCCACTGTTCGAGCTCTTCCTTGAGCTGCGCGACTTCATCTTCAAGCTGGACCTTCTGCTCTTCAACAAGCTGAAGCTGACGACGCTCCTCGGCGAGTTCGTCTTGCAGCGAGCGTATCATGTCCCGGGCCTCGGCCAGCTCGTCCTTGGTGTTGCGAAGATCGGTTTGGAGGCGGGCGATGTCGGCTTCCAGGTTCTGTATCTTCAGCAGGGCCTGGCGGTAGCCGGTCTTGGACTGGTTGAGATCCTGGATCGTTGCCACGAGCTCGGCGCGGATATCGGCCAGTTGCTGGCGCGTATCGTTGAGAAGGTTGTACTGGTCTTCAGCGTTCCCGATGATCTCGTCAAGGAGTCCCTGCATCGTACCCTCGCCGTCGGTCACCTTGAGGCCGCGGGCATTCTTGATGACTTTGCCATCGGGAGTGCGCTTGAAATAGGCCATGAGTTCGTTCTCGCGACGCTTCACGTTCATGGTGGCGGCGTCGACGAGTTCATAGCTGTTCGAGTAGGTGGGCCAGAAACCGGAGAACTCCTGGTCGTCGAGGAAATCAAGCGCGTTCGGCGACATGTCGCGTTCCGGGTACTGAACCACGCCGCTGCTCTGGGGCGCCTCTTCTTCGATCAGGGCTCCGAGTTGAATGATGGCGTTCTCAAGTTTCTGTGCACGGCCCTTGAGTAACTCGCGCTTGCCAAACAAGAGGATGCCCAGAACCAGCGCACCGATACTCAAAAGAAGACAGAAGACAACAAGAACTCGTAATAGTTTACCCATGGTTTCTCCTTAAAAAGGCACGATAGGCGAAAGGGCCGCGCCGGTGCAATAAGAAAGTGCCGATAGGCGAGCCGTAGACCTATTGTTCGCCTTCACTCTCCGGGAGGGCAGGGGCATCCGCACTACCTTCAATCTCCAGCCCCTGGGCCAAGCCGTCGATCTGTTCAATCTTACTCTCCATCTTGCCAAGACGCTTCTGGGCTTCGGTGAACTTCTTGGTGGAGTTGTCGAGATGCTGGCCGACCAGGCGGAAGGCCTCCGAAAACGTATCGAACTCCTTGCGCAGACGCGAGAGGTGCCCAATGATCTCGCGTGACTGCTCTTCAACCTGGAGTCCTTTCAGGCCGAGAATAATGGTCTGAAGATAGGCATAGAAGCTGTTGGGAGAGACGGGGATGACGCGTCGTTTGAGGGCGTAGTTGAACAGAACCATATCGCCGTCCAACAGCTCGTCCTTAATGATGGTCTCGTAGTAGACGTTCTCGGCCGGGATATACATGAGTGCAAAGTCGAACGTGCCCTCGTCCATGCGGATATACTTGGTGGCGATCGCGTCGACGTGCCCCTTGACGTCTCGCGCAAAGGCCTTGCGCGCGTTGCGGCGGGCGTCATCCGTCTCGGCGGCGAGAACCCGTTTGAAATTATCCAGCGGGAACTTGGCATCGATCGGTACCATCCCGGCGCGCAGCCTGATCACGGCGTCGACTGCCTCGCCGCCTTTAAAGTGGTGCTGCAAGGTGTAGTGACTGGCCGGCAGGATCTGCGCGAGCAGGTCACCCAGGAACAGCTCGCCCAGGGCGCCGCGCAACTTGGGGGGCTGAAGGATCTCCTGCAGCTGTGCGATATCGGTACCGACTTCGAGCATGCGCTTGGATGATTTTTCAAGCTGTCCGAGTTGCTGGCGTACGTCGCCGATGATCTTGGTCGTGGAATCGAGCCGGTCACCCACCTGTTTACTGCTCGTAGCCATCGATTGGTTAAGCTGGTGGGTCAAGGCCTGCAGGCTGTCGGCCATGCTTGTGCGCAGGGCCTCGACTTGCTGCGTCGACTGCTGCGTGGCCGCGTTGACCTGGTTCTGCAGCAGCGACATGCTGTCGTTGTGGCGCAACGCCCTGCTGAGCAACCAATAGAGGAGCAGTCCGGCCAGGAGTATGGCCGCAGCGATGATCAAGGCGGACAGGAGCGTATTCACAGAGCGACTATATCCCCGCCGGCATGCCCTGCCAATTCAGAAAGGTGGACTGCCCCCACTTCCTTTCATGACCGGGATACCTCGACTTCGCTCGGTAATCAACACAGGCTAGAAAGCTGTCATCCCGAGCGAAGCCGAGGGATCTCCTAATGTGCCACTGGTGCGAGAAACGGGGAACGTCCACATTCAGAAAGTCGTTGACCTGTCAGCGCCGCTTTTCCTAGTCTCACAATCAACGAGGAGATCGCGAAGATATGAGGCAGAGGACCATCTGGCTGACAAAGCTCTTTCTGGCAGGAGTCATCATTGCGGCGGCGCCCGCACGAGGGACCGATGATCTGACGGGGGGTCCCTCACCCGAAATCAGGGCGGAGATCCAGTACGCCGAGGCGCTGCAGAAGCTGGGCATGCCGGATTACATGGAGATCGTGCTCGATCGCCTTATCAAGAAGCATCCCGAGGCCAAGCCGCTCATCAAGGTCCTCAGACTCCAGAGCATGATCTCGCGCGGTAAGTTTGCCGAGGTCCTCGAGATCATCGCCAGGGAACCCAACCAGAACAGCCAGGATGCCTGGGCCATGCGACTCTCGCTGGCCGACGGTTACTACGCCTGGGGCAAGTACCCCCAGGCCGAGGAAATCTACGTTTCCTTCTTTAAGGCTTTTCCGAAGCCACCGGCCGGTCTGAACGATTTCTTCATCAACTCGGCCTACAAGTATGCCCAGATGCAGCTCGTGCTGGGCAAAGACGAAGAGGCCATCACCGCCTACAAGAACGTTCTGAAAGCCAAGGTCGAGGAACATATCAAACGCCAGGTCATGAGTGAGACGGCTGAACTGATGCTGAAGGTGGCACAGGCGAAGCCTGCCAAGGACCGTGCCGCACTGCTCAAGGAGATTGATGAGCTGGCGACCGACATCCTCTGGGTGCAGGATATCTGGTTTGGCAAGGCGATCGTGATTATGGCGCAGGCAAAGGCCTTGCAGGGCGACATCCCGGCAGCCATGAAGCTGGTTAAGGACTACACGCCACAGCTTAAGCAGATTCACGACATCCTGGTTGAGCAGGAGCTTGAGAGCCTGAGCCCGATGGCCAACTGTCGCTACATGCTCGGCTCGATCATGTGGAAAGAGGCCCAGAAGCTCATTGAGGAAGGGGGCGACAAGGCAAAGATCATCGACCTGTTGGCCGGGAAAGCCAAACCCAAAGGGGGGCGCGAGTCGGGCGCCTATAAGCATTTTGTCAACGTCTTCATTGGCTACCCGAGCAGCAAGTGGGCCGCCGATGCGGGCGAACAGGTAGACCGGATTAAGGCAGTTCTCGAGGGCTACGGGGCCGAGATCAACACACCGGTCACGCCCGAGAAGATGGACGAGGTACGCCGCTACCAGTTCCTGGGCGCGCGGGCCCTGTTCAATCAGAACCAGTTTGCCAACGCGGTGGATGCGTATGTGAAGGTGTTGAACCGGTTTCCCGAAGGCGAGACCTCCGTGGCCGCGCTGGGTGAGCTCTCCCGGTGCTATGTCGAGACCGAAGACGACCTGATGGTCGATACGACCGTTCGCTACCTGTCCGAGCGTTTCGGCGGTGACCATGCGTTGCAGGGCAAAGCCGGCGACCAGGTGCTGCGGGTCGGCGGCACCTACGGTGAGCGTGGTCTCGATGAACGCAAAGAGGCCGTCTACGAGATCTACTTCGACAACTTCAAGCAGCATCCCATGGCCGCAGCGCTGGTCTATCAGCACGGTAACCGCCACTACCGCGAGGAGCGCTACGCCGCAGCTCTGCCCTACTACCAGCGTATTGTCGAAGACTACAGCGACTCGCCAAGCTATCTCAGTACGCTGAAGCAGATCACCTACTGCCAGCTCAAGATGGAAGATGTGAAAGGGGAGCTGCAGGCCTTGAATGTCTATGCCAAGGCGTTGAGCAAAGAGCGCAGGCCGGGGCACGAGTATCTCCGTACGCAGTTTCGCATGGCCTCGGCCTACCAGCGCGTCGGCGGCAAATACCTCGCGTCGGCCATCAAGCGCTACAACGCCGTGATCAAGCTGGTTGAAGCGAAGGATCCGAAATACGAGCCGACTACGGAAGATGCGGAGAAGAACGCTGACGTGATGCAGGGCTGTCTCTTCTTCAAGGCGGTCTGCTACACCCAGCTCAAGTCAGAAGATGCCGCCAAGACAAAGGCCTACCAGCTTGCGGCCATCAAGACGCTGCAGCAGCTTATCGATACGTTCCCCACCTCACGCTACGCCGCCCCGGCCCTGAGCCAGATCGGTACGCTGTGGACGATTCTGGAGAAGCCGGATGAGGCACAGGAGGCCTTGAAGCGCTTGCAGTCGGAGTATCCCGAGACGCCCGAGGCACAGAACGCGCTATTCATGCTGGGCAAGAGCCTGCTCGACCTCGGGATGCGCAAGCGGGCGATCGACGTCTTTCGCGACATGTTCTCCGGCGATGGCAAGTACTCGAATTCACAGATCCTGACGGCAGGTACCGAGCTGCTGAAGGCGGGTGAGTATGACATCAGCCTGCAGGCATTTGACCAGGTTCTGGCTGCAACGGAAGAGCGCGTCTATGTCGAAAAGGCGATGATGGGCAAGGGCCAGGTCATGGTGGAACGTAAGGAGTATAAGAAGGCCTCCGACGTGCTGCAGAACATGCTCGATAAGTATCCCAACAGCGGCATGACGGTCGAGGCCAGCCTACAGCTCAGCCGCTGCTACGCCCAATTGGCCCAGGATGAGGCCGACGACGACAAGCGCCTTGATTTCTTCAACAGGGCCGTTCTGGCCATGACCAAGGCGCGGAAATACGACAAGTCGGCCGGTTTCAGGGCGCGCTCGGATGTGGTCATCGCCAACTTGATCCTGCTCAAAGCCGCCGCCGAGACCGAGTTCGGGGATGAGTCCAAGGCCAAGACCTACCATGGCCAGGCCATCTCGACTCTCCAGGCTCTGATGATGCTGGGCGACGCCAATGACAAGGATGCCCGTCCGCACATCGAGGATGCCTTTGCGACCTGTCTGCCGCTCCTGATTGAGGCCGAGCACTGGCAGGAGGCCATGGACGACAGTGATAGCTACCTCGAGACCTTCGGGAATGGCGGACGCTATGCGAGCGAGGTGCGTCGTATCCGCAGTAAGGCCAAAACGAAGCTGGCGGTCAGCGGTGCTGAAGTCGGCGCAACAGACGGGGCCGCAGAAGAGATTGAAGAAGAAGAGGGCGATGATCTGATAGAATCCCCGGCGGAACCCGAGGCCGGCGCCGCGGACGAGAAACCGGAAGCGGAAGCCGCCGCAGCGAATTGAACAGGAGAAACATGATGATACGTAGACGAGTGACAAGAGCAATGGCCGTGCTGCTGGTATCGCTGCTGGCCGTGGGTGCCGCAGACGCCGCCGTAACGGCGGTCATCACCAAGGCCGGTACCGGCCAGAAGCTGAAGGGCACTGTCAAGTGGCTGGCCATCTCGAAGCAATATGAAATACGCCCGGAGGGCAGCAGCGTCGCATACAAGCTTGCACCCAGCGACGTGGCTGACTTCCAGGTGGCACGCCCGGCCGAGCTGGACGCGGCGGTGAAGAACGCCCGGTCCGGTCGCACGGCCCAGGCGGTACCTGTGCTCGAGAAGATCATGCGCGACTACACCATGTTGGAACACGATGTCGTGGCCGCGCAGTACCTGGCGCAGTGCTATATGAAGACCAAGGACCCGCGTAAGGCCGTGTCGATGTGTGACAGGGTTATGGCTTCCAATCCCAATGCCGCCGAAGACCCGGGATTTGCCGGAATCTACTGGCAGGCCCTCCTGGAGACCGACCAGTATAGCAAGCTCGACAGGGCACTGGGGATTGCGATCAAAGGCGCGTCGCGTGAGCTCGCCGCCGTGGCCCAGCTGCGCCGGGGTGACATTGCCAAGCAGAAGGGCAAGCTGGAGGATGCGCTGATTGACGGCTACCTGCGCACCGTTGTCTTCTTCCAGTCGGTCAAGAGCGTGCAGCCGGAGGCGCTCTTCAAGGCCGCGGAGTGTTTCCAGGAGAAGGGCCAGCATCCGTATGCCGAGAAGATGCGCAAAGAGCTGCTCTCCAGCTATCCGCAGAGCGAGTACGCGCGGCGGGTGAGAGCCGGAGCATAGAGAATCACAGGAAGAATGTAGCGTTGTTACTTAGGGTTGTAGTTATCACTGTACAGAAAGGAATCCAATGAAGATGGTACTGAAATTGACGCTGGTCCTGGCACTGGTGTTTGTCATGTCGTGTGCGTGCAATTCGCAGGCGCAGGAAGAGGCGGCCAGGGGCGACCTGGTGACAGCCGATGGTACGGCAGCCGCGGCACCCACGAACAAGGGCTCGGGAGGCTTCTTCAGCGTGATCATCGCGTCTGGCCCGTTGGGCGTGATGCTGTGGCTGGCGCTGTTCGGTGCGGCCGGTGCGGCCGTCTATTTCTCGGTCGACTGCGCCATTACGGTGCGTGCCAAGCGCATCATGCCGCAGGAGCTGATTGAGAGCGTGACCGAGTCCATGGCCGAAGGCGATGTGCTCAAGGCTCTGCAGAACTGTGAGAGCGAGCCGGGCCCGATGGCCAATATTCTCTCCGCCGGGTTCAGCCACGTCGAAGAGGGATACGATGTGATCCAGGAATCGATCTCCACGGCGGCTGACCTGGAGACCGAGCAGATCATGCAGAAACTGACCTGGCTCTCCGTGGTAGGCAACCTGGCCCCGATGCTTGGACTGCTCGGGACGGTGCAAGGTATGATCGCGGCGTTCTCAACCCTGGCCGAAGGTGCGCCGGACGTTGGCGTGCTGGCCATGAATATTTCACAGGCGCTCTTCACGACCGCCGGTGGACTGACGATTGCGGTGCCGTGCGTCGCGGTTTATTACACGTTCCGCAACATTGCCAGCAAGATCATCCTTCAGATGGAAGCGATGACAATCGAACTTATCAAGGACCTGCGCAACGTCGAAGTCGTCGAGGAATAGGCGCGGAATGGAGTAGTTATGCCACGGCATAAACGATCAAGGACCGCAGGATGTGCGGTCGACATGACGCCCATGATTGACGTTGTGTTCCAACTGATCATCTTCTTCATCGTGACCATCAAGATGGAAGAGGAGAAGAAGGACATCGAGCTGGCCAAGGCCAAAGACGGACCTGTAATCGAGAGAATGGCGCCGACCACCATGGTGGTCGAGGTGGATAAGAACGGCTGGATCTCGATTCATGGTGCCCAGTTGTCGCGCTCGAAGTTCGCCAAGATCATGCAGGGCCGTACCAAGCGGTACGGCCAGTTCCCTGTTCTGATTCGCGCGGACCGGCGAGCCGAACACAAGGACGTGCGCGCCGTGATGGATATATGTTCGGGGCTGAATATCTGGCGTATCAACTTCGCGGCCATCAAGCAGGAGGTGAGCTAGATGAGAAAGCGTAAACGCAGGGAGACCGATGCGGCCCAGCTTGAGATGACGCCGATGATCGACGTGGTGTTTCAGCTCCTGATCTTCTTTATCGTGACGTTGAAGCAGGAGGATATCCTCTCGCATTTGGATGTGTCGCGTCCCTCGCCGGACCCTGACACACCCGTAGAGCAGGACTTCAAGGACCTTCTCACCATAACGGTGCACCGCTACGGTTACATGCTCAAGGGCAAGGTCCGTACGGTCAATCAGCTGGAACGGGACCTGACACGGTTGGCGGGGTTCAGCAAGGACCTCTCTGTAATCATCCGCTGTACCGGCGACTCGCAGCATGAGCGCCTCGTCAAGGTGCTCAATATCTGCGCCAAGGTGGGACTGAAGAAGCTGTCTGTCTTCAGCATGTAGGGCGTCCGGCTCGCCGGGACAGCTCACCCTACCTTGCCGTTGGTGTATCTATACACGGCCCCAGGTAGGCTGGCATGTTGCCCAAATCATCACAGGTGCTCAGAGGAGATGCTTCGACAAGCTCAGCATGACAACGTCTCAGAAGACTCGGTAATTCCGGAGCTGTCATCCCGCCTGCCCGCCATAGCCCAGCGGGCGACGGCGGGAGCGAAGTCGAGGGATCTTCTTGCGGGCAACACACTGGGCCGAGCCGTTTCCTTTCTAAGGACTTTCCCCCCTGCCACGTATTAAGGTTAGAGAACACAACAACCTCTTTTCTGCAGCCCCAAAAGGAGCAAACTATGGAACACGAATACGACCAACTGCACGAACTGATGCACAAGCACAACCTGCTGTCTCTTTTCGAGCACCTCACCTTCCGCGAGAAGGTTCGCAAGGTGTTGGACGGTTTGAAAGCCGACAAGGATAGCGGTGAGTACAAGTATGCCCGCCTCCAGATGCAGCGTCTTTCGGCCCCGGCCTGTGCGATCATGGTGCCGATTCTGGGCCTTGGTTTGCTCTCGCTTCTCGCTTCGCTGACGCCCGAGCGCGAGGCGACGGTCGAGGTGGAAGTGGTCGAAGAAATCGAGCCCGAGGCGCTTGATGAGATCGAGGACCTGGATGATGAGCCAATTGAGCCGCCCGAGCCGATCGAGATGGACGATTTTACGCCCGACGCGCCTATGACCGAGGTGACCGATGTCATGGACGCCCCCACGACAGAAGTCAGTCCGAAACCGGCTGAATTCGATGCCGTAGCGCTGGTCAAGAGCCCGGTTATCATGCGCGGTATCGTCGGCAACCGCAGTCCCGGCATGCGCGGCAAGGCGATGGGGATGTACGGCGGATCCGAGATCACCGAGGGCGCTGTGATGCGCGCCCTGCGCTGGCTGAAGTCAAAGCAGCAGTCAGACGGCTCATGGCCCAAGACCAAGCCCGCCATGACGTCGCTGGCGCTGTTGACTTTCCTGGCGCACGGCGAGACACCTGCCTCGGAGGAGTTCGGCCCGACGGTCGAGAAGGCTATTCGCTGGCTGGTCGACAACCAGGATGCCAGCGGGATGTTTGCGGGGCGTGACGGCCACAACTACAGCCACCCGATCGCGACGTATGCCCTCTGTGAGGCGTATGCCCTGACGAAAGTGCCGATGATTAAGTATGCGGCAGAGAAGGCCCTTGAGATTGTGATTAAAGGGCAGCATCCGAGTGGGGGATGGGACTACAACTGCAAGCAGACCGAGCGCGATGATACCTCCTACATGGGCTGGTGTGTGCAGGCGCTGAAAGCCGCCAAGATGGGTGGCATTGAGCACCCCAAGCTCGACGACGCAATGAAGCTGGCGATCAAGGGCATGCAGAAGAACTCCCACCCGCAGGGCGGCTTTGGTTATACCGGTCCTCAGCAGGGAGGCCTGACCGGTGTAGGCGTGCTCTGCATGCAGTTTCTCGGTGCAGCGAACGAGGGCGAGTGCCGCCGCGGGCTTGAGTATCTGAACCAGGCCGCCACCTTCAAGTGGCGCGAGCCGTGGGGTAGGTCACCGGTCTATTATTGGTACTATGTTACTCAGGCGAAGTTCCATGCCGGTGGCAGTACCTGGGACGAATGGAACCGTCAGTTCGCGATGGAACTGGTGCGCAACCAGACGATCATGAAGGGCGCAGCAGACGACGGCAAAGACATGGGCTACTGGACCTCGCCGGCCAAGGGGGAGTACACTGGTGGCAATGGGGAAATCATGGACACCTGCCTCTGTACCCTGCAGCTCGAGGTCTACTACCGCTACCTCCCGACATTCACGACGCCCAAGGCGATCGAAGAAGACGAAGATCTCGTATCCGAGATGGATGAGATCGAGGTCGAGATTACGATCTAGCTTCTTCTTACGGCTCGCCAGGGACGGCTCGCCCTACCTGCATAGGGGGATGTCTCCATCCGGGGTAAGGTAGGGCGAGCCGTCCCGGCGAGCCGCTCTCAATCCCTTGAACCTTGACCCCTGCTTGCCCTCCGTAGCCCGCTTGTCTTGCGTAGCTCGCAGAGCGAAGCAGGAAAGGGCGAAGGAGGGAACCTTGAACCCAGGACCCATACCCCCTATGCTTCCCCCATGCCCCCGGCTACCAACATCAAGGTCCTTCCCGAGAACGTGGTCAACAAGATCGCGGCCGGCGAGGTGGTGGAACGCCCAGCTTCCGTACTCAAGGAGTTGATGGAGAATGCCATCGATGCGGGCTCTACGCGTATCGATATCGAGATTGCGGCGGGCGGGCGGAAGCTGGTGGCCATCAGCGACAATGGCAGCGGGATGGATCGCGACAATGCCCTCCTGGCCATTGAACGGCACGCCACGAGCAAGATTGGCGACGTCGATGACATCGAGCACATCAACACGCTCGGCTTCCGGGGCGAGGCGCTGGCGGCGATCGCGTCGGTGTCGCGCTTTCGGCTGACTTCGTCGCGCGAGGGCGAGGATTCAGGAACGGAGATCTCCATCTCCGGTGGCAAGATCCAGGATGTGCGCGAGATGGGTGGTCCCACCGGTACGCGTATCGAGGTGCGAGACCTCTTTTTCAACGTCCCGGCGCGACGCAAGTTTATGCGCAGCCAGCAGACGGAACTGACGCACATCCGTACCGCCTTCACGTTCCAGGCCCTGGCGCATCCGGAGGTGGGGTTGAGCCTCACAGTGGATGGGCGGGTCCTGCATCGGCTCGCCCCCGGTGGAGACGACCCCGTGACCGACCGCGTGCGCGACCTGTTCGGTGAGGATTACGTGAGCCAGCTTCGCTCCGTCGACCACGAAGCCGACGGGGTGCGTGTGCAGGGGTATGTGGGACTGCCGGCCTTCAGTCGGTCCGATCGCACCGAGCAGTATGTCTTCGTGAACGGACGCGCGACGAGTGCGCCGCTGTTGGGCTATGCGATCCGTACCGGCTATCACTCGCTCCTGCCCCGCGATCGCCATCCGGTGCTCGTGCTCTTTGTCGGGGTTGATCCGGGGAGCGTGGATGTAAACGTGCACCCGACCAAGAAAGAGGTCCGCTTTCGCCGTCCCTCCGAGGTGCGCGATACCGTCATCGCGGCACTCCAAAAGGCGCTGTCCGTCCAGGCGGCAGCCCCTGCTGCCTTCGCAGATGTTCATGACGGGGCGTCCAACTCCAAGCCGCATGTCGCGGTTCCGAACCTGCAGCTGGCGATCAATGACCTGCCTCCGGCACGTGTGTTCCGGTACCCGCGCATGCCGATCCAAACCGTGGATGGTGCACCGCCTCCTCCCATGGATCAGCCCTTTGGTCCGGGCGGACTCGAGCGCGAAGCGCCACAGCCGGATGCTGAGCCGGGCGCAGAGACCGACGAGACGACATCTGCGCCCTGGTCGTGGTGCCGGGTCCTGGGCCAGGTGGGGGCACTTTACGTGGTACTGGAGATCGAAGACGGCATGGTCCTCATGGACCCGCACGCGGCACATGAACGGGTGTTGTACGAACGATTCATGCGTACCTTCGAAGAGGGGGGGATTGCGATCCAGGCACTGCTGGTTCCTGAAACGGTGGAGCTCAGGCCGCACGACGCCAACCTGGTGAGGCGGCATACCGATGTGTTGAAGCGGATGGGAATCGGGATTGCCGACTTTGGAGGGGACAGCTTTGTGATCGATGCGCTGCCGGCATTCCTGTCCTCTGTACGACCCGACCAGTTGCTTGCCGAGATGGTACGTGAGCTGGAGGAAGGGGGCGCCGGCCGTGCCCGCGGCAAGCTGAACGAGGATGCGCTGATCCAGGCATCGTGCAAGGCGGCGGTCAAGTCGCGCGACGCGCTGACCCTGGATGAGATCGAGCAGCTCGTGATCGACCTGGCCGGCGCACGTATGCCCTACACCTGTCCGCATGGTCGTCCGACGCTGATCTACATGTCATACCACGAACTCAACAAGAAGTTCGGTCGCGAACGGTAGCCGACTCCACCGATAGGGTCTAAGATTCAGAGGTCCAAGGTTACCGGGCGAGATCTGTCCGAGACCGTTCCCAACCTTTGAACCTATGAACGTTGAACTGTGAACCCCTTGCTCGCTCGCGAGCAAGGAACTTCGGGATGATGATTGACGCATTGGTGTGCAAAGTTTAAGAATGCCCCATGGCGTGGAGGCCCTACAACGCTCTTGTCTTCCAGTACTTGGGCGTAGGCCTGTCTGTGAGGCGCTGCGTCGCCCAGGTGGTCCTGGCGGTATGTCTTGTGGCCGGGATGGTCCAGGCGGAGCCCCAGCGGCTGCGCGTCGCCGTTTTTGATGCCTACCCGTTGTGTACCCCGCCCCCCCAGGATGGTTCGGGGGCCGGGCTCTTCATTGACCTGCTGAATACCATGGCGATGGAGGAGGAGTGGGTCTTCGACTATGTCGTCGCTACTCCGGACGGATGCGTCACCATGCTGGAGGAAGGCAAGGTCGACCTGGCGGTGGCGGTGGCCTATACGCGTGAGCGCGCCAGCCGCATCGCATTCAGCCGGGTTCCTGTCATTTCCACGTGGGCGCAGGTCTATGTGCCTGACCGGTCCGATATCGAGTCGCTGCTCGACTTGGAGGGGCGCTCGCTGGGTATCGTCACCGGCGACCTCTATGCGAGGGATATCGAGCGTCTGATCCAGGAGTTGAGCCTGGCCTGTGACTTCGTTGAGTTCTCCCGCTACGATGAGATACTGGAAGCGCTCGACAAGGGGTGGGTCGATGCGGGGGTGATGGATCGACTATACGGCCTGATTCATGCAGGCAGGCATGATGTACGATCGACTGCTATTGTGGTGGCCCCCGTTGAACTGCGCTATGCTGCCGCACGGGAGCTGGGGCGGCCGTTGGTTTCGCTGCTCGACTATCACCTGGCGCGCCTGAAGAAGGATCCACGCTCTGAGTATCACCAGTTCATGGATCATACGCTGGGAGCCAAGGAACAGCGCGTCAACTATCGTGCCATCTTCTGGATCCTGGGCAGTGCCGCGGCGGTAGTGCTTCTGCTTCTGACCATCAGTTTTGTTCTACGGCTCGAGGTGCGCAGCAAGACACGTGAACTGTCGCTCAACAACGAAGCTTTGCAGGAGGAGATCTCCCGACGCAAAGGGATTGCCGATGATCTGTCACGCAGTGAGGCCCGCTATCGCGGCTTCTTCAATCAGTCGCCCATCGGCATTGGGCTGTTCGACTCCAGTGCACGCCTGGTCGAAGCCAACCTCGCCTACCTGGACATATTCGGGGCAGACAGCGCGGCAGCCGTAGAAGGACTTCGGCTCTCGACCATGCTCACGCCGCCCGAGAAGGCCGATATCAGATTGGGACAGGGCGAGACCGTGCGGTACCGGGCCGACTGTGATTTCGATCATGTGTCCTCGATGAACCTCTACCTGACAAGCCGCCAGGGGGTCCGATACCTGGACGTGGTGATCGTGCCGCTGCGCCGCGAGGGACACGAGGTCGTCTCGTATCTCGCGCAGGTGCAGGATATCACGGCAGAAATCGAGGCCGAGGCGGAGCACAGCCGGCTTGTGGCTGCAATCGAACAGTCGGCCGAGGCGGTAGTCATCACCGATACAGAGGGCGTGATAGAGTACGTCAATCCCCAGTTCAGAGAGACCACCGCTACACCATGGATGATGCGCGTGGCCAGACGCTGCGGATTCTCAGAAGCGGCAAACACGACGAAGTGTTCTATCGCAACCTGTGGCAGACCATCAAGAATGGACAGATTTGGCGCGGCAACATGGTCAACCGGAAGAAGAACGGAAACCTTTTCCAGGAACGGGCCACAATATCCCCCGTGAAGAACGAACAGGGCGACATCATCAACTTCGTGGCCGTCACCCTGGATGTGACCCATGAAACCGAGATGGAAGAGCGGCTTCAGCAGGCCCAGAAGATGGAAGCCATTGGCACACTGGCGGGCGGCATTGCGCATGATTTCAATAACATTCTCACCTCCATCATTGGCTACACCCAGCTTGCCGAAGCGGAGACCGAAGACAACGAAACGGCGCAGACCTACCTGGGGCAGGTACACAAGGCGGGTATCCGGGCATCCGACCTGATCAAACAGATCCTCTCCTTCAGTCGCAGCAGCATGAAGGAGCGCAGCCTGCTCAACTTCGCATCGCTCGTGAAGGAGGCGCTCAAACTGATTCGCAGCACGATCCCCACCACGATCGAGATCCAACAGGAGATCGACGATGATTGCGGTTTGGTTCTGGCCGATGCCACCCAGATGCACCAGGTAGTTATGAACCTCTGCACGAATGCCTACCAGGCCATCAAGGAACATGGGACCATCTCGGTGAAACTGGAAGATGTCGCGCTGAACGAGGTGGCCCCCGGTATTCAAGCCGACGCACACTCTCTGCGTTACGCGCGCCTGACGGTGAGGGATACCGGCTGTGGGATGGACCAGGACACCGAGCAGCGGATCTTCGAGCCGTACTACACCACGAAACAGGGCGGCGAAGGCACCGGGTTGGGACTCTCGATGGTGCACAGCATCGTCTACGCGCACGATGGCTTCATTTCGGTCGACAGTCATGTTGGTGAGGGAACCGTGTTCACCCTCATGTTCCCCATTGCGCGTGCGGGCTCTGACCCCGAAGAGGATGAGCCGGCTGCAGAAGTGCTTCCCTCCGGTTCGGAGCGCATCCTGTTTGTGGATGATGAGGAGATGATCACGTTTCTCGCGCGTACCCTGCTGGAGGGGCTGGGCTACAAGGTGATCGCCTGCACGGACAGCAACAACGCACTGGCAACGTTCCGTGATGAGCCGGACGGGTTTGACCTGATCGTAACGGACCAGACCATGCCCGGTCTTACCGGTGTTGATCTTGCAGCGGAGATTCGAAAGCTACGCAACGACATTCCCATTATCCTCTGCTCCGGATACAGCCAGGACATGACCATGAGGAAGATGCGCCAGGTGGGGATCTCTGAGTACGTGATGAAACCGATCGATCGCGCCATACTCGCTCACGCCGTACGGCGCGCCATGGATGGCGGCAGAGTGTTGGGACCGGCAGCTCCCTCCGCTACGGGTGGGCAGCCGGCGTGAACACATGCACCGTCGGGTGCGTGCCCAGGATCGGCTCCTGCTCATCAATCTCAAAGCATGTTGCGCCTGTTGCCGCTTTGGGATAGCATGCGCGGCATTGAATCACGATGGGAGTGGCGCATGCTGGATATCCGTAGAATCAGGGAGGATGCTGACAGTGTTCGGGCGCAGGTGGCGACCAAGGGGGGCGACCGCTCCCTGGTAGACACCGTTGAGACGTGTGATGCCGAACGGCGCACACTTCTCACCGAGGTGGAGCAGCTCAAGAGCGAGCGCAACCGTGTATCCAGGCAGATCGGTGGGCTCAAGCGCGAAGGGAAGGACACCTCCGGGATCCAGACGCAGATGCGCGAATTGGGCGAGAAGATCAGTGCACTCGACAGCCGCGTACGCGAGGTGGACACGGCGCTTAACGATGCCCTTCTCGCGATACCGAACACACCGCATGCCACGTCTCCAGTCGGCGACGATGAGTCGGCCAACCAGCCTGTGCGTGAGCACGGCACCATACCCGCCTTCGATTTCGAGCCCAGGACACACATGGAGCTTGGTGAATCGCTGGGTCTGCTGGACATGCCCCGCGCGGCACGAATGACCGGTGCCGGGTTTGCACTCTTCACCGGAAACGGCTCGCGCCTGCAGCGTGCTTTGATCAACTTCATGCTGGACCTGCACGTCGCCGAGCACGGCTATCGTGAAGTCTGGCCCCCTTCGGTCTGTAACACCGCGTCGATGACCGGCACCGGTCAACTGCCGAAGATGGCCGAGGACATGTACGGCGTCACCGATGCGGATCTGTGGCTGATTCCTACGGCCGAAGTGCCGGTAACCAACTACTACCGTGAAGAGATCATCCAGGACCCGCTGCCCATCTGCCTGACCGCCTATACGCCCTGCTTCAGAAAAGAGGCCGGCGCCGCCGGCAAAGACACGCGCGGCCTCATTCGCCTGCACCAGTTCGACAAGGTGGAGATGGTCAAGTTCGTCGAACCGGAGACCTCCTACGATGAGCTCGAATCGCTCGTGACCCATGCGGAGGATGTCCTCCAACGGCTCGGACTGCCGTACCGAATCATAGAACTGTGTACCGGTGATCTCAGTTTCGCCGCCGCCAAGTGCTACGATATCGAGCTGTGGGCGCCGGGACAGAATGCCTGGCTGGAAGTCTCCTCCTGCAGCAACTTCGAGGATTTCCAGGCCCGACGGGCCGGTATCCGGTATCGCACGGCCGACGGCAAGAACCGTTTCGTGCACACCCTCAACGGGTCCGGCGTGGCCTTGCCTCGTCTCGTGGTGGCCATCCTTGAAAATGGGCAGCAGGCCGACGGGTCGGTCGTACTGCCCGAGGCGCTGGTGCCCTACATGAACGGCATGACCCGATTGGAAGCGGCAGGGTGACCTCCCGCCGGTCCAGCCTCGTGACGCGGCTTGCCGCTTCGCTCAAGCAGCGTGGACTTCTGTCAGACCACAAGCATCTTCTTCTCGCGGTCTCCGGAGGAGCAGACTCGGTTGCGCTGCTGCTTGCCATGCAGACCCTGAAACGACCGCTCGGCTTTCGCATCAGCGTGGCCCACCTCAATCATGGACTGCGCGGTAGCGAAGGGCGCGCGGACGCGGCGTTCGTGACCGCGCTGGCCAGGCGGCTTCGCGTCACATGCTTGACCGGACGCGCCGATGTCAGACGCCTGGCCCGGCGTAAACACATCTCCCTCGAAATGGCGGCCCGCGAGGCGCGCTACCGCTTCCTCGCCCGGACGGCGGCAGCGAAAGGAGCCACGGCCATCGTCACGGCCCATACCGCCGATGACCAGGCCGAGACCGTGCTGCTTCGCCTGGCGCGCGGATGCGGGGCGACCGGCCTGGGCGGGATTCGGCCGGCCGGGCTCTTGTCCGGGCTGGGTATCGACATGCCATCATCGGATGTAGCCCTGTTGCGACCGCTGTTGGATGTATCGCGTGACGATATCGAGGCATTCCTCGAGCGTGAGGGCCAGGCGTGGCGCGAGGATGTGACCAACGCTTCCACTGACTTTCTGCGCAATCGTGTCCGGCACGAGGTCCTGCCGCTCCTTGAGGAGCGGCTGAATCCTGCGGTCCGCCAGACGCTTTGCCGTACAGCCGAGATCTTCGCGGAGGAAGATGCCTGGGTTGGCGAGCTGGCGAAAGAGGCGTTGGGCGACTGCCTCGATGACGGGGGCCGCCTGAAGCGCGAGGCCCTCGCGCTTCTGCCCGCCGCGTTGGCCCGGAGGGTAGTGCGGCGATGGCTGGGGGAGGAGGGTGTTGCCGCCGTCAGGGCAGACTTCTCTTCAGTGGAACGTGTGCGCGAGCTGGCCGGCCAGGCTACCGGCAGTCGCGAGGTAACCCTACAGGGGGGCTGGCGCGTGGTGCGCCGCTACGGGGTACTGACTGTGGAGAGCGCTACGGGTACACAGGCGCCGTTTCGTGTTGGTCTGAACGTCCCCGGCGAAACGCTTCTCCCGGAGCAGGGCCTGCGGGTGGTTGTGGAGCGCGCGCCGGGTATCGTGCGCGAAGTGAGTGATGCACCGGGCAGGCTACCAGCCACCGCATCCATCTCGAGTCGGGCGGTGGGACGACGGAGGCTCTACCTGCGCAGCCCCCGGCCGGGCGATCGCATGCAGCCATACGGCATGAAGGGCTCACGCAAGCTGCAGGATATCCTGGTAGATGCCAAAGTACCGGCCGATCAGCGCGGCGCTGTCCCGCTCCTGGAATGCGGAGGGAAGATCGCCTGGCTCCCCGGCTACCGCATCGCCCACCCCTTCCGGGTGACGGATGAGAAGGCACTCCGGGTCACCATCGAGCGCCTGTAAGGCCGACGGTTTGTGAACCGTGACGGCGTGTTGCCAAAATCATCACAGTTGCTCAAAGGAGATGCTTCGACAAGCTCAGCATGACAACGTCTTAGAAGACCCGGTAGTTCCGGAGCTGTCATCCCGCCTGCCCGCCATAGCCCAGCGGGCGACGGCGGGAGCGAAGTCGAGGGATCTCCTTTTTGGCCAACACACCGTTGAACCCTGAACCTTGAACCTTAAACCCTCTCAGTACATGTCCGTATGGTACCACTCTGCGTCTTCCAGCCAGCCACCGGGCTCGGCCTTGGAGAGAAAATCGATGATGCTGTCGAGGATCTGGGCATGCATCGTTTCCTGGGCGCCCAGGCGTTTGAGCAGAGCGACGGTCTCAGGGTCGGTCTCGGTCTCGGCGGCACCGTAATAGAGCTTTTCGGCTTCGAGCTCACGCGCCTTGGCGTGCTCGTACAGCTTGATCTGCGCCGTATCGATGTTTATTTCGGAACGGCTGTCTTCGAGCTTCTGGCAGAGGTCTTTCACCTCTTCGATGAAGGTGTCATCACCTGCATCGGCTTGGAGATTCTCGTCCATCATGGCCTGGATCACGTGTACGTGTCGCTGTTCGACTTCGGCCAGGCGGTTCAGAATATTGACCAGTCCGACGTCCTCGGTTTGGGCTGCCAGACTGCGGTAATGATTCTCGGCATCGATTTCAAGCTGCAGTGCAGTCTTCAGTACTTCCATGATCTCTCCTCAGTCGGGTTCGTTTTCTAAACTGTTGTCTGAACTAGATACCATCGTTTGGCCGCGGCGTAAAGTCTCTGCTTGAGGTTTCAGGTTTCGGGTGTCAGGTTTCAGCAGAGTGCAAAAGGGGCTGCGGCTGGTCTGTGCGAAGTTCCCTGCCAGCCTCCCTAACGCCTAGCACCTAGCACCTAACACCTTCCCCGTGGCTACCTGAACCCCCAACTCTCGCCAGCTATCTCGCATAGTGTATACTATGTCCTCCCGCACTTTCCGCGGCTTCCATGATGGTCTCTGACAGCGTGGGGTGGGGGTGGATCGTCCATGCCAGGTCATCGGCCACTGCCCCCATTTCAATCGCGAGCGTGCCTTCCGCAATCAGTTCCCCCGCACCGGGACCGGCCATACCAACGCCGAGCAAGCGGTTGCTGTCCGCCGGATCCACAATCAGGCGCGTTACACCGTCGCTGCGGCCCAGCGTGGTGGCCCGGCCAGAGGCCGCCCACGGGAAGCTGGTGACGGTGACCTCGCGGCCGGCCTCCTTCGCTTCGGCTTCGGTGATGCCGCACCAGGCGAGTTCGGGATCCGTGAAGACCACGCCGGGAACGGCCTTGGGATCATAAACTGTCTTCTTGCCGGCAATAGCTTCGGCGGCCACCTTGCCCTCGTAGGTGGCTTTGTGTGCCAGCATGGGCTGTCCGGCGACGTCTCCGACGGCGTAGATGGTCGGCTCAGACGTACGGCGCTGTGCGTCGACCGTGACAAAGCCCTGGTCGTCGAGTGTCACACCCGTGTTCTCCAACCCGAGGCCGTTCGTATCCGGACGGCGCCCCACGGCCACGAGAAGCTTGTCGAAGGTCTCGCTGGCTTCGTGCTTGCCCTCAAACGTGACCTGCACGCCGTCGGGACCGTCTTCAACCGCCGCTACGCGTGTCTCGAGGTGAATATTCTCAAACTGCTTCTTCAGTCGGGCCGACAGCACCCGCACCAGGGCGGCGTCAGCCCCCGGCAGCAGTGTCGGCATCATCTCTACGACGGTGACGCGCGAGCCGAGCGAGGCATACACCTGCCCCAACTCAAGCCCGATGTACCCGCCACCTACGAGGAGCAGCGAGTCGGGGACATCTGCGAGATCAAGCGCCGTGGTGGAATCCAGGATGCGGTCCGAGGGCGGGGCAAAGGGCAGATGGATTGGCTGAGAGCCGGTGGCGATGATCGCCGCATCGAACGTTACCTCTTGCGCTGCGCCGTCCGCGCCGGTCACCGTCAGAGCCCTGGCATCCTTAAAGGCGGCACGCCCCTGCAGGTAGGTGATCTTGCGTTGCTTGGAAAGCTGCCCGAGCCCCCCGGTTAACTTGTCGATCACGGCCTGCTTGCGGGCGCGTAGCTTGTCGAGGTCGATCTGGGGTTCGGATAGGGTAATCCCCCAATCCGCCGCCTCTTTCGCCTCGTTGATAATGGCCGCTGCGTGCAGCAGCGCCTTGGAGGGGATACACCCACGATACAGGCAGACCCCGCCCGGGTTGGCCTCGGAGTCAATCAGCGTGACCTGCATGCCCAAATCCGCAGCATGAAACGCTGCCGGATACCCGCCCGGCCCCGCTCCAATCACAACCACATGTCTACTGCTCACATCTGCATGCATAGCTCATTCCAGGTTTTGGTGTCCTTGTCCGACCTCCGACTTCCGACTTCCGACCTCCGGCCTCCGGTTCACCCCTGCAGCGACAGCAGCAACGGCTCCTGGATCGCGTCAATCACCCAGCCCAGGAACCGGGCGCCGTCAGAACCATCGATGATGCGGTGGTCAAACGACAGCGACAGCGGCAGCATCATGCGCGTTTCAACCTGTCCGTCACGGACGACCGGCTCGAGCTTGGCGCGGCCAATGCCGAGGATGGCTACTTCCGGGTAGTTGATGATCGGGGTGAAGTATGTTCCGCAGATGCGTCCCAGGTTGGTTACGGTGAAGGAGCCGCCTTCCAGGTCATCCAACTGGATCTTGCCTTCCCTCGCCTTGCCGGCCAGCTCCGCGATCTCCGCGGCAATCTCCACCATGTTCTTCCGGTCGGCATTGTGGATCACAGGTACCACCAGGCCTCGCTCCGTGCTGACGGCAACGCCCAGGTTGACGTACTGCTTCAGAACGACTTCCTTGGCGGTCATATCAATCGAGGCATTGAACTGCGGGAATCGCTTCAGCGCGGCAGCCGCCACCTTGCAGACCATGACCGCCATCGTCAGCTTGCCACCCGCATCGGCGGCGTGGTCGGCATAACGCTTGCGCAGCACGTCGAGCTCGGTGATGTCGGCCTTGTCGAAGATCGTGACATGCGGAACCTGGCTCCAACTCAACGACATGTGCTCCGCGGTTTTGCGACGGATCACGGACATCTTCTTGCGCTCGATGGATCCCCATTTCTCGAAGTCTGGAAGCGGGGGCACCACCACAGTGCCGGTGCCCGTGGTGACGATCGGTGCCGCGGCAGGGCTCTCGTTTTTCTGTTTGGCAAACGCTTTGACGTCATCGATCGATACACGGCCGCTGGGCCCGGTACCGGTCACCTGCGTGACATCGATTCCTATTTCGCGCGCGAAACGCCGGACCGATGGTGCGGCCGGCACGTTGTACGGAGTTGGGCCCTGTGCATCCGGCGGTTCCGGAGCCACAGGTGCGGGAGACGGAGACGGCGCGGGTTCCGGAGGAGGGATCGGTTCTGGAGCAGGTTCCGGAGCGGGCGTGGGTGCGGGCTCCGGCGCAGGGGTGGGCTCAGCGGCGGCAGGCGCGGCCGCCGCCGCAGGTGCATCACCCTCGGAGAGCGTGAGCATGACCTGGCCAACCGATACTTCGTCGCCGTCGCTCACCAGGACCGATTCAATCGTGCCTGCAGCGTCGCCGGGAACTTCAATCGTGGCCTTGTCTGTTTCGACCTCCAGCAGCGGCTGTTCGGCCGCCACTGCATCGCCGGGTACAACCAGGACGCGCGTCACCTGGATCGTCTCAATATTCTCCCCTAACTCGGGTAGCTTGAACTCCATGCTCATAACCTATCACCTCTCCGATTTCCGCCTGCCCTCCATAGCCCGCAGGGCGACGGAGGGACCTCCGACTTCCGACTTCCGGCTTCCGGCTTCCGGCTTCCGGCCTCCGGCTTCCGGCCTCCGGCCTACCGCCTCAGCGGCGATTCACGTTCCGGGTCAATATCCCATTTCTTCATGGCGTCGACAACGACGTCGCTCTTGATGGTGCCCTCGCGTGCCGCGGCGCTGAGTGCCGCTACGGCGATATGACGGGCATCTACCTCGAAGAAATCACGCAAGGCCTTGCGTCCGTCACTGCGCCCGAAGCCATCGGTGCCCAGGGCCGTGAAATCGGCCGGCATCCAGCGGGCCACCGAACCGGGCACTGCCCGCACGTAGTCGCTCGCCGCTACGATAGGTCCTTCACCGTCGGCCAGGCAATCGGCCAGGAACGGCGTGCGAGGTGCCTCGGTCGGGTGCAGCGTGTTCCAACGTTCTGTTTCAATCGCATCACGCTGGAGCTCCTTGTAGCTGGTCACAGAGTAGATGTCGGCATCGAGACCCGCCACGTCGACCATCAAATCACGCGCCTTTATGGCTTCGTTCAGAATGGTGCCGCTGCCCAGCAGACGCACGCGGCCGCCTTTGCCTTCTGCCGCTGCCACCTTGTGCATGCCCTTGAGAATACCGTCGCGGGCGCCATCGGGCATCTTGGGTTGGGCATAGTTCTCGTTCATCACCGAGATGTAATAGAAGATATCCTCGCCATTGGTGAACATGCGCCGCATGCCGTCCTGCAGGATCACCGCGATCTCGTACGCATACGCCGGGTCGTAGGCCATCAGGTTCGGAATCGGGTAGGCCAGCAGGTGGCTGTTACCGTCCTGGTGCTGCAAGCCTTCACCGGCGAGCGTGGTGCGGCCGGCGGTAGCGCCGACCAGGAAGCCCCGGCAGCGACTGTCCGCCGCCGCCCAGGCCAGGTCGCCAATGCGTTGCAGCCCGAACATGGAGTAGAAGATGTAGAACGGAATCATCGCAATGCCGTGGTTGGCATAGGCCGTACCGGCCGCGATAAACGAGCAGAGCGATCCCGCTTCCGTGATGCCCTCTTCAAGGATCTGTCCATCCTGGGCCTCGCGGTAGTAGAGCAGGCTCTTCTTGTCGACCGGTTCATACAGCTGGCCGACGTGCGAGTAGATGCCGCACTGACGGAAGAGTGCATCCATGCCGAATGTACGCGCCTCGTCGGGGACGATCGGAACGATGCGGTCGCCCAACTCTTTGTCCTTCAAGAGCTTGGTGAGCATCCGCACAATCGCCATCGTGGTGGATACCTCGCGGTCGGCGGTACCGCTGAAGAACTCGTTGAAGAGCTCATCCTCCGGTGTCTTCAGCGGCATGGCCAGCACGCTGCGGGTGGGGTTATAGCCACCCAATGCCTTGCGACGTGACTGCAGGTACTGCATCTCCGGGCTGTCGTCGGCAGGCCGGTAGAAGGGCAGCTGGTTGACGTCTTCGTCCGAGATCGGAATGTTGAACCGGTTGCGGAAGGCCATGAGCTGCTCTTCGTTCAGCTTCTTCTGCTGATGCGTGATGTTCATGCCTTCGCCGCCGTCACCCATGCCGTAGCCCTTGACCGTCTTGGCCAGGATCACGGTGGGAGAGCCGCGATGCTCGACCGCTTCCTTGTAGGCCGCATGCACCTTGAGGACATCGTGGCCGCCGCGGTTGAGCTTTTTGAGCTGTTCGTCCGAGAGATGGGCCACGCGCTTGAGCAGTTCCGGGTCCTTGGCAAAGAAGTCTTCGCGGATGAAGGCGCCGTCTTCGACAATGTACTTCTGGTACTGCCCGTCGACACACTCCTGCATCCGTTTGAGCAGGATGCCGTCCGTGTCCTCGGCCAGCAACGGATCCCAGTCGCTACCCCAGATCACTTTGACCACGTTCCAGCCTACACCGCGAAATGCCGTTTCCAGCTCCTGGATGATCTTGCCGTTGCCGCGCACGGGGCCGTCCAGGCGTTGCAGGTTGCAGTTGACCACAAAGATCAGGTTGTCCAGGTTCTCGCGCGCGGCGAGCGTAATGGAGCCGAGCGTCTCGGGTTCATCCGTTTCGCCGTCACCGAGGAAGGCCCAGATCTTCTGGTCGCTCGGCTCCCTGAGTCCGCGGTCCTCGAGGTAGCGGATGAAGCGGGCATGGTAGATGGCCGAGAGAGGTCCCAGGCCCATCGACACAGTCGGAAAACGCCAGAAGTCCGGCATCAGCCACGGGTGCGGGTAGGAGGAGAGGCCCGGATCTTCATGCAGCTCATGCCTGAAATTGCCGAGACGTTCGGCCGGGAGGCGTCCCTCGAGATAGGCGCGGGCATAGATGCCGGGCGAGGCGTGTCCCTGGAAGTAGATCAGGTCGCCGCCGCAAGGATGATCACTGCCGCGGAAGAAATGGTTGAACCCCACTTCGTAGAGTGTGGCCGCTGAGGCATACGAGGAGATGTGGCCGCCGATGCCTTCCTCCTTGCGGTTGGCGCGTACCACCATCGCCATCGCGTTCCAGCGGATAATGCTCTTGATGCGCTGCTCAATCTCGCGAATGCCGGGGTAGGGGGGCTGTTCCTCAAGGGGAATCGTGTTGAGGTAAGGCGTGTTGGCCGAGAAGGGAATGTCCACGCCCTTGCTATTGGCATAGAGAGATGTCTCCCTCAGAATCCGTCGAACCTGCTCTGGTCCCGCCCGGTCCAGCACCTCCTGGAGCGACTCAATCCACTCACGCACCTCAATATCATTCGGCTTCTGCTCTGGGGGCATATTCATGTGCTTCCTTGTATCAATATCTCTCGCACACCGCCACATCGGAATGGTATAGATATAAAGATGAGCGTGCAACTTATCTTTATAGGCGGCTCCATGTCAAGACTGGTAGGGCTCGGCGTCCCCGCCGCGCCGGGCGCATGATGCAGAGCATGGGTAGCGTGAGACCAGGGCGAAGCGCTAGCCTCTGTCGGCCATGCGCATCTCTTTCTCACGGCGCGGCGGGACGCCGCGCCCTACCGGCCTGTGGAAACTCCATAGCAGTTTCCTTCCTCAACAAGCTGGCATCACTTCCTTCAGTCGTGTATACAGACCCAATCAGCGAGGTCCAACCAATGGAGATGAAGATGAAGAGAGTGATCACAGGAATCGTGATGGTGATGATATGCGCCGGAATGGTGCATGCAGGCGTGAGCTATACCGCGGTGACGCGCACCAGGGACGCGCGCGGACGGGAGCGGCAGACATCCAAGATGCGGGCGGTAGTGGACGGCGCCAATGCGCGGATCGATTTCGACTCCGGCAAGAGCGGCACCGTGCCCAAGGGCGGCTATATCGTGACCCGCGACGGAGCCGGCACGGTGTACATGGTGAATCCGAAAGAGAAGTCCTACATGAAGTGGGACATCGACAAACTCGCCGGGATGGCCGGCAGCATCGTGCAGATGGCTGGTGGCATGATCAACATGACCGTCACCAACCACAAGAACGAGAAGCTCGTGGACGAGAAAGGGCCCACCATGCTGGGTATCCCGACGCGTCATTACAAGTTCCGCACGAGCTACGGAATGGAAATGGCGGTCATGGGATTCAAACAAAAGTCCGACATTGCGACGGAGCAGGAGATTTGGGCGGGCCAGGGCCTGGCCGATGACGCCATGATGCTGTGGAAGCGGATCACCTCGTTCAAGACCGGAATCGAAGACATCGACAAGCTGATCGCCGGCGAGGCCGACAAGGTAAAGGGCTTTCCACTCAAGACCATTGTCAAGAGCACCACCAAGGATCAGCGTGGGCGAACACAGACCACCGAAACGGTCACTGAAGTTACCGAGATGAAGAAAGCGAAGCCCGATCCCAAGCTCTTCGCCATCCCCAACGGCTACACCGAAGAGCAGATGAAGATCCCGGGGCAGGGCGGCGATGCCAACGCTGGCGACGCCCCCGCCGCAGCCCTCAACGGCCTCCTCAAGAGCTTCGGGCGGTAAAATCATCGGCCCTGGTGGCGAGCAGCAAGAGGGCAGCGGCCAGGGCGGTGGTCCCCAAGAGGGCGAGCGAGTAGGTGTCGGTGTGGGCCAGGCATTGGCTGAATAGCCAGGGACCGATCGCGCTGGCGAAGACCGTGATCGACATGTTGAAGCCGCTGATGGCACCGAGGTGCTCGCGTCCGAAGAAGTTGGGCCACGTAATGGAGCCGAGCGTGCCCAGCGTGGCCCCCGCGATGCCATTGCCGGCAATCACCATCCACATCGACAGGCCCTCCGCCAATATCCTTAGACCCAGCGTTGACATGCAGATGCCCACCATCAGTGCCATCATCAGGAACTTCAGCGGAATGCGGTCACTCAGCCAGCCGACGATCGGTCGAAGTGCAACCGATACGATGGAGGCGTACAGGAAGATCATGTAGCCCCGGTTGCGTTCCATCCCGGCGGACTCGAATATCGAGGCGGCATGGAAACTCATGCCTGTGACGTAGAAGCCGAACAGCGCGATGCCGAGCGCAAACACCCAGAAGCGGTACGTGCGGCGGGCCTCCGCGAGTGTGTACTGGCGCTGCCCGCCTGCGGGCGGCTTGGGACGCCCCCACGACTTGTCCGCCAGCGGTCCGTCCGGTCGCAGCCCGCAGTCCTCCGGGTTGTCCCGGAAGAAAAGGGCTGCAATCACCGTGAACAAGCCGCCCACCAGCAAGGCCAAGCGTATCCAGGCGCCCCGCCAGCCTACGGCCTCGACCAGTGCATGGAATACCGCCGGGGTGGCCGAGAAGGCCGGTGCAATCACCATCCCGCTCAGGCCGGTCACAAATCCGCGGTGCCGGTCAAACCACTTCACCCGCATGTTGTTCGACACCATCGTCAGCACGCCCTGTCCCGAGAACCGCAGTGCAAAAAAGAGCAGCAGAATCGTGACAAAGCCCACCACATGCCCACTCGCGAGGCCCAGTGTGGCGGTCACGCGATCGACCATGCGGTCACACTGACTCAAGAAGAGCAACACCACGCCCAGCAGCAACGATGCCGCCGGCCCCACGACGCGCGCCCCGAATCGGTCATAGGCACGGCCGGCATAGGTCAGGCACAGGGCGCTTCCAATCGTGCCGATCATGTAAGCCAGGCTGAGCTGCACGCGGGTCAGCCCCAACGCTTCAATCAGCGCATCCGTGAAGGGCGATACCCCGTACGTCTGCCCCGGCGTGCTCATGAGAAACCCAAAAGCACTCAGCGCCACGATGAACCAGCCGTAGAAGAAAGGATAACGGCGCGGCGCAAGCGGGATATGATCACAGTCGTGTTTCATGAAGCCGCAGACAGTACCGCCGCCGGATGCACATGTAAAGATGCCAGTTCTGCTTGCGTGTTGTCATGTGGTCGTGTATACAGGAGTGCATGAAAACGATAAGTCTTACTGACGAAGCCTACGAACGGCTCAAGGAGTGGAAAGATGAGTCAAGCGACTCCTTCTCACGGGTGGTGCTGAGGGTGGTTCCCGAAAAAGGCACCCTCGGACAAATGCTGGAGGATGTCAGTAGGCTGCCCGTTCTGAACGAGGAACAGGCGAGAGTGATGGAGGAGTCCGCACGATACGGACGCGATCTGGAGGGGAGTCGCGATCCATGGACTTCTTAGCAGACACTGGCTTTCTAATCGACCTGTGGCGCGAGGCGCGTCAACCGGGGCCCACGACGCGCTATGCCCAGGCAAATGCCCACAAGCAAGTGGGTATCTGTTGGGTGGTTGAAGGCGAGTTCTTGAGCGGCAGCGTGTTGGCGAGCCATGACACGACTGCTGTCAGCAACTTCCTCGGTCACTATCCGGTCGTGCATTCCAACAGCGCAATCGTGAGACGCTATGGTGAGCTGTTCGCAGATCTCCGACGACGCAATCAATTGATTGGGCCCAATGACCTGTGGATTGCCGCCGCCGCAGTGTCGCTCGGACTCCCCTTGCTGACGCGCAACATCGATGAGTTCGAGCGGGTGCCGGAACTTGATACCATCGACTACTCAGCACTAACGCGTGACCGTCAAGAGTGATGTGCGCCCCGCATATCTCAGAGCCCCTGTTTTGCCTTTACTCGGTCGCGCCCGTATCCTATATTCCCGCCCGTTGTCTTCACAACGGCACATCGCGGGCTTGCCCGGCGAAGTGCGAAACACGA
>JASLOA010000044.1 GCA_030745755.1 Kiritimatiellia bacterium | reverse complement strand
ATCTATGCGTCGTACGACATTCCGGTGGAAGCACTGGATCTGTCCGTGGGCTACACAGAGTATGTGTACCCCGGTGGTGGCGTGGCCGATCGCGAAGTGTCGCTGAGCGCGGGCTTCGACGTGGCCCTGGCTCCGTCCGTGGCGGTGTACTACGGCATTGATGGCGGCATCGAAGACAGTATCTATGCCGAACTCGGCATCGGGCACGAGTTGACGATGGGTGAAGACCTCGCTGTTGAACTGGGCGCGACGGTCGGTTATGCGGACCCGGACGGTGGTGAGTCCGGTTTCTCACACTACACAGCCAGCCTCGGCACGAGCTTTGGTTGCTTGGGTGTGAGCGTCACATACATCGGCGAGATCGATGACGACGTTCTTGAGACGGATACCGACGTGGTTGGTATGCTGAGTGTCGCCAAGGACTTCTAGATAGCCGTTGGATTTAACCCCCGCGGGGCGGTGGGCGCTGTCGCAACGATGGCCTCATCGCCCCTTTTCATTTCACATCGCCAAGCCCCACTGTCTCACCCGGCCACCACCCCGCTTGTCGGGGTGGAGCCAATGATCCCGCGTTAGCCACTCTCGCTGAGACGTTTCTTGTCCTCAGCGTTGAATAGGGTATGGGCCTCACGCAGGATGGCCGGTACACGGTCGGCGAAGTGGTAGTCCTGCAATCCCCGGGCCAGCATACCCCCGTCCAGGTCTTGGACCTTGCCGCCCGGAAACCAGTGGTCCCCACTGCCCAGCAGGTTGTACCGCATCTTGCCATACTCAACCATGTCGAAGGCTTTGGCCATCGTGTACATTCTTAGAATATGGTAGAGCGGGATAGGGCTGGGAGCGTCAGTCGTCAGCGGCAAGCCATGCTTCCATGTCGCGGCCCAGTCAGCCCCCATGGCCTCCACGGTCGCCTCTTCGAGGTTGCGCATCACGGGCCCCAGACCGACCATGGCCTCCTTAATGAGCGGAAGGATCTCAACGTGGGCATCGAAGTCGCTGGGCCGAGCCGCTCCAATGCTGAGCGTGTGGACTTCGGCGTGCCCCAGGCAGAACAGGTCATTGAATCCCATCGGGGTGAGGGGCGAGCAGAGGCGCGTGAGCTTCTCCGGCGGATCAAAGAGCTTGCCGCCCTTTTCCGATGGGCTGATGATGAAGACGCCCATGTCCCGCTCGCTAGCCGAAAGGACGGCCGGCCAATTGAGCTGATCAAAGTAGTACCAGTGGAGGTTGACGTAGCTGAACTCGTCGGTCTGTACGGCTGCCAGGATCGCATCGAGTGGCCCATGCGTTGAGAAGCCCACGTGTCGCACAAGGCCGCGCGCCTGCAGTTTGCGACAGGCCGAAAGCGTGCCTCCACGCAGTGTCTTGTCCAGCAGTTGATGGGTGTTGATGCCGTGGATACCCAGGAGGTCGACGTAGTCGAGCTGCAGATTCTTCAGCGACACCTCGAACGTCCTGAGGAAATCATCCTCGCTGTCCTTCGGTCCGATCTTCGTCTGTACGATGATGTCGTCGCGCGGCAGCGAGGGGAGCACAAAGCCGAGCTGATGCTCGCTGGTCCCGTAGCCTCGGGCGGTTTCAAAATGGTTGATCCCGAGCTCGAAAGCCCTGTGGATTGTGGCCTCAAGATTGTCCTGTCCCTTGGGGTCGACCTTCTGGTCTTCCTGATCGTTCCACGACTGTTGGAACCGCATGCCGCCACAGGTCAGCACGGGCATCCGCAAATCCGTACGTCCAAATCTTCGATACTGCATAAGAAGTGCTCTCTCCCGGCGGATTGACACCGAGCCCAGACAGGATAGAGATGCACGGGTTTTAGTCAAGCTCAGGGGAACGAACGCACTTGTTCTGGAATGTCGGTTGTGTCATAAACGCGCGAACACACAGGAGGAGACATGCACGGACACGAGATCAAAGTGACGTTTCAACCTTCCGGGCGCAGCGTGTACGTGCTGCCCGGGACGGTACTTCTTGAGGCAGCCGGTCGGGCCGGTGTAATCCTGCAGACGCCGTGCGGCGGCAAGGGCAATTGCGGCAAGTGCCGGGTGCGCCTGGTGGATGCCCCCTCGGATCCAACACCCGCATCGGTCGGCACTCTCTCTGAAGGGCAGATTGCGGAAGGCTATCGTCTCGCCTGTTGCACTCTGGTTGACGCCCCACTGGTCGTCGAGGTCCCACCTGAATCCACGTTCGAAAGCCAGCAGCAGATCCTGACGGCTGACAGTGGAGCCGAGGTGGAAATTGCACCGCTCGTGCATAAGCGCTGCTTTGAACTGTCGCCACCTTCCAGCGAAGATGCTCGCGCTGACCTGGTCCGCTTGCAGGCGGCGCTGGGTGATATCCGTGTTTCACCGGCACTCATGCGGGAGGTACCCACATTTCTTCGCGAGAACGCCTGGAAAGGCACGGCGGTCCTCTCCAATCACCACCTTGTATCGCTGGAACCCGGCGATACTACGGGCGACGGGTACGGGGTGGCCGTTGACCTGGGGTCGACCACCGTGGTGGGCAAGCTTTTCGACCTGGTCTCGGGACGCGAGTGTGGTGTGGCCTCGCAGATAAATCCACAGGTCACGTTCGGGGACGACGTCATCTCGCGCATCATGCATGTGCGTGAGAACGAGGACGGTCTGGCCGCGTTACAGGCCGCGGTGGTCGAATGCCTCAACACGATTGTGCAGGACCTCGTGGCTCAAGCGGAGATTGAGGCCGAAGAAGTCTATGAGATCGTGCTCGCGGGCAATTCGACCATGCAGCAGATCCTGTGCGGCTACGATCCGTCTGCCCTCGGCGAGGTGCCATTCGTGCAGGCCTTTGAACAGGCCCAGATCCTCGCCGCTTCAGATCTCGGCCTGACCGTCAACGCGGCTGCCGAGGTCTACGTGTTTCCGCAGATCGGCAGTTTCGTGGGCGGCGATACCGTGGCCGGGATGGTGGCGGCTCGCCTGGATCGCTGGGATGAGCCCGTGCTGTTCGTCGATATCGGGACCAATGGCGAGATTGTACTGGCGAAGGGAGATCAGCTCCTGGCGACATCGACGGCAGCAGGCCCGGCGTTTGAGGGGGCGCGCATCCGGCAGGGAATGCGGGCCGCAGCCGGGGCGATCGAGAAGGTGATCATAAGCGATGACGTATCGATCAACGTGATCGGCGATGCGCCGCCGGCCGGGCTCTGTGGAACGGCCTTGATCGATGCCGTGGCTGATCTGTTGCGCGTCGGTATTATCGACGAAACCGGCCGCATCCTGCCTGTCGAGGAGTTGCCGGCGGGTGTGCCGGACGCCCTGCAGGCCCAGCTGATCACGGAGGGGGACGAAACGCGTTTCGTACTGGCCTCGGCGGAAGAAGCCGCCGGCGATGAGGCGATCTGTCTGTGGCAGAAGGATGTGCGCGAGCTTCAACTCGCCACGGGTGCGGTCAGGGCCGGTATCCAGATTATGCTGCGCCGCGTGGGTGTGGAGCCCGAAGCCATCCATCGCGTGCTATTGGCCGGAGCCTTCGGCAACTTCATTCGCCGCAGCAATGCGCGCCGGATCGGGCTGCTGCCCCAGATCGCCGGTGACCGCATCCGCTTTATCGGCAACGCCGCATCACTGGGCGCCAAGCTCGTGCTGCTATCAGATAGCGAGCGGGCCTATGCGGCCAGGCTGCAGGAGCAGGCCGAGCACATCGATCTCTCTCTGGATCCGGAATTTCAGATGGAGTTCGGCATGGCCATGATCTTCCCGGCTGCCGATATTGACGTCTGCAAGGATTGACCTCCCCCAACTCCCGTGGCATCCTGTGTGCCATGCATTTTTCACACAGACTGCCATGCCTTTGCAGAAGTGCTGCAAACCGGTGGCTATGTGCCCTGCTGATCGCCTGTCTCCTGCCGCTTACGGCAAACGCAGTCATGACGCCTCGCGAGCTGCGCCAGTCTGTATTCAAGAAGCTGGCGCAAGGCGCTTTCGAAGAAGTTATTCCCGACCTCGAGATGCTGATCGACATGCTGGGCGACAGCAAGAATACCTCCGTCAAGGCCGGCATGGAAATGATCTACTTCAACCTTGGGGTGTCGTATTTCTTCACGGCAAAGTTCGCCGAAGCGGAGAAGGCCTTCAACGCTTATCTGAAGAAATACCGCAACAAGGCAAAAGCTGCTGAGGCCGCCCATTATGTTGCCGACTGCAAGCGATTCCAAAACAAGCCGGAGGATGCCATCAAGGCATACGAGGGTCTCCTGCGTCGTTACCAGTATGGATACAGCCAGAAGGCGGACATCTACAGTGCTATAGCCCGCTGTCATCTGTCACAGGACCGTTGGAAGGAGGCCATTCCACACCTGGTGGAAGTGTATAGGCACTCGGGCGACATGTTGCGTCGCAACTGGGCCGCTACACTGCTGGGAACCGGGTACCTCAAGGAACTGGATATCGAGAAACTCTATCCGCTCATGCCCTTCATCCTGCAACCCAACAGCTTTGCCTCCCGGTCCGTTGCTTTCAACATGGCCGCGATCCAGGCAGGCGATGATCTCTTTGCGGATGAACGTTATCGTGAAGCGCTGTGGATCTTCCGCATTGTCTATTCCTATGAAACCGTGGCGCAACGAAGCCAGGCTCACCTGGACTATCTGCAGCGACAGGCGGAGCGGCTGAAGCGCACGCCGGGGGATCCGCGCGGCCTGATGCGGGTGCAGGAAAGCCTGGGCGAACTCGAGGCCGAAGTGGAGGCCATAGGTGAGATCGACAACTACGACATCGAATTGCACTACCGTATCTCACGCAGCTATATGGATTTCCTGCGTTATCGCGAGGCCCGCGATATGTTCCTGTATGTGACGGACATTGCGGATGAGCCGCTCGCGCAGGAATGCCTCTATCTTGCGTTTCAATGTTGCACCCAGCTCAAGCCGTGGACCCAGGCCTACGAGGTGGGAAACCGGTTTATGGACAAGTATCCTGCGGGGGAATACTTCGATCCGCTGACGCTATCGATGGGGCAGCTCTATGCCACCGAGAAGCGCTGGCCCGATGTCCTCAAGCACCTGGCCCGAACGCTTGAAATGAAGCCTGATCACTCGGCTGGCGCCGAGTGTATGTTCCTGCTCGGGTATGCGTCCTTCATGGA
>JASLOA010000043.1 GCA_030745755.1 Kiritimatiellia bacterium | reverse complement strand
CCTTCAAGCGTCATGGATGTGGGATTGCCGCAGATGAAGGCTTCGCCCAATGCACTCGGCGCCGTAGCCGCCCGAATCATGGCACCAACCAAATCCTCAACATGGATCAAGTGATAAAGGCACTTTCCGTTGCCCAACAGTATGAATAGCGGGCGCAAGGCCATCTTGAAAAGCTTGAGGAGACGCGTGTCGCCGGGGCCGTAGATGGCGGCTGGACGAATAACCGTATAGGGCAGGTCATGCTGTGCGGCAAACCCGTGCAGCCAGGTTTCGGCATCGGCCTTGGTCTGTTGATAGATATCTCCCGGATGGAAAGGCGTGTCTTCATTGGCCGGTGGATTTTCGATGTGGCCATGGACGCCCACGGTCGACACATGAACGAACCGCTTGAAGTCGGGCTGCTCGAGGGCTACCTGCGCCAGGAGCTCGGTGCTGACTACGTGAACATTGCGATAGGCACTGTCGGGAATGCCCGATACGCGAAAGGCGGCCGCCACATGAAAGATGTACTCTACCCCGGAGCAGGCATCCTCAACCGTATCGGGGTCAAACACATCGCCGCTGAACCAGGTGACATTCAGATCTTCCAGGGGTGAAAGATCCGATGACGGTCGGGCTATGGCCCGCACATCAAGCCCCATCTCCACCAGGCGCCGCGTGAGAACGGATCCCGTGAAACCTGTTGCCCCGGTCACCAGGACCCGTGTTCCAGTCGGAATAGTGTCTGCAGTGAAATCCATTTGCCGCATCCTACCCCTGAACCCACAGCGTCTCAACCTTGAACCATGCCCCTTCTTCTGATAGCATCCTTCATCATGAAGAAGACGGTGATAATCGGGATCCTGCTCTTCGTTGCTACGGCCACGGTCTACTGGAAATCCATCCCGCATTCATTCAACACGCACTTTGGCAATAAACGCTTCTTCGACAGCGACGGCGAGTTCATTGTGCGGCAGTACCGTGAGGGCAAGACCTTCACACACAACGATCACGTTCTTTACCACGTGCTGGGGAAGGTGGTGCAACAGAACTCCGGTTCTGTTCCGAGCCTTAAGGGCGACATCGTTCGCTCCCACAAGTTCCTCAGCGTAGCGGCGGGCGCGTTGGGCATAGTGTTGCTCTATCTGATGGGTTTACACATGACGTCGCGTCAGCTTCCGGCTGTACTGGGCGCACTCCTTGTCGGCGGCAGTGCCGGGTGGTGGTTCTTCTCCTCCTCTATCGACACCTATCTCCCCTGTGCCCTGGCCACGACCGCTGCACTCGGTGCGGCTCTTCTCGTGGTCAAGACTCCGTCGCTTCATGCCAGCGCCGCGCTGGGTGCGCTGATTGGTCTTGCCTTTCTTCTGCGTACAGACAGCGTTCTACTGGCCATGCTTGGCCTGTCACTGCTGAGTCGCCGCGAGGGGGTCTTCACGCGGGTCGGGGTGGCCGTTGCAGCGGGGTTGATTGTTGGGGTGATCGGGTACTTTGTCCTGGCCCATGTCTGCTATGACGTGGCGTGGGCGGACGTTCCGCAATGGGCTCGCGGCGCACTGGCACGGCCAGAGACTCAACAGAAACAGGTATGGGGCGTCACCGGAAACCTGACCCGCCACAACGTACTGAAAGTGCTGGTCAACCACCTCTGCTACACGGTCGTATTCCCAGAACTTCCGACCACACACTGGACCAACGTGGTGCGGGCCTACACCCCGGCAGGACTGGCCATACTTACCGGTTACATCATCGTCATGACAACCGCGGCCGTCTACACGCTGGCGCGGATGCGGGCAGGAGTTCGGGCGGGCAACTGGGCCATACTGATCCTCTCTCTCACAGTGTTCCTCTGGCTGGCCGTACGAATCCTCTTCTATAGCTGGTGGGACCCTGACGACCCGTTCCTCTTCTCGGCAATGACCATACCGGCGCTCTGGCTGCTTCTGATGCTCGGGGCACAGCAGGCGTACTTGAAACACGATGGGGCACGTATCGCAGAGTGGTCCATCCCGGCGGCCCTGCTGCTCCTGACCGGCCTGGTCTGGGTTCATAACTTCCGCCTGCTGATCGTTCCCCTGCAACCCTTCGCATAGGCAGGCCGCGGAACAGCGGAAGTCCGTGATCGCGGCAGTGGCCAAATAGCTTCCAAAGGGAAAGGCCATGCCGGATCATATTCCCCGAGCAGAAAGGGCGTGCGGGGCCACCGGACCTTTGCTAGATTTTCGCCGATGACGCTCGATACCGAAACGGCAACCGCCACCTCAGCAACAGGAAGCCCGCAAGTCTCGCGCCGCTTCTGTTTCCTTCTGTTGGGAGCGCTTTGCATTGCTACAGCTTTCACCAGTCTCACGCACTGCCGCTACACGATCACCGGTGATTCGCGCGTCTTCTTCGGTGAGGTCCGGGCGCTTCGTCACGGCTACCTCGGCACCAATTTCCGCGCGCTCATCGCCGACCTGAAAGGCCAGCAGGGCGAGCACATATCGCTCAAGACCGAGGGAGGATTCGCGGTTCTGCTGGCCACAGCCCGGGTCATCAGCGAGCGGAGCCCCTTCCTGCTTAACGCTGCACTGCTGCCGCTGCTCTTCCTGGCCCTGATGTTGTTGGCGGCCGCGCTGAGCCGCGACCGGAATACGGCCATGCTTTCGGCCGTTCTGGGGCTGCTGTTCATTCTCATTCATCCCCAGGTCGCAACAGCAACCTGGAAACTCACACTACCATTGCGGGACGCACTCGCCCATCTACTGGGCACACTGGGCCTCCTGGTATGCGTGTGCGCTGCACCGGGTCGCCCTCACAGGGGACCGAAACTGATGGCGGCCGGCATACTGATCGGCCTGGCATCATGGTCCCGACTGACTAGTGTGCTCCTCGTAATCCCTGCGGGGCTCTATACGGTGACGGCCGCGGGACCGCTCGATCTTCGCAAGAGAGCAACCGCGATGCTCTGGCTCGGAGCAGGCTTGGTGATCGGCCTCTGTCCACTGGCGTGTCAGAACATCATAGAAGGTCGTGCGGCGTACCAGCTTGGGGGGATAGCAAGACTGGTAAGAGAGTCCGTCCACCCGGCAGAAGGCGAGCTTCACCGCGCAAAACACGGGCTTCGGCTGTCGAAGTTTCCCATCATGGCTCCGAAGCTTGCCAGGAAGATCCTGGCAGCACACGCGCCCTGGTTCAAAGTGTTGACCTCCATTGCCATTGTCATGGCACTGCTGAAACATGTCCGAAGAGTCATCCTCCTCCTGGGATCGGCCCTTGTCATCTTTCTCCTGTACGGATGCTATTCAGTCGTTGTTGTGCGTTACATCATCAGTGCCCACTGGTTCCTGATGCTTCTGCCGTCCATTTGGCTGGCCGAGACAGTCGGCCTCCTCTTGGACCGGGTTCGTGGCAAAGCGCGGTGCTTTCTCTCGCCCGGAACCATCAGCACCGTGCTCGCCCTGGTCACGGCGTTGCTCTGCCTGCGACAGATCGGGGACACCCAACGCTCCCGCGAAACGTGGCAAACCGCCATGCGGTTCAAGACGTGGCTGTCTCAAACGTTTGACAAGACAGACCTTTTCATCGCAAAAGGAAACAGCGTGGCCCCATGGATATGGTACTTCGCCTACCACGACACGCCGCCGCACACCGGCTGGCGCTGGACCCGGGACAACACCAACCCCAAGGGCATCAGCCAGGAATTCATGCAGCGCCTCGAGCGGGCGATCGAGGAAGATCGAAATGCCTACTTTATCAACGAGATCTTCCGGGACGGCGACGAACGCAGATCCTGGTGGAAGGATGACCTGCAGAACGACTATCGCCTTATCCCACATGATGCGCGCTTCGAGTTCCCGGATGGCAGAAGCCTGAAGCCCTACCGTATTGTCCGGCCCCAGGACAGGAGTGCGCGGCTATCCGTACACACGGAGCAGGAGGAGGTCCGGAAACTGTTCCTGTGGAGCCGGTCACTGGCGACGACGAACCGGTGGCAAGCCATCACGATCTCCCATCCCGACTGGCCGGCCAGTGGAACCCATGCTCTCCAGATGGGTCCCAATATCATCACGCTACCCTACCCGTTGCCGACCGGTACGTCGGAGCTGACCATGGAGTCTACAGCCCCACTGCCGGCCGTGCTACACCTGGAAGTCATGACACAGGAGCCTATCGTCACGAGTTTCCAGGACCAGAAGTCGGCTCCATCGCTCAGCCGGGCCTTCAGCGATCTCTATGTGCGGTGGCGGGGCTACCGGCAGTGGTGGCGCGACCGTGGCGGCGACCGCAACGCTAAGACAGGCAAGCCCAAGCATCAGAGCTGCCCCATGTTTTTCATTTCAGATGGAAGCAACATGCGAATACCCAAGACCACGGATGACCTGCACATCCGTGTCGTTCTCACAGCCAGCAGTAGCTCCAAGCTGTCGCAAGCGCGACTGACGGACGGCATCGGGTACAGCGTAGACGGGACACAGCTCAGCCCCTCAACCACCGTGAAGCAGCGCAACGAGGGAGCCGGCCGTGGTGGGAGCTCCGAGCACGTGGTTGACTTCATGCAAAGCATCATCGTGCCCGCGCGTGCGCTGTCCGGGAGCGCTGCGGACCTGGTCTTCAGAATCGATCTTGCAGCGGAGGCATGCGACTGGCTCCACATCTGGCATGTGGAGTTTGAAACAACGGAACCCGTGGCCGGGGCGCCACAGTCTTGAACTCCCATGACCCATCTCAAACCGTTCCCGAGCCACCGGAAGCCGTCCGTGCGACATCCGGAGCCTTGATAATGGGAGCATCCCGCTTCCTTTCCTTTACTGTTGGAACCGCGTTGGCGGTCTTCGTTCCCGCCATACTCGGCGCCGTGGATTACGGAAACTGGGTGGTACTGCGCGGTATCATGGGCATGCTCACAGGGCCAACCGCTCTCGGCCTTGTTCCCGTCATGGCCGTCCACTACGTGTCACGCGTGGTTGAGGGCCGCCGACTGGAGGCCATGCGCCTGTTCAAGGCCGCAGCACTGCTGCGACTGGCAGTCGCACTGCCCGCGGTCGTGATCGGTTGTGTCATGGTTTGGGCCAGCCCAACGCTTTCCCGGAAGGCCTGGTTCGCGACCTGGCTTGCCGGGAGCCTGCTGCTCCGACTGGCCGGAAACACCTTGTTGCTTCTGTTGCACGGAGAGAGAGACTACAAGCGGCTGGCCATCGCCCGGGTACTACAGCAAAGCACCGTACCGGCGGCCATCATTCCGGCCTACCTTGTCGGCGGATTCAACATGGTGCCGCTGGCGGCTGCCGCGGGTGACGGTCTGAACGCACTCATTTTCCTCGGCCTTGTACGCCGCTACCTGTCCTGGCCACGGGGTTGGCCGCAGCGGAGCGACTGGCGGGTACTGGCCCAGTTTACCGGTTCCATGTCTTTCTACTCTGCCGGACGGAGGGCCTTTGCCAACGCCGTTCCATTCCTCATGGGAATCGCGGGAGTGGGAGCCGCTCAGATTGGGTATGTCGGACTGGGCTCACGGCTGGCAGCGCTGATAGCCGGAACCCTTCAGCAGATGTCTCGCCCCATGATGCCGTCCATCAGGGTCGTCATGAGGACTAGAGGTATTCAGGCAGTTGCGATGTGGCACAGCTTCACCTGTCGTGCCGGCCTGGTCATATGCCTGGCCGCCACCGGCTCTTTTCTGCTGGCGGGACCGCTGCTGGTGCCACTCGTGTGGGGTGAAGCATACCGCGGCGCCGTTCCCATCATCGCTATCATCCTGGCCGGGGGAGTGCTGAATTGGGTCGGTGCCAACCACTCCGATATGCTGGCTGTCGCTGAAAGAGCCGGGGGCGCCGCCAAGGCCGTCTTCTGGATGCTTAGTGCGTTTCTCACGGCATTCCTGTTCCTCGTTCCTGCGTACGCCGGCCGGGGAACCGCCTTCGCCATAACGGTCGGCGCCGGTGCTTTCGCCGCCAGCGCAATGATCTACGCCTGGCGGACCGTTCGCTGCTACCTGGGCCTCCACGTCACCTGGTTCCCGATCATACTGACTGTGGGTACGGCCTTCATGTCGCCGCATCTGCATTCGGCGTCGTCGCGGATTGTGGCCACCGGCCTGTGGTGTGCCGGATTTATGGCCTCCGTGTTCGTATCGAGAAGCCTGCGCATGGACGAGATTCGAAAGGTGCTGAACAACGTGAAAGCGGGGGCCAACGACGCTTAGCCACTCCTCACACCGACGCCCTGATCTCGGAGATCGCCTCGAGCCTGGCGGGGACAGAAAGCGATGGATAGGATTCCGCGAGCGCGGCTACCAGAAAGGCCGATTCGACGGCATCGTCCATATCGAGGTACTTGAAGAGCCCGAGTCTCCCCGCAGGCAGGACCGGTGTGTCACAGGCGGCTCGCAAGTAGCTGTCGAAAAGCTGCTGGTTGCGGTCGTTCTCAACCGGGTACATGGGCATGTTCGACTCGTCGGCAGGAACGGCTCGCTGGTACTGAATCCAGTTGTGCTTCGATTCCTGTTTGTGCAAGACCTTGAAATTGCACTTTCTGAAGAACGTGGGGTGTTGGGGCAGGTTGATCGTGCCATACCTCTCCTCCTCCCACGATTCGTCCGCCACGTAGTCGAACTCCAGGCTGCGGTACTGCAATCGGCCGAACCGGTACCCCATCAATCGGTCGATGCGCGCACACGAGATCACCAGGTCGTAGCGGTCGACCTCGAAAGCGGAGTCATTCAACCCGACGGGTATGCCGTCCACCATGCGTTCCAGGAACTGTGAGTATCCCCCGCGCGGCAGCCCCTGCCACTCCCCCCTGAACAGGCCGTCACGGTCATCCTTCCGCAGCTCAAGTCTCCGGGGTGCCCACTCCGCCGTCAGGTCGGTGGGGCACACACCCCACATCTTCCGGGAGTAGTTTTCGACAATCAGGCCATAGAGCGTTGGACCGAAGAGCGACACGCACGCGGTTTCGAAGTTTGTGGGGTCGATCTCGCCCGAACGGGCGGCCAGCTCCGCAGCGATCCGGTCGGCATGCGGCAGGCGCGACAGCTCGCTCTTCGCTATGGGAAAGGCGAACAGCTCTCCATCGATCATGATACCCTTGCGATGGACATACCCATTGAAATCGTCGAAGCCCTGTACGAAGCGACGCACGCGGTCACGGTCCGTGTGAAACGTACGCGCCCCGTACGGTTCATACCTGATTCCGTTGGGGCTTGTGTTGGTTACACACAGCCCACCAATCCGCCCCTGCTCCTCGATGATGGATACGTCGTGCCCCCTATCCGAGAGAAGCCTTGCCGCGGAACACCCCGTCAGACCGGCCCCAACAACGAGGATCTTCATATGCCTCTCCTCACGCCGGGTTCAGCCCCGGGCACCCAGGTGCCCTCCTTCAGCCTGCATACCAGTATTCGCCAACATGTCATTGCGTGAAGGATCGGCAGGTTCACGGCATCCACGAATCCCAGCAATCCTCCCTTGCTCATCCCTCGCCCGAAGTATCCCAGCAGAAAACTGTATGGCGGTAGAAGGAAGAGGGCCAGAAGCGGCCAGCGCCGCTGGAGCATCAGTTTGCGCCGCTCTCTCAGGCTCCGGTCTACCAGGGAGCAGTTGTACACGGGAATCTCGTCAATCGGCCCAGTCAGGTAGCGCGCATTGACTCTGCTCCTCGCCTTGTTCTTGCGGATATGAGTACCCAGGCGTTGCAGCGGGTTACCCACGAAGGGGGCATGATGTTCAAGAACCAGGTCGGTCCTCGCCAGCCGCCCCGTGGTCCCCCCCGCAATCTGGGACAGGCCAATCCAGTACATCTTGCTCTTCCGAAAGAGCACTTTCTTGTACTTGAAGTTGTAACCGTGATCGACGGCGCCCCGGGCCTCGTCGTAGTAGAGCCACTGGACGGCGTACGCGTCCTTACTCTCGTCGGCGCTCAATGTGCTCATCCCATCCCGCAGTCCGGGCGAAAGCACCTCGTCGGCATCCAAAAGCAGGATCCAGTCGGTAGATGACTGCTCGATCGCGAATATCCTGAGTGGTTGGTTGTTGCCGGCACGGTCGCGCACAAACGTCTTATCCGTGAACTCGGCGGCAATGTCCATCGTCCGGTCTGAGCAGAGCCCATCGTGTACGACAATGATCTCGTCTGCGCAGTCTCCAAGACTTGCAAGGGCGCACCGTAGCGTGCGCTCCTCATTGTGTACCACGATACATACTGAAAGACTCATTGGAACAGCTCCAGACAGCGGTCGGTCAAGCGCTCGAAGCCGCAACACTGGTGATCAGCGGCACCTCGAAAACGGCGGGGTGGTTAATGCCGTGCTCCCACAGCCCGTCCTCGCCCCAGCAGTCGCCGTGATCGCTACATATGAGGAATGAGAACTCCAACTGCTGCAATCGTTGCAGAAGGGCCCCCAGTTTTGCGTCGACGTATTCCAGGCATGCGCGCTGCCTTCGCATACATTCGTCCCGGTCGTTCTGGTCGGGGGCCTTAGGATCACACGGATTGCAGCGCGGGTCCCACGCGGCGTCTTTATGCCAGTAGGGAACATGTGTTTCTCCGATGTTCATAAAGAGAAACGTGGGCCGGCTGCCGCGTGCGGACAGCTTCTGGTCGACCCATTCAACCTGGTCTTCGAGAAAATGCAGCCGCCCGGGATAGTAATATTCCTGGAAATGCTGAACCAGCGGGCGTGTTGCAGGGAACTTTGGGTTGAACCAACGCACCGACCCGGTACCCCACGTATCGTCGCCGCGCCTGTTGAAACCATCGACAATGTTCTCGCCTTCGAGCTCCAGCAGATGATTATTTTGTGCCAGCTTTCGATCTGGGTTGACTGCCATCTTCCACAGTCGCTGCGTCTTTGGATTGGCGAAAGGTTCACCAGAAAGAGGGTCCCCCGGCGTAAACCCCACAAACATCGCCATGTGTGAAGGCAGAGTGAAGTTTGCCGGTGCGAAGGCCCGGATGCCACGGCCGACCGTGTCGAGATTGGGTGTTGCGGTGTTGGCGTAGATGTCAAAACGCAGTGAATCAATCGTGATCAGCGCGAAGCTGTCGCCCCCGTCCACACACCGTTCACGAAGACCTAGCCGGCTGGCGCAGGATTCTGTACGAGCCAACCAGCGTAGCAGGCCGGCACGTGTCTTGTCGCGTAACCCAGACGTATATCTGGCACCTTCATGAAGTTTGACTGTTTTCATGGCACTCCGAATCGACTTGCACTTGATACTAGGCGCGAGGTCTGTAAATGTAAACACCCAGTGGAGAACATGACTACTTACTCAACAGCGCCAGCCTTGATCCATACCGGATACCACAAGACGGGAACCACCTGGCTCCAGCACCATGTCTTCGACAATCCGGAAGCCGGCTTCTACCGGTTGCCGCTTGATGACATTATGAAGCACATCGTGGATGTCAATGCCCTGGACTTCAAGGCAGAGACGTGCCGCGAAACGTTGGCACCCCATTCGCAACGCGCAGCCGACGCGGGCCTGCAGCTCGTCGTGTCGCAGGAACGTCTCTCCGGAAGCCCGCACACGGGCGGCTACGACAGCAAGGAGTTGGCGGACCGGCTGGTGAAGGTCTTCCCCAACGCAAGAGTGCTGATCGTGATCCGAGAGCAGAGGTCCATGTGCAGTTCCGCTTACAGGCAGTATCTCCGAGGCGGGGGATCCTACAGCCTGGACGAGTATCTCAGACCCCGCAGACGCAAGAAACCGGGTTTCGACCCTGCCCACCTGCAGTATCATCGCCTGGTTCGTTACTACATGGAGCTGTTCGGTGAGACGAATGTCTGTGTGCTACCCTATGAGATGTTTCGAGCCGCTCCCATGGACTTCCTGGCGACGCTGCTTCAGTTCGCCGGCGTACCCGCAGAGATCGAGCGCTTCCGGGATGTTGTGGGCCTCAAGTCGAATGCGTCGCGTACCCATCTGCGAAACATCGTCAAGCGGCGACTGAATCCATTCCTGCTAAAGGACCACGACAGTCTCGGGCGCGTGCTTCACATCCCCGGGCTGCGCGTCATCGCCACACCGTTGCTCTGGCTGGTCGACCGGCTCGCCCCGAGCGCTCTTGAAGTGCGCCTGGAGCGGAAGTCTTATGACACCATCTGCGCATGTACGTGCGGATGCTACGCTGAGAGCAACCGGATCACCTCCCGGTTGACCGGCCTCGACTTGGCCGGATACGGCTATGAAACCTGAGAGCGCAGGGAACATGAAACTACTGGTTACATCCGTTGTACGAGGGTCGAGCCGGAGGGAACCATCTGGCGCGGTCACAACCGTTGACCTGGATGCCGGAGTGGCAGACAAAACCTGCCCCATCCCCGAGGCGGACTTTCTGCTGTTCGATATCAACCCCAGGGGTGGGTTGCGCGGCGGCAAAGGGATTGCCCTGACCGACAATCGCATCTGCTTCGCCACCGCCAGCCATATCCTGCTCTATGACTACCAGTGGTCCTTGAGAAGCGTCATCACCCACCCATCCTGCGCCAGCATCCACGACATGGTTGAGCGCGATGGAAGCTTGTGGGTGACCTCGACGGAAAATGATCTCGTGTTCCAGTTCGATCTGGGCGGGCGCATTCTCAGTACGTTTAACTACAAAGACCATGCTGTTACTATCAGAGAGCTCGGGTTGAAACCATCGCAGACGATTCCACTCGACCGCGACGCCATCCTCGCCGGGTCGCGTGATTATCGCGACCCCCGCACCCATCGGATCGCACAAACCAACAATGCCCACCTCAACAGCCTGTGCTTCCTCGAGAACGGCGACATGCTCGTTTCACTGGGACGCCTGACGCCCTGGAAGATGGCGGTCTTGATGAGCCTGAAGGGGATCCTGACCAAGGCGCGGATCTATGCCATCATCGTTGCCGTCAACCAGGCCCTTATCAAATTGCTGGGGCTCAAGCGACAGAAGAACAGCGCCCTTGCCTTTGTGCCGGCCACGGCACAATCCGTCATCCTGCGGGTGACCCCTGCGGGTGCGTGTACCATCCTCTTCCGATTTGACGACACGACAGTTCCCAACCACAGTCTCTGTCCGCTCGACAACGGCACGGTTCTCTACTGCGACACAAACAACGGCAACCTGCTCGTGCTGGACCCGGACAGCGGGACGGTCTGCAAGCGCATCTTTGTGGCAGAGGACTTCCTCCGGGGGATCGAACCGTTATCGCAGACCCTCGTAGCGGTGGGGAGTCAGCATACCGTTCACGTCGTCGACCTGGAGCGTGAGGCGGTTGTTCAGAAAGTGCAGATCTCCGAGGATCCGAGAGTTGCCATCTTCGATATCCAGGTGCTCCCCCCTGGAGTCGCGTCTCTTCCCGATGTGCTCGCAGAGCCGGATCGATCAGAGATTCCCGAAGATAGCTAGCAGACGGGAGGCGCTCTCCTCCCAGGTGAATGCTGCGGCACGCTCCCGGCCCAGACGCCGCAGGTTGTCAGCACAGGACGGATCCGTCAGTATGCGCAGCATCCCCTGTGACATGGCATCCGTATCGACGGGGTCTGTCAGGTGCGCCGCATCGCCGGCCACCTCGGGAATCGAACTGGTGTTCGAGGCCAGCACAGGACAACCACAGGCCATGGCTTCGAGAACCGGCATCCCGAACCCCTCGTAGAGCGATGGATAGACAAAGAGATCGGCAGCACTGAACATCGCCGGCATGTCCTCGTCGGCAACATGTCCAAGGCAGACGAATCGGTCTTCCAGACCCAGCCGCTTCACGGCGTCGAAGACGGGTTGGTCTTTCCATGACTTCCCGCCCGTGACGACAAACGCGTGCGGAACGGTGTCGGAGATGGTGGCAAACGCCTCCAATGCACGGACCATGTTCTTTCGCGGGGACAGGCTGCCGCAGTAGAAGATAAACGGTTGGGTCAATCCGTAACGCCGCCGCGCGCTGTCGCGGGCCGCAGCCGATACCTCGCCCTCCGACGGGAGCAGCACCCCGTGATGGACTGAATGGACACGCCCGGGATCAACATCGAACAGCGCAATAACATCATTCCGCGTATGCTCCGATACACAGATAACTGCATCGGCCCGCTTCAGGCTTCCTTGCAGGAACAGGCGAACATACAAGACATCCGCCGGCAAGTATTCCCGTATGTGGGTCTTCGCGACTTTGAAGTAGAGCAGGTCATGCACAACGACAACAGTCTTGATGTGGCGGGGTGTAAACCATGGTACGAAGAGCTTGGGGCAGAACAGAAGGTTAGGACCGAGTGCTCTGATCGCCTTCGGCAGCACAGCATTCTCCCACAGCAAACGGTGTGGAGCCGAAAGGAAGACGTCCTCGACACCGGGATATATGCCGCGGTGGTCGGAGCTGCCGTGGCAGAGGGTATAGCGATTCTGCGGGGCTGTCGTGGCCAGGGCGGGAATGATGCGTTCCATGTAGGTCTTGGTACCGCCAACGCTCGAGCGCAGCCCCCTGCCGTTAATCGCTATGTGCATCGTCGCTCCACTCCTACAGGAAAGACATGATGGCCGCTGTGTTGACACAGAGGGTCACGCTCGCTAGCACAGCCACCGTAGCGTCGAACAGGCGAGGAATACCGGGTCGTCCGGCCCACGCCAACCAGCCGAACATGATCGCCATCATGGGCGGCGAGTAGAGTAACATCTCGCCGGGGTTGAACCAGAGAAAGAAGAGCATGTAGGGCAGGATCACCAACACCATCAGCGACAGGGTCTCATACAGGACGGCTCTTCTCAACACCGCGCCGCGAATGGCCAGCGCCGAGAGCAGTAGCATTCCCGCGACGGTCAGCCACCCGGTTGGGCGATCGAGGTACGTCTTCGCCCCCGCCCAGCCTTGTGACCAGTTGAACGTCGGTTCACGACCTGCCATCGCGTACACACACTGGCCCAGCAGCATATTGCCCACGTTATGCCACGTGATGTTGTCGGTGCTTGCGTAGAGATTCACCATCTTGCCGGCGTCGGCATACTCATCCGCCACAGAGCCAGTAGCTAATTCCTCGCTGTCGGCAATGTAGGCATGGCGCAGCAGGAACCGTCCCCCGAGAAACCCACCAGATGTCAGTAGAACGAGCACGACGACCCCCGCCACCGTCATGACCACGGCTCGCTTGCGCCACGCCTTCATCCACTGCTGCAACACTGCTCCGAGAAAGACCAGCAGAGGCGGGTGGGCCAGTCCGCACAAGACAACCATCACCGACTGCCCGCAAGCACGCACAAGCGAATGCGAGCCGCGCGACGACAGCCAGAGCAGCAGGAACAGGTTAGTGATGAGCGATGAGAAGATGAATGTCTCAAACATAGATGAATAGAGCCAGATCGAGAACGACCCCGCGTAGCAAAGGGTCAGCAACATGGCCCCCAGCCCATTGCGAACCAGTCGGCCGAAGAAGATGTATGCCACCGCAACGTTCGCAGCAGCCACAAACGCAAATGCACCTGCCAAGGCGGTTATCTCGGCCCAGCCGATCATGCTGAACACTCGCCACAGAACATGGATGACCGGTAGGCAGAGCATATGCTTGGTCAGGTCATATTCCATCGCGTTGGCGAGAAACGGCTGAACCAGCTCGTCAGAGTCCGAGAATGCCATACCTGCCATGGGGACAATGTTGGAGGCGAACAGGGCGTGACAGTAGATAAAGAAGACGACCAGGCCCAGGACGATTGCGCGGACGGGTCGGCGGTGCACGTGTTGCCGCACTGCGGTCAACAGCAGCAGAAGGAAACCACTGATCGGAAGTACCATCTGCAGAGGCGTGCGCAGGGAACCGTACGGTATGACAAGCATGCGTCCGAACCATGCACCGTCTCCGACATTACTCACCGTGAGGCGGCTATCCTCATCCGGCAGGAGCATCGAGCCCGGGACAAACACTTCAAAGATGTCGGCCCGGCGACTGTAATCGGCCGTGTGGGTTGCCAGAACCTTGCCGTTGATCGCCACGTCGAGCCGCGCTACGCGCCGCTCCGTACGGTGGATGCCAACATGCATGACATATCCAAGCGCGCGCGGCGCCAACCGGATCTGCAGCGTGGGTACATGTCCCGGCTGCATCCGGTGTGTTCCCGCCATGCGGATGAAATCAGGATGGTAGGCGCCCGGCTTGCCCGTCAAGAATTCGACCGCTTCAGGGATGTCCCAGTCTTCCGACGTTACCCGCACAGGCGTGTAGACCGTCCGGCTCCGCTTCATCTGTATCCAGCCGGCCAATGCCGACACGCAAAACACCACCAGCACAATCAGCCACGCCCAGCGCAACAGGATGCTGTGACGGCCGGGGGCTACAGGAGCGTCACTGTTCATCATTCTCCTGTCCTGCCACGGGGAAGATCTGGTCCATCTCGCTCAACCGGTTATGGATCCAGTCCCGGAGTACATCAAGGTAGTGACTGTTATCTTCATGCTTTCCGTAATATTCACCGCCCCAGATCTCATGGTCGCGTTTGTAGGCTGTTTGCAGTCGTTCTTCTATGCCGCTGATACGCGCCATAATTGAATCGGTAGAAAGTACACTTTTGCGCAGCTCTCTATAGCGGCGTTTGAGTCGTTCGTTGTACCCCGGGTAGATCTTCATGAGACGTTTCAGCAGGTGATTCTTCAGCCAGCCACTCTTCTTGAACGACTTGTCGTTGTCCCAAGGAATCAGGAAGAACTTCGAGCCCGGCTTGCCGTCCCGCGCGATGAAGATGTTGGATCGCCATCCATCCTGGTCGTTGTTGAACCAGAGCATGAGGTGGAAGTCGATGATGTTGTCCAAGTCTACCAGCTTCTCGAAGTCGCGGATGAAGACCTCGTCGGTCGATTGGCCGCAGAGGTTAATGAATGTTTCGTACGGTTCCCAGTACGCCACCTGCTTCCAGCCCGGCACCTTCTGCGAGTAGTCGCCGTGCGAGAGAACGCGGAAATTGGAGTTGCGACCGAGCGACTTGTAGAGTGAAGGCCATCCTTGAGACGCACCGTTCCCCCGCGGCCTTGCGCCGTGGGAAACGGAGATCTTGGCCTCCCGCGACTCAAGGTCGCGGGGGGACCGGGATTCGATCGGAGCCTCAAAGCCCAGGCTGACCGCATCGACGCGCTCCGAAATCGTATAGAGGCCATGGTAGCGCCCGTTGATCGTCAACTCGACGTATTCGCAGTGCGGGGCGTAGTTTGGATCATCCGTCCCTCCGAATTCACGAAAGAGGTCGTAGGT
>JASLOA010000042.1 GCA_030745755.1 Kiritimatiellia bacterium | reverse complement strand
CTGTCCGGACTGCGGCGTGGGTACAGAAGATTTCACGGCCGAAGGGTAGACTTCGGGCGCGTTTTGCGCCAGCTTAGCTCAGTTGGCAGAGCAGCTGATTTGTAATCAGCAGGTCCTCGGTTCGAGCCCGAGAGCTGGCTTTCAGTCTTCGCGTGTAGCGAAGGCTGTTACGCCGTAGTCGTCCCGAGCTTGCGAGGGATGCAGAGGCGGACATTCAAGTGAAAAGAAACGGGCGTTGCCTTGCGGCAACGCCCTTTCTGTATCTAGCGACACTACTCTCGCTGGCTATACCTCTGTCTCTGCCATCCAGTTGCCGTGCTGGTTGCAGTTCTCGATCGCGGTGATCGTGCCTTGCGGGTCGTTCAGGTGCAGTGCCGCGCCGGGGTTGCAGGCATTCGGCGACAGCCACACGCGCGAGATGAAGGTGTAGTTCAGGTAGTAGTCGATGCAGCGGATGAAGTGAGCATCTTCCATGACGTGCAGGATTTCCCCGACACGCACATGCACGTCCGTGCAGCACTGGTTAGGCACCAGGCCACATTCCTTCACCACGACGATCTGCGGAATGTGCTTCTTCTCTGCATCCGTCAGGTTGGCAGGATCGGCCGGCTGCTTGATGGCGTCCGGATTTTCCTTAAAGGCCTCCTTCTTGGCACGGCAAACGAGGCAGACCTCGGGGGCTTGGTTGAACTCAATATGTCCGCAGACACCGCATTCGAATGTTGTCATAGTCTATTGTCTCCTTTTTCCGGGGAATGGCTTCCCTATACTTCATTATCAACGCTTAACAGAACGAATCATGCCGCGCTGGAGATGCAATTGCAAGCCTTACGCCACAGTGTTCGCAGCCAGGGAAGGGTCAGCAGCACGAGCAGAATGACGGCGGCGGCGCTCTTCCATGGCGCGGCGCGGTGCGCTGTCACGACAATGTCAACACGCAGTACGGTGGCGGGAATCCAGATGTCCATGAGGAGTCCGGACCCGAGAGCGGTCACTGCCACCGAAAAAAGAAACGCGACACCGGCGCGCGGACCGAATAGGCGCCAGATGGTGGTAATGGCGGCGGCATTGGTGGCCGGACCGGTCATCAGAAAGACCAGCGCGGCGCCGGGCGAGACCCCCTTGAGGATCATGGCTGCCGCGATGGGAATGGAGGCGGTGGCACAGACGTAGATGGGAATCCCGAGTGCCAGCATCAGCAGCATGGCGGGAAGGCCTTCCCCAACATGGTCGGTGAAAAGGGTCTCGGGCACAAACGCCGAAATAAGGCCGGCGATAACCAGGCCGGCCAGGAGCGGACCACTTACGTCGTTGACCAGTGTGCCGAATCCGTGTTGCATGGCCCGCACGAACCGGTTTCCTTGCGCCTTGCCGCCGCAACAGGGGTCCTCACAAGCGGCGTCAGAGCCGTCGGCATCCGGACTGATAAGATCGACGATACCCCCGCCAATCACCCCGCTGACAAAGGCGCACAGCGTACGGAAGATGGCGAAGACGGGTCCCAGCAGGCTGACAGTCGCCAACAGACTGTCCACCCCGGTCTGGGGCGTGGAAATCAGGAAGGCCGATGTGGCGCCGTGTCCGGCCCGGTGCCGGCGCAGCGAGGCCGCCACAGGAATGACGCTACATGAACAGAGCGGCAGGGGGATGCCCAGCAGCGACGCCTTCATGATTGGCCAGATCCCGCGTCCGCCAAGATGGTCTTCGACCAGCCGGGGTGAGATGAACATAGAGAGGATGCCGGCCATAAAGAACCCGAACAGCAGGTACGGAGCCATTGCCGTTAATGTAAGCCAGGCTGCCTGTGCTACATCCCAAACCATCACGATGCATATCTACCACAGCCGCCGCGATCGGACGAGAGCAAAGCGGGTGGAAGGTGCCGGGGCGCCGAGGGGGAATCTCCTTGTTTGTCCGGATGTTGTTGCCGTAGCATGATGGGGTATAAAAGTGGTGACGGCATTCACAGATTCCAACTGAAAAGCTATGGACGAGGACAAAAAAGATACAGGCGATCTTCTGCGCGATGTTGAGGCGCTTCACGAGCGTGCGCGCGTCTTGCACGATTCGCTGAGTGCAGAGGAGACGCTGGACATCGGGCAGCTGCGCGATGAACTGGGTGCGATCTTGAGCGAGTGCGCCAGCGGGCTCTGTATGGCCGGCAAGCAGTTTGCGGCCGAGATCGACCAGCGTCGTGCCACCGAACTGGAGCTTCGCAAGGAGCGCGACCGGATCAGTCAGTACCTCGATATCACCGGCGCCATCGTGGTGGTGTTGAACCGGGACGGCGTGGTGGTGTTGATTAACCAGGCCGGCTGCGATGTGTTGGAGTGTGAGGAATCCGATATTGTCGCTCACGACTGGTTCGAGAATTTCGTCCCGGAGGACGACCGCGCCGAGAGACGAGCCGCCTTCGGCCAGCTGATGGCGGGCGAGGTGGAAAATGTGAAGCGCTACGAGAATCATGTGATGACGCGTAGGCGCGGACGTCGCATGATTGCCTGGCGCAACGCGTTGGTGTATGACGAAGATGGAGCCGTCAGCGGCACGCTGAGCTCGGGCGATGACATCACGGATCAGCGACGCCTGGAGGCGGCCTTGCGTGAGAGCGAACGCCTGGACGCGGTGGGTGCACTGGCAGAAACGGTCTCCCAGAACTTCGGCAATGTCCTCACGGCCATCGATGGGTATGCCTCGTTTCTGGTCGACAGTCTTATCCCCGACACGCGCGCGCATCGCCATGCCCAGCGTATTGTAGAAGCCACGCGCCACGCCTCTGAGCTGACGCGGCGTCTCATGCACGTGGCCAAGGCCAGCGCGCCCGGCTCTGGAGACGTGGAATCCGTGCCATTGGATGATGTGGTTCGCCGTACATTCGAGTTGCTCGACCACGTGTTCGTTCCTCGCAACGTGCAGGCTGTGGTGAAACCGGCTTCGCTGCCCCATGTGGAGGCCGATGCAGATCAGTTGATCGATGTGCTCATGAGCATTATGACCAACTCGGCTGAAGCTATGCCGCAGGGCGGCACAATCACGGTCGACACGATTGAGCGGCGCATCCTGAAGCCGCGGGTCAATCCGAAGGCCAAGGGGGGTGTTTTTGTGGGGCTACGCATCCGGGATACCGGTGTGGGGATGAGTCGATCGGTTGCGCGCCATATCTTTGAGCCGCTGTTCACGACGAAGGAGGGTAGCCAGTCGCTGGGGCTTGGCCTGTCCCTTGCACAGAGCATCGCCCAGGGCATGGGGGGCTGGATTGATGTAAGAAGTCGCGAAGGCGTGGGTACGATTTTCCGCGTATTCCTGCGCAAGGATACAGAGAAACGGGAGGAGAAACCCGTTTCGCTCGAAGGAAAGAGCGTGCTCGTGGCAGACGACTCGCCCGAGGATCTGTTGCTCATGCGCACCGCTCTGCAGGAGGCCGGTTTCACGGTCTACTTCGCCAGCGATGCCAGCACAGCCCTGCGCGCTTTCCGCGAACGCAGTGAGGAAATCTCCCTGGCCATCATCGACTTCATGATGCCCACATCGGGAGGCGTGGCTCTGCCGGAGCAGATCCTGGGCACAGATCCACAGGCCGCCATCGTCGTGACATCAGGTTTCTCGCGCGACTATGTGCGCGAACACCTGTCGTCTTCGTCGTGGACGTTTTTGCAGAAACCCTACAGCGGCGAACAGTTCACCGAGACGGTGACACGCGTCCTGAAGCGCCACGAGCAGAAGCGTTAGTCTTCAATCGGCATGGGATTGCAGAGATTCTTCTCAGAGTCCGCTACCCGGCCGCAGTTGAAGCAGATGAACTGGGGGTTCTTGACCAGCTCCCTGATTGCGGTGAAATTTTTCTGGCTAACCAGTACACAGAGATGGCCGGTATGGTCGCCTTTGCAATCTGTATCACTCATGAGTTCGATCCTCTGTTTGTCTTGTTCTTACAGTCCGCAGTCCTATTGCCGCCACACACCGCCCGCCTTAACGGCGAGATCCATCGCCTCGGACGGACCGGTGCTGCCGAATGGGTAAGGTAACGGTCGCACGCCGTTCTCGTCAATGGCTTGAAGCACAGGTGTGAAGATATCCCAGGCGGCCGCCAGTTCCTGGCTGCCAATGAAGAGGCTCTTCTCGCCCTGGATTACGTCCAGGAGCAGGTCTTCGTAGGCGTCCGGGATCAATTCGGAAAAGGCGGTGTCATACTGCAGGTCCAGGTCGCGTGACTCCATGTCCAGCTCAAGGCCGGGCACTTTGCTCATGATGCGGAAGATGATGGCTTCATCGGGCTGCACGCGGATGACCAATTCGTTTGCGTGCGGGCAGTCTTCCGGTCCACAGAACACGCAGTTGTCGAGATCGTGAAACAGAATTTTGATCTCGGTGGTCTTGCGGTCGAGCGCCTTGCCGGCACGCAGAAGAAAGGGCACACCCTCCCAGCGCGGATTATCGATATGCAACAGCGCGGCCGCGTAGGTGCAGGTGCGTGAGTCGTCCGGCACGGTCTCGTCGTCGGTATAGCCGGGACGCGGCGAGGCGCCTTCGGCTGCTGTTGTGTACTGACCCAACACCATGTCTTCAAGGGCGGCGGGCCTGATGCTCTTCAAGACGCTAACCTTCTCCTTGCGGATGGAACCCGAGGCATGTCGCGCGGGCGGCTCCATGGCCACGAGGGAGAGGATCTGGAGCAGGTGGTTCTGTACGACGTCCCGGATGATACCGTACTGGTCAAAGTAGCCGCCGCGCCCCTCTACGCCGAGCTGTTCGGCCCAGGAGATCTGCACGCTCTTGATGTGCTCTTTGGTCCAGAGCGGCTCGAAGATGCGGTTGGCGAAACGGAGTACCAGGAGATTCTGGATCACTTCCTTGCCGAGGTAGTGGTCGATGCGGAAGGTCTGGTCCTCTGAGAACACGAGACTGAGCTCATGCACGAGTTCGTCGGAGGAATCGCGATCTTCGCCAAAGGGTTTTTCAACCACCACGCGCGACCAGGGGGATGTCTCGCCGCAGTAGACAAAGCCGGCACTGCCGATCGCCTTCGCTACGTCCAGGAACACTGAGGGGGGAATCGCAAGATAGAAGAGGCGATTCGTGCGACTGTGCGGCTCGAACTGTTGCAGGTGCATGAAGAGGTCGAGAAACGCATCGGTGGAGCCGTACTGTCCGCTCACATAGTGGCAGTGGCTGAGAAATGTCTCCATCTTTTCGGCACAGTCTTTCTCTCCGGGCGTATAGCGGCAGGTCAGGTGTTCTGTGATGCGTGCACGGAACTCCTCCTGGCTCAGGTGCGATCTGGCGAAACCGGTGATCGTTAGCTCCGCGGGCAGAAAGCCCTGGCAGTACAGCGCGAAGAGGGCGGGAAAGATCTTGCGTTTGGCAAGATCGCCCGACGCGCCCACGACAACAACAGACAGTGTTCCCAAGTCAGACTTATGCGACATCACTCTTTCCCTCCGGGTAACAGCACCACGTATGTTGGCAACCCGATGGCATCAAATCGGTCCAGCATGGCCTTGGTCTCGGAATCCGAGACATCTTCAGCCTGGACCTTGACCCGCACGAAGTCATCCAGAGCGGCCACGACGGCCGGATCCTTGAACGTGGTCTTGTCCATCTTGAGACAGTTCTTACACCAGCTTGCCCAGAAATCTATGAATACCGGCTGTTGGCTTTGGGTGGCGGTGGCCAGCGCCACGTCCAGCGAGGTCAGCCAGCCGCTCTTGGCTGTCTCCTGCTGTGCGGCGACCACTGCGTCGCGGGCCGCATCGCTGCGTGAGAGCAGAAGCGAAACGCCGAGTTTGCCGTACCAGAGCGCGAAGAGAATGATAATGACGCCAAAGCCCATCTTGACCCGCTCCATCCACTTACCCGGCTTGGGTAGGAATGAGAGGCCCGCGCCGGCGAACGGCCAGGGCAGCGCCATTCCGACGCCGAGCAGGAAGGGCAGAACGAGCCCCACGCCACTGCCGCGCGCGTAGAGATCTGCGGCGAGCAGTAGAACGGAGATGAGAACGGGGGCCACGCAGGCCCCGGCGAGCAAAGCAGCGACGCCCCCCAGCAGAACGGCCGTGATAAAGCCGCCCCGCTTCCTGGGGCCGGCCTTGGCCTGGAAGCGCGAGAGATCAATAATGAAGACATCGAACATCGCCAGGGAGAGCGCGAGGAAGATCAGTGCGATGGTGAGGTTGAACAGGGGAGACGCGTTCAGGGCGCCAAACTTGGCGCCGGTCAGGATGACGACCAACCCGAGTACGCCGTATACTACTGCGATACCGAGCCCGTAGGCCGCCCCCAGCGCGAACCCTCGCGCGCGGGATCCGGCTTGTGCGCCCGCGCCGATGATCGCGATGTTGATAGGGATCATGGGCAGTACACACGGCGTCAGGTTGAGCGCCAGTCCGCCGACAAGTATCAATAGGATCACCAGCCAGGCGCCCCGGGTCTCGAACGCGGTGCGCAGCGCATCGTCGCGGGCATTGCCACTGCGGGCCTCTTCGATAAAGGCGATGAATGGTTCCGACTTGAGATAGCCCGCGTGCGTGCCGGCAATGCGGAACGCCTCCAGGGCTGTCACCCATCCGGCCTTCGTAGAAGCGGTCTCTGCACCCGGTGTCGTCATCGCCGGGGCAGTATCCTTGCCGCCCAGCGCGAACGTTTCCGTCATGGGGCGGAAACAGATGGACGCATTACAGGCTTGGTAGCCTACTGCCAGGGCTACGCCATCCGGCGGCATGGCCGAAGGGCTGTAGACGAAGGTTACATCATGGTCGAATACGCCGACCTCCTCGCCGCTGAATGGATCGGGTTTCAGCTTGGGCGTGGGTGTCAGGATGGGCGTCAGTTCGACTGTGTCGGCGTCGACGGAGACCCGGTCGGCGTAAACATAGTGCCCTGCCGGAACGGTGAACCGCACCACCACGGTCGGCTGCGCGTCGCCGCCTTCCAATGCGGCTTGAACAGCGACCTCCTCATTCTGGGCATGGCCGGCAAGCGCCAGTCCTAACATGAGTATCAAGGTCACAATATATCGCATATCTTCCGTCCGTTGCTCAGTTCAGAACGCGAGAACGATCAGGCGCCGGCAGCAAGATCGGCGGGCATGCTGAACACCCGTGTACCCAGCTCGCGGTCAATCATCAGCAGGCCGCCGCCCTCGTCTCCGGCCAGTTTGAGCTGATCGATGATCTCGCCGACGCTCTCTTCTTCTTCGACCTGCTCGGTGACATACCATTGCAGGAAGATAGCCGTGGCGTTATCATTCTCCGTGCGTGCCGTGGCCACGAGATCGTTGATGAGCCCGGTGACTTTCTGTTCATGAGCCAGGGTTTCTTCGAACGCCTTCATCATGGTTTCGAAATCAGCGGGCGGTTTCTCGACGGCATCCAGAATGACCTGGCGGCCCTGGCTGCTGATATAGTCATAGAAGCGCCACACATGTGTCATCTCTTCGCGGGCTTGTACAAAGAACCAGCTTGATGCGCCACGCATGCCCTGCGTCCCCGCCCAACTCGCCATCGCGAGGTAAAGGTAGGCCGAGTATAATTCGGCGTTGATCTGCTCGTTCAAGGCTTGCGCCATCTTATCCGTAACCATCTTCTTCTCTCCCTGTTCTTACGTAAGCCGTAAGTAAGTATGCCTCGTGCTGTCGGTCTTCACCCCTCGGTTCTACCAGTTCTCACCCAGAAGTTCAAAGTATGCCTGCGGGTGCGCACAGGCCGGACAGACGTTCGGTGCCTTGGTGCCCGTATGCACGTATCCACATTTGATACAATGCCAGGTGACCGGTTCGTCGCGCTGGAAGACGCGCTCGCCGTCGATATTGGCCTTGAGCTCGAGATAGCGCTTTTCGTGTTGTTTCTCCGCCACGGCGATGGAAGAGAAGAGCGCAGCGATTTCGTCGAACCCCTCATCGCGCGCGATCTTGGCAAAGCCGGGATACATGTCGGTCCACTCGTGGTTCTCTCCCGCGGCCGCAGCGGCAAGGTTGTCGGTGGTGTCGCCGGTTAGGCCGAACGGGAAGGACCCCGTGATTTCGGTTTCGCCACCGGTCATCTTCTTGAAGAGCGACGAGGCGTGCTGGCGTTCCTGGTTGGCGGTTTCTTCGAAGATGTCAGCAATCTGCTGGTAGCCGTCCTTCCGCGCCTTCTTGGCATAGTAGGCATACCGGTTGCGGGCCTGTGATTCCCCTGCAAATGCGGCCATCACGTTTTTCTCGGTCTGGCTTCCTTTAAGATCCATGACGAACTCCTCTCTTGTAGCTAACAACAGGACGGCTCTCGCGGGGGCCGTTGCCCCGCGGAGGAACACCCTAACATGCCTGGCAGTTTAACGATCCTGCTCCCGACGACCATCAGAAAATTGATCTGGATCTGTGATTGGCTGTCGGCATGCAAACCCCTCACAGACGTAGAGTGCCGGCTGTCCTTCCACGCTGGCGCGGTCTCTGAGCAGCGGGATGAGTTCCGCGGCGCTATCCTCCGATGTGCCGGGTCCCCAGGCGATAACGGCATTGGGCAGGAAGCGCGATCGGATCGTTCGCAAGAAGGCCTGCGTGGTGGGGTGCTCCTTTGCCCCGGCCAACACCAGCTCTCGCGGCGATGAAAGCATGAACTCCATGGCGATGAGCGCATAGGCAGAGCTGTGTGGGTGGCTCCCCGCAGAGGGGGTCATGGCATGCAGCATGGCATCGGCTCGTTCGCGCAGGGAATCATTGCCTGTCAGGCGATAGAGGCGGAACATGGCCGTCATGGCGATGGCATTGCCGGATGGAATGGCACCATCGGTCATCGGGCGGCTGGCGGCCAGGAGGTCGGTGCGGTTGGTAGGGGCAAACACAAAGCCGGGTGCTTCACCACTCCTGAAGTCCTGTTGGAGTATCTGCAGCAACGCTTCCGACCGCGTGAGATGAGAGGCGTCGAATGTTGCTTCGTAGAGGTCGATATGTGCCATGGCCATGTGGGCGTAGTCATCGAGAAAGCCGTCCGGGCCGATCACATCGCCGCGCCAGGACCGGTGCAGGCGGTCGTCATGTGTGAGTGCGCGGGTTATGAACGCGGCCGCGCGTTCCGCAGCTTCAATGTAGCGCGGGTCATCGAAGGCTGCGCCGGCACGCGCCATGCTTCCGATCATCATGCCGTTCCAGGCGGTAATGACTTTGTCATCCGTGAGTGGCGGGATGCGCCTGGCGCGTTCGCGCAGCAGGACGGCGCGCGCATCGCTGATGGTGGCGGCCAGGGCCTCAGCGGTTAAGCCGCGCTTCGCAGCAAACTCGGCCCGTGGTACTGGCTCGTGAAGAATGTTGTGCCCCTCGAAGTTCCCTTTGCCGGATACCCCGAAGAAGTCGGCTATGAGTGCGCCTGTCTCATCGCCGAGAAGGGCAAGCAGCTCATCGCGCGACCAGACATAGAACTTGCCCTCGACCCCTTCGCTGTCGGCGTCCTGGGCCGAGTAGAACCCGCCTCCCGGTCCGGTCATGTCGCGCAGAACGTAGTCGAGCGTCTCGGTGGCGATGCGCCGGTAGAAGGGGTCGCCGGTGACTTGCCAGGCTTCTGTATAGACGCGGGAGAGCAGCGCGTTGTCATAGAGCATCTTCTCGAAATGGGGTACGAGCCAGCGGGCATCAACGGCGTAGCGATGGAAGCCGCCGCCCAGCTGGTCGTACATGCCGCCGCGCGCCATTGCCTGGAGGGTGTGTTCTACGATCGCAAGAGGAGCGGGATCGTCGGTGTGGCTGTGACGGCGCAGCAGAAAGGCGAGGGCGCCGGCTGGCGGAAACTTGGGGGCCCCGCCGAATCCCCCCCACTGTTCATCATAGCTGCCCGCGAGCGTGGCCGCGGCTTCATCCAGCAGGGCCGGGGCAGGGGTCATGCCCCGCGTTGATTCGGACTGCATAGCCAGCCGTACGGCACCGGTGAGGCGGGCCGCATCCGCGTGAATGTCCTCGCGTCGCGTGGCCCAGGCAGTGGCGATGTTGTCCAGGAGCGATTTGAAGCCCGGTCGCCCGTATCGATCATCCGGGGGAAAATAGGTGCCGCCGAAAAACGGTTCCCGATCCGGTGTCAGAAAGACCGAGAGCGGCCACCCGCCGCTCCGGGTCATGAGCTGGACGGCGGTCATGTAGATGTCATCGACGTCGGGCCGTTCTTCGCGGTCCACCTTGATCGAAATGAAATGCTCATTGAGAATGGCGGCAACGTCATCCTTGGAGAACGACTCGTGCTCCATCACATGACACCAGTGACAGGAGGAGTAGCCGATCGAGAGAAAGACAGGCTTGTTCTGTCGGGCGGCTGCTTCGAACGCCTCATCGCCCCACGGGTACCAGTTCACCGGGTTGTGGGCATGCTGCAGAAGATACGGGCTGCTCTGTCCGGCCAGCCGGTTCGTGTGCACTGGGGGTGCCTGGCTCACGCTCTGAGTTTCCTTGGGCTCACTATCACCACTGCAGCCGGTGCCCACCATCGTCAGAAGCGCTGTACACAGGCACAATCCGAACGACCATGTTGTGAACGCCATCGTGATGATCTTCACGTTCGCCTAGTTCGCGGAAGCTGCCGGCTTTGCCTTGGCCTTGGCAAGCAACTCTTTGATGTGTTTGACATAGGCCTCCGGGCCACCGGCCTGGTAGCCGGTACGACCGATCACCTTGGCCTTGGCATCCAGAAGCAGTACCGTCGGGAATCCGCGGACACCGTAGGTCTTGGCCAGCTTCTCATTCTGTGCTTTGAGTTTCGCCGGCTGCTCTGTGCGTGAAGGAAAGTCGGCCAGGAAGAGCACAACGTTCTGCTTGGCATACGCTTTGAAAGGCTTCTTGGAGAAGACTTCCTTGTCGAGCTTGATGCACCATCCGCACCAGTCCGATCCCGAGAAGTCGGCCAGGATGGGACGCTTCTTCTCGGCGGCGAGTTTCTTGGCCGCCTCGAAATCGGTCATCCATCCAGCATGCCCTCCGGCCTCGGCTTCCGGGGCAGCGCTCGTTATCGTCACCATCGTGGTCAGCGCAACCAAGGCCACGCTCATCAGCTTGTACATGTTGTCTCCTTTTTCTTTCTATTCCACAGAGGGCGCTGTTGCCAGCTCCCACTTACCTCTCAAGCGGTGTACCTCGCGTTCCTGTTCGGCGCGCCCTCTTATCTTGTAGGCGCAATCGCGTATCACGCCAACCAGAACAGCACATCCGTCATCGTGGCACTGTGCCTCGCTCTGGTCAGCCAGAATCGTGAGCTGACGAGAAATGGCCAGCGACTTCTCTATTAAGCTACGTGTGGATCTTGCCATAGTTCTCTCCGCAGGAACAGATACATTGCCAGTCATAATGCTAGAGTCGTGCCAACGCGGACATCCAGGATAATGTTGGGTGCAACCGGCTGACTATAAATGGGTTATGATGATACATGGTGGTGGGTGTCGACCTTTCTTGTGTCTCATCAAGACAGGCCGGCGTACGTGTGGCGACAGATTATGAGACACGCCGCCGGTGAGGGAGCACGGTTTCCGCTCGCGAAAAGAGGGGGTTATACACGCCAATAGTTCCCGGTGGATAACTGTGCATACGGTCATCCTGAGCGAAGCGAAGGATCTCAACCTTCTGCTTGCGGCTGAGATTCCTCGCTTCGCTCGGAATGACAGGCAATTTGTACTGCGGAGTAATAGAAACTGGTATTACAGGTCGACGTCTTCGAGGAAGCGGTAGAGCGTGGCGCGGGAGACGCCGAGACGTTTGGCAGCTTCGAGCTTGTTGCCATCGGTGGCGCGGATGGCTTCGCGCACGGAGCTGAGATCGAGTTTGCGGCGCCGCCGCGAGGAGCCGGTGCCGGCAACCGGGGTGCGCATGGGCGGAAAATGTTCCGGTAGGATCTCTGCGCCCTTGCATTTGACGAGCGCGAATTGCAGCCAGTTCTGAAGCTCGCGCACGTTGCCGGGCCATGAATAGGAGAGAAGGGCATCCATGGCACTGGGTGAAATCACCACACCTCCCTGGGTGCGATCCTTGAGGGCAAGCTTGAGGATATGTTCGGCAATCAGTGGTATATCGGTGCGGCGATCACGCAGGGGCGGCAGCCAGAGGGGCACCACGCTGAGGCGGTAGTAGAGGTCGTCACGGAAACGGCCGTCGGCGATCTCCTCGTGCAGATCCTTGTTTGTGGCGCTGATCACCCGCACGTTCACCTTGATGGTGGTTTCGCTGCCGACTCTTTCAAACGTGCCTTCCTGCAGAACACGCATGAGTTTGACCTGCATTGTGGGTGAGATGTCGCCGATTTCGTCGAGAAAGATGGTGCCGCCATCTGCAAGCTCGAAGCGGCCTTTCTTATCGCGGATGGCGCCCGTGAACGCGCCCTTAACATGGCCGAAGAGCTCGCTCTCCAGCAGGGATTCCGGCAGGGCGCCGCAGTTGATCGGAACGAAGAGTTTGTTGCCGCGCAGCCCCTCGTTGTGAATGGCGGCTGCGACCAGTTCTTTGCCGGTGCCGCTTTCGCCCTGGATCAGGACAGGAACGTCGGTGTCGGCCAGGTCCCGAATCAGGTCGTAGATCTCGAGCATCTTCTGATCGTGCCCGATGATGCCGGAGAACTGGTTGATCTCGCCGACGCGGCGGGCCAGGGCGCGTTCGCGGGTAACGTCGTGGAAGGAGAGGAGCACCCCGATATCACGTCCATCGACATCGGTCATCATGCGCAGTGTGCTGTCTACCGTGCGACGCTCGCCGCCCTTCGTGTTGATGTCGATCTCGCGCTTGACCGATCCGGGCCCCGAGGGCACGGGATCTTCGCAGAAGAGGCACTTGCCGCCGCACAGCCGTCCGGGGAAGACGTCGTGGCAGTCCTTCCCGATAATCTCTTCGCGCTTGTAGCCGGTGATCTCTTCTGCCGCCTTGTTGAAATGGAAGACGCGGCGGGAGAGGTCATGCGCCAGGATCCCATCCGAGACGTTGTCGAGCAGCATGCCCTCACACTCCCGGGCAAACTGCAGGGCGGCCTGGTATCCCCTGTCAAAGAAATCATCCACGAGGCGCTTGACTTCGTCGCGCGACTGGCGGAACGCCTGAAGCACGACATCCTCTTTGCCCTCTACTTCGCCGGGAGGATTGAGGTCCCAGTGCACGGTTGCGGGAAAGCCGGGCAGGACCGGTAGCTGATCGACCACGTCACGGCAGAGCGTAATGACCACATCGAAATCCATGTCAGAAAGATCACCCAGCTTCTTGGGTTTTGCCTTGGAGAGATCGACTCCCACTTCGGCCATCACCTTGATGGCCATGGGGTGCAGCGGGGCGGCGTCAAGCCCGGCACTGGTGACCTCGACGTCCTGGTCCGAACGGGCACGCGCAAATGCCTCGGCCATCTGGCTGGACCCTGCATTCTTTCTGCATAGAAATAGGATATTCACTGCTAAATGCCTGCTCCGTGGTCAGTCCATGGCCCGTTGGCGATCGTCCAGCTCCCGTCGGCCTGCCGTATATGCGGGCGCGGCTGCTGGTTGTAGACCTTGGAGCCCGGGGGTACCGAATGGGTCAGCCAGACGTTACCGCCGATAACCGAGTGCGCCCCGATGGTTGTCTCGCCTCCCAGGATAGTGGCGCCGGAGTAGATGACCACATGATCGCCCACGTTCGGGTGGCGCTTGATGCCCTTCACGAGATGACCCTCTTCGTCCTTCTCAAAACTCATCGCGCCGAGCGTGACGCCCTGGTAGAGCTTTACGCGGTCGCCGATCACCGTGGTCTCCCCAATCACCACGCCGGTGCCGTGATCAATGAAGAAGCCTTGTCCGATCGTGGCGCCGGGATGGATGTCGATCCCCGTCAGCGAATGTGCGTGCTCGGACATGATGCGCGGGATGAGGGGCACCTTCTCCAGGTAGAGCACATGTGCGATGCGGTGAACGATCACGGCGTAGACGCCGGGATAGCTCATCACAACTTCCATCGTCGAGCGCGCGGCCGGATCGCCTTCGTAGGCGGCCTGGATATCCTGTTCCAGCAAAGCCGTGACTGAGGGGATCTGCTGAATCAGCGCGGTGACCGCCGCTTCGGCTTTCTGTTCGCATTTATCACAGTCACCACAGTCGTCGACCGTGCACTGGTACTCCAGGGCACGGCGGATCTGCCCCTTCAAGGCAAGGGCGGTTCCGCGAACATGGTTGCGCAGATCGACTTCAATTTCTGTCTCGTCGGCCGGACCGTGACCGTGGCAGCCGGGAAAGAGAATGGCAATCAGGTCGTCCAGCACGTCGCAGACCGCTTTCTTGCCGGCCAGGTTCATGCCGCTTCTTGTGTTGGCGGAGCGGGGGCACTCGCGGCACTGGAGCAGGTGCCCCATCGCGTCGGGTAACAGCGCCTGTATCCATTCTTCCTGCGGCATGTTGCGTTTCCTCCCGGTAAGCGACATCTGTTGTAAACGCCCGGCGATGAACAATCAACTCAGAACGCATTCAGGCGCGATGTGTGCCGGCGGGGGCGTTCGGGTCGCGCGTCAAGCGCACCAGAACCCGGTTGGCGCCAAGGTTGCGGCACCCCAGGTGAATCAGCGCGGCGTTGATCCGGTTCTCCGGCAGGCAGACGATGTCGCGGATGCCAAATCCCTCCCGGCGGCAGAGATCCTTGAAATCGAGCAATGTGAAGAGATGGATGTTGGGTGTGTCGTGCCATTCGTAGGGTAGAGCCCCGCCTTTCGGCATCCGCCCGAGCGCGAGCTGAACGCGGTGCGCCCAGTTGGCGAAGTTCGGGAAACTGACGATGGCCTCGGGCGCGACACGGAGCATCTCGCGCAGGACCAGCAGCGGCTTGTGGATCACCTGGATGGTTTGACTCAGAATTGCGCAGTCGTAACTGTCATCCGGAATCATGCCCAGGCCGGCGTCCATATCGACCTGGAACATGTTGTGTCCGTCATCGACACACCGGATCAGGTGGCCGATGTCGATATCGACCCCCATACCGGTGGTCTGTCTGTTGTCACGCAGATGCGTCAGCAGTTCACCCCCACCACAGCCCAGGTCAAGCACGCGTGCCTCTGGCGGCACCATGGTCGCAATCAGCTCAAACTCGCGCCGCCGTGCATCACCACGATGGGTGGTAGGCGGGGCCGCCTTGATGCTTCCGCCCGAGCTTACCCAGGGAAGGAAGGCGCGGACGACCTCTGACATGTGCTCGATATCGATCAGGAACGCATCGTGTCCGTGCGGCGCGTGGAGGCGACAGTACGAAACCGCTTTGCCGTCGTGCAGAAGCGCACGGGCAATCTCCCACGACTGCTCCGGGGGGAACAGCCAGTCCTCGCTCAACGCGATGATCAGAACCTTGGCCCGGATCTGCTCAAAGGCTTCCTCGATGCTGCCGTAGTTGGCCGCAATCTCGTATTCGTCCATGGCGCGCGTAATATGCAGGTAGGAATTGGCATCGAAGCGCTGGACAAACTTGGCGCCCTGGTGTTCAAGGTAGCTCTCCACCTGGAAATCGGAATCGAAGGCGGTGGGTGTTTGGCGTTCTGTCTCCGGAGCGTCTTCATTCAGTCGGCGATCGCGACCGAACTTGTGGGTCATCATGCCCGGCGACAGGTAGGTGATGTGACCCACCTTGCGCGCCAGGGCCAGGCCGCGCTCGGGGAATGCACCGGTTCCATAGTAGTCGCCCGCCTTCCAGTTGGGATCTCCGGTAATGGCTGAGCGCCCCACGATGTCGAACGCGAGGGCCTGAGCCGAGAGCGAGCCGGCCGAGGCCACACAGATGCCGCGCCCAATCCGTTCCGGATAGCGCAGCATCCAGTCAAGCACCTGCATCCCGCCGAACGAACCGCCGATCACAGCGGCCACCCGTTCCGCCCCCAGCTGTTCCAGGAGCAGACGATGCACATCCACGATATCTTCAACCGCGAGCGGTGGAAATGCCGAGCCGTAGGGCCGGTCTGTCTCCGGGTTGATTGAGGAAGGCCCCGTGGTTCCGCGACAGCCGCCCAGAATGTTGGCGCACACCACGTGATAGAAGTCGGTGTCGATTCCGCGTCCGGGTCCGATCATTTCATCCCACCAGCCGACCGGGCCGTCTGCGCTATCGAGCCGGCCGGCCACGTGTGCATCGCCCGTGAGGGCGTGACAGATGAAGATGACGTTGTCGCGGCACTCCGACAGAGCGCCATATGTCTCATAGGCAACCTGTACGGCAGGCAGATGCTGTCCGCACTTGAGGCGCAGCCCTTCGGGCGGAAGCTGAAGCTCGACGGTCTGCGTGTGGACAACGCCCACACCTGTGCCGACTCCCTTTGATCCGGCTTCATCCATGGTGGCTACTCTCCTGTCGTCGTCTGTTCTGCGGCCCAGGCGGCATAGGGGCCGGAGACATCGTCGCTATCCATTGTCACGATTTCGGGTACATCGTAGGGGTGCTCACGTTCCAGCGCGAGCCGCAAGGCCGCACTGCGGGCCTCGGTTGTCTTTATCAGCAGCAGGATCTCGCCGCCCTGCTCAATCGCGCCCTGCCAGCGATATGTGCTGGTGATGGGCACGGCCTGCACGCAGGCGGCCAGGCGCTGCTCCACCAGCATGCGCGCCAGCCGATCGGCCTGTTCTCCGTCTGCAACCGTGGTTTGTACCAGTTTCAACATTTCGTCTTTCGGATCACTTCTACATGCTCTACACTTGCAAGGCAAGTGTAACAGTGGTTTATGGAGGAATGGCACTCAGATAAGACGGGTTTGGGATGCATACGGTTTGGTCCCAGCGATTCTCGCTGGGCTATGGTGGGACACCCCTTTGGGGTGTTACGAAAGGACCCCAAAGGGGTCTGACATCATAGCCAGGGGTGAAACCCCTGGGAATCACCGTGTGCCCGAGAAAAGGCTTATCTGAGCGCCATTCGGTTTAGGGAGCGCGTTATGGTGTTGACGGATGAACAGAAAGCAGCAGTGGCAGAATGGGTGGGCGAGGGCGATGGACTCTCGGATATTCAGAAACGGCTGAGTGATGAGTTTGACCTGTCCATGACCTACATGGATGTTCGTTTTCTCATCATCGACCTGGATCTCACGCTGAAGGAAGATGAGCCCCCCGCACCGGAGCCAGAGCCCGAACCCATTCCGGAAGCGGAACCTGTGGCTGCACCCGAACCTGCGCCCGGGCCTGCACCCGGGCCGACTCTAGAGGCGGCAGCCGCCGCCGCGGATGCAGAAGCACCTGCAGCTGGAGGCAGTATCAGCGTCGAGGTCGACCGTGTCGTCAAGCCCGGCGCAGTGGTCAGCGGCAGTGTGACGTTCAGCGACGGCCAGCAGGCCACGTGGGTGCTCGACCAGCTCGGCCGCCTGGCATTGGACGCCGGCGACAAGGACTATCGCCCTTCGGAGCAGGATATCTCGGACTTCCAGGTGGCGCTCCGTGATGCCCTTCAGAAACAGGGCTTCTGATCGCAAGACAGTGGGAGCACGCGCGTGCGAAAACCTAATATACGCCTCTTGGTTACAGACCTTGATGGTACGATAATGGGGCACCGCGATGACCGCCAGCACTACGCCGAGTTCAAGGCGCTGATTGACGAGTTGCGCCGAGACCGCCAGTTGCGCTGGATTGTGACAACGGGTCGCCACTATGGCGGTTACCGGTCGTACACGAGCTCGCTGGAGCGGGCCGGTATCTATCCCGATCTTCTGGTGACCGCGCGTAACCGGGTATTCGGGAGACATGGCAAGGGTTACCGCGTGAAGCCGGCCTACACAGCCCAGGTTATGGCGGCGGTCATGCTGGGGCATGTGCGCGGGAGGCGGACGCTCAAGCAGATGCACCACCACCTGTCGAACAATGTGCAGGGCGTCCGCCGTGTGCTGCAGCTTCCTGACCGCTTCACGCTACGCTTCGCCACACTGGAGGCGGCAACGGAATCGATGCGTTGGATCAGGCAGAGAATCCGGGACCTCCCGACGTTGAAGGCGCAACAGGTCGAACGGGAGCTGTCGGTGGTACAGATCGCCTGCCGTAAAGGGAACGCCGTCCGCGTGCTGTCGGCGCGGCTGGGTGTCTCGCGCGATGAGATTCTGACCATCGGCGATTCTCGGACAGACCGTTGTTTCCTGGATCGGCGCGTGGCGTTTCATACCGGCTGTCCCCTCAATGCCGACGATGAAACGCGCGAGATAGTACACAACGCAAAGGGCCATCTCTCGACCAAGTTCTCCATGGCCGGGTCAATCGACGTTATCAGGGCCACGCTGGATGGAACGGTGTCATCGGAGATACCACCGGTGCCCGAAGATATGCCGCGGCGACGGCGTACCGGCGGGGGCGGCTCGCACACCCGCTCGCGCGATAGCCACCACTTGAAGCGCAGCTACATACTGGGCGGGGCCATCGCGGCTATCACGCTGGTAGTCTTTGCCAGTTTCGGCGTCCTCCCGTTTTCCGAGCTGATCATGAAGCCGGTTCACCTGCTGTTTCGGCTGTTCAGCGGGATCTTCTCGCTTTTCAGCTAGAGTAGTGATTGACAGATTCGCAAATGAAGAACCTTCACTATGTCATCCCGAGCTTGCCGAGGGATCTCCATGCTGCTCAGCAAGCAGGAGATCCCTCGACTTCGCTCGGGATGACATGGTGAAGATAATTGCTTCGCGGATTTCTGAATGACAACACTAGCCGCAAAGAAACGGCCCCTACATTCAGATCAGCCAAGCGCCAGGTAGGGCCCGCGCTCCGCGCGGGCCGCTGCATAGCCATCGCCGTCGGTCTAGCGTTTCGCCGCCGCGGCTTCCTTGATCAGGCTGAGGCCGATCACCTCGCGCTGGATCTGGTTGGTGCCTTCGTAGATCTGCGTGATCTTGGCGTCGCGCATCATCTTCTCGACCGGGTACTCCTTCATGTAGCCGTAGCCACCGAGGAGCTGGACCGCATCGGTCGTCACTTTCATGGCCACGTCCGAGGCGTAGAGCTTGACCATGGCTGAGAACTTGCTGATGTCCTTGGCACCGGAATCGATGTAGCGGGCTACGCGGTAAACCAGTGCGCGTGCGGCTTCCACCTGCGTGGCCATATCGGCCAGCATGAACTGGACGCCCTGGTTGGCGCTGATCGGCTTGCCGAACTGAACGCGTTCACGCGTGTATTGTGTGGCGATCTCCAGGGCGCCGGCGGCTACGCCGAGGGCCTGGGCGGCCACGCCGGGGCGCGACATGTCGAGCGTCTTCATGGCGACGATGAACCCCATGCCTTCGCGGGCGATCAGGTTTTCGGCCGGAATGCGACAGTCGGTGAAGATGAGCTCGCAGGTGGCGGAGCCGCGGATACCCATCTTGTCCTCCTTCTTGCCAAACTCAAAGCCGGGCGTGCCTTTTTCGACGATGAAGGCGCTGGCGCCACGCGCGCCCTTGGCCTTGTTCGTCATCGCGATAACCGTGTAGATCTCGGCCTCGCCGCCGTTGGTGATCCACTGCTTCGTGCCGTTCAGGATATACTCGTCACCATCCTTCACGGCGGTGGTCTGGATGCCGCTGGCGTCGCTGCCGGCGCCGGCTTCGGTCAGGCCGAATGCGGCCAGTGTGCCCTGTGCAATACGGGGCAGATACTTGGCCTTCTGCTCGTGGGAGCCGGAAATCAGGATGGGGTCCAGCCCGAGGCCGGTCGCAAAGAGAGAAAGCGCGGTTCCGGAATCAACCTTGCAGAGTTCTTCGACACAGACACACAGGTCCATCACGCCGCCGCCCATGCCGCCATATTCCTCGGGGATCATAATGCCGAACAGGTCGGCATCGGCAAACGCCTTCACGATGTCGTGCGGAAATTCGTGCGAGGTGTCGTAATGCTCGCGCATCGGCTTCATTTTCTCTTCGGCGATCTGCTGGCACAGTTCGCGAATCATGAGTTGTTCTTCGGTCAGGTCAAAATCCATGGTCTCACCTCTTGATTACTGCTGGGTCCCTTTCACGGCGCCCGGAATCCCTTCCAGCCGCAAACACGCCGCGTATCGTATGCGCGGGGGGGCAGGCGCGGCAAGGCTAAAAGGCGGGAAGACGCCCCCACCGGCCTCGTGCCGGTGGAGCGAGAGACTCTCCACAAGGGGGGTGTCTGGAAAAGTGAACTCAGATTGGCTTGCGCGAGCCTCGCCTTGAGACGGGTCTCGCGCTCAGCCAATCGCTGTGCGCAGCGCATCATTCGTCAGAATGTCCGTCTCGAGCGCCTGGGTGAGACAGCGGAAGACGGGGCCTTTGAGGGCGTGCTCGAAGGTGCGGTCGTTGAATTGGCGCACGGCGGTGACATTGGGGGTAGTGCCGACGATGAGCATCTCGGCGGCGGCCCCGGCTTGGGATACGGTGATGTCGCGGAAAACGACGCTGGATGGGCCTTCGCCGCCGGTCAGCTCGCGGGCGAGCGCCACAACGCGCAGCATGGTGGTGCCGGGCAGGATGTTATCGAGCGTGGGGAAGGCGAGTGTGCCGTCGGCTTCAACGATCCCGACGTTTTCGGTCGGACCCTCCGCGAGAAAGCCGCGATCGTCGAGGCTGATCACGAAGTCGACCCCGCGGTCCTTGGCCTCTTTCTTCATCAGCACATTCGGAAGGTAGTTGCAGTTCTTGACCCCTGCGAAGAAGGGCGGCTTGGCCGGGATCGCACTGACGGCCGTGGTGGCGCCCTGCGGGTGGGTCTCCATAAAGGAAGGGGGCAGGTCTGTTATCATTATATAGAGGGCCGGGGCCGGGCAGTCGTAGGGCGAACAGCCGAAGCTGCCCGGGCCGCGCGATACCAGCACCCGCACGGAGGCCTCCGGCTTGCCGCCCGCGCGCACCGTGTCGCGGATGAGCCCGACGAGGGCATCGCGCTCACAGGGCATTTCCATGTGCACGGCCGCGGCGGACTGTTCCAGCCGGTCCAGGTGTGCTCCGAGGTTGTAGAGCGCCCCGCCCACGCACTTGCAGGTGTCAAAAACCGCGTCACCACGATGCACCATGTGGTCATCAATCGGTACCAGCATCAGCCCCGGATCGGTCACAATCCCGCCCCACACGCTCGCATACATCGCCCGGTAAGGCGCCTGCCAGGGCTGACGCCGAGAGGCCTGGTCGGCAACCCAGGAATCGATGGTGAGGAGCGGCGTTGTCATGAGCGGGGACTATCCAGTATCCACCCCGGAATGTCCACTGATCAAATCGCAGCCCTACTTCACGGCGACATAGAGTGGTCTGATCGCGTGTGTTTGTGGGCATGGCAGGCCTCCTTTCTCCTTTTTATCGTAAACCACCCTTGCCGCGTTGGCGTCTATTCGTAATGATAGATCACTTAACCATATGAGCGAATCCATCCATCTTGTTATTGAAGCCGGGCCTGAGCGCGGGCGCAGTCTCGCTATCCCCGCCGTGGGTGCGCGCATGGGGCGTTCATCCAAGAACGACCTTGTGATTGCTGATCCGCTCATGTCGCGCCACCACTGCCGGGTGGGGTTCAAAGACGACATCCTCTACATCTCCGACCTGGGAAGCTCGAATGAGACGCTGGTCAACGATCAACCGGTTCGGGAACAGCTTCTGCATGTTGGGGACCGAATCCTGCTGGGGGATACGATTCTGCGCGTGGTGACCAACACGCTCGCCGGCGCTGCTGCTGCCGCGCCTGTGTCGGAGGATGGCGTAGACCTGGGGCTTCGGCCGCCCGTCGCGGTCGCCCCCCCGCGTCGCAAACCGACGGTTGGCCTGCTGCTCATAGCCGCGGCGGTGGTCACGGCCATTGCCCTGGCGATCTGGCTACCCAAGGTGCTCATGCCCGCCGCCCCGGACAGGACATCGGGCGAGCTGCTGCCGGCTGTGTCCGAGCCCGAGCCCCTTACGATTGCTTACGAGAAGGTCGAAGCCACCACGGACAACATCTTTCGCTATGCCCTCACGCTGAACGCCGACGGGATGCTCGCGGTCCAGATTGACGACATCATGAATGACCGCCATGTCCGCAAGGAGAGCCAGCTCGGAGAAGACTACGTCCGCGCACTCAGCGAGACGATCGCCGATGCAGGTTTCTTTGGGCTCAGCACAGATTACCAGGGCATCCAGCCGAGTATCTATGATAGCTGGGATCTCACGATCACGATGGGCAACAAGGCGCACCGCACGCGCGTGGTGAACCGCGTGGAACCACAAGCCTTCAGGCAGGTGCGCGAGATCATTGAGGAGTGTGGCAAGAATGAGCTGGGTCTCTGGGCGATCCAGTTCTCGCCCGAGCGCCTGTTGGCGATGGCCCGCGAAGCCTACCTTGAGGGGCAGCGCCTCTACGATGCGCGCGAGGTCGAACTGGGCAACCTGACTGCATCCATTACGTCCATGGACGAGGCGCAGTGGTATCTCGAAACGGTCGAGCCGAAGCCGGACTATTACGCCGAGGCATTGACGGCGCTGGCGGGTGCCAGGGAAGAGCTGCAGGCGCGCTACGACGACCTGAATTTTTCAGCCGAACGCGCGATCCGTATCCGGGAATGGAAAGAGGCGGCGGCCCAGCTTCGCACGATCTGCGAGGTGATCCCGAGCCGGTCGGATGAGCGCCATGTCAAGGCGCGCCAGAAGCTGCTGGATATCGAGAATCGTTTGAGGATGCAACAATGAGACGCGTTGCCACATCACTGCTGTTGGGTGCCGGCCTTGTATGGTTCTGTGTGTCCGCACTGGCGCAGGTCGAGTCCACTGGAGCCCAGCTTCGTATCACGACCGATCCGGACATGGCGGATGTCATGCTCAACGGTGAGTTGCAGGGACAGACCCCGCTGACACTCTCCGATACCGCGCCCGGTGTGCGCCTGCTGCGTGTCTCCAAGCCGGGATACCGTGACATTCTGCGTACGATCAACCTGTCGCCGGGACAGCGCATTCCGCTTAACCTGGCCATGGAGCCGGTGACCGGCCTGGTACTGGTGCACTCCGATCCCCCCGCCGCGGAAGTTGAAATCGAGGGCGCGCATCGTGGCACGACGCCCCTCCTGCTGACCGACTTGCCCGTGGGCCGCTATCGCGCGCACTTTGCCCTGACGGGGTACCTGCCCCGCGATATCGACCTGGTGATCGAAGACCGTACCCCGGTCTATATCTCAACGGACCTGACATCCGATTCTGCCACCCTCGAGCTTGATTCCACGCCGCAGGGCGCCACGGTGATCCTCAATGGAATCGCCAAGGGCAGCACGCCCTGCACCGTTGAGCGTGTTCCGGCCGGAGAGGGCGAGCTGGAGATCTCGCTCTTCGGCTATCATACCTTCAAACGTAGCCTCCGCCTTGTGGCGGGGCAGACCGAAACCATGACCGCGGCACTGGAAGAAGTTCCGGCCACGCTCAACGTTGTGTCGGTGCCGCCGGGTGCGCGCATCTATCTCAACGACGAATTCAAGGGCGTTGCGCCTCTAACGCTGGCCACGCTGAGTCCGGGAGCCTACCGGATCAGGGCGGAGCAGAAGGGCTATGACACCTCGACCCGCCCGGTCTCACTGTCCCGGGCCCAGAAGCGTACCGAAGAGATTCGCATGGTCAGCAACGCCGGCAGCCTGGAAGTGATCACCCATCCACCCGGTGTGAAGGTGCTTGTTGATGGCAAGGAGCGTGGTGTGACCCTCGAGCAGGGCGGTGAGGATCAGTCGCTCATCTCCGCCCCGCTCAAGATTGACATGGTGGAAGTTGGCCCGCGGAAAGTTCAGCTTGTGCGTGAAGGCTATTTTGAGAAGACCGTGACGGCCGCGGTGAAGCGCCAACAGACCACGCCGCTTCAAGAGAGCCTGAAGCGCCGCTTCATTCCGGATACAGAGATCAAGACACGCCAGGGTGTGTTTAAAGGCGTTTTCCTGGACGAAGATGTTCAGGGCAAGGTACGCCTCGAGGTCCGTCCCGGCGTCATCAGGGCGATCGAGGCCAAGGATATCGTTTCTCGCAAGTCGATTGAGTAGGGGCGAACATCATTGCCAGGGGTGAAGCCTCTGGAGACTTCTGTGTAATGAAACAGGTACTACAGCACGATGTTGCATGCCGCCGCAGCGGGGCGGTCATGATTGAGTATATTGTTGTCGCGGTCATGCTGATGGCGGCGACGGCAATTCTGGCCGTGTTTCTGTACAGCTTTCGTGAGTTTGGCGGGCGTGCCCTTGATCTGATTGCATCGGAATATCCGTGACCCGAGGCAATAAGGGTGCTTTTTTGTGCGTTGAATGGAAACAAGGAGTCAAGAGATGAAACGTAAGACAGGTAAGCGTCGCAGCGACCGCACAGGTGCCGCGATGGTAGAGTACATCATCATCGTTGTGATTGTGGCTATAGCCGCGATCGCGATCTTCGGTGTGTTCGGTGATACGATCCGCTCCAAGCTCGGAGGGGCTGTGGAGGAGCTGGGCGGTGACTCCGGCGCCGTAGATGATGCCCTCAGCACGTCGTCGGAAGAATGGCTCAAAGAATTGGATGCTGACTCGAGTGGTGGTGGAAGTACTCCATAAGGCTGAGGCGGTGACTGGGCCCCCACGCGTGGTGCCGTCGAGACGTCAGGGCGCATCGCTTATTGAAGCGTGCCTTGCCCTGATGATCATCTGTCTCATCTTTCTCGGCATGTTCCAGGTGTCGCGCGCATTGGCGGCGCGTGACACCTTGAGCCATTCGGCCGCACGCGTAGCGCGTGCGCGTACAGTTGGCTTCAATCAGTGGATGGTGCGCAAGGTAAGCCGCGTGGCCGCCATACCCAATGTTGGCCAGATGCTGGAACCGCTCTATGTCAACGAGAACCCCGCCCTGCAGGCTGCCGTGGCAGAAGAGTCGCCCGGGACGCTGTGGGACTGGGTCGTCAGCGGTCAACTCTGGCCCAGCTTCACGCAGGCCCAGCTCGAGATCGCGCGCATTCCCTTATACCTGGGGGCCGCCAACTGGGCCCAGGCCGAGTTCATCCTGGACTACGAGAACTGGGACAGCATTGAGATCCTCGATGATGGCGATCCATCCGATACGCTTCTGAACATCAGTGTGGGTCAGAACTACCCGCTGACCGTTCCCGGAAGCGGCAGCTTCTACGCGGATGGCAACGTGCCGCTGGTGGGCGAATCCATCATCGAGAATCACTACACGCTCTACCTGGAGGACCAGGGATGGTAGGTCAGGCGTCAGCGGCGCGTTGCCCGGATCGAGGATACGCCTGCGGCGAGATGTCTCGACAAGCTCGACATGACAGTTCCTCAGGAAGCCCAATGGTTTTGAAACTGTCATCCCGAGCGAAGTCGAGGGATCTCCGCCGGAATATGGATATGAGATTCCTCGCTCCGCTCGGAATGACAAGGACGTACGTGTTTTGAGGACTTGTTTGCGCAACATGACACCGGGGAGAACGGATTCCAGGTCCGGGCAGGTCATGATCTTTCTGATCATGGTGCTGGTCATCCTCACGTTTGTCGTGCTGTGGAACACAGACCTTGAGCGATTCATGCGTGTGAAATCGCTGGCCCAAGACGGCGGGGATTCTGCGGCCCTGATGGCGGCGCGTTGGCAGGGCATATCGCTTAACCTGATCGGCGACCTGAATATTCTCCAGGCTCTTGCCGTTGCGGCTGACGATCAGGCCACGGTTGATGCCATCAGTAACCTGCAGGTGCGCATCTGTTTCACCGGGCCCATGATAGGCCTTGCCGCCTCGCAGCAGGCGGCCAAGAACAACAACATCTATTCTCACCCCGAGTTTACACAGATCCTGGCGGACCATGCCGACACGGTGCGAAACGAGTACACCGAGATCATCGGGGATACGGGCGAGATGCTCTTTCCTGAGCCCTATCCGGGGGCGTGGGATGAATACGCCGACATGCTGGATGCCGTGGCCGCGAACGGTGTCGCGGCCGGCCCGGACAATGCGCGTTTTTACAATGCTCCCGGCGGGGGCCACATACTGCTCGATATAGGGTTCTATGAAGCCATTGCGGGTCAGAGCTGGTGCTGGTTCTATAACAATGCCCCTGACCTCCTCGAAGCCTACGAGGACTATCTCTGGTGGCCCGCTCTCCCCGAGGTCAACCTGGGCTACTACGGCAACAGCGAGATCTACGGTCTTGGGCTGACCCCTTTTGCCACGCAGTTGGGCGGCCAGGTGCCACAAGAGACTTTGGAAGCCATAGCCGAGGACCGTGGGATAGAGGGACCATTCGATGGCGCCATGGTCAGCCAGGCGGTCTGGCACGCGTACAGTTCGGGGCAGTGGGGTGGATGGTCCGCCATGACGGACGGCTCGCTTCCGCTGACCGGTGAGTTGAGACCTCAGTACGATTATGTTGGCGCCGATGCGGTCGCCCGGGTTGAAGCGCAAGCCCATCGGCTTACGCCCGGGCCCGGGGGCACCGAGGGTGCGAATGCCATCGTCTGGATTGCCGCGGCAAAGCCTTTTGGCAACCTGGAAGACCATGGGGAGGAGCCGATTCTTCCCACTACCTATGAGCTCGTCCTTCCGGCTTTTACAGATGTGCGCCTGGTGCCGCTGAGTGCCTCTACGATGCCGTCCGGGGGATCGTTCAACTACGAGTGGCAGGTGCACATACGCGACCATCTGCCGGTCTACATGGACAATGGTCCGGGCGGGTTCTCCTGTTTCTACTGTGACCAGCTCGTCACGTGGGAGAACCCCCTGTTCCGGTATACCGGCGCGCAATGGCTGGAGAACAACAGCTGGCAATGCACCATCACGCCTCCGGGTGGTGGTGGCGGTGGCGGCGGTGGAGGGGCGCAGTATGGCCATTAGATCGCACCACCCGCCACGGTCTGACGGCTCCGCCATGGTCGAGCTGATGGTCGCACTCGTGTCGATCGTGGCTCTGTTTGCCGGGCTGGTGCAGATGGTCTCGCTGTCCAGCGCCCGTCATCGGACGCAGTATCAGGCGCGCAGCGAGGCCGGCGCCGCATCGTTGGATGATATCGGCGGCGGGGGCGCTCAGCTCTCGGACGCTGAGTACATTGAGGACTGGGAAACCGGCAACGACGAGCGTCGCCACACGCGCGATGATCTTACGACATCCGGTGACACGTTCCCTTTTGAATTGCAGATTGTTGCACCCACCTCACCCGATGAAGCCGGCTGGGACATTATTGAGCAGGCGCCGGGCGACCAGTTCTCGATGCTCCTCGGCGCCTTCAATCCCGCCCCGCTGTTCGGAATTGTAGAAGGGGAAGCAGATGAGGAGGTGCCCTTGCTCCCGGCCGTGCAAAGCCTGCTCTACGACGCCGAGAGCATCGAGGTCGAAAGCCGCGTCTGGATGACGTGGACGCGGGGGATCTATTAGATGATAGGGCGGATGATGGTTTTTGCGGCTCGCCGGGGACAGCTCGCCCTACCTTATCATGGGTCGAGATGTGCCTCTGGCCGGGTAGGGCGAGCCGTCCCGGCGAGCCGTCTCTGTCTCGCCGTAGCCCTTGTCCTGGTGGCCACGCTCCCCGCCCACGCCCGCGTCTTCTGGCGCTGGGGCGGACGGGCTGAAGCCGGGCGCGCCCTCGAGGCGCTGGGCGCTAAGCGGGCCTATGCCGCACCGGTGGTACTCAACGGGGGGCGTGGCTCTCTGTCGGTCTACGGATTGGACCTGCCTCTCGGCACCGCGCTGCGGCGCGTCGGGAAAGCGCTCAATGTCGCCATTGATGCGTCTGGCGGTGCGTCCATGGCTGTTGAGACCATGGACACCCCCTCCGGACGCCTGCGCCTGGTTGCGATCGCGCCGCCAGATATTACACGCACGCTGATCTTTCTGATTGAACAGAGCCGGGCTGAAGCCGACCGGTCATCCACCCCGCCGGCAACGGCCGATCTGCCGGATGTGCCGGCGTTTCCCGGAAGCGCCCCGCTGTTCGTGGCGACCGACAAGAAGGCCAAGGCCGGCCTGGCGGTTTCTTCCACGACGGCGCCCGCCGAGGCCGTCGAGAACTACTACCGCGAGCAGTTGACAGCCGCGGGGTGGGCACCCGCCTTGCCAGGCTTCGCACTACGTGCTACACCCGGCTTGCCCGGCGAAGCCCGAAGGGCGAAGACGGGGATCTACCTGAAGGGACAGAACATCTGCTGTGTGCAGACCTCCGAAAGGGATAGGCAGACCCATATCACCGTGTTCCATAAGGAACTCTCGAATAAACCCGGCCCTTGACACTTCAGGCGGCACGTCCAAGACTGATTCAACGCGGAGAAGATATATGAAAGAAAAAGTAATCCCCATCATTGCCATCATCATTGGTGTGCTCGCCTTTGTGCTGACCAGCCAATACCTGCGACGCAAGAATGACGACCTTGAGAAACGCTGGGCGGAGCTGTATGCGGGCGCAGAGCGTATGGCTGTGGTTGTGGCGGCGCACGACATTCCCGGCGGATCGACCATCAAGCGCGAGGATCTGCGGCGCGACGAGATCTTCAAGTCGTCGGCGCACGACCGGGTCGTTACGCCGAGCGAAGCCAACATGATCGTCGGTCGCAAGACGGTCTTCGAAATCAAATCGCTCAAACCCGTGCTCTGGTCGGATATTGTCGGTGGTGCGGACGATGAGAAGGGCCTGGCCGACGCGGTGAAGCCCGGGATGCGGGCGCTCTCGATTGCGGTCAGCGGCTCGGCATCGGTCAGCGGCATGGTACTACCGAACGACCGGGTCGACGTGCTGGGAACATTTTCGTTTCCGTCGGACCGCGTGGTGGGCGAGATGGAGACCGTCACGCTTACGGTTCTGCAGGATGTCACGATTCTTGCGGTCGGAAGCCAGTTATCGCGTCGCCCCGGCCAGCGATCACGTCGCTCGGGGGGATACAGCACGGTGACGGTGGAAGTAACCCCGCGCGAGGCGGAACTGCTGGTCTTTGCCGAACAGGTCAAAGGACGGCTCGTTCTCTCGCTGCGTAATTCAAGCGATACCTCGTTTGAGAGTGATCTGCCCTCCGTCAATTTCGAGCAGTTGCAGACTACGCTGCCGGAGATGAACCAATTCCGTCAGCAGAACATCCGGCATAAGCGTAACGTTCAATAGGAAGTCCTATGGCCGGCAACATCCAACTTGATATCCGTCGTCCCAACGGTGACGTGACGAGCGTTCCGGTCAGCGAAGGCATATACACGATCGGGCGCGACGATGACTGCAATCTGCATCTCCCCCACATCGATGTTGATCCGCGCCACGCCATTCTGACCATTTCTGAGGCCGGGTCTTCGGTCGAAGATTTGGCCTCTGAGTCAGGCACGTTTGTTTCCGGAATTCGTGTGGAAGGGAATGCCAACATTCCCGCGAGCGCCGACCTGACCATTGGTCCTTTCGTGATCAGTGTCCGCGCAGAAGGGGTGGACGCCCCGCCGGTGCCGGCCCCTCGACCGGAACCGGATGTCGCTCCTCCCGTGCCGGAGGCGGTTCCGGAATCGACCGCGTCCCCGGTGGGTGAAGCTACGCCGCCACGGCAAACATCGCGTGAGCGGGCCATCAAACAACAGATTCACACCGAGCTTCTGAAGCGGCTCGACATCAAGCGTCTGGCCGCTTCACACATTGATGAGAAGGAGCTGCAGGACCGGGCGCTCTCCACGATCGGCGCCATTGTGCAGGATGTGCAGGATCGGCTGCCGCCGGGAATCGAACCCGAGGCTCTCACGCGCCAGATCTACAACGAGGCGGTCGGACTGGGCCCCCTGGTGGACCTTCTGGACGACGAGGATATCACCGAGATCATGGTGAACGGTCACGACCACGTCTACGTGGAGCGCAACGGTCGCCTGGAACTGTCGTCGCTGACATTCATGGATGATTCCTCGGTCATGGCCATTATCGAGCGCATTGTGTCGCCGCTCGGGCGACGTGTGGATGAGAGTCAGCCCTACGTCGATGCGCGCCTGCCGGACGGTTCGCGTGTCAACGCCATCATTCCGCCGCTCTCGCTGACCGGTCCCAGTCTGACCATCCGAAAATTTGCGAAGATCCCGTTCACGGAGGTGGATTTCATTCGGTTCAATACGCTCACCCCGGAGATTGTTGAGTTTGTGAAGTTGGCCGTCGTCCTGCGCAAGAACATCGTGATATCGGGCGGGACCGGTTCGGGTAAGACCTCGCTGCTCAACGTGCTCAGCAGTTTCTTGCCCGAGAGCGACCGTATTGTGACGATCGAAGACGCTGCTGAACTGCGCCTCAAGCAGGACCATATCGTCCGGCTCGAGGCTCGCCCGCCCAACATCGAGGGGCGCGGACAGATCACCATTCGTGACCTCGTGCGGAATGCGCTGCGCATGAGGCCCGACCGGGTGGTGGTGGGCGAGTGTCGCGGCGGTGAGGCGCTGGACATGTTGCAGGCCATGAACACGGGCCATGACGGTTCGCTCACAACCGTGCACGCCAATGCACCGCGCGACGTCATATCGCGTCTCGAAACGATGGTGCTCATGTCCGGGATGGATCTGCCCGTACGCGCTATCCGTGAGCAGATCGCTTCAGCCATCGATCTTATCGTCCACGAATCGCGCATGAGCGACGGCAGCCGCAAGGTCACCCAGGTAACCGAGGTCATCGGCCTCGAGGGTGACCAGGTCGTTATGCAGGACATTTTTGAGTTCGTGCAGACCGGTGTGGACAGCGACGGACGCGTGGAAGGGCATTTCCAGCCCACGGGCTCTGTCCCAACATTCGTCGACCAGATTGAATCACGCGGACTCACGATAGAGCGGTCGATATTTGATCCGAGAAAAGATCTGAATCAGTAGCTGGTAGTTATGAAGGTGTAGTAGTTGAGGAGAGCCTGAATAGACTGTTTGTCATTCCGAGCGAAGCCGAGGAATCTCCAATGCGTTGAGAGCTATTGGAGATCCCTCGACAGGCTCGGGATGACACAGTGAGGATACTGGCCGTAAGGCCCATTTATGACTGTTCTAATCGCCATACTCTTTGCCGTTAGCATGACCGGCCTGGCCTACACGCTGTTGCGTGCTTTCTACTCTGGCGCCGAGATCTACTCCGGCACCTACTCGCAAGAGACCGCACGGGCATTCGAGGATGTCTTCCTGTTTATTCCGCCACGCCGTATCGCTGAAGCCGGTTGGGCCTTCGCTGCGCTGACGTTTCTGTTGCTGTTCTTCCTGACCGGCAACCTGACGACGATCACGGGCGTGTTGGTGGGGTGCGGCATTGGCGGGCTTGGGGGCCTCGCGGCGTTTCATCTGCCGCACTGGCTGCTGAACCTGCTTAAGGCGCGGCGTCTGAAACGCTTCAATGGCCAGCTGGCCGACACGCTGGTCAGCATGAGCAATGCGCTTAAGGCGGGGTTCAGTATTACGCAGTCATTCGAAGCGGTGGTGCGCGAAGGGGAGAACCCTATTGCGCAGGAGTTTGATGTTCTGCTCCAGGAGACGCGTGTGGGTGTAGCGTTCTCGGATGCTCTGGCCAACATGTCGCGCCACGTGGGTAGCGATGACCTGACGCTTGTTGTGGCGGCGATCGAGGCTTCGCGTCGCGCCGGGGGAAACCTGACCGAGATCTTTGACAAGATATCTGAGACCATTCGGGAGCGGTTGCGTATTGAAAACCGGATTCAGACCCTCACCGCGCAGGGGCGTCTGCAGGGCATCGTGGTGGGAGCTATGCCGGTGGTCATTCTGCTCGCCCTTCTCTTTGTAGACCCGGGCCTGATGATGCCTTTTCTGCATTCTCGGATCGGGTTGATTGCGCTGGGAGTCGCAGGAATCCTGATTGCCCTCGGTGGCTTCTTTATTCGAAAGATCATCCGTATTGATATTTAGACTATGACCGAACGTGCTTTTCAGATCTTACTTGCCTCGCTCTGGGCCGCAGCAATTGCCGGCCTGAGCTGGTACTGCCTGTTTGTCGCGCGCCAGATCACGTACGTAACGCTGGCTGATGGCCGGCGCCAGGAACGGCGCCTTCCTTTGATCTTCCGTCTACTGCTTCCGCTGGCGCCCAACCTGGCTCCGGTCTTCGACACGGCGGCTTTTGCGAAGATGCGTGACCGCCTCGCGCGGAAGATCACCGCGGCGGGCTTTGAGGATCTGCTGACGCCAACAGAGTTTCTTGCGCTTCGCGTTATTCTGCCCCTCCTGCTCGGAACCATCTGGTGCCTGTTGATGGTGGGTGTGGTCCCGCATTGGCACGGCCCCATGGGCGCCAAGCTGGGGCCGCTTGTCTACGCCATGGGTCCGCTATGGTGTGTTGTCTATCCCGGGTTGTGGCTGCAGCAGGCCCTGTCAGAGCGCCATCGCAGCATCCAGCGGGCACTGCCCTTTACATTGGATATTCTGACGCTCTCGGTAGAGGCGGGCATGGACTTCATGACCGCCCTGCGCCGCAACACGGAGCAGCAGAAGATCGATGCCTTGAACGAAGAGTTGATCCGGGTGGTACGCCTGATTCAGCTCGGGAAGACGCGGCGTGAAGCCCTGCGCGACCTGTCGGGCCGCGTCAGCCTGCCCGACCTGCGCTCGGTCGTGAACGCGCTGGTGCAGGCCGATGAGTTGGGTGTGAGCATTGGATCCATTCTGAGAATTCAATCCGACCAGATGCGCCAGCGCCGTTTCGAGCGGGCCGAACGCCTCGCTAACGAAGCCCCGGTGAAGATGCTTGCCCCCCTCATGCTCTTCATCTTCCCCTCTGTCTTCATCGTCCTGCTCGGGCCCATCATGGTCCGGGTGATCCAGCAGGGCTTCTGAGCACGACACGATCCGGCAAGCCCGCCCATTCAATCGCATAGTGGGTGTACGATTTTCTATGCGTCTTGCGTGCTTTCGTGCTTAACTCCCTCCCATGACCAGCCCTGGACCCGATACCAGTACGATCGTTGCATTTGAGCGGTGCCCCGACTATGCCCCTGCTGTTGTGGCGCCGGCGGTGCGTGCGGCGGTGGATGCCGTTGGCGGGATCGGCACCTACGTGCAGCCGGGCCAGACGGTTTTGCTCAAGCCAAACCTTCTGACGGATGCTGCTCCGGAGGCGGCCATCACGACGCATCCGGAGATTGTGCGCGCAGCGATTCGACTGGTGAAGGAGGCGGGAGGAACATGCTTGGTGGGTGACAGTCCCGCCAGCGTGATCAAGCATGAGCGTGTGTGGGAGCGCACCGGCATGCGCGTGCTGTGCGAAGAAGAGGGCGTGGAGCTGATCACGCTGGAGCAGGGCGGCGCGCGGGAGTTCCGGGAGGAGCGGCAGGTATTCGATATTGCCCGGCGCGTGCTGGATGCCGATGTGGTGATCAACCTGCCCAAGGTGAAGACCCACGTGATGACGAGTCTCACTTGTGCGGTCAAGAACATCTACGGATGTGTGCCGGGCATGGCCAAGGCCGGCCTGCACAAGCAGTACTTCAATGCGGCCGATTTCGGACGCGTGGTGGCGTCGATTTATGGTGTGGTACGGCCCGCCCTCACCATTGCGGACGGTGTGGTAGGGATGACCGGCAATGGCCCCTCGTCGGGCGAGCCGACCCCGATGGGATTTGTGGCCGCCAGCGCCGATGGCGTGGCACTGGACCGCTGCATCTGCCGGGCACTCGGCCTGGAGCCGCGCGCGGTCCCTTATCTTCCGGTGCTGCGCCGGCGTGGGGTGGGGGAGCACGACGAGCGGCGAATCCGGGTGGTTGGGGTCAACGTGGACAACCTGGTTGCAGGGCCCGTGGAGCTGCCCAACACGCTTCGAACGCGTCTTGTGCCGTCTTGGTTTGCACGCCTATTTGCGCCGCTGCTCTGGTGTCGTCCAGCCTTCTCCGACAACTGTGTCGCCTGCGGCCTCTGTGTCCGGACCTGTCCGGCCGACGCGCTCACACAAGAGAAAGGCGAGAAGCCGCTGCTCGCCCCCAAGCAGTGCATCGAGTGCTGCTGCTGCCACGAGGTCTGTCCCGCCAAAGCGGTCGACATGCAGCTCAGCCCCCTGTTCCAGCGCATGGCCGATCGCGACAAGTGTCTGCGGTAGTGTTGGTGCTCGGCCCGCGCTCCGCCGCGGGCCGTATAGTACCAAGGGTTATCAGACCTTAGTTGGATGGGTCTGTATCACCTGTCTCAAACCGTCTGAGACACCGGACATAGGGCTTAGGTTTTACTTCTTACCCCCGCTGTAACGGCCTTTGTCACTCAGATTGGTCAGTTGTGACGGCCTTTTCCGGCTTTATCGGCAGTTTGTCAAGAGAATGTCAAGGTACGGGAGATTCCCTAGGTTGGCACGCGTAGTGCTTTATATTAAAGCGACCCGAGGTTGGTCTGAAGACCTGGACCGCTCCCGAGAATGGGACAGAGAGAGTTCGGCACTCACTGACCAAAGGGCTACCAAAGGCGGGTACGCCAAGGGGGGCCGCAACGCAAGTTGCGGCTCTCTTTCTTTTTGGGCATAATCGTCTGCATGGTCCAAAAAGCGGGATACACTGTCACACAATGGGTGGTTCACATCGGGGGTGCACTCAGCCTCCCGGTCGCACTCCTGTTTGGCCGGCTATTCGCACGTCACGTCAACGACGCCCCCATCATCTGTCTCTGGCGCCGTGTCGTGGGTTGGCACTGTCCCGGCTGCGGCATGACGCGGGCGCTCTGCCTGTTCGCCACCGGACAGTTCAGTGCATCGATACGTACCCATTGGCTGATCGTGCCCGTGATTGCTGTTGCGATGGCCGTGTTCTTTAAGAGCCTGATTTGGATCTTCCGCTCTTGCAATGGGAAGGGGCGGTGCTAGTATCTCTGCCGTAGGCGGCGCTGAATCGGCTGTCAATAAAAGGAGTGATGTTATGGCGACTCAACAGGTTAAGTTCGGAGAGTGGTTGGGGACAGGGGTTTGATCTCTTCAAGGAGAACATAGGTCCGCTCATCCTGGTGTCTCTGGTGGCGCAGTTGCTCGCCGGTGTGAGCTTTGGGATTCTTGCCGGCCCGATGATGGCGGGACTGGCTCTTGTGACGCTCAGGCTGGTCGATAAGCAGGGCAAGCCGGAAGTGAGCACACTGTTTGAGGGATTCGGCTTCTTTCTGCAGTCGTTTCTATTCGTACTGGTATGGAGCGCGATTATGCTCGCGGCCTATCTCCTCGCATTGGCTACATGCGGCATCCTGATTCCTGTGATCAGTGTGGGTGGACTCTTTATTGGGGCTCTCATCATGTTCGCACCCTACCTGATTGTGGAGAAGAAGATGGCGTTCTGGCCGGCATCCATGGCCAGTTGGGCAATGGTCAAACCGAACATCTGGCCTCTGCTCGGGTATTTCCTTGTGGTCAGCATGATCGGTAGCGCCGGGTCGGCTGTATGCGGTATAGGTGTCATCGTAACGATGCCGATCGCCTGGTGCATGTACGCCGTGGCCTACCGCGAGTTGACCGCCGGCGGCGCGGCTCCGGTCGAAGCCGCACCGGCACCCGAGCCCCCTCCAGCCCCAGCTCCGGTACCACCCCCGGCGCCTGAGCCGGCACCGGCACCCGAGCCTGTCCCGGCCGAAACGCCCGCGGCGGATCCGGCTGCCGGGGAAGAGAAGGTGGAGTAGGGCAGATCAGGAAACGTGGTGATTTCGCGGCCCGCCCGGAGAGCGGGCCGTCTGTGTTTGGGTCCACCCATTCTACCAGAACTGGTAAGCCTGCGTGCGCAGCACATACAGTCCCAGCAGCCAGTTTGTGATGATGTGGGCCAGGATGGCGGACCAGAGGTTGCGTGTCTTGATGTAGAGCAGTCCGTAGCCTACTCCCGCTATGATGCCCACGAACCAGCGGGCATGCTCGAATCCAAAAGCAATCGCCACCACCGCGAACGCAAAGATGCTGAAGTCTTCGGGGTGTGCTTCAAGGAACTGAACCTGCTGCAGGCGCCGGTAGGCGAATCCGCGCCAGAAGACCTCTTCCGCCAGTGCGATCACAAATGCCGATCCGCACAGACGGATGATCGTATAGAGCCATCCTGCATTTTCAGGTGCAAAAGACCGGTCTACAGCCGTATCACTGCCCAGGATTCCCACGCGCTGATAGAACGAGTAGAACCACGCCCCGTGCGTCTGCATCCAGGCCGACTCCGGCAGAATCCAGACCCAGCACACCACCGCACCCACGATGACAGTCGCCGGCAAGTGTCGTATCTGGGGGCCGCGATACCAGCGCCAGGGGCGACAGATGACAAGGGCAAGCAGCGTGGCCGCCGTGCACCACGTGTAGCTGGTCACCGGGGACAGCCCGGGAATCATCATCCACAGCAGCCACACCACAAACGGCACGACGTGCGCAATTCCCGCGGGCATCGCCGGCAAGTGAACCCCTCGTCTGCTATCAATACTTTCCATACGCTATACCTATTAGCACATAGCTGTGCTTCAACACACAAAAAAAGCCCTCCTGCCGCAGTTGCGACAGAAGGGCTTGCGGGTACGGATCACAAACTATCTTAGAATTCGCCGCGTACGCCGAACTGTACGGCCAGGCCTTCCAGCTCGAACTCATCATCGTCCGGGGTTACGCCCAGCGGCGCGTTCACGTCGAAGTCCATCGTGATGTAGTCGATATTAACCAGGTAGCGGACGCGATCGCCCATGACGACCTGCAGCCCGAACATCATTCCGGTTGAGTCTTCGAAGTCCACCTCGTCGAGCAGCTCCTGATCATCCAACCCCTCTGAGCTTCTCGGATCGGAAAGGATGCGTGAGTTCGTGGAGGAGGTCCAGAAAGACTACGATTGGGTCATCATCGACACACCGCCGATCCTGTTCGTGTCGGATGCCAGCGTGATGAGCGTTCTGTTCGACGGCGTGATTATCGTGGTGAAATCCGGGACGAGCACACGCACGTTGCTACAGCGTGCCCGCGAGCAGCTCGACAGCGTGTCGGCGAATGTCCTGGGGTCCATCCTTAACAACGTCCTGGTCTCGCGGCTGGGGCGTCACTCCTCGGCCTACTACAACTACGGCTACTCGCGCTACGCCAAGGACTACAAGAGTCTCTACTACTCCAGCAGCGATTCCGATGCTGAAGCGGAACCCGTTGCGCCCGCTCCCGTTCCCACCCCTGCACCTGCGGGCCCGGTTGCCTCGGCACCGGCCCGGGAAGAGGCTCCGCCTCCGGCCGCGAAGGGTGACGAAGAAGAAGGGGGCGATACGGCGGACAACGACGAGGGCGATCCCGTGTCGGAGCCCGGCGAGTATCGCAACGATGCCCATCCGGAATCACGCTATGCGCGACAGACCCACAAAGCCCTTCATCTCGCTCGGGCCGGGCATATAGAGCGTGCCAGGGAGATGATTCAATCGTTGCTGACCATTGATCCGGATGATGTCGCCGTGCGTGAGGCGATGGTGAAGCTCAATCTCGATACGGGTAAGACGGACGAGGCAGAGCAGTTGGCCGGTGCGTTGCTCGTCGATGATCCCGGCAATCCGTATGCACTGTACGTGAAGGGCTCGATGGACATTGTGCGGGGCGACTACAAAGGCGCAGAGGCCAAGTTGACGGATAGCGTGGCGCAGCGCCCGCACCCGGAGTCGCTGAACAACCTGGCATGGTTGCTCAGCGAGATGGGCAAGCATAAAGAGGCCGAACCCTTTGCGCGCAAGGCGGTCGAGATGGACCCCTCCGTGCATCATGCGTGGGATACGCTGGGTTTGATTCTGCTCAAAGAGAAGAGAGTCGACGAGTCTTGTGATGCCTTTAAGAGAGCGCTTAAGTTGGTTGGCGATGATATCTATGCCAACTTGAATATGGCTGACATTCGTGTGCGGCAGGGACGACTCCGTGCCGCCAACAAGCTGTTGAGACATCTCGAAACGCGCCAGAACGAAATGCTGGCGCCAGAACGCAAGCGCTTTAAGGCGCTTGAAATAGCCGCAATGAAGTCCTGATCATTATATCATGGGTGCAACGCGTACATCCAAGACTCAGAGTGTTCTGCAGGGCGTAGCGCGCTGGCTGGCCACCGCTGCCGTGATTTTCTCCCCATGGCTTTTTGGCAGCTCTGAGCCATGGGCCTACCTCATGATTTCCGGCCTGGCGGGATGTGCCACAATGGCATGGCTCTTTGCCGTAGCAAGCGCTCGCACCCCGGATTTTGTGCGTCCCACGCTCTCCGCATTGCTGCTGCTTCTGATTGTCGTTGCGGTTCTACAGATGCTCCCGCTGCCGCGTGGAGTGGTGTCAGTGCTCAATCCCTTCTCTGCCACAATTACCGATTCCGCAAACAGCGCACTCTCGGATCTGGCAGCCATAGGGGACACAGAGAGTGAGTCCGTCAACTACGCGCTGTCGCTATCTCCGAGCGCCACATGGCGAAGCGTCTGGTTACTGGTGGCCTACGCGGGCGTTCTGCTGGTGCTGATCAATACGTGTCGGCATTGGCAGCATATGTCGTCGGTGGCTGTCGCGGTAGTGGTCTCCGGTTTCTTTATGGCCCTCGTGGCGCTGGTGCACCGCTTCTCGGGCTCCTACAACATCCTCTGGGTTCATGAGCCGCGCCATCACGGTAGTATTTTCGGTCCGTTCACCAACCGCAACCATTTCGCGGCGCACGCGAACATGCTCTTTGGTATGGCGCTGGGGCTATTCCTTTCATCACAACATATCAGCGAGATTCTGTCTTGGCCGAGCTGGCGAGAGCGTATTGCCTGGCTTTCCAGTCGCAGTGCGAGCCGGATTGCGCTGGCGGCATTCGCCGTGGTGCTGATTGGCGGCACTTCGTGTGCCACGGCGTCGCGCGGCGGGATGCTGAGCCTGGCTGTCGGCCTGACGTTGGCCGCGGTGGTTGTGACGCGTCATCGCAGCGTCACCCCTTCGGCTCGTATCGCGGTGTTCGCCATTAACGGACTGGTCCTGGTAATCGCGCTCTGGCTGGCGCGCGAAGAGGTGTTCATGCGTCTCGCGATGTTGGCAACAGTCGTCGAGAATCCCATGGAGGACCTCCGCACGATTGCCACGGGCGACACGCTGCGCCTCTACCTCCGCTGCCCTCTCAGCGGATGCGGGTTCGGTGCGTTCCGTCATGCCTACACGATCGTTCAGACTCCCGCGCTTTCGGACCGCTGGCTGCATGCCCACAACGATTGGGCACAGCTCCTGGCTGAAGGGGGGTGGCTTGGTACCGTGACATTCCTGGGCGCCTTGATTGTATTTGTGCGGTACATTGTTACGCGGTTTGTGGAACTGTCGGATCGGGCGCGGCTTTATGTGTTGGGCGTGTGCGTGGGGCTGTGTACGATCGCGCTGCACAGTATCGTGGATTACAGCCTTCACAAGCCCGGCAACGCTTTGCTGTTATGTTTCCTGGTTGCACAGGCGATCCTGGCCATACACCTGCGGCACCGTCCACAGGAGAAAGCCGTGCGGCACGAGCACGCCTTGCTCCGTTCCATGCAACATGATGGCCGGCGGACTCGTCGCTCCTGGCTGCAGGGCACGACGCGTAAACGCGTTATGCGCGGCCTGGCGATTGCCGCGCTGGCCCTGATGTCTTTGCTGATGGTGCTGCAAAGCCGCGCCTTGCGGGGCGAGCTGGCCCTGACGCGGTTCTTCTATCTCGAAAGACAGGCGGAGAAGACTGACGACGTCGCTCTGCTGGAAGCCGTTGTAACCCGCGCCCTGGATGAAGGCGAACTGGTGAGAGAGTTGGCCCCGCACAATGCGGATGGGTTAGCCGATGTCACGGCGGCCATGCTGGCCTGGACCCTGGATACCCGGTTGCCGCGCGAGTTGCGCACCCGCGTGGCCACACGGGCGATCGAGAGCGCGATGGTCTCCGTAAAAGGGGCACCGTCAGACTACCTCCCCTGGCTGACCCTCGCGCGTACCTACTTCACGCTAGGCATGTGGGACCATGCCGAAATCGTGCTCAAGCAAGCCCGCCACCTGGTTCGCCACCGTGACCAGGTCCGCATGTTCGCGGCGCCTGCCGATGAATAGGGGCCTCAGCCATCGCCACGGTAGCCCCGGCAGGGGTGCAGATAGAATTTCCGTACGTCCCGCCCGCGCCAGCGACTCCATGTTTCTTGGGGCGAATCAACCGCGGTGAACTGCGCTTGAAGCTCAGCCGGGGGCACGGGATCGCGCGAGACGTAGACCGCGTCCTGTCCCGCTTCCCGCTCCCCGTAGGTCGGCCAGAGCGAGTACTGGTTCTGGATGCGCGGGCGGTCGACGATGAACGTGTCGGGATGGCCCTCAGTGTAGAAGGAGAGCAGGCTGGCCGTCTGGTAGTGATCGCCGATCACGAAGGCGAGATCCTCTGTCTCGCAAAACCGCTCCACTCGCCCGGCCAGGTCTTCCCAGCCCCGTATGCGATAAAGAAGCGGCTCCGCCGGGGGAATCAGCCCTGCCGGAGCAGCCAGCGTGACGGCCGCCAGCACAACGGCCGGGACCAGCGTCAGCCAGGCCACGACTCGGGCGCCGCGATGCGTCTTGCAGAACGCACACCACGTTGCGGCCAGCAACGGCAGTGCGCTGATCATAGCCGCAGCAGTCCAGTTGGCCTCCCCCGCGTCGTTCAGGGCCAGGATCGTGTAGAAGCCAAGCAGGGGCACGGCAAGACTGGCCAGGAAGCGATAGGCATCCGGCGCCTCCCGGCGGACACGCCCGTGGATCAGGCTGAAGACAATACCGATGAAGAAGAGCGGAAAAAGGGCGCCGAGTTGGCCGCCAAGGTACTCCATGAATTCGGATCCCGAGAAGCGCCAGGCACGATCCAGTGCGCCGCGCTCCTGCAAATGCACAAACGTGACCCAGTCATGGCGTGCGTTCCACCACAGCACCGGCGCGAGGCAGGCCAGTGCGACCAGACACATCAGCCAGAAACGCGGGCGCCGTAGCTCAGTGCGATGCGATTTCGACCAGGCCAGAAAGAGCGCGAAGGATGGCAGCAGTGCCACGTTGGTATACTTGGCCAGCATGCCCACGCCTACAACCAGGCCCGTCAGCAACCAGGGACCCATCCGGTCTGTCTCTTTGGCTTTCCAGAAGAGACTCGCCGATGCCAGCCAGCAGAAGATGAAGAGCGGATCGATCGTCATCAGCAGGCTGCCAATCACAAACAGAGGGGTGCAGGCCGCCATGACAAGCGTCCACACGGCGACGCGCCGGGAAAAGAGGCGTTGAGACAGACGGTAGAGGAGCAGCAGAGTGCCCGTGCCGAGACAGACGCTGAAGAAGCGGATGCCCAGAACGGTGTCTCCGAAGACCTGCGTGCCCAGCCGGATGGTCCACGCGACGAGCGGCCCCTTACTGTAGTAGCACCAGTCAAGATGACGCGACCACTGCCAGTAGTAGGCCTCGTCGCCGATGAGCTCGAACCGGGTGGCGATCCAGAGGCGGAGAACGGTCAGGGCAAGCAGGGCGCCCGCCACCCATCGTGCTGTCCGGTCGTCCCGCTTCATGCCGCGCTATTCCTTCTTTCGGATCAGGCGGATCCCCAGGGCGGCGAAGATGACCACCGGTAACCAGATCAGGAGGTGCGGTTGCGCTGCCGGCATCTTCACCAGCGATTGTGCCAGCAGCGTGGTCATGTAGAAGGCGAGGAAGATCAACAGGCTGAGCGCGACACCCATGCCCGTCGACTTGCGGTGCGAACGGATCCCCAAGGGGATACCGACCAGGATCAAGGCCAGGCTTGAGAAGGCCATGGCCGAGCGGCGATTGATTTCGAACAGGTAGAACGTGCGCTGTAATCGCAGGTCCTCGGCATCCAGTTCCGGGTAGATGGCCGGCAAGTACAGCAGCATGGCCCAGAGCTCGGTCGAGCGCGCGTCTTCCTCGTCGGGCTGGTAGCTCCTTGTCTGACCAAGCTGCTCGATCACCAGCGACCATTTATCCATGTAGACCGTCTTGGGTACCTCCTTCGAGAAAGGCGTGATTCGGGCGTCAACCAGGTCCATGGCCAGGTTCTGCCCTTCTTCCGTTTCGTGAACCAGTCCGTGATGGGCGTGTATTTCGCGCGTGAACCCCGGCTCACGCCCGTCGTAGATCCTTACATCCCGGATGGTGTTGCCGTCGCGGTGGCCAATGTACATCCTTAGGCCGGGCACGGCGTTGAAGAAGCGTCCTTCCTCGATGATGTCCAGCGGGGCCACCGATTGCAGGGCCGCCTGCTGGGTGCGTCGCGCCAGGTGGGCGCGTGGTTCCACCTCGTGGTTGATGTAAAGCGAGAGCATCACCAAGCCGCATACAACGAGTATGGTGCTGCGGACGATCGTGCCCAGTCCTATTCCCAGCGTCTGCATGGCCATCACCTCCCCGTCATCGGAGAGTCGGCCATAGACCAGGAGGCAACTCACCAGGCAGCCCAGCGGAATGGCCATGACGATGGAGGTCGGCATGGAGTAGAGAAAGATTCTGACGATGGGTGCCCACGGCATGCCGCGCGCAATCAGGTCCATCACCTTGAACACGGCGCCAATCGAGGTGGCGAAGGTCACGAAGACCATCGCCATCACAAACGTCATCAGAAAATCGAGCCCGACATACCGGTCGAGCGTGCGGCTTCCCATGGAAGGCTCCCTGCTGTCAGCTAACTCTGGCTACGCATGAACCTACAACAGGCAGCTCCCTGTTGGCCAGTTCGGATGCGTCAGGGAGTGGAGAGCGCGAAGGTGCGGAGATAGGCCAGACAGTTCCGTACGCCGGAGGTCACGGCACGACTGGAGACTGTGGCGCTTGATATGCCGTCGATGTCCTGGCCCAGCTTCCAGCGGTCGCCGGGCTTCTTGGCGCGGAACTGATCGAGAAACGACGCGCGAGCGATGCCCTTTCCGTGTTGCTCGCGATGCTTGAGAATCGTGACACCCACCACGGTGAGCTCCACATCGGTCAGCACCAGCATCTCGATCTTCCCGTGACGTCCCACCGTCTTCCATGTGCCGCCGAAACCCACCCGGCCGTGGTCGGGATGATCGATCGCCAGGTATCGCCAGCGCCAACGCGGCGCGAGGTGGGCCTTGGCCGCTTCTCCGAGCTGGGCACGAACGGCCGACGAGATCCCCACCTTGTGCTCTGTTGCCGTGGCGCCCGGAAAGGCGGCGGCGACAGCCGCCTGGGTCCTGTCATCGGTCCCGTTGGCCCGCACCACAACGGCGATGGCAAGGCAGGCGGCAAGCCAAAGGGCCCGCCGCGCTGCCTGCGTTGTAACGCTGTTTCGACTAGAAGTCATACCCCACGCCCAGGTTGAAGCCGTCCTGGTCCTTGCCGTTCGCGTTGTTCTGCCACTGGGCATCCGCCTTGAACACAACCTGTTCGTGCGGGTACCAGTTCACACCCACCGTCAACTGCTCCTTCCCGGATGCCGTGGCGCCGCTCCCGGCCTGGTTGTCCCATTCGCTGTAACGGGCGAAGACCGTCACGTCGTCGCAGACGCGGTAGGCGGGCTCAACATACCAGCCGGACTGGCGGTCGGCGTCCACCGATTCCGGACCATCGCCGTCCAATGCCCACTCGGCGTAAAGCGCCCGCAGGCGGACCGGACCACGGGAAGCGTCAAGGTGGACTTCGCCCAGCCAGGCGCTGCCGGCGGTATCGTCCGTGCCCTGCGTAATATCGTCCTGGTATTGCAGCGCGCCACCCAGGGCTAATCCGCGGCCCTGCCAGCCGATGGCCGCCGTCGCGGCGACGCTCTGGGCAGAGGCCTTGGCCACCTTCTGTCTGCCACTGCGCACGGAGTAGGTGCCGCCGGTGGATGTCTCGAGACCAGAGTGAACGTAGAGCGCATAGTTCCAGCCGCTGTCGTTTTCTCCGTGAAGGCCAACACCGCCCTCCCACCAAGTGGTGGGTATGATGTTCTTCTCCACGCCGTTACGCTCCACGCCGTTGAAGCGTGGAGGCTCGTGTACCTGGTTTAAAAGCCCCACTGGGAGCAGGAACAGACCGGCCCTCAGGGCCGAGGCATCGCACAGGTCGATATCAATGAATGCCTGCTCCAGCTCGACCTCACCGGGCTTGCCGTCTCCGCTTAGCGCATGTTCCAGCTCCAGTTCAGACACAAAACGGATTCGCTCGCTGTAGTCGTACCCGAGATACAGAACAAAGCGGTGAAAATCCAACTCGCGCTTGTCGCTCGCCCCGCCCCGGCCATCCAGGTTGTTGTAGTGCAACTCTCCGTAACCGTGCAGCGAGAGGGCATGGCTCTCTGCGCCGTCCTCGGTCGCGGTCCGAATCTTTTCGAGCTCCTCGTCGATGCGGTCAAACCGCTCTTCCACGCTCTCGGCGTGTGCCGCGAGCGTGCCTGCTGCGATCAGCGCGGCTGTTGCCAGAAGCGCTGCTTGGGTGGTGGTCTGTCTAAACATGGGTCATCCTCCTGTATTTTTTGTAGTTGCGTCTAACTTTCTCCCCAAAAAAACCTGTCACGATGTGGCCTCCTGTCTTCTTGCCGCGATGCGAAGACCCGCGTAGAGGGTCAGCAACGTTCCAACGCCAATCGCAATCCATGCAGCGGAGCTGGCCGGGTGCCGGGTGAACCGTCCTATCTGGTAGAACAGCGTGGAGATGACCCATGCCAGGAGCGTGAGGTAGAAGACGGCGAATGCGGCCCACTTGAAGGAGGTCTCTTTGAAGATGGCACCCACCGCGGCGACACATGGTGTATAGATCAGGATGAAGAGCAGGTAGGCGAATGCGCCGACTTTACCGTCGAAGAAACGCGCCATGGTAGAGATGGTCCGCTGATTGATCTCCAGCTCTTCCGCCGCCAGCCCCGCATCATCCAGGTCATCGCCCACACCCATACCCAGGGGATCGGTCACGGTCTCGCCAAATCCTTCGAATCCGGCCGGGATAGCCTGGAAAGCGCCGATGATCCCGCCCCAGAAATCGAAGGGCTCTTCTTCGCCTGTCGCGTCCTCTTCCGCGCCGATCTGTGTATAGAGTGCATCCAGCGTGCCGACGACGGCCTCCTTGGCAAAGAGACCGGCGAACATCCCGACAGCGCCCGGCCAGTTTTCCTGTGTCAGGCCCATGGGATAGAAAACCGGTGCTACCTTGCGGCTCACTGCGCTCAGAACCGAATCCTCGCTGTCGGCATGGCCGATGCTCCCATCGGTACCGATCGTGTTAAGGAAGCTCAAGATGATGACGGCGATGATGACAACCTGTCCGGCGCGGATTATGAAGCCCTTCAGGCGCGTCCAGGTGTGGAAGAGAATGCCGCGTACGGTAGGGAAATGGTAGGGGGGGAGCTCCATGACAAACGATGTGGCTTCGCCCTGCAAGATAGTCTGCTTGAAGAGCAGCCCTGTCAAAATCGCCAGCACGATGCCAACGATGTAGAGACTGAAGATGACAGTGCCCCCGCTTCGCGGGAAGAAGACCGCGGCAAAGAGAGCATAGACCGGCAGGCGTGCTCCGCACGACATGAACGGATTCATCATGATCGTCAGGATGCGGTCGCGGCTGTTCTCCAGCGTGCGCGTGGCCAGGATGGCCGGCACGTTGCAGCCAAATCCAACCAGCATCGGAATGAACGCCTTGCCGGGCAGCCCGATCGTGCGCAGGAACCGATCCATCACAAACGCGGCCCGCGCCATGTAGCCTGAGTCCTCCAAAAAGGCCAGGCAGAGGAAGATCAGGGAGATCGGAGGAATGAACGTGGCAACCGTCTGAATGCCGCCGCCCACGCCATCGGCCAGCAGCGCGGTCAGCCAGTCCGGACAATGCAGCGCGCCCAGCAGTGCTCCGAACCCGTCGACAAAGATGGTCCCGCAGAGCTCATCGAAGAAATCAATGAACGGCGCTCCCACGTTCATGGTGATCATGAAGACCAGGTACATGATGCCGAAGAATATCGGGATGCCCACCACGCGGTTGAGCAAGACCCTGTCGATCGCATGCGATACGGTGCGTCGCATCTCGTTCTCACGGTGTACGACATCACGTGCCAGCCCGTGAATGAATCCGTAACGGCCATCCGCAATGACGATATCGATGTCCTCACCCGTATGGGCTTCGACGCGCTTTGATTCCGCTTCTACCAACTCTTTCAAGGCGCTATCGCTCAGAAGGTCGTCGGCAATCTCGTCATGCTCCAGCAGCTTCAGAGCCAGCCAGCGCGTGTGGACTTTCCGCTCCCTGGCCTGGGGGCCTACCTGCGCCTCGATCCGGGCAACAGCCTTCTCGAGTTCCGAGTCGTATTGAACGCGAGTGGGGGAGATCTCGCCGCGCTGCGCCCTCTCGCCTATCGCATTGCGCAGCTCTTCGATGCCCTCTTTTTTCGGCACCACCACCGGGATGACGGGACAGCCAAGGTGGCGGGCGAGGTGGTCGACTTCGATGCGGATGCGTCGTTTATGCGCCACGTCCATCATGCTCAGTGCCACGACCACTGGAACGTGCATCTCAAGCAGCTGCGTGGTCAGGAACAGGTTGCGCTCCACGTTCGTGGCGTCGACGATGTTGACGACCACGTCCGGCCGGGTATGCAGGATATGTTCACGCGCAAGCTTCTCGTCGATCGAGAAGGCGGAGAAGGAGTAGATCCCGGGCAGATCGGTAGCATGGATTTGAGCGCCATCATGCTCGAAGGACCCTTCAACGCGTTCCACGGTGACGCCCGGCCAGTTGCCGACCTGCTGGCGCGCGCCGGTCAGTGCATTGAACAGCGTGGTTTTGCCGGAGTTGGGGTTGCCGGCGATAGCGATCTCGAGCTTCTTCATGGTGTCGTGATAACCTCGATCTCGATCGCGTCGGCCTCGGCTTTGCGCAGCGTCAGGTTTGATCCCTTTATCTCGATGACCACCGGATCCCCCAGCGGCGCCACGCGTACCAGTTTGAACTCGGCCTGTTTGACCATACCCATGCGTAGCAGCTTGTGGCGATAGTCACGATCACTCGTGACGTATCCCGTAACCCGCGCGCACTGGCCTATCTGGAGATCCTTAACTTTGACGCGGCTCCCAACGAAGATCTTGCTTCCCATGCCGCGACCGATCCTGATCGTGGATGTGCCGTTGCTCACGACAATGGGTCCTTTCTTCGCGTCCGCGCCATCTTTCTGTATGACTGTAATCTCGGCTCCCACATACAGTTCCTGGTCGGCAACGCGCTGCTGAAAATCGCGGCCACCACGCAGGGCCACAACGTAGCCCTTCTCGCCTGCGCTCATCTTGCTTAAGGGTCTCCTGGACATCTCAGGTGTCCTCCTCTTCCGGCGGCCCCAGAAAGCGGCAGTAGCCCTTGGCGGTGCAGGAGGCACAGAGGGCGCGGGTGTCCTCGGCGTCGTGGCAGATGAAGCCTTTACCCTCAACCCAGATGGCGCCGCCGTTTGTGCAGTGGCGGTTGTACTTAATGTAGGCGACCAGGCGCTCCATGATGTCATCACCCACCACGTGCTCCATCTTGCAGGCGCAATCGGTCGCCGTTGCCTCGTCGACTGCCAGTACATTGGTCAGGAAATCGGTCAACACTTCGTGACGGTGCACCACGTCGCGGGCGATACGCCGGCCCTTATCGGTGAGCGTAATGCGGTCGTACGGCTCATGTCTGATCAGATCGCGTTTAGCCAATCCGCGCAAGGCGTTCGTTACGGAGGATGCAGCGACACCGAGTCGGTCGGCAATGTCTTTGCCGCGCGCCTCCCCATGCTCCGCCATCACCTGGTAGATGGCCTCCAGGTAATCCTCCAGGCTCGCGCTCAGCTCTGTAGCTACTCCGTCCATGCATTCACCTATCGCAGCGTCAAGCGGTATATTTAGACGCATCTAAGTTAAGACTACAAGCCTTTTTTAGACAGGGCTAAACAGGGGGCTGCTTCTGTACTGTTCAACCATTCAGAGACAACCAGTATTGTGATTCAGAGGTCCGTGAAGCAATCGGCCCCTTACGATGTGATCCCGAGGAAGCCACCGGCAAAGCCGGTTGGCTTGTGGGCACAGGAACATACGGGAGAAAAGGGCAGGTGACGGTCATCCCGAGCTTGCCGAGGGATCTCAGCCTCATCGATAGGGCGGAGATGCCTCGGCTTCGCTCGGCATGACCATTCGTGGCGTAGTGTTGTTGGGAGTAGTGCACCTGTATTTGCGAGACGCAACACCGCCACTCATAGTCCGGAATGCGAGTGAAAGCGGAGTCGCCCCCTTGTTGTCTAATGATCCATGTGCTATGGACGTTTAATACGGGAAGGTAATTGAGAACAGATGAAGATGAGGGAGTCCATAACATGTTAGATAGCAGATTCGGCTTGGCCTGTGGCGCTGGCATCACCGTCGCCGGTGTTTTGCTCTCCTGCGCTGTCTACGCCGAACCGACCAATACGACGGTAGTTGTCACCGCAACGCGCGATGCGCGGAACCTGCAGGATGCCCCTTATGCAACAAGCGTGCTGTCATCCGATGTACTGCGGCTGGAAAAGGCCGTGCGTACGGTGCCGGAGGCACTGGGGGATGAACCGTCCACGATGGTTCAGAAAACGGCTCACGGCCAGGGCTCGCCCTACATTCGCGGCTTCACGAGTCAGCGCAACCTCTTCATGGTCGATGGTGTTCGCCTCAACAACTCGGTCTTTCGCGAGGGGCCGAACCAATATTGGAACACGGTCGACGCCATGAGCCTGGATCGTATCGAGCTGGTGCGCGGGCCGTTCTCCTCGCTCTATGGCAGCGATGCCGTCGGAGGCACGGTCAATGCCCTCACCCGCGGCGTACGCGATATCCGGCCCGGCAGCACGTGGGATCGCACGCTTAACTACCGCTATAGCAGCGCGGAGGATTCGCATGTGGCGCGCGCGGAGTCGATCGGTCAATTGACCGGGGACCTTGCCCTGACGCTTGGCACCACGTTCAAGGAGTTCGGCGACGTGGAAGGCGGCAAAGAAGTCGGCACACAGCCGTTTACCGCCTATGACGAACAGGATTGGGATGCCAAGCTGGAGTACTTTCTCACTGACGACTCGTTCTTCGTGCTGGCCCACCAGTCGGCCAGCGTCGACGATGCCTGGCGTACACACAAGACGATCTACGGTACTGATTGGGAAGGTCTTTCCGTCGGCAGCGAACTACGCCGTGTTCTCGACCAGGCCCGCGAACTGACCACCCTGCAGTACCATCAGTTCAACGGTGATGGGTTTGCCGAAGAGATACATGCCGGCGTGTCGCATCAGCTCCAGTCGGAGGAGCGCGACCGCCTGCGTTCAGGCGATCGTCACGATGTCCAGGGCTTTGACGTACACACGTACGGCGCTTTTGTCTCGTTCAAGTCACCGTCAGTCATCGGCGACCTCATCTACGGCGCGGAGTTCTATCATGACGAGGTCGACTCGTTTAAGAACAGCTACAATCCGGACGGCTCCCTGAAGAGCAGTGCCATTCAAGGCCCCGTGGGGGACGATGCCACGTATGACACGCTTGGCATTTACGTTCAGGACGAGCTCCCACTGGCCGAACGGCTTTCGCTCATCCTCGGCGGGCGCTACGAGTACGCCGAGGCAGAAGCCAACGAGGTCGAGGACCCGGTCACGGGTGAACAGATCGTGGTCGGAGGCGACTGGGATGCCGTGGTGGGCAGTGCACGCCTGCTCTACGCGCTTAACGCCGAAAGATCCTGGAACGCCTTCGCCGGCATTTCGCAGGGCTTCCGCGCTCCCAACTTGTCCGACCTGACGCGTTTGGACAGCGCCCGTACGGACGAGATCGAGACTCCTTCGCCCGATCTCGATCCCGAAGACTTCGTTTCGTACGAGATCGGCGTCAAGGCAGACACCGCAAGGGCGTCCGCGCAGCTTGCCTTCTTCCACACCGAAATCGACGGCATGATTGTCCGCACCCCGACGGGACGGATGATTGACGACGACTTCGAGGTCACCAAGAAGAACGGCGGTGACGGTTTCGTTCAGGGCCTTGAGTTCGACGCGCGCTATAGGTTGTGCGATGCCCTGACCGTCTTCGGTGTGTTCACCTGGATGGACGGTGAACTGGACACCTATCCCACCTCTGATTCCGAGCTGGTCAGCGAGACCATCGACCGGCTCATGCCGCCCACCGGCAAGCTTGGACTGCGCTGGGACATCGGTGCGCGCACTTGGGTTGAGGGCGCCTGTACCGTGGCCGGGGCAGGGGACAAGCTCTCCACGCGCGACCGGTCCGACACCAGCCGTATTCCTCCCGGCGGCACCCCCGGCTACACGGTCTACGACGTCCGCGCCGGGTGGACGCCCTGCGACCACATGACCCTTTCGCTCGCCGTCGAGAACATCACCGACGAGGACTACCGCGTCCACGGTTCCGGTCTGAACGAACCCGGGCAGAACCTTGTGCTGGCGATGCAGACCTCGTTCTAACCGTGTTTCGATTGCAGCAGGGTCGTGAGGTTGACGGCTGCGTGGGTTACACCCAGCTTACGGCGGATGTGTTCGCGGTGCCGGCTGACCGTGGCGGGTGAGACGCCGCGGAGTGTGGCAATATCCTTGGTCTGCATTCCGTGACGGATCATGTCGCAGATCTTCACCTCGGTCGGCGTGAGCGAGGCATACTGCTGGGCGAGCTGGTTGACAAACGGCGAGACAATGTCTTCCAGGTTGTCGCGCAGGAGCTCCACGTATTTGCGGTCGGACTTTGGGGTCTTCACCATCAGGGCGTGGATGATGGGCATGAGGATGCGTTCCACGTTGGCTTGGACATCCCGGTAGATATCGCGCTTCTCGTCCTCGATCCGTGCGAGGACGCCGCGCAGGGCCATGTTGGATTCGGCTAGTGCTTTGCGCTCCACCTCGAGTTGGCGATTGGTCTCCTGTAGCGTCCGTTCAACATCCATGCGAGCCGCCACCATCCCGATCCGCTCGGCCACGGCGTCGAGTAGTGCCCGCTCTTCGCTCAGAAAGGGTCCGTCAACGGCGGGAGGGCATTCCTGCGTGTAGGCTACGATCACCTCGCCGACCCGCTCGCCCTGGACGTAGACCGGCGCCGACTGCTGCCACGGGGTGACCCGGTAGCCGGCGGTCCGGTAGGTCGTGCCGCGGAACTGAATGACGGCTTCCGTCAGCTCGGGAAACTGCCAGGACGGCGGAAGGAGGGTTACAACATTAGCCAGAAAGCCCTCCAGAGAATCGGCATGTCGTTCGGCTACCCTCGATATCGCATAGAGACAGTTCAACTCCTTGATGCGCTCGCCGAGGGCACGCTCCACCTTGCCGGGCTCCTTCTCGGCGCTCGGCGGAATCAGCCAAAGCGGGTGACCGATGCCGTCGTCAGTCGGGTCTGTCTGAAAGGTCGTTTGCATAGAAAAGGACCGCCTTCTGACAATCAGTGGCTGCTTGTTATAGGCGTATAGACTGCCTATGTCAAATAGGCATTCCATAGGCGGAATAATCGCATTTACGTCATTGGGTGTCGACCCTACCATGAAACGGCACAGAGATCGCAACGGAGCAGGAGGCAGACGGCATGGGAAAACAGGCGGTGGGATTTGACAGCGCGCGATACCTGGAGGAGCAGAGCGAGTATATTCTCGAACGGGCCAAGTCCTCTGGTGACCGTCTGTATCTCGAATTCGGGGGCAAGTTGGTTGCCGACCATCATGCGGCTCGAGTGCTGCCCGGATTCGACCCCCATGCCAAGATACGTCTGCTGCAGCGTCTGAAGGACGTCACCGACATTATTCTCTGCATCTACGCAGGGGACATCGAACGCAAGAAGTTGCGTGCGGATTTCGGGATTACCTATGACGTGGATGTTCTTCGGTTGCTCGATGAGTTCGCGGCGTGGGGGTTGCACGTTGCCGCTGTAGTTATCACCCGCTACGAAGAGCAGCCTGCCGCCGTGCAGTTCAAGAACCGGTTGGAGCGCCGCGGGATCCGTATCTACACACACCGCGCGACGAAAGGATATCCGACCGATGTGGACACGATCGCCAGCGAGGAGGGGTATGGCGCCAACCCGTACATTGAAGTGGATCGCCCGGTGGTCGTGGTCACGGCGCCGGGGCCCGGCAGCGGGAAGATGGCGACGTGCCTGTCGCAGGTCTATCACGACCATCAAAACGGCCGGCAGTCCGGCTATGCGAAGTTCGAGACCTTCCCCATCTGGAATCTCCCGCTTAAGCATCCGGTCAACATAGCGTACGAAGCCGCGACCGCGGATCTGGGTGATGTGAACATGGTGGACCCGTTTCATCTCGAGGCAACCGGCGAGCGCGCCATCAACTACAACCGTGACATTGAGATCTTTCCCGTCCTGAAGCGTATCCTCGAGAAGGTTACCGGCGCGGAGTCGCCCTACCAGTCGCCCACCCAGATGGGGGTTAAGAAGGGCAACTATGTCACGCCTGGAGCGGCCGAACTGGCGCGCATCGTCCAGCTTGATCCCATCCGCGTTGTCTTCTCGCAGACTGACCGTGAGTACCTCGCCCAGCGCCGCCGCGAGCTGGCCGGCGATGCCGGTGCACTCGAGGCGCGCGTCATTCTCCCGGACGGGTCGTTGGTGGCAACCGTGGGAAAGAAGGACTTTGATGATAACGCCATCAACCCGGCGACCGGCACTATTGCGGTGCGCTATCTCTTCGACAATCCGGACCGGATACTCATGCCGGGCGGGTATGTCACGGCACGGCTCAGCAATCCCGCCGGGGAGACCGGCATCAAGATTCCGCAACGTGCGCTGCTGGTCGATCAGGACGGCACCTACGTGTTGACGGTTGACGAGGCGGGCACGGTCGGTATGGCCCGCGTTGAGACCGGCGCCCGCATCGGGCGGGATGTCGTGATCCTCTCCGGGCTCGAGCTCGGAAACCTCGTCATAACCGACGGCGTACAGAAAGCGATGCCGGGTGCAACCGTCATGGTTGTCTCGACGGAGGGCTAAGCAGATGATCTCACGTGTATTCATAGAACGCCCCCGCCTGGCCGGTGTGATTTCGATCGTGCTGACGCTCGCGGGGATTGTCTCCATCGGCGTGCTGCCGATCGCGCAATACCCGCAGGTGACGCCGCCCCAGGTGGCGGTACGGGCCATGTATCCCGGCGCGGGTGCGGAAGTGATGGCCGATACGGTAGCCGGTCCCATCGAAGACGCCGTCAATGGTGTGGACAACATGATCTACATGTCGTCCACGTCTGACAGTGCGGGCACCTACACGCTCATGGTGACGTTCGAGGTCGGCACCGATCCTGACATCGCGCAGGTCCAGGTGCAGAACCGCGTGGCGCAGGCCGCGCCATTGCTGCCGATGGAGGTGACGCAGCAAGGGGTTACGGTGGAGACTGAAACGTCCGACATGCTCGGCTTCATCATGATCCAGTCGCCGGATGACAGTCGCGACGATATCTTCATGAGCGACTACACCTACAAGGTTATCAAGCCCGCGCTCGAACGCATCCGGGGCGTGAGCCGCGCCCAGGTCTATGCCCCGCGCTACAGCATGCGCGTCTGGATGGATACGGACCGCCTGGCGGCACTCGGCATGACGGCCGACGACGTCATCGGCGCCATCCGGAGTCAGAACATCCAGGCCTCAGTAGGTACGGTAGGCGGCGCGCCTGGAGGCGGCGCGATGGTCTACACGCTCAAGGCCGAAGGCCGTCTCAATGATACGAAACGCTTCGAGGAAATCATCGTCCGTACCGGCGACGGCGGCGCTGTGGTGCGCCTGGGCGATGTAGCACGTATCGAGAAGGGGGCGGATAACTACCTGTTCAGTGCGAAGTACAACGGGAAGCCTGCGGTTGCGATCGGCGTGAGTCGTTCGGCCGGCTCCAACGCGCTCGATACCATGGATGCCATGCGGGCCGAGTTGGACGCGCAGACCGAACGGTTGCCGTCCGGCGTGGAGATCATCCTGCCATACGATGCCACCGATTTCGTGCGTGCCAGTATCCGGGAGATTGCCACCACGCTGCTGCTGACCGTCTTCCTTGTTGTCGTGGTCTGCTATGTGTTTCTGCAGGACTGGCGCGCCACGCTGGTGCCGTCCCTGACGATCCCTGTTTCGCTCTGCGCCACCTTCGGCGTGCTCGTCGCGTTCGGCTACAGCATCAATACGCTGACGCTGTTCGGACTCGTACTCGCGATCGGGCTCGTGGTGGATGATGCCATTGTCGTGGTGGAGCGTGTGCTCTATCTGATGGAGCATGAGGGACTCGATCACAAGGCCGCCACGATCAAAGCCATGGAGCAGGTAACCGGCGCCGTGATCGCCACCACGCTGGTGCTGCTGGCCATCTTCGTGCCGATCGGTTTCGTCGGCGGCATCACCGGCAAGATCTATCAGCAATTTGCCGTGGCCATCTCGGCGGCCGTCTTCTTTTCGACCGTCAATGCCCTTACGCTCAGCCCGGCGCTTTGCGGGGTGCTGCTGCACGTGGTCAAGCCCAAGCAGCACGGACCGCTGCGCTGGTTCAACACGGGGCTCAGTCGCGTGCGCGGTCACTACGTCAGCGGTGCCACGGGCCTGGCGCGTCGCCTGGTGCTGACCGCGATCATTCTCGTCGGCGTGATCGGCGGTGCGGTGTTTCTGAGCTCGATGAGTCCGACCGCCTTCCTGCCCGACGAGGACCAGGGCGTGATCTTCGGGGCCTTGCAGCTTCCGGAGGGCGCCAGCCGTGAACGCACCGAAGCCATGTTGGAACGGGTCATTACACCGATTGGAGAACAGCCCGGTATCGCCTACAGCGTAGAAGTCGTAGGGTTCAGTTTCTTCGGTGGGTCCGGTGAGAATGTGGCCTTCTTCCTGTTTGGCCTCGATAGCTGGGATGAACGGCGCAGCCCCGAGCTGCAGATTACGGCGATTCAGGAAAGACTCCAGGGCATGCTGTTCATGGAGCCTGGCGCCCAGATCAGTCTCTTTGTACCGCCCGCCATCATGGGCCTTGGCATCAGTGGCGGACTGGATATCAAGCTGCAGGCGGTCGACGATGACGATCCGCACAAGCTGGGCAGCGTCATGCAAGGCTTCCTGATGCAGCTCAACATGATGCCGGAAACGATGTTTGCGTTCAGCGGGTACGCGGCCAACACGCCGCACCTCACCCTCGACGTCGATCGTACCAAGGCGTCCCTGATGCAGGTGGAGGTCAGTGACATCTTTGCCGCCCTGCAGAGCTACCTGGGCTCGCGCTACGTCAATGATGTCAACTTCGAGGGCCAGGTCAACCGGGTGGTCATTCAGGCCGATTCGGCCTTCCGTGACCGACAGGATGATATCGAGAAGATCTACGTGAAGAGTCGGTCCGGCGCGATGGTGCCGCTTGGCAGCGTGTTGACGATCAGACCCACACTCGCACCGCGTGCGGTGGAGCGCTACAACAAGTTCTCCGCGGCCTCAATCAACGCCATGCTGATTCCTATCTTCAGCAGCGGCATGGTGATGGAGAAGGTCAACGCGATGGCGAAGACCTCTCTGCCGCCGGGCTACAGCCTGGAGTGGTCCGGGCTCAGCTACCAGGAAGCCAAGGCCTCCGGTGGCTCCGCTATCCTGATTGTGCTGGCCCTTGTGTTCGGCTATCTCTTCCTTGTGGCCCAATATGAAAGTTGGACCATCCCACTGCCCGTGATGCTCTCCACATCCGTCGCTGCGTTCGGGGCGTTGGTGGCTCTATTCTTTCTGCAGATGCCGCTCAGCATTTATGCCCAGCTTGGACTCATCCTCCTGATCGGCCTGGCCAGCAAGAACGCCATTCTGATCGTCGAGTTCTCCAAGACCCGGCGCGAAGAGGGCCTCTCGATCATCGATGCCGCCGCCGACGGGGCCGGCCAGCGGTTCCGTGCCGTGTTGATGACCGCCTTCACGTTTATCCTCGGGATCTTCCCGATGGTCATTGCGGTGGGTGCAGGTTCATCGGCACGCCGGGCCATCGGTACCACGGTCTTCGCAGGTATGCTCGCGGCGACACTGTTCGGTATCGTGATGATTCCCGCTCTCTACGTGCTCTTCCAGACTATGCGCGAGAAGGGACACGGGGTCCGTGCGAAGCTCATCGGCCGCATGCACCTCTTCGTTCTGCTGCTGGTCCCGTTCCTTCTGAGCGGTTGTATGACCGTGGGGCCGGACTATGAGCCGCCCGAGGTCCCGGCCGTTGGCGAGGCCGAGTTCGAGACGCCCGCCGACTGGTGGACCACGCTCGGCGATCCGCTGCTGGCTGAGCTGGTAGGTGAGTCTCTCAGCAACAGCCCGGACATCAAGTCGGCCCTGGCCGCGGTGCGTGCCGCGCGCGCTCAGCTTGGGATCGTGCGGTCGACGCTTGGCCCGGGCATCGATGCGCGCGCCGGCCTCACCAGTAGTAGCCCCAGCGAGTCGGTCCCGATGAGTATCGACGGTGATCTCTACAGTCTGTCGTTCGATGCTGTCTGGGAACTGGATATTTTCGGCGGCGTGCGGCGCGCCAGTGAAGCCGCCCGGGCCTACCTCGAGGGGCAGGACGCGCGCTTTGCCGATGTGCATGTGTCCCTGGCCGCCGAGACCGCGCAGGCCTATGTGCAGCTCCGCGAAGCGCAGCATCGCCAGCGGGTGGCGGAGGATAACCTGAAGTTGCAGCAAGAGACCTTTGACCTGCTGGAGTCGCGCTTCGACAGCGGACTGATCAACGAGCTGGCCTTCCGCCAGGCACAAGCCAACCTGGAGAGCACACGCGCCTCCGTTCCGCTGTACGATACGGCAGTTGAGCGGGCACTGAACGGTCTGGCCGTTCTGACCGGCGCAGTGCCGGGTACCTTGCACGGGCGCCTGGCGGAGATCCGCGACATACCGGCCGTGGATGCTTCCACGGTTAGCGGAATTCCGGCTGACCTGTTGCGTCGGCGCCCCGATGTGCGCGTGGCTGAGCGTCAGTTGGCCGAGCAGACGGCACGGATCGGGATTGCCAAGTCTGACTACTTTCCGAAACTGACGCTCACTGGATCAATCGGCTACGAGGCGCTCAGCGCTTCCGACTTGGGCGAGTCGGCTAACCGGAGCAGCAGTTTCGGCCCTGGCTTTCGCTGGGCAATCTTCCGGGCCGGCCAGATCCGCCACAGCGTCAAAGCGCAGACGGCGGCCCAGGAGCAGGCGCTGGCCGCCTACGAGAAGCAGGTGCTTCTGGCCGTGCAGGAAACGCGTGATGCACTGACGGCATTCCGCAACGAGAAGCGGCGGCTCGACGCCCTGACCGCTGCGGCGGGTGCCGCCCGGAGTGCCGCGGAGATGGCAGACGACCGATACACCAACGGACTCGAGCCCTTCGACACCGTCCTCGACAGTCAGCGCATCCAGCTCCAGCTCGAAGACCAGCAGGTCCAGAGCCAAAGTGAAAGCACGCTCTCAGTGATCCGTCTCTACAAAGCCCTCGGCGGGGGGTGGGGTGCGGGGCGTGGCCCCGGCGACGGGTAGTCGGAAGCCTGGGAGTGAACCCGACAGTCGGCAGTGCTCCAAATGACATGTTGAGGCATCACGACCCCAACGGGGTCGAACATCATAGCCCGGCGTGAAACGCCGGGTTCCGAGGCAACGAAAGGGATTAGCGGGAGTCACGCGGACGGGGGTTGACCGTGGGCGTTCTCG
>JASLOA010000041.1 GCA_030745755.1 Kiritimatiellia bacterium | reverse complement strand
TCTCCCGGTGTTTGTGGTGAATTACCGGAATATAACACGCCTATTTCGGGCAGAGGAGCCATTTCGGCTCCTTTTGCCCGAAATTCTACCCACGCAATCTTCTATGGCTCAATGCCTTGCGCGCAGTGGGACAGGCTCTATGTACGAGAGAGTACACGAGATGCCACGCTGGCGCCCGAATAGTTATCTTCGTGGCAAAAACGGCCACCTGAAGCAAAACAACCCAAGATATGGGGCGTTCCCCGTATCCGGAGTAGACATAAGATATATTATGCGACGTGCGATAATGCCGCTTCTAATCCGAGAGAAATGATAAATTCTGGATCAGGATGACTAAAAGATGGGGCCCCATCGCTTTGTCACGGGCCAGTAGACAAAGGCGGCTGGACCGACCATGTTCCTCTGCGGCGCGCCTCCCCAGTAGCGGCTGTCCTTGCTGTTCCTGGTGTTGTCACCAAGTGCAAGGTACTCGCGCTCACTCAGCGTGAAGGAATCATGTGGAGAACGAAGCACGCACGGTTCGGTGGAACGAGGGTCGGCGAGCGTATAGCCTGCGTAGCCGGGCTGGCGCGAAGCGATACGCTCTATAGTGCCTGGCTCATGCACCTCTACCCCATCGACCAGGACGTTGGGCGGTTTGATTGAGATCGTCTCTCCGGGCAAACCCACCAGGCGCTTGATGTAGTGCATCCCGGGAGGCAGCGTAGGTATATCGGCTGTACCGAATACGATGATCTGGCCCCGCTTGGGCGGAAAGAAGTTCCAGCGGACCCGGTCGACAAACACATGGTCGCCTGCCCTGCGTATGCCTCGCCAGAGCAGCGTGCCGCGGGCGACAAACTGACCTGGAGCCACCTTGATCTCCTGCCTGCGCGAGAAGTCGTTCCACGCATCAATGGGCACTTTGTGCAGCTTGCCACCGATCTTGAATCGAATGATTGAAGGGTCCCACTGGTCCTTCACGAAGTTACTGACTGTTCCGGAGGCCTTGGCGCGATACTCGTGATAGTAGTTACCCGTGACTATCCACTTCAGGTTCTTCAGGAGTGGCCGATCCAGTAGCGTGGGACCCGCCTGGTTCTGGGAGGTGATTCCATATAGCGATGGCTGCATAGAGCCGGTAGGAATTTTGAAGGGCTGGATGAAGTATGTGCGAAAAGCCATTGCCACAGCAATGGCCACAACCAGGATCTCAATATTCTCACGCAGCCCGGCGAAAGGCTTTGGCGGCATAACAACAGAGGCCGCAGCGACCGCATCCTCGGCCGCGGTTTCCATGCGCTGGGTGTCCCTGCTCTTAAGCGCTGCAGCCAACGTGGCTTCAGCCTCGATGAGTCGTGCCAGCTCGTTGGGCGAGGCGATATCCTCACGCATCTTGCGACAGTGACGGGCGTGATGCAGGCAGTGCCTGGCCTTTTTGCGCATCCTGCGTCGTTTGAGTAGTCCTATCATGGGTCTCCCGGTACAGTCCCGCAATCTAGCCGTTCTTCAACACCGCCACAAATGCTTTCTGGGGAACACTGACACTCCCAAACTGCTTCATGCGCTTCTTGCCCTTCTTCTGCTTCTCGAGCACCTTGCGCTTGCGCGTGATGTCGCCACCGTACAACTTCGCTGTCACATCCTTGCGAAAGGCCCGGATCGTCTCGCGGGCAATTATACTGCCACCCAGCGTGGCCTGCACGGGGACAGCAAACATGTGCGGCGGGATTTCGTCTTTGAGCGCCTTGCAGATCAGGCGACCGCGGTAGACGGCGCGGGACTCATGCACCAGCGTAGAGAAGGCGTCGATCACCTCACCATTCAGAAGGATGTCCATCTTGACGATGGGACTGACCTGGTAACCGGCATACTCGTAATCCATCGAGGCATAGCCACGGCTGACGCTTTTGAGGTGATCGTGAAAATCGGTTAGAATCTCGTTCAGCGGCAGCATGCAGGTCATGATGACACGCTGCGTGTCGAGCGACTCGGTCTTCTGGCACTCGCCGCGCCGATCCATGACCAGTCGCATGATATCGCCGATGTGTTCGTTGAGCGATATAATGAAGGCCTTGATGACCGGCTCTTCGATCTGCGTGATCCGGCTCCGGTCCGGCAGATAGACCGGGTTGTCCACATCCATCATCTCGCCGTTGCTTTGCTGAACGCGATAAATCACCGAGGGGCTCGTGGTGATGATGTCGAGGTTGAACTCGCGTGTCAGGCGCTCCTGAATGATCTCCATGTGCAGCAACCCCAGGAACCCGCAGCGAAACCCAAATCCCAACGCCGTAGACGATTCAGGGTGATAGGTAAACGAGCAGTCGTTCAGGCTTAGCTTCTCAAGGCTCTGCCGAAACTTGTCGAACTCAGCCGTATCAACCGGGTAGATTCCGGTGAAGACCATGGGCTTCACCTCCTTGAAGCCTTTAAGCTTCTCGGTGGCTGTCCGCTTCGAGGTCGTGACGGTGTCACCAATCTTGATCTCAGAGACGTCCTTGAGCGTGCCAATGACATACCCCACCCCACCGGCCTGCAGGGCATCCGTCGGGGCCGGCTCGGGTACAAACACGCCGACTTCCTTTAACTCGGTTTCAATCCCGCTGGCCATGAAGCGCATGCGATCTCCGACCCGAAGGGCACCATCGACCACGCGCACATAGGTCACCACGCCACGGAACTTGTCGTAATGCGAGTCAAAAACGAGGGCCCGCACGCCGTTCTGTTTGCCCTCCGCATCGCCTTTGGGCGGAGGGACCAGGTTGACGATTGCCTCGAGAATAGCATCGACCCCCTCCCCCGTCTTGGCGCTGACGGGAAAGGCCTGGTCACTCTCGATGGCCAACACATCCTCAATCTGCCGCTTACAGGTCGGTATGTCGGCACTGGGAAGATCAATCTTGTTGATTACGGGAATGATTTCCAGGTCATGATCCATAGCCAGGTAGGTGTTGGCCACCGTCTGCGCCTGGACGCCTTGGGCCGCATCCACGATCAACAGGGCACCTTCGCAGGCAGCCATGCTACGCGAGACCTCGTAGGCAAAATCCACATGCCCCGGGGTATCGATCAGGTTGAGCTCGTACTCCTCACCGTCGGCGGCCCTGTACTTCATCGTGACCGGGTGCGACTTGATTGTGATGCCGCGCTCGCGCTCGAGATCCATGTCGTCGAGAATCTGGTCGCGCATGACCCGATCATCCACGGTCTGGGTCTGCTGCAGCAAACGATCGGCCAGGGTGGATTTACCGTGGTCAATGTGGGCGATGATGCAGAAGTTCCGGATATGATCGAGCGATGCCATATCAGGACACGAAAGCCTCACAAGCGGCGACCCGCATGCGGTCAATTGCGCGCTTCATATCAGCCTCTCCAAAAAGCGATGTACCGGCCACGAACAGGTTGGTTCCGGCACGGGCACACTCCGCCGCGGTCTCGGTGTTGATGCCGCCATCTACCATGATGTCGAGGTCGGCCGCTCCGTTGTCGTTCGCGAAATCCCGGATCTCCCGAATCTTCGGAAGCACTTCACGAATGAAGGACTGCCCTCCATAGCCGGGGTGAACCGTCATGCAGAGCACTTCTTCCACGATATCGATCACGGGAAAAATCATCCGGGCCGGGGTATCGGGATTGAGCGTGATGCCTGCCTTTGCCCCGTGCTCATGGATACGATGGAGCGTCTTGGGAACATCGCAATCGGCCTCGATATGGATAAGGAGCGAGTCGGCTCCTGCTTCGATGAAGTTGATGAAGTATTGATCCGGCCGTGTCATCATGAGGTGCACGCTGAGCGGGATTTGAAGGGCCTCCTTGCACATCGTCACGACGTCCGGCCCCATGCTCAGGTTGGGCACGAAGTGGGCATCCATGATGTCGAGATGCAGCGAATCGGCACCCTCGTTCTCGGCCCGCAGCGCCTCGGCCCGCAGCGCTCCGAAATCTGCCGCCAGTAGTGATGGAAGTATCTGGATTTGCATGCGCCGGAATATGCCAGATCAATAGGTTACGTTCCAGAGAAAAAGGCCTTCAGGCGGGGCTGTGGGCACGCGCGCCGTCCGTACCGCAGACGCCAGGATCTCTTTCGCTGTCGCGGGTGGGACGGTCCCCTCCCCCACGCGCATGAGAAATCCAGCCAGGCTTCGCACCATTTTGTAGAGGAATCCCTCGCCCGCTGCAATGATCGTGATCTCGGCGCCGCGCTTGCGAATATCCAGCCGCTCCAGCCTGCGCACGTGCGATTCCACGTGTCGTTTGGGATTGGCTGAGAACGCGGAGAAGTCATGGGTTCCCACCAGGTAATCGGCCGCCTTCTGCATGGCAACCGCGTCGAGCGGTTGGCGCATGTGCGTGGCGTAATGCCGCTTGGTGGGCGGCATCACATCACTGTTCCAGATAAAGTAGCGGTACTCCTTCAACCGGACACTGTGACGCGCGTGAAACGTCTGGGGCACCTTGGTCGCCCGCATAATCCTGATGTCAGGAGGCAGCACGGCGTTGAGGGCCGTAGTCAACTTGCCGGGCAGCCATGACGAGGAGATGTCTGCGTGTGCCACCTGTTTGCGGGCATGCACGCCCTGGTCGGTACGTCCACTGCCGTGCAGCTTGATCCGTTTGCACAGGATCCTCTCCATAGCGTCCTGGATGACTTCCTGTATGGCCAGCCCGTTAGGCTGTATCTGCCAGCCGACATAGGCGGTTCCGTCGTAGCTGATATCAAATCGGTAGCGTTGCATAGCTCTTTGGCCATTCTTCGGACCGCTCGCGAGCGGTCCCTACTGGAGCTCGGGAAGATCCAGCGGTTGATAATGGGTGTCAAGCCAACTCTGCAGGATGGCCTGGGCAGCCATCTTGTCGATCACCTTCTTACGTTTCGAACGGCTGACATCTGCTTCGATGAGGACACGCTCAGCTTCCTGGCTTGTCATGCGTTCATCCCATGTCTCGATCGAAAGATCAATCTCGTCACCGAGCTTCTTGACGAAGACCTGGACGGCCTCAGCCATCGGGCCGCTGCTGCCGTCCATATTGAGCGGCAAGCCGACAACGATTTGCTCCGCTTCATACTTATCGACGGCTTCAACCGTCTTCGCCACGGCCTCGGGCATGGACGCTACCTTAATGGTCTCGCGGCCGGTAGCGATCATCCCAAGGTCGTCGCTCACAGCGACGCCGAGACGAACCGTTCCGTAGTCGATACCCAGTGTACGCATAGGACTTCCCAACGGGGAGTGTATCTCTCTTCTTCCAATCCACCCCAGCGATTCTCGCTGGGCTATCATGTTCGACCCCCTTGGGGTCGGCTCCGGCAGCACCCCAACGGGGTGCAACATCATAGCCCAGGCAGAATGCCTGGGTCCACCGCCGTATAGTCGAATCTAATGCTTCTGCTTGAGGAGAAGCCTGGCCCACAAACTGTCTTCGCCCACAGCGCCATGCAGTATGGCAAGGCAGAGCGCGGTGACCGCCACCGCGGCAATGAGGACGCCGATCACATTCGCGATGGCGAACTTCCGCTTGTCCAGTCCCAGCAGGTACGAACCGAAAGCGCCCGTATAGACACCGGAACCGGGAAGTGGGATGCCTATGAAGACGGCCACGCCAATTTCGCCGTACTTCTCAACGTAGGGGTGGATCTTATGTCGCGTACGCTCGAGAATCGGCCAGATCCGCCGGTCGAACCAGCCCCAGCGGCGGATGAACGTGAATGCGGGCCCCATTATCCAGAAAACGATCCAGCCCAGAATGATATTGGCCACGATGCATATCGCGGCAACCACGGGCCACGATACGGCCTGCTGCATATCGCTGTTAAAGATCCCCACCGGAATAGATGCGCGCAGCTCCAGTGCCGGAATCAGTGTAATCGCCGTCAGAATCAGAATCGCCTTTATCACGTGCTCGTCCCCTTCCCTCTCTTATGATGCCACAGCATGCTGAAAAACTTTATCGTGTCTTGCACGGGCCGGATCTTGCTCTGTTCGTCACCGTAGATAATACGTGTCGGAGCCGATGCAATGGTCTCGCCCGCATCGGCAAGATCCAAGAGCACCTCTGATTCCGCCGCAAACCCCTCGGATACCGTTGCCAGGAGAATCGGCAACACCTCGCGACCGTACAGGCGATAGCCGTTCTGTGTGTCCGGCACACGCTGCCCCATACGTCGACTCAGCAGCCAACTCATGAACCGATTCGTAAGCCGGCGAACCAGCGGCATCGTGCGCGGATCAGACATACGGTTGCCCACCACCACGCGTGCGCCGCTCTCACGGTAGACATCGAGGAATCCCGGCAGGTCTTCGGGAGCGTGTTGTCCGTCCCCGTCCATCGTAACCACGCAACTGTACCCGGACTCCATGACGTGCCGAAAGCCCGTCTGAAGCGCCACCCCCTTGCCCATGTTGCGCTCATGCGGCACAACAATGGCCCCCGCCTCACGGGCTTCGCCGGCCGTGTCATCGCTGGACCCATCATCCACGACAACAACATCCGCGCAGAATGGAAGGATGGCCTTGACCGTCTGCCCAATGCGCCCCTGCTCCTGGTAGGCCGGAAGCAGAACACACCAGCGGATGGAATCGTTACGGGTATCGTCGGTCATGCTCAAAGCTCCAGCATGCGTTGCAGCGCAAGGCGTGCATTATCGGCAACCGATGGCGACACATGAATCCGCAGCTCGTCGGGCCACTCTTCCAGCAGACGCAGAAGATTGTGCTCATTGGTCTTTGCCATATTGGCGCAGATTGACGGCTTAAGGCACTTCACGGTCACCCGTCCGGCCTGCTCCCGGGCCAGACGCTCGACGAGGTGCTGCTCGGTCCCGATGATCAACGTGCTGCCGTCGGGTGCGGCCTCAACCGCCTTGATGATCTGGGACGTCGATCCCTGTCCATCGGCCAGGTCGGCGGCCTCGCGCGGTGTTTCGGGGTGCACGATGATCGTGGCGTCAGGATTGGCCGCCCGTACCTGTCTGATCTGGTTGATTGTGAACGCGACATGCACAATGCAGTAGCCCTTCCAGACCACGACCCGTGCGGAGCGAATCTCGTCATCACTCAATCCTCCATCCGCACAGGCAGGATTGTAGAGTGCGACCTCGTCATCGGGGATTCCCATTGTCGCGGCCGTGTTCCGCCCCAGGTGCTCATCGGGAAGAAAGAAGATGCGCTTGCCCTGCTCCAGGGCCCATTCGAATACCCGACCGGCATTGCTCGATGTGCAGGTGCTGCCACCCAGTTTGCCGCACAGCGCCTTGATCCGGGCTGTGCTATTGACGTAGACCACGGGTAACCAATCGTCGCAGACCCCCGCCAGCCGGTTCCATCCGGTCTGCATCAGTTCGGCCGTTGCCATGTCGGCCATGGGGCAGCCGGCGCCCGTCTCAGGCATGGTGATGATCTGTTCGGGTGATGTCAGGATGTCGGCCGACTCAGCCATGAAATGAACACCGCAGAAGACAATCCGCTCCGCCTTCTCTTGATCGGCCGCGAGGCGCGACAGCTCCAGGGAGTCGCCAAGCTTATCGGCATGTGCAAGTACCGAAGGACGCTGATAGTGGTGACCAAGAATCAGCAGCCGGTCGCCCCACTCTTCTCTGATGGCATCGATGCGTTCGCCCACTTCACTCACTGCCAACCTCCACTCTTTCCAGGCTCTTCAGGGCTACCTCATAGACCACCTTCACGGGCGCACCGTACGCCTCAGCCGCCGCCGCGCAGTCCTCGTACTCCGGCGCACGCGTCACCACGCGGCCTTTCCACCGTCCGACCTTAACCTGAACCGTACCGTAGGGTGTTTCCACCGGCACCAACTCGCGCTCCAGCGTACTGCGGGATACGGGGTACTCCCGCACACCGAAGGTCGTGCTTTCAGTAAAGATGAGTTCCAACAGGGCCTCACGCCTATCCTCGCTGCACAGCACGGTAAGCAGCACCCCCGGGCGCTGCTTCTTCATCTGGACCGGTGTCGTGAACACATCCAGTGCTCCGGCGGACCTGAGACGTTCGTACAGGGAGCCGACCAGCTCCGGGCTCATGTCATCAACGTTACACTCCAGCACGCGACAGGCGGTCTCCGCCGTTTCGGCGGGACCTACGGTCTCACTCTCCAGCAGCATCGCACGCAGCGCGTTGGGGCGATCCGGCAGCTCGCGTGTTCCGAATCCTGTCGCCACGGCACGAATGGCACCCCCCTCCCCCACAGCGCCCGGCAGCATTTCCTGCCACGTCGTGAGCAAGGCGGCACCGGTCGGTGTGACCAGTTCGAAAGGCAGCGTGGTCGGGGTCACAGCGGAATCCTTGAGCAAGACCGCCGTCGCAGGCACCGGCAGGGGGAGAACACCGTGGGCGGCCTCCACCGTCCCCGTGCCAACCGGCAGGGCCGAGCAATGTACGGCATCGATATCGAGCAGCTCAAGACAGGCACAGCACCCCACAATGTCGATAATCGCATCCATGGCACCCACTTCATGGAAATGCACCGCCTCGGGCGTTGTACCATGTACAGATGCCTCGGCTTCGGCCAACTTCTGGAATGTCGCCAGGGCCAGGGCGCGTGTCCGCTCCCCCAATTCGCCCTGCGCGATAAGATCCCGTATATCTCTCAAGCCGCGATGGGGGTGGTCTTCATCGGCTACAACCACGTTGACGTGCCGTCCGCCCTGGCCAAAGCGTGTCACGTCACTGATATCCAGTCTGAACTCTTCGATCGGCAGTGTGCGCAATAGCGCAGTGAGTGTGTCCCGATCGACACCCAGTCCGAGCAGAGCCCCGAGAATCATGTTCCCGCTGGCACCGCCCACACTGTCGAATCGAAGCAACTTCATGCCGTGTCGTCTCGCCGATTGATCATGCCCGCGGCCACACCGGCGCCAAACCCGTTGTCAATATTGACCACCGTGATCCCCGGCACACATGAGTTGAGCATCGTGAGCATTGCCGCCATACCGTTCAGACCCGTGCCATAGCCCACGCTCGTCGGGACAGCCACTATCGGTCGCTGCACAAGCCCGGCCACCACTGAGGGCAAGGCACCTTCCATGCCCGCCACCACCACGATAGCCCGTGCCGCACGAAGCGCCTCCACGTGTCCCATCAGGCGATGCAGTCCGGCGACACCCACGTCACAGATGCGCTCAACGCGTGCGCCCATCCGCTCCGCCGCCAGTGCGGCCTCAGCCGCAATGGGTAGATCCGATGTGCCCGCACACACCACCACAACAGCGCCCTCCGCTTCTCGTCGGGGAAAGCGGTCTATCGTGATGGCATTGGCCTCTTCGTGGTGAACCACGTCATCAAAAGCATCCCGCAGTGCGGCTAGCTGTAGCTCTGTGACGCGTGTGGCAAAGACATTCTGACCGGCATTGATCAGGGCCTGGGCGATATCGACCATCTGCATCGGTTCCTTGCCCGGACTGAAGATGACCTCCGGGAGGCCGCGACGCGCCTCGCGCTCGGTATCGACATGGGCAAACCCGAGATCCACTTCACGCTCACCCAGGTTAGCGGCGGCTTCCGAGATGGTCATGTCACCCGATTGGACACGGGCCAGCATATCGAGCAGTTCGCTCATACTTGCTTACTCACACTGCAGACTCTTTGCAATGAACGCGGGCACATCGTCGGCCGGGATACGCTCTTGTGCGAGCGTGTCGCGGTCGCGGACCGTAACCGTGCCTGTGCCCACCGTATCACCGTCGACCGTGATGCAATAAGGAGTACCGGCCTCGTCCTGACGGCGATAACGTCGCCCGATGGCGCCCTTTTCATCATAGAAAGTCGTGATCCCAGCCTTCTTGCAGGCCTCGTAGATCGCCGTGGCCGCTTCCGGCATTCCATCCTTCTTCACCAGCGGGAAGATGGCGGCCTTGGTAGGCGCCAGGCGCGGGTGCAACTTCATGACGGTGCGTTTCTGCATCTGGCCTTTGTCATTCGGGGCCTCGTCTTCCCGGTAGGCCTCGGTAAGGAATGCCAGGGCGGCACGGTCAACACCACCTGAAGGCTCGATGACGAACGGGATAAAGCGCTCGCGTGTCTGATCGTCGAAATAGCGCATATCCTTGCCGCTATGCTCCTGGTGCTTCGTCAGATCGTAATCCGTGCGGTTGGCAATGCCTTCCAGTTCGCTCGTGCCGAATGGGAAGTCATACTCCACATCCGCGCAGGCGCGTGCATAGTGTGCCAGCTCGTCAGGATCATGATCCCGCAGATGCAGCTTCGAGCTCTGCAGTCCCAGCTTCACGTACCAGTTGTAACGCAGATCGCGCCAATAGGTGTACCACGTGTCGGCCTCGTCCGGATGACAGAAGAACTCGATCTCCATCTGTTCGAACTCGCGACTGCGGAAGGTGTAGTTCCGCGGATTAATTTCATTGCGAAAGCTCTTCCCGACCTGGGCAATCCCGAACGGGGGGCGGATCCGGTATGAGTCCAGCACATTGCGGTAGTTGCAGAAGATCCCCTGTGCGGTTTCCGGACGCAGGTAAGCCGCCGCGGAGTGATCCTCCATGGCACCAATGTGGGTCTTGAACATGAGATTGAACTGGCGTGGTGCCGTCAGGTCCCCGCCGCAGAACGGACATGGCATGGGGTCGCTATCCTCGGGCAAGCCCGGCATGCCAAGCACCACCAGCACATCACGCAACGCGCGCGGCTCCTCGCCGATGGTACGCGCAACAGCGTCGAGATGCGTCTCGGCATCCTTCACGAGTGCCATGCCCTTGGCCTGCTTGCGGCCACGTTTGCGGATCCAGCGCTCCAGTTTGCCCCGGTCAAGCGTCAGCATGCCATGCTCGTCGGCATCACCCGCCTCGGCCAGCGACGTGATCCAGTCGCTCTGTGCGATAAGATCATCCATGTGGTCGGCGCGAAAATGGCGACGGCATTGGCGGCAGGTCAGCATCGGATCGCTGAAGCCACCCACATGCCCGGAGGCCTCCCACACCTTCGGATTCATGATGATCGAGCAGTCCAGCCCGACCACATCCTCGCGGTTACGCACCATGTCATCCCACCAGGCCTGCTTGATGTTGCGCTTCAGCTCAACCCCGAGTGGACCGTAGTCCCAGAACCCGTTGATTCCGCCATAGATCTCGGAACTTTGAAAAATAAACCCACGCCGCTTACTCAGGGAAGTAAGAGCGTCCAGTGAAGAAGTTGTCTCTTGTGTTTTCATAACCGGTGAATCGTGAAGAACCACGGCCCTCTAGTCGAGCAGTAAATAGGACAGTTGTTGCCTATCCCTTCGTTTTGGGTAAGAGTGGTGACGATGCGCAAGGTTACAATATTCATGCTTCCCGGAGCGGTCATGCTGGTGCTTGCCCTCGTCACCGCTTTTGGGCGGCTGCCCGAGGACTGGCAAGGCGGCATCCGCAGCATCTACCCGGTGGTGGTCCTGGTCGTGGGAGCCGTCCTGGGCTGGCGCTTCCATCGCAGCCGTCTGCTGCTGGCTCTCGCCGTGTTGGTGCTCTGCGATCGCGCCTTGATTCATGTCGCTCCCCTACCCCCTGATGCCCTGGGTACGCGAGCTCTCAGGCACGGCATCGCCATTCTTCTGCCGATCAACCTGGCTTTCCTCGCCCTGGCTGCTGAGCGGGGAATCTTCACGCTACGCGGGATGCATCGCGCCATAGCGATTGCCCTGCAGGCCGGTGCCCTGGCCCTGATCCATACGTATGCCGGGACCCGCACGCTGGGCGGCGTTGCCCGCGCCCTGGCCGACATGCCTACCCCGCTGCTGGATCTGCCCATCGTCGCCCTGCTCGCCTTTGGTACCGCCGCAGCAGCTATGCTGTACGCATTCACCATGCGTGGCACAGCCACGGAAAGCGGATTTTTCTGGGCCATTCTTATCGCCCTGATCGGCGTATGGCCCTCAGGATCAGACGTCACCAGTTCCGGCTGCCTGGCAACGGCCGGCCTCACGCTCGTACTCTCGCTGGTTGAGGCCTCCTACGGCATGGCCTTTCGTGATGAGCTGACAGGACTCCCCGGCCGACGCGCCCTTCAGGAAGCCTTGATCCAGCTGACCGGCACGTACACCGTGGCCATGGTGGACATCGACCACTTCAAGAAGTTTAACGATCGCTACGGCCACGATGTCGGCGACCAGGTGCTCAAGATGGTTGCCGCCCGCCTGGGGCGGATTCGTGGCGGGGGCAAAGCCTTTCGATACGGGGGCGAGGAGTTCACGATTCTCTTTGCCGGCAAGGATGTCGAGGACGCGGTCGAGCAACTCGATAGCGTCCGCAAGGATATCGGAGCGATCGACTTTGTGATCCGCGCCCCCGGCCGTCCCCGCAAGCGTCCTGACACGCCCCGTCCGCGGCGACGAAAGTCCTCCAAGACGCGCATCACGGTCAGTGCAGGCGCTGCCGAGCGCAACAACCGCAACAGCGGCCCGGATGACGTCTTGCGCGCCGCCGACAAAGCACTGTATAAGGCTAAACAGCAAGGACGCAACAAGGTCTGCACATGAACGGAACCACATCATCAGCACTGCTGCGCGGCGACCGCGGCCGCATTTTCGTGACCGGATGCGTCATGCTGATCGCGTGGATGGCCACGATCGCCATCCTGTGGCGCCTGCAGCACCACCGCTGGGATGATCTCCTGATCATGGGATTCACCCAACTCATGGTCGGCCGTGCCGGGGCCATAGCCCACGGCACCCAGGCGGGCTTCAACGCCACGATGCGGGTGTTTCTAGCCTGCTACATCGACTGCATGATTGTGATGATCGCGTATCCAATCCTGATCTTCTCCTACCACAATCTGCTCGAGCGACGCTTCTTCAAGCAGCACATGGAGCCCATCTTTGAATCAGCCCGCCGCAGTGTAGCGCGCTTCCGTCGCAGCAAGATCATCGGTGTGTTCGCATTTGTCTGGTTTCCTTTCTTCATGACCGGCGTGATAGCAGGATCCGTGCTGGGCTACCTGTTGGGGCTCCGCCCCTGGATAACGATGGCTACCGTTGCCGTGGGGACGCTCTCGGCGACCGTGTGCTGGGTTTTTGCCTACGACACGCTCTTCGGTTGGCTCGGGGCGGTGCATCGCTCAGTCCCGATTGCCATGACCGCAATTATCATCATCGTTCTTGCCGTGCGGCGGATCATGCTTGAGCGCAAGCGGGAGAAACTCGACTAGGCAGGATGGACCCACCATCCGCGGATTTCGGTCATTTTGACTTGAACCGGGCAAGGGGCGATGATAGTACCATATACCTATTACGAAGGAGACGTTTGTGGAGACGGATAAGCAGGAACTCATCGGCGCGCGACAGCTCATCAATCGCCTGACACTGATCTGCCGTCAAACCGTCACATTCCTGAGCGGCCACAGCGCCATGGATGAGCGACGCGTCAAGCGCGCTCTCCAAGATGCGATCAACCAGAGCAATCGGTTCATGAATGTTGAGGAGTGAGGTAGGGGGAAGCAATGAATGAATCCGACAACGAGATCATGCGCCTTGGCGAAATTCTTGTCGAACAGGGCTCTCTGTCAGCCGATGAGCTTGAAGAGGCCTTGCAGATTCAAGGATCGGACAGCCGCATGCTCGGGCAGATTCTTGTAAGCCGCGGCTACGTCAAGCGTCACCATGTCGATATCGCGCTGGCCAAGCAGAAAAAGATGCGCGCCTAGCCGATCGCTACGGCTGTGTCGGTGTTCCTGCGCTGCGACTATCGATCGATCGTTCGAACTCCCATCGCATGCGGACGCGTTTGCACCAGACCGTCATGATCCCTTCCACCGGGTCAGGAAATTCTCGATTGTAGTCCACATCGACGCGTGCGGCACTCTTGCCGATGGCAAACAGGGCTTCATCCCGTGAACTCACCTTCACGCCCTTGCCCGCCTGCTGCTCAACGTGGTCACGGGCAATACGATAAACGTCGCGCTTATCAATGCCGCCGCATCCCGCGGCCATAACGCCGACCGCAATCAAGAGTGTACACCCCAGCACCTTCATATCATCTTCTCCTGCCAGACAGGCCACCGATTTCTCCGTGAGCCGCCCTCTAGTTCCCTTGCCCCGTCACATCGTCAAACAGCGTCTCCAGGCGAGTCCGCTCCAAGTGGGTTTCCACAGAACTGGGAATTCCCACATCTGCCGGGTTCCTCGCCTCTTCGATAATGGCGTTCAGCTCCGTGCGCGACACGCTCTCACCGGTTAACTCACCTGCTCTCTCAAGACGCTCTACGCGTCGAATAGCGGATGCAATCCGCTCAGACGCGGCGCGATCATACTCCAGTTTTCCACGCGTCAGGGCCTGCAAGCGGTCAATCTCCGCCAGCTCCTTCAACAGGCGCATCAGGTCCGGATCCTTCGCCGCCGCCTCAAAGTCAGCCACGCCTCTGGATTTCACCTCACGCGCCAACGTGGCCCTGTCCGCTTCGAGCTCCTTCGCCAATAGCCGCGCTTTCTCGACGCGGGCACTCACATCCTGCTCAGCACTGCGCATCTCCTCCAAGCGTGTCAGGGCCGCATCAGGCCGAATGCGCTTCTTCAACTTGGGAGAAGCCGACGACGCCAGTATCACAGCCACCACGAACAGAACTGCCGCATGCACAATCCGCTTTCGTCCCGGACGAAAGATCGCCACCAGTGCGGGCAGAATCAGTGCGCCCCCAAAGCCCAGGCGGAATCCGGCACCACGGTCGCCAAGGTAGCTCGTCAGAGCGAGGCTCCACACAAGCCCGGCCAGGAATACAAACCCGCAGCCCAGGGAGTCCTTCTTCGTGCCCGTTCCATCTGCCGCCGGACGTAACAGAAACGCGATGGTGTAAAGCACCAGGAAGAGTCCCAATCCCAGCATGGCTATGGCGAAGATAGTCATTCGGGCCCCTCCAGGAACGCCATCACATCGACGTCAATCCCCTCGGCGGGAGCGAGGTCGGTGTGCACAAGTTCCTCGACCGTGCGCACGGGCGACTCTTTCAAAACCGTTTCGTTGCGATCAATCAGCGCGTCGATCTGTGCCAGGAGCTCCTGTGTTCGTCCCGTGAGTTTGTTGACGCGGGCGATCTCTTTCTTGGCCGGCAACGACGCCAGGGCCGCCTGCGTGTCGGTGATCTGCGTCAGGATGCTCTGTCCTGTTGCGCCTGCGGCTTTCGTCGCACGCCCCAGGTCATCAATGGCCTTGGTGTAGTTGGCGGACTGCATCATAACCAGGCGCACCTGTTCGATCAGACTTTCCCTGCTGTAGGTGCCGCCGGCCACCTCCACGGGATACCCACCGACCATCGCCTTGCGGTAGGCGCCCCGAAACTTATGTGCCAGTGTGGCGGCCGACTCCAAGAGGTCTCCGTTGCGCTTGGTCTCATCGGCAATCCGCTGAAGGGCCTCCTGCATGTTGCGCCGCGCCTCCTTGAGCTGCGACATATGTTGGTTGAGCTCCTTTTCAGCGTAATCCATAAACCCGAGTGGATCAGTCTGTCGGGCTTCTTCGGTCCAGCCCCCCACCTGGCCCACCGCATTCGTCGCCCTGGTCCGCAAGCCCGGCAGCTTTCTCCACGCCACCACGGCCACCACCACGATAACCACACCGATAATCAGCCACTTTGCTTTCATCGTTCATCGCCTCCTGTCGAGGCCATAGGATCAAAACCACCCCCTAAGGTCAAACCCGAATCGGGCTTGAGTCTGTTGCGTCCCTTCGCTAGTCTTGGCACCATGAAATCACCTAACACAGAGCGCGAAAACTGGAGCAGCAACCTGGGGTTCATTCTTGCCGCAGCCGGATCGGCCGTAGGGCTGGGAAATATCTGGAAGTTTCCCTACATCACAGGGGAATATGGCGGCGGCGCATTTGTGCTTATCTACCTTGTCTGTATTGCCGTTATCGGGTTGCCGGTGATGCTCTGTGAAATCAGCCTGGGGCGGCACACACGCAAAGACCCGGTCGGTGCGTTCAAACAGCTCAACCCGCGCAACTCGCGCCTAGCGCACTTCATTGGATTCTGCATGACCGCCAGTGGCATCCTCATGATGAGTATTGGCGCGTGGGGCTGGGGCTCCCTGGCCCTGATTCTCGGCATCATGGTGTTCACGTTCGGGTGGACACTGGTTGGTATCATGGGTGTGCTGGCCGGGTTCATCATCCTGAGTTTCTACAGTGTCGTGGCCGGCTGGACCGTTGGTTACATCGTCAAGGCTGTTACCGGCCAACTGGACTTCGCGGCCGTAGATGCGGCCGCCGCTGTCGAGCTGGCAGGTGAGCAGTTCTCATCTTTCTCCGGCAATCATGCCCTCAGTATTCTCTGTCACGGCATCTTTATGGTCTTGTGCATCGGCATTGTCTACAGGGGTATTCAGGGCGGCATCGAACGCGCATCCAAAGTCCTGATGCCCATCCTCTTTATGTTGCTGCTGGTGCTCGCCATCCGCGGCATGACGCTCGAGGGAGCCACGGCAGGCGTGAAGTTCTTCCTCAGCCCGGACTTCTCCAAGATCACGACTGAGAGTGTACTCATGGCTCTCGGCCATGCCTTCTTCTCGCTGAGTCTTGGCATGGGAGCCATCATCACGTACGGCAGCTACGTCGGAAAGGGCGAGAACTTGTTCCTGTCCAGCCTCTCCATTGTGGCCCTGGACACCGTCGTGGCGCTTCTGGCCGGCCTGGCCATGTTCCCGGCCGTGTTTGCGCTGGGGTTTGATCCTGCCCAGGGACCCGGACTCGTCTTCAATGTACTGCCGGCCGTATTCAGCCGCATGGCCCTGGGGCCGCTGTGGGCAACCCTCTTCTTTGTGCTGCTCATGGTCGCTGCCCTCACCTCCGGCATTAGTCTGCTGGAGGTCGTAACGGCCTTCTTCGTGGACGAGCTGGGGTGGAGCCGCAAACGTGCTGCTGTCATTTTTGGAGCAGTGATCTTTGGACTTGGCTGTTTCTGTGCCGTGAGCGGACCTGTCTTCAATGCGCTGGATACCATATCCTCGAACTGGCTGCTGCCGCTGGGTGGCTTGTTTATCAGTGTCTTCGTGGGCTGGATCTGGGGAACCAAGAAGGCGGTCGACGAGATCCGCGAGGGCTCACATAATTTCGCCGACGTCCATCTCTGGAGTCTGCTCTCAGGGCTGCGCGACGACCCCTCGCACAACTCTGATGTACATGTCATCACGCTCGCCTCGCTCTGGGGAATTTTCATCCGCTTCGTCAGCCCGGTGGCCGTGATGATCGCCTTCCTGAACACGATTGGCTGGCTGGACTTTGGCGTCAGCCATGACGATCCCCCACCCCCACCGGCCGTGGAACAGACCGACAGCATGCCATCGGAGTAACGCCTTATGCATAGATCCGTATATTGCTTCGCCCTTTCCCTGTTGCTTTACAGTCATGCCCAGGCAGCGCCGAAGATCGTCTGCGCAGCGCCGGAGTTCAACTTCGGTGTTCGAAATGACCACGAGACTGTCTTTCACGAATTCGTCGTCAAGAACAGCGGCGACTCGCCCCTCGCCATCAGCCGGGTCAAAGCGTCATGCGGCTGCACGGCCGTAAAGTCCGGAGCGAACAGCCTGCAGCCGGGACAGACCACAACCATCGAGGCGCGCTTCACGCTCAAGGGACGACGCGGCAAGCAGCAGAAGAGCATTACAGTTGAGAGCAACGACCCGGCGACCCCACGTTTGCGCCTCTGGCTCAAGGGAGAGATCACGGTGGAAGTTGCCGTGGAGCCGCGCTACCTCAACTTTCGCCAGATACACAAAGACAGCGTGGTGACGCAGAACGTCACGCTTGTGAGCCTGCGCCCGGATGTGCGCATCACCGGTGTCAGATCCGACAGCACATCCTTCGCGGCCACCATCGATCCGGACGGCCGCGGATTGACCGTGCGCACCGTACCGCCCGTAAAGGATGGCTTGCTGAGAGGACGCATGACCGTAACAACCGATCACCCGCGTGGTCTGAGCACCTACCTGAACATCGCCGGGGTCGCCGTGGGAGACCTGCTGGCCCTTCCGCGGGACCTGCTCCTTCGCAAGTCATCGACGGCCCCGCGCCGCATCACCATTGTGGTTCGCCCTTTCATCAAGCAGCCCTTTGAGGTCACGACAGTTGAGGTGCCCCTGCCAACTATCAAGACGTCCGTCACGAAACAGCCCGATGGCTCTTACCGCGTACTGCTGGATAATGTCAGTCCAGCTCCCGAGTTGGCAGGCAAAGCGATCCTGATTCATACCAGCCTGGAGTCCACGCCCGAGTTGCGTGTGCCCATCCGTGTTCTCCCATGAGCGCACACCGGCTCATGGTTCTCTTCGGCAGCATGGCCCTTGCCCTGTCCGCGGCCCTGCCCGCGCGGTCCGGCGATGATACTCCCCTACCCCGCATTGAGTACTTCTACACGGAAGGGTGCGAAACCTGCTACCGGGTCAACCACGAGATCCTTCCGCAGCTGGAGGCATACACCCCCGCGCAGTATGAGCTCATTCGCTACGACATTGATGTCGACACCAACTACCTGCGACTGGCGGCCTACCAGGACACGATCGAGATTGACGAGCATGCCTCCTCCGTTCTGATTGTCAACGGCCGGCAACCCTTCGATAGCTGGGAGAAAATAGAGGGTGAGTTTCTGGACTACGTGGGACAGGTCATCTCCGGGGCTATCCTTATGCCGGCGGCGGAGCCATCCTCATCCGACGCCCAATCACTGGCACGACTGGAGCGCCGTGCCCGGAACTTCACCTTTGTGGGCGTGGCCCTGGCAGGGCTCATTGACGGGGTTAACCCGTGTGCCATTTCCACCCTCGTGTTCTTCATCAGCATGCTGAGTGTCATGAAGATCCGCGGCAGCCATCTCGTCTGGGCCGGTGTGGCCTTCTGCGTGACCTGCTTCGCAACCTACATGGCCATTGGGTTCGGACTGTTTCGCTTGCTCTACCTCTTTACAGGTTTCCCCGCTATGCGGCGGGGCCTGGAGCTTACCATGATCGCCTTGCTCCTGCTCCTGGCGCTGCTCTCGCTGCGAGATGCCCTGCGCTATCGATCGGGGGGGCGCGCAGAGGATGTGACGCTCAAGCTGCCGCGTCGCATTACTGACACCATTCACCGCGTCATCCGGACCGGCCTCGCCACCCACCGCATCATCTGGGGCAGTATACTCACATCCTTCCTTGTTACCGTCCTCGAAAGCGTCTGCACGGGCCAGGTCTATGTACCCACGCTCGTGCTGGTCCTGCGCAGCGGACAGTCGGTACCCCTCGTGCTGGGCTACCTCCTGCTCTATAACACCCTTTTTATTCTGCCCCTGATTCTGGCCCTCATCCTTGCGTATCACGGTACCCGAACCGAACGATTTGTTCACTGGAGCCGCGAGAATGTCGTTCCCAGCAAGCTCGCCCTGGCCGCTTTATTCATTGCGCTGGCGGCCCTAATCGCTATGCTCTGACACAAACGGATACGAAAAGATTGCAGGACGCCAACGAGTGTGAGGTGAATGATGTTTGCTGATTGGATTGCAGAAGGCGGCCAGATCGTACGTGAACTGATCGGCGCTACCGGTTCAGCCACCGAATACAACGTTCTGCTTGGCGTCGCCATTGTGGCGTTTCTGTTTGCCCTCTTCAACATCAGCGCCGCCATGGGGTCGACCATGGCCACCCCACTCCGTGTGCTCGGCGTTGCTGTTGTAGGCGGCTACCTGGTGATGGGCGCTACCGTCGCCACGCAGCTCTACCTGGTGCCCAACCTGCACAGTTCGCCCATGCTTCCCTGGCTGCCCTTGATCGTGGCGGGCCTGGTTACGTTGCTCCTTGTGGCCCCGCTGGCCAAATGGCTTCTCTCCTCGGGCTATTTCGATGCGGTGTTTGCACTCGTGCTTAGCGTGGCCGCCGCCGCCCTCGTCGTGGTGATGACACGCGCCGGTTTCAACGCCTTCCGTGAAGGCGACAAAGGCTTCGATAAAACGCATCGTCGCCGCGACAGCATCAATCGTGTGATCGATGGCGTGTAGCTGGCTTGGTCACTCTTCTTCGATCCATCCGGGAGGATAACGTATGAGAAAATCACTACTCTGGGCCCTGGCCCTCATTGCGGTTTGTGTCCTGTTCTTTGTGTCGAGCGATGGAGACACCGCCATAGAACTCTTCAAGTGGAAACAGGAGATGCCCACAGCATTGGCACTCATGCTGTTCACTGGAGTGGGGATCGTGATCGGCGCCCTGCTGAAGTAGCTTACCAGACGAAACGTTTGATCAGCCACGCCAATACGGCAAACACGGCAACGGCAAGCAGAACAGCCTTGTTACGTTGAATGGTGCGCTCGTGGCGGAGCGCTCCACCTGCCTCGAAACTCGAGGCCAGGTAGTCTGAAAACCGCTCATCGCGTACGTTCTTGGCGCGCTCCTTGATCGCGCGGTCTTCCTGCGCAAGGCGGCCTTCATCCAGCGGTTGACGCGGCATCTTCTTCTCGGCCTCGAGCAGAGACTCAACCTGGTCCTTTTCCTCTTCCCCCGCCAGGCGCAACCCCGTTGCCGGGTAGTCGGCAGCGACGGAAGCGCTCAGGCGGCTGCGGTCCTCGTCCGGGCGCCGTGCGACAGGCTTCCCCTTCTCAAGCGCCTGGATATCGGTGCGGACACTCGACAGCTCTCGCTTGACGTTCTTGAGCTGCTGTCGCAATGCCCGCCTGCCTGTGAGTATACGCCCCATGACGTCCCCGGGTTTAGTGCACTAGTGCCGAATGGCACTAAGACAAAAGTTTGCTGGACCGCGTCGCGTTCCAGGGGGTCCACCCCTGGCTATGATGTTCGACCCCTTTGGGGTCATTCCGGAAGCACCCCAACGGGGTGCCCCATCATAGCCCGGCGAGAATCGCCGGGAATGTAGGGAGTATCCCAAACGGCCCCTGTCTAAGTAGCATTCCACACTAGTACCACCCCTTGAGTCGCAGCACGATCGCCGTGCCAAAGACCAGCAGCGCGATCACGATCATAGGAATGCTGAATGCCAGCCCGGCCTTGAACCAGAAACCGAATCGGCGAGGCAATCCGCCCAGCCCTTCATGGCGCGCCAGAACCGATGGTTGGGCGGTGCCATCCTGCACCTGGTGCCAGTTCTCCGCATCGATCTTGGCGATGCCTTTGCGATAGGTCGAGCGGGCCTCTTCCACCAGGACGACCGCCTGGTTCAACTCGGTCTGAAAGCCCTCTTTCGACCAGCCCGCCTCGTTGATTCCGCGCAGCTCTTCGAGCGTGTCCTTGAAACGGTCGCGCATGACCGACATCAACTCGGCATAGCGGTTGGCTTGCTGCTCATCCCGTTCCAGGTGAAGGATGCTTCTGGACAGCTCTGCAACGATCTCAGCTTTGGCCTCTTCATAGGTGTCCTGGCGCCGCGCCAGGTCCTGAAGATTGTTGCGCTCGCGCTCAAGCTGCTCCTGCCGCATGCGCAACTCTTCCATTTCCTTCACGGCATCCGCCACCTGTGTGGTCAGTTCTTCCTTCTGGCGATGCATGCGTACCTGGCCCGCTCCGGAAAGGGGTTCTCCGGCCGCCGCTGTGGCCGGAGCCGTGCCCGGTACCGCTCCGGCCTCTTCATCCACGGGTGGGGGCTCCACCAGGTCTTCGTCAAAAAAGTCATTGGCCATAGCCTGCACTACTCCTCTTTGATGATCTTCAGTCGCTGGCCGACCCTCACGAGATCGCCGTTGCCCAGGACCGCCTTGTTTGCTTCGACAATATTTCGCCACTTGGCCGCATCGCCATACATCCGCACGGCGATACTAGACAGTGTATCTCCCGGCTTAACCACGTACTCGGTGACACTCGATCCCGAAGTGCGAGGGTCATCCTCAGCGCCATGCATAGCATCGAGGAGAGAGGGCTCGCCTGCCGACACTTCCGGGCGCTCACTGAGCTCACGCGCCAACGTTGCATTGGCCGCCTTCAGTTCGCCCACTCTCTTGCGCAGGGCGCTCACCTCCTGTTCGAGTCGCGCGAAGGTCCGGCCCACTTCACGATCCTCAGGCAATACACTCGCCGCCAGGGCCTGCTTGGCCAGGCGAACACGATTCTTGACCATCTCGGACTTCTCGGTGCCTGGCCGCAAACGCAGGTAGTCCCGGTAATGGTAGATAGCCCCAACGTAATCCTTTATCGAATCATGCAGAAAGAAGGCCAGGTCCAGGTGCACCCGGGCCGCCGCAGGGTTCGCAGTCAGGGCCTCCCTGTACAGCGCAACCGCATCGTCGAGGCTGCCTGTTGCGGCCGCCGCACGTGCCCGCTGCGCAAGCGGCAGACTGCGGTCATGCTCATCAAGCGTCCGGATGTTTCGCCCACAGCCAGCCAGAAGCCCGGCTAGAAGACTGACCAGAAGAAATCGTATCGCGTATCGCATAACCTGTTGCCGGCCGACTACTCGGGTAAGAGACTCTCGGCCTCCTCGCGCAGTCGTTCCCATGTGGCAATGGACTTCCGCTTGTAATCCAAGGCCTCCTCCGTGAGGTCATGTTCCCAGAGGAAAGCAGCCATGGCCAGCTCCAGCTTTCCCAAAACACGCCCCGGCAGTTCGTACTTCCCGCAGTAGTGCTTGGCCCACTTGGCAAACTGTGCCACGGGAACATCCGACCAGGCAATCTCACGGCTCATGACCGTCACACCGGTCTCGCTGGCATCCGTCACATCGACAGTCTTCACGCCCAGCCCCCACCCCCAACGCAGCGGCTCGGCATGGATCTGCTCAATCATATAGCCCCTCAGCCAGTTGATCTTCGCACAACGCCGCGCTGTCCCCGCGAAGGCGGCCCGGCCCTTCTCCGACTGACAACTCGCCATTTGCTCCTCAAGTAACTTGGCCAGTTGTCCATAAGCGTGAGTGGTGAGCAGTGTTTTCTGGTTCTGCCGTAGCCCTTCCAGTCGGGTCAGGTCGGCGGTCTCCCGACGCTTAAGGTCCGCCCTGGCCGCCTGGTGCATTACGCTGGCGGTCGACGAATTTCGTTCCTCGGCCACCCGCATCGTAAATCTCTCCACCTCGATACGCTGCTTCTCAAGCTTAGACAGGATACCCTGCATTCCTACCTTGCACTCGTCCATTTCCTCAAAGATCGACTCCATCTCTTTGAGGCGTGATGCGGCCGCGCTGCTATCGGTTGCGCGGATGACCTTCTGCTCCAACTCCAGCGAGCGTTCGGCAAGGTCGACCGCTTGCATCATCGCCGACTGCCCCCGCTCTGCCTGGGTCTTCAGGTCCTTGGCCACCAGCCACACTGTCCGTACTTTGGGCTTGGCCGGAACCGGGGCGGCAGTCACAGGCTCGGCAGAAGGCTCGGCTGTATCTGTGTCACTATCGGGTTCCGCCTTCGGTGCGGGCTTCTTCCCGCGATTGCGCCTCCGCTCCAGCTCTTCCCGTGACAGCATGCCGGGAGGCAGACCATCGTCACGGTCAGCCGATCGCTCCGCCCTTTCGGGGGCGGGTTTATCCCGCGGGGGTCTCTCTGTCGGCTTCGGCTTAGGCGCTACAGGTTTCGGCGCCGGCTTTCCTGTCACAAACTCCACCGCACTGTCCGCCAGCACCAGCGCATCATACAGCGTGTCAGAGTGTTCGCTCAGTTTCTCGGACGCATGGCGCAGACGCGTGACCATGCCAGATGCATCCTCGGCACACGCCTTCATCGCGCTCTCTTCCGCAAGCGCCGCAAGATAGGCCTCTCTTTCGGCGTTCCTCTTCCCGATAATCAGAAAGGCGAGTCCGCCGCCCAGCACGGCAAGGATGAAGATAAGGGTGATCCACTTTCGCATGGTCAGCGTCCCTCCCGTTCGCCGGTCAGACTCTTCCTGCCCTTGAAACTCACCTCAGACAGAAACGTCCACCCTCCGCGCCAGTTGAAAATGGTGAGTTCCACATACTGCCCGGCAGTCTGGGTGAGAGGAATGGTGACCGACTGAAGGGGCGTCTTCGTTACAGCAATATCACGAAACGACTGCGCTTCACCCATCTCATGCCCAGGCGCACCCACGGCAAACTCAACCCGTGAGGGGGCTGTGATGCCATCACTCGGCTTATGCAGGTAATGCAGCGTAACACGATCAACCAGGTACCATGTGCCCAGGTTGAATCGGATGGTTAACGGACTTCCACCCTCTCGCAGGACGCCCGCCCAGCCCCCGTAGGCCCAAGGGCCGGGGTTGATCTTCCCGTCCGCCAGTGCGGTCCGTTCCTTATCACGTGCATCGGGGCTTGTCGGAAAGTGTTGCCTGTAGACATAGCCCGCAATCGGTAATGTGGTTGAAGTGCCTGCCCCAACAGCATCGTGGGCAAGCACAGCCCCCAACACCACGGCAAGCAGCAATACCAGATTCAGATATCTCTTCTTCATATCACGCTCCTGAAGCAACATAACCGTCCCAGTGATGATAGGACAAGCGGGATTCTTATCTAACGTTTGCGTTTCCTGCGTTTTGCCTTGGCCTGGTTGCGGGATGAGGGGGTGGGGCTTGTCTTCGGGAAGCTCTGCATAATGTCAGCCGCGGGACGTTCGGCTCTCAGCAGCTCGGCCATCTTCAGCATGCTGGGGCGTACATGCCTGAAGAACAGCTTGTAGCCCGGACACAGGTAGTTCAGTCCCGGCTCATCATCAGACGACCGCGCAAAGCGATGTTTCAGACAGCCACCATGACAAGCCGCCAGGACATCGCACTCACGGCAGCAGCGAGGCAGATCGAGCCACTTGCTCATCCCGAAAGTCTGCTGGGGATTATTGCTCAGCAGTCCTGCCATGTCCTGGCGCATGATGTTCCCGCGCGCGTACTGGGGATAGACGAAGTGGTCGCACGCATAGACCGTACCGTCATGCTCAAGCGCCAGCGAAGCACCGCAGGTCTTGGCGTAGATGCAGAGCGACGGCTGCGACCCGTAGAACGCACCCAGTGCGCAGTCAAAGTGATTTACAAACACCTTGCCGACATCACGCCGCACCCATTCGTCAAACACATCCACCAGGAACTGCCCATACTGAAGAGGTTCTACCGTAAACGGCATCACGCCCGGCCCTTCCGCGTCATCGTCCAGGCGCGGCGGACTCGACAGATCCAGCCCGAGCGATTCCGAACGCTCATCCGGCTCCCGTTCGACAATCGGAATGAACTGTATGAACTCAAAGCCGTAGTCGCGCAGGAAGCGATAGATCTCTTTGCCTTCGTACGCACTCTCACGGGTCACACAGCTTAGCACATTGAATTCCACCCCGTGCTTGCGCATCAGCTTCACGCCACGGTCGACGTCGGCCCAGGAGCCGCGGCCATCCACGGTGGTGCGGTAGCGGTTGTGAATGGCCTCGGGGCCATCCATGCTGATGCCGACCAGGAAGCCCTCTTTGGCCAGGAACTCACACCAGTCGTCATCGAGCAGTGTGCCGTTCGTCTGCAGGCTGTTGCGAATCGTACGGTTGGCGCCGTAGTGTTTCTCCAACGCGACGGCGCGCTTGAAGAAGTCCAGCCCCATCAGTGTGGGCTCACCGCCTTGCCACGCGAAGTCGATCTCACGGGCCGGCTGCGAATGAACGTAGCTGCGAATATACTGCTCGAGCACGTCATCTGACATCCGGCAACGCTGCTCGTCCTCGAAAAGCGCATGCTTCTCAAGATAGAAGCAATACTGGCAACGTAAGTTGCAGTCAGGTCCTGTCGGTTTGACCAGCAGGTGGGCCGGATGCGTACAGACAGCCCCGGATGTGCAAGAACTACTCATCCGGTCATTATCGGCAAAGGGAGGCAGAGACGCAACTAATTCAGGCTCTTTACGGGTGTGTACTTGGGGATGCAGAATTGTTTCGCATAGGGAGTACTCAGACTGCCGAGAACTCCGTCGACCTCGGCTCATGATACCTGCGGTTTGAGCCAAGTACACACTTCCGTGATGAACCATATATACCGCCTTTACGCGGCGAGCAACAGATAACCGCTCTAGAGCGGGCAGGCTCCACCACCGCAAGGCGACACCGCTGAGTCGCCCCCTGCCGCGGGGCACCCGCCCCCGGAACAAGGCAGCGCCGTACTGCACTCCGCCGTGCTGAACGCAGACAGCTGCTTCACCGGCTTCGCGGCCCCGCACTTCGGACACTTCTTTGCCCCGTCCGACAGCGTCCGTGCCAAATGCTCAAACGCACAGCCACATGCTTCACACACATATTCGTAAATCGGCATTGAGAATCTCCTTTCCTGCACATATACCCATCGGCAGCCGAAAGGGTCAAGTTATGGCGCACAACCATAGAGGTGTAGCTTTGAGCTCAGAAGTCCATCCAAGTCGGCCAAGTCCCGGGGATAGACAGAAATCAGCCGCTTACCCTCCTGCTGGTAGAGCATCTGCTTCTTGTACATGCTCATCTTGTACTTGGGCGTATTGAGTCCCCAATACTCGATGTAGACATCAAGCTCGGGGAGGTAGAAGTCAGGGCGAATTTGGAACTCGGCAATGATGCGATATTTCGTGTCGTAACGATAGGCCAACCCGTGCGAGGCCAGCCACTCGGCAATGCGCTTCTCTCCTCGCGATTGCACCAGTGTCCCGTCACGGGCCTCGACGGTCTTGTTGATCTCAACCTGTGTCTCGAAGTTGCGGCGTACCAGGAACACTTCATCAAAGCACCGATCACAGAACACGCGCCGAAAAGCTTCCTGGGCCCGCGCATGCTCTTCGGCCGTAACGGCCGCATTGCAGCGCTGGCAACGGTGTCTAACGCCTACGCCCGCGTCCTTCCTGGCCTGCTCTATGGCGTCGGCCGTGCCCTTTGCCGCTGCACGCACATAGTTCCGGTGGGCCGGATTGTTGGCGATGTCCCGGAGATCTTGAACATACTCGTGTCCGGCCGCTCCATATTTCTTCAAGGCTCGTATGGCATACTGCTGTGTCTGCGGGTGCCGGCCGCTCACGCTCAGGGGCCCCAGCACGGCCACCGCCGCCTCAGCATCCGCACCGAGCTCGGCAAGCTTCCCGATGGCAGAGGCCGACAACCGCTGCACCTCGTTAGAGGGCAGCTTCGACAGCCCAGCAAGCTCAGGCAATGCCCCTGGATCGCCACTACGCCCAAGCTCCAGAGCTCGTTGCACGGATTGGTGATGCTCGTCCGGTTTCATATAGCTCTTCATCTTCGCTCTCCGCATCTGCATCGACTCGCTACCGCTCGCCCATGCCCCTTCCGTTATGTAAATCACTGCACTCGTTGGCGAGCGTTAGCGAGTGGGCGGGTGCTGACACATGGATTCGTAGACCATCAATATTGAGTACAAAGTCTCGCGAGACTCCTGTTCCGTGTCAAGTCAGGGCTGGCCGGGTACTCTCGCATTGATTGCACAAGGCGAGCGGGTTGGAACTAGTAGGTCAGTTGCCCAGACAGGTCAGGCAGCTTCGCTCTGCCCGGGAAGCATCCGTTCCGCCAGTTCATCGTAACGCTCAATGACGTTTCTCACGAACTCACGTTTCTGGGTGTAGCTGCCAGGGTAGAAACTGCCCTTGAACCCGGCAATAATCAGGTTGCGGAACTGGTGTCGCGTTACGGGGAGATGTTGGCTGACGAGCTCCAACTCGTCGCATACCGTGGTGTTCGACACGAGGCGATTATCGGTACAGATGGACACCGACAGATTGTGCTCCAGCATATGACCCAGCGGGTGGGTCTCCACAGACTCAATGGAAGGGGTGGTCTGCAGGTTGCTCGTCAGGCAGACTTCCATGGTGATGCGCTGGCTCGCAATGTACTCGGCCAGGCGTTCGGTATAGAGGCAGGGGTCCTCAACCGTCGGATCCTGGACCATGTCCGCAGCGAAGATAAAGGTCCCGTGTCCAATACGGTTGGTGTGACACTCCGTAATGGCCTGAAAGATCGATTCGGGGCCATAGGCCTCTCCGGCATGGACTGTTTTCTTCAGGAAGTGGCTGTGCGCGAAGCTGTAGGCTTCCTTGTGGTAGGCCGCCGGATACCCCGCCTCCTCACCTGCGAGGTCGAACCCCACAATAGGCAGGCCCAGCCGGTCGCGCAAGCCAACCGCTGTACGTGCCATTTCCAGCGAGGCAATGGCGTAGACATCGCGGCGCGGTGCGCGCTCCAATGCTGTGAGGAGCTGATGGTAGTGCGCCCCCATGGCCTTGTTGAAGCGACGCATGGCGCACACGACAATGCCGAACTCACAAGGAAGGTCGAGACCACTGCGAACAGGCTGTGATGTATTATGTTCGCGCTTGGCTCGTTCCAGGCCATCCGTCACAGCTTGGATAGTATTCTCCATGGAGAGGCCATCGTTGGCCAGGAGCTGAGGTGCGAAGCGGACCTCCAGATAGCGTACGCCCTCAGCAAGATTGTCCTGAGCCAGCTCGAAAGCCACCCGTTCAAGGGCCTCCCTGGATCGCAGGACAGCACAGGTGTAGGCGAATCCCGCGAGGTACTCGCCCAAGTCCGCATACTGATCCTTGAAGACGGTTTCACGCAGTCCTTCACGTGTCATGGAAGGCAGTTCCACGCCGCTATGCCGTGCCAAATCAATAAGCGTAGCAATGCGTAATGAGCCATCGAGGTGGAGATGCAGGTCGGTCTTTGGAATGGCGTCTATGAATGCCCTGGTGATGTCTGTGGCCATAATGATCCTCGCGCTATGACCCTTAACTTAGCGCAGAACGACTGATTTAGCAACATATGACCAAAGTCAGCAATATATTTACATAGATAGTCCCTTGCCCACCTTGACACTGCAACGACCACTCATCTATTTTGGACGTTTGCGGATGTCCCCTGAGGGCTCCGTGCTTTGACAAAAGGAGATGACCATGGCTCTTGATCCGACCAAGCTGAAAGACTGGCAGATTGCCGAGGCGGCCGAAGAAACCATGAAGCCGCTCGAACAGGTTGCTGACGAGATGGGATTGCAGCGTGACGAACTGGTGCCCATGGGACGCCAGCTTGGCAAAGTTGATTTCCTGCGCGTCCTCGACCGTGTCGGCGAGAAGCGACGCGCGAAGTACATTGATGTCACCGCGATCACCCCCACCCCGCTCGGTGAGGGCAAGACCACGACCTCGATGGGCCTGGTCCAGGGCCTTGGCAAACTCGGCAAACGTGTCGTGGGTGCCATCCGGCAACCCAGCGCGGGACCGACTTTCAACATCAAGGGGTCGGCGGCCGGGGGTGGATTGGCCCAATGTATTCCGTTGACCCCATTCTCGATCCGCATGACCGGCGACATCGACTCCATCGCCAATGCCAACAACCTGGCCATGGTGGCGCTCACGGCTCGCATGCAGCATGAGCACAACTACGACGACGCACGCCTGGCCAAGAGTAACCTGAAACGGCTCGACATTGATCCGGCGACCATACAGATGAAGTGGGCCCTCGACTTCTGTGCGCAGGCGCTTCGCAACATTACGATCGGCAAGGGCGGCAAGATGGACGGGCTGGAGATGGAATCCGGCTTCCAGATCACCGTGGCCAGCGAAGTCATGGCGATTCTCTCGGTGGCAACCAGCCTGAAGGATTTGCGTGACCGTATGGGGCGCATCGTGGTGGCCCAGGACCGCCAGGGCAACGATGTCACCACGGCCGACCTCGAAGTCGACGGCGCCATGACCGCCTGGATGGTGGATGCCATCAACCCCAGTCTGCTCCAGACGCTCGAGGGACAGCCGGTGCTGGTTCATGCCGGACCATTTGCCAATATTGCCATAGGCCAGAGCTCCATCATAGCCGACCAGGTTGGCACGCGCCTGGCTGACTATCATGTCACGGAGAGTGGGTTTGGTGCTGATATTGGGTTTGAGAAGTTCTGGAACCTGAAATGCCGTTTCTCCGGCATTACCCCCGATGCGGTCGTCATTGTCGCCACGGTTCGCGCCCTCAAGATGCACGGTGGCGGCCCCCAGGTGAAGCCGGGTGTACCCCTGGCCGACGCCTACATCAACGAAAACCTGGAGCTGGTTGAGCAGGGCTGCTCGAATCTCATTGCTCATGTTGAAACCGTTCGCAAGGCGGGCGTTCGTCCCGTGGTATGTATCAACAGCTTCTACACGGATACGCCGGGCGAGATCGCAGTCATCCGCCGTATCGCTGAAGAGGCAGGAGCGCTTGTTGCTGTGTCCGAGCACTGGCTGAAGGGCGGCGACGGAGCGATTGAACTGGCTGAAGCCGTGATACAGGCAGCCGAAGAACCCAACGACTTCAACTTCCTCTACGAGCTCGGCACCCCGCTCAATAAGCGTATCGAGCTCATCGCGAAGGAAGTCTACGGTGCATCAGGCGTCACCTATTCGGATGCCGCCGCCTCCAAGATCGAGGCGCTTGCCTCTGATCCGAGTTCCGCGTCGCTGGGGACCTGCATGGTCAAGACGCACCTCAGTCTTTCGCACGACCCCAGCCTGAAGGGCCGCCCGACTGACTGGGAACTGCCCATTCGCGACGTGCTCGTATACCGGGGTGCCGGTTTCGCGGTGCCGGTTGCGGGCGCCATCAAGCTTATGCCGGGAACGGCCTCCAACCCGGCCTATCGTGGCATTGACGTAGACACAGAAACCGGCAAGGTGACCGGACTGTATTAACGGCCGCAAGTAAGGGACAAGAGACATGACAGCACAGATCATCGACGGAAAACAGCTCGCGGCAGACATGCGCGCCGAGATCAAGGCCGATGTTGAGACACTCGCAGCCCAGGGCGTCACGCCTGGCCTGGGGGTTATCCTCGTGGGCGACGACCCCGCCTCCCGTTCGTACGTCACGGCAAAAGAGAAGGCCTGCGAAGAGGCCGGCATCTACTCGGATGACAATCGCCTCTCTGCCGACAGCAGCCAGGAAGAACTGATGGCGCTGATCGGCCGTATGAACAACGATCCAAAGATCAACGGTATTCTCCTACAGCTTCCCCTCCCCAAGCACATGGATGAGAATGCCGCGCTGCTCGCGATCAACCCCGCCAAGGACGTTGATGGTTTCCACCCCGTGAACGTGGGCAAAATGCTGATTGGTGAAGAGTGTTTCCTGCCCTGCACGCCGCATGGCTGTGTTCAGATGCTCGCGCGTAGTGGCGTTGAGACCAAGGGCGCCCACGTTGTGGTTGTCGGTCGCAGCAATATCGTAGGCAAGCCCGTTGCGGCCATGCTGCTTCAGAAGAAGGAGCATGCCAACGCAACCGTTACCATCTGTCACACGGGCACGAAGGATATCGGTTATCACACCCGCCAGGCCGACATCGTGATTGTGGCCGCCGGATGGCCCAACACGGTTACGGCCGACATGGTGAAGGATGGTGCGGTTGTTATCGATGTGGGGGTCAACCGTGTGGAGGATGCAACAAAGAAGCGCGGCTACCGGCTGGTCGGCGACGTCGACTTCGATGCCATCAAGGAGAAGGCGTCCCTGATCACGCCCGTACCGGGTGGTGTGGGTCCCATGACCATTACCATGCTGCTCTACAACACCGTGGAGTCGGCACGCCGTACGTTGTCCCTGCCCGCCGGTAGATAGCGCAACAGACTGTCATCCCGAGCGAAGCGAGGGATCTCATATTCATGTCGGAGTAGAGATCCCTCGACTTCGCTCCGGATGACACACCATTATACACACGTACTTCTGAGACAAGACACTATGGACACCCTCTGGGGTGTTTCGAAAGGACCCCAAAGGGGTCTAACATAGCCAGGGGTGAAACCCCTGGGAACCGTGTGTCGGCATATCAGAGGCTGCTGATATCAAGGATGCGCTTGCCGGCCAGGTACTCTTCGGTGACGTAGTCGGAGGCGGCTTCCACCTTCTCCATCATCTGCTTCACCTGCATGACCAGGTCGGAAATGGTGGCCAGGTTCTTGCGTAGCTCGGCCACGTCAGGCTCGGGTTTTTCCAAACCCATCTCCATCAGTTTTGCCGTGACCGTTACCACGGTGAGCGGCTGGTTGATGTTGTGCATGAGCCCCCCGATAAGAGCGGCAACAGCCTGCTTCTTGTGCTCCTTTTCCTCGTTAATCAGGCGCTCTCTCTCGCCCGTGATATCGGCCACAATAATAACATGCACCCCCGACGCAGCACCTGCCACCGAGAAGCTCAGCTCCCTGACGAACCCATTGGGCAACGTTACGTGCCGGTCAAGTGGCTTCGACTCCCCTGCACGCTCAGTAATGGCTTCGATAAACCGTTCATCGCCATCGGCGAAAATAGAGGCGAGAGGTTTCCCAAGCAAAGCGTCGAAGCCGCCCACCCCGGTCAGGTCCACGATGGCCCGGTTTACACGCGCGATCTCACCGCCTTGGTCTACGAGGAGCATCCCCTGCGAATTGAGGTCCATCATCTGCTCAAGCTCACGCTTCGCAAGAGCGATGGTCCGTGCGAGCGCTTCGTCACCGCGAGGCGGCATGCCTGCATCATTCGGGGTTTCTGCCATCAGATTCTACCTCCAACTGGACTATATAGAGATCACCCGCCACTCACAAAGAACAAAAACGAAGCCTAGTCAGCTCCGTTGAAAGGGTTCAAGGTTCACGGTTCAGAGGTTCAAGGTCCCTGGATCTGAACGCTTCCAAACCTCTGAACCTTTGAACCTCAACTCTGGCTATCGCACAATATCCAGACGAAATGGTTGGGCTCATTTACTCAAAGAACCCGCGAGTTATGAGCTAAAGCCGCATGTTCGGATCAATATCAATGGCCAGGTCAGACCCGCCCGACTTCCCCCTGCCCGCCCCGGCCAGACCGGCAATCATGGCCGCGTTGTCGGCGCAATAACTCGGCTTCGACAGCAGCAGTCGCACCCCTGCATCGGCCGCTACGTCAGCCAGTCTGGCGCGCAGCCGGCTGTTCAGTGATACACCACCGACCACGGCAAGGGCCTGCACCTCCCGCCGCTCGAGGGCGGCGCGGCAGCGCCCCGCCAACGCCTCGACAATCGCCTCCTGGTAGGAGGCCGTCAGGTCCGCCACCACCTCCTCAGAGCCATCCAGCGGGTGGTCCCGTAGATAATAGAGCAGTGCCGTTTTCAGCCCACTGAAGCTGAAACACAACGCAGGATCCATTCCGCCGAGCATCGGACTGGCCTTGAGACGCCCTCCCCTCGGAAACCGCACCGCCTCCGGATTACCTTCCTTCGCAGTCCGATCAATCGCAGGTCCGCCGGGATACCCCAGGTCCATCAGGTTGGCTCCCTTGTCAAAGGCCTCGCCGGCAGCATCGTCAACCGTTCGGCCCAGCACTTCGTACTGCCCGAGTCCTGTCACCAGCACGAGCATGGTGTGACCCCCTGACACCACCAGCGCAATAAAGGGCATGACTTCTTCCGGTATCGGAGCGTCATCATCGAGAAACACGGAGTAGATGTGGGCCTCAATATGGTTGATCGCTATCAAGGGTCGATCCAGTCGCTGGGCCAACCCCCGTGCAGCACCCACCCCCACAAGGAGCGAACTGGCCAGGCCGGGACCAAAGGTTGCCCCGATGGCATCAATATCGCTCCAATCGAGCTCCGCCCTGCTAACCGCCTGGTCAATCATGCGTGGCAGGGTCTGGACATGACTGCGCGACGCAATCTCGGGTACCACGCCCCCGTAGGGACCATGCAGCGCCACCTGGCTGAAGATGCAGTTCGCGAGTACATCACGCCCGTCGACCACTACAGCGGCAGCCGTTTCATCACACGATGTTTCGATCCCAAGTACTCGCATGGCCCACCTACTGCCTGTCTTCGAAGATCAGGACGGCCTCCAACATGTCGATAGCGCGCTGCATCGGCCGATCGTCAGCGTCCTCATACTCTGCAATCTCTTCCGGCTTGAAGAGATCCGGTGTTTCGACGTGTGCGCGCCGCACCAGCACTCGGCGCCATTCTTTCGGCGGAACAGGAATCGAGATATCAGGTTCTATGCCCTTGTTGTGGATCAGTCGATCGGACGGGGTGTAGTAGTGCGCCGTTGTCAGGCGAATGGCCGCTTCCGCATTGCTGCGGAGGCGGATAACACTCTGAACAGAGCCTTTTCCAAACGTACGCTGACCGACCAGCACCGCCCGGCCATGGTCCTGCAGGCAGCCGGCCACAATCTCGGATGCACTGGCCGAGCCACCATTGACGAGTACGGCAACATCAAGATCCGTGTAGTGAAGCGCACCTTTGGCCCGTGTGACAATTTGCTCACCGTGGTTGGCCCGGCCGCGTGTGGAGACGACCACATCGCCCTCCTCAATGAACTTCTCGGCAACAGCGACAGCCGACCGAAGCAGGCCGCCCGGATTGCTTCGCAGATCGAGGACCAATGCCTCCATACCATCATCCAGCAACTGCTCCAATGCCTCCTGCAGAAGCCCTGCTGTTGGTTCTGCGAACTGTGTGATACGGATGTAGCCCGTCCGCCTGGTCAGCATTCTGGATCCCTTGACACTGGACACCTCTATGTCGTCACGAACGATCGTGATCTTCAGAGCCTCATCTTCACCCTCGCGCAGAATCTTGATCGTGACGCCGGAGCCCCTCTCGCCGCGCAGCTTGCCCACCGCCTCCCGGAGCGACTCACCGACGGTAGACTCCCCTTCAATCTCCACAATCCTGTCCCCGGAAAGTAGGCCCGCCCTGTATGCGGGCGTACCCTCGATGGGGGCTATCACGGTCAGAATACCGTGCCTGATTCCGATATGGATGCCTATCCCACTGAAGGTCCCGCGCGTGTCCTCCTTCAGTCCCTCGTAGGCGGTAGGCTCCAGGAAGTCGCTATGGGGGTCCATTCCGCGCAACATGCCGTGCAGCGCACCGTAGGCAATATCCTCAAATGTCTTCTCTTCAACGTAGTGCTTACGGATATGCATGATGGTTTCGGCCATCAGCTCCATGTTGTCATAAGCGACCTCGCGCTCGTCGACCGGCTCATCCGCAGCGCCCTCTGCCGCTTCAGCAGGCGCCGCTTCTCCCGGGACCGCATTTGTTGACGGGATAACCGGATCCGGCGCTTCTTCAACCACGGGAGCTTCAGGAAGCTCATCATCCGGCTCGGACGGCATGACCTCCGCAGCCTCCCCTTTCCCGCTTGCGGAATCATCAGCCTGGGCCGACGGTGCCGGGGCCCCGGCGGTGCCCTCCCCTGCTGCAGCGCTGACTGCCCCCCCGTCCTCACTCCAGCACACGAGGGGAACAAGACACGCCAACAGGCAAATCACACCCAACCCATAGCGAAACCGGCTACACATCTCAGTCATATTGTCGCTCTTCTCCATAGGTACATCACTGTTGGGGATTCTCTCAACTCCGGCGTCTCAATGCAACCTGCTAACGCGGGAGAGATCTACTGCTCAGAGACATCGATGCCCGGCTGGTCACGGTCGGGAAGACGGGCATGCATGTAGAGAAGGCAGAACACGATCGCTCCGTACCAGATGGCCGGAAACCAAAGGGGCACAGCTCCAACCTTAAAGCAGCCACCGGGGATCCATGCCAACGCCCTCAATCCCGCCATAAGAGCATGTGTCAGCGCAAGCGTGGCATGATTGAACAGATCAGGCCCTATCGAAAGGAAGAGACCCAGGACAATGGCTAACGATCCGGACAGTACGACCAGGAATGCCATCGGCACAACAAAGATGTTGGCGATCAGCGCAACCGGTGCCACACGCCCGAAATAGCAGGCAATCAACGGTGCGGAGATCAACCAGGCCGACACCGATACCGCCGCCAGGGCGGCGACGCGCTTTCCTATCCCGCGCAGCATCAGAATCGACTTCTTCTCTCGCTCTACAATCAACGGGTGCGGTGCCCACAAGGGACGCACGAGACGATCGATATGCGGAAAGAGCAGAATGATGCCCGCCACGACGGAGAACGACAGAACGAAGCTGGGCGACGTGAGCATGGCAGGCGAAGCAGAGAGAAGCAGCAGTGCAGCAAAAGCCAGGGCGGATAGGCTGTCGGCCCGGCGATGAAGTGCCGCGGCAGAGAGAAACACAATCGCCATAATACAGGCCCGGATGGCACTCGGTTTCATGCCGGTCATCAACGTGTACGCTATCAGTAAAGGCGCCACCACAAACACCCACCACCGGCGCGGCACGCTCATAGCGGCCAATGCGAAGATGATCAGCCCCACGACGATGCCCACATGGAGACCACTAATGGCAAAGATGTGCAGCGTCCCGGTCCGTACAAAAAGACGATGGGCCTCTGCAGATAACTCGGAACGATAGCCCAGCAACAGGGCCTGCACCATGCCAACAGACTCGGGGTAGTCTTCTACTCCCACCCGCAGTGCCTCGGCTGCTCCGTGCCGCAACCCGAGGCAGAACTGTACCACTGCCGCCATGACACCGCGCGATAGCCGTCGCGATTTGCGGTTGCTCGAAACCAGGAGATAACGCCCGCCACGTCCGTAGCGTCGCGGCGCTCTCAGCGGGCCCTCAAGGCTCCATCGCTCACCGTAGGCCGGACTGGTCCCGTATGCCAGGCTGCCAAACCACAATACCTCGATCTGGCCATGGGCCGGCACTGGCTCTGTGCCGTCGACACGTACGCTCTCGACACGCAGCGGAAACCGGTAGGCCGCGCCCTTATGGCTACGCCCAGGCAGAGGGTCCTCGGCGACAGTACCGGTCAGCTCAACCGCTCCGGCCATTTCCTCAGTAACAACCGACTCAACGCCTGGCAGCGGATTCGACTCCACACGCGCCCATCCGAAGAGCAATACGAGCAGAAACAGCGCCCCGCTGCGCAAGGTCAGAGAGGATGGCGTTTTCAGTAGATACAGCGCGAGGTAAAGACAGAGTACACCCCAGCAGGCAGCAACAAGCAGAGCACGTGAAGCCGGCAGCCAGCCCCCCAGCACCAAACCAGTCATGAAGCAGAGCGTGATACCAACCAGCGGACGGCGTAGCGGCATTACGGGGCGTCCACATCCGTGCGCTCACCGGATGCGAGAAGCAGGTCGGCAAGCGTGACGGCGCCCTCGTATAGGGCTTTGCCCACGATGGCCCCGCTCAAGCGCGGGTGCTCCAGGCCCGCCAATGCCTCGATGTCGGCCACAGAGGTCACGCCGCCCGAGGCCACAACGTTGCAGCGCACGGCATCGCACATGGCCTTCGTGGCAGCCACGTTATGACCGCGCATCATGCCATCCGTCGACGTATCGGTGTAGATAATGGTGTCCACGCCGATGGCATCCATCTGGCGGGCCAGCTCAAGCGCTCCGACGGTGCTGGTCTCGACCCAGCCCTTGACCTGGACAAAACCGTCACGTGCATCAATGCCCACCACGATCCGGCGGCCATATGTATCGACCAGGGCCTGCAGGGCACCGGGCTCTTCCAGCGCACGTGTACCCAGGATGACACGATCAACACCACAATCCAACATGGCGCGCACATGCACGTCCTTGCGTAGACCGCCACCCAGCTCAACCGGAATGTTCAGCGCAGCGGCGATCTGAGACACCACTTCGGCATGCATCGGGCGACCCTCGAAAGCGCCATCCAGATCAACCAGGTGCAGATAGGCGGCGCCTTCGGCCTCCCATTGCTTTGCCATGGCTACCGGGTCATCGGCATAGACCGTTTCTGCATCGGCACGCCCCTGCATCAGGCGCACGCAGCGTCCTCCCTTAAGATCAATCGCAGGAATAACAATCATGACTAGATGGCTCCCTTCGAGGACGGCAGACCTGTTTCACGCGGATCCAGCGCACAGGCTGTGCGCAGGGCGCGTGCCAGGCCCTTGAAGATGGACTCATATGCGTGATGCGCTTCGGCCCCGTAACGGTGTTCGATGTGCAGATTCATGCGTGATTGCACCACGAAGGCGCGAAAGAACTCCTCAATCAGGCTGAGATCAAACTGACCGGTCCGTCGCTTGCGGTTTGCGATCTTGTAGACAAGGTACGGACGGCCGCCCAGGTCAACCGCCACGGAACTCAGGCTGTCATCCATGGGCAACAGGGCTGAACCATAGCGCGAGATTCCTTTGCGGTCCCCGAGCGCCTTGTCCAGCGCTTCTCCCAGAACCAGGCCGATATCTTCAACCGTGTGGTGAAAATCGACCTCCAGATCGCCGCGTGCCTTGAGGGTGAGATCGAACAAGGCGTGCCGGGTCATAGCATCGAGCATGTGGTCGAGGAAAGGCAGCCCGGTATCAATCTCACCTTTGCCGGTGCCGTCAATGCATAGCTCGACCGTGATATCGGTCTCCTTGGTCTTACGCGCCACCTTGGCTGTTCGCTTCGTCATAGTCTATCTCCGCTAGCCTTCTTCACAGAGCGCAGTCACCACCTCCAACAGGCGGTCGATGTCCGCATCCGTACCTATCGTGATTCTCAGAAAGCGTTTCGTTCGTTCTCCCGGAAAGTACCGCACCAGTATACGGTGCGTCCGCAGCGCTTCAAACATTTCCTGCGCCGTCGTATGCGGCGGCGGTTCCACGAAGAGAAAGTTCGCCTGCGATGGACAGACAGAGAAACCGAGCTTCCCCAGCCTGGCGGCCAGCCGTTTGCGTGTCGCCACCACGCGTGCCGCATTCCGGTCCATCGTCTCAACGTCCTCAATAGCCGCCAAGGCGAGCTGCTGCGCAATGCCGTCGACGTTGTAACTATCCTTGATTTTGTAGAGCGCTTCAACCAACGGCGCACCGGCGATGGCATACCCAACGCGCAGCCCGGCCAATGAGTACGATTTCGAAAACGTGCGCGCTACGATGATGTTTTCACATTCGAGCGCAAGCTGGTCGCAGCACTCGTCGGCAAAATCGACGTAGGCTTCGTCCACAACCACCACGCCACTGAACCCTTCACAGAAGCGTCGCACCTCGTCGCGGGGACACAGCCTTCCCGTCGGGGCATTGGGGTTTGTGAAGAAGAACAGCGTGCAGGCCTCGTCCGCCCGCAAGGCCTCGCAGGCGGCGTCGATGGGCCAACTGAAGTCCGCCTTAAGCGGCACCACATGTTCGCCCACATCGCGTATCTCGGCCAGAACGGTGTAGAGCGAGTAGGTCGGATCGAAGAATCCCACCTTCTCGTGATTCTCCACAAAAGCGCGCGTACACAGCGCCAACACTTCGTCAGACCCGTTGCCGACAAACACATTGTCAACCGTACAGCCATGTAGTTCCGCGAGTCGTTCACGCAACTCCCGACAGACAGGGTCCGGATAGCGGGTGAGAGTGTCCGCATCGATTGCCGCAAGCCTCTCGGCGATCTTGGGTGACGGCGGATACGGATTCTCGTTCGTGTTGAGCTTAACGATAGAGGGATCATCCGGCTGCTCGCCCGGAACATACCCCTGCATCGCCCGCACGGAACTGCGAATCAAACCTGGCTGGCTTCCTGTCTCAGACATGCGATCTCCGGCTATTCGAATCTTATCCGGGCCGAGCGTGCGTGTCCATCGAGGCCCTCGACCTCACCGAACGTTTCAACGACCGGCACCACATCGAGCAGGTCGGCGCGCGTGAAGGCGATAAAGCTGCTGCGGCGCCTGAAATCGTCAACCGTCAGACCCGAGAAGAGCGCCGCTGTGCCGCCGGTCGGCAACACATGACTGGGACCCGCCACAAAATCGCCCACGCATTCCGGCGACCACGCGCCAACAAAGACGGCCCCGGCAGCGCGTACTCGCTTGAGCCAACTCTTCGGCTCGCGCACCATCAGCTCCAGGTGCTCTGCCGCAAAGTCGTTGATCAGCTCAATCCCCTCGTCCAGGTTGGGGGCCACAACCAGCAACATCCCCTTCTTCATCACTGCGCGCACGCAGTCCTGTCGCGACAGAAGCGCCGCTTGCGCTTCCAACTCGCCCTGCACGGCTTTGGCCAGTCTCTCAGACGACGTCACGAGAAGCGCCTTCTCATGTCCGGTGCCGTGCTCGGCCTGCGACAGCAGGTCAGCCGCCACGTAACGCGGATCAGCGGTTTCATCCGCCAGGATCGCAATCTCACTCGGCCCCGCCACCATGTCGAGGGCCACATCACCATAGACCTGTCGTTTCGCGGCAGTGACATAGGTACCGCCCGGGCCCACAATTTTCTGAACCGGCGCAATGCTCTGCGTCCCGTAGGCCATCAGCCCAATCGCCTGGATACCGCCGACCTTGTACATCTCCGTCACACCGGCCGTTTCCATGGCATAGAGTAGAACCGGATCGACTTTCTTGCCCGGGCCGCACGGGGTGCAGCCGACAATCTCAGGCACGCCGGCTACCTTGGCCAGGGTAGCCGTCATGAGAGCCGTCGACGCCAGTGGCGCCGCGCCACCAGGAACATAAACGCCGACACGCTCCAACGGCTTGAACTGCTCGCCCAGCGTGCCCCCGCGCGGACTGGGCATCTGCCAGTCCTTCTTCATTCCCTTGCGCGCAAAAGCAGTCACTCGCTTGTGCGACTCGCGAATGGCGCTCTTGATACGGGCATCAACCCTATCACGCGCCCTGGCGATCTCGGCACGCTTGACACGCAGCGTTCCGGGGGTCAGTTCAGCCCCGTCAAACTCCCTGGCATAGGCGACCACAGCAGCGTTTCCGTTGCTCCTGATCGCCTTCAGCACCTTTCGTGCAGCGCTCTCGGCAGCCGTATCGAAAGCGGGTCGCTGCAGAAAACGGGAGACCACGCGCGAGCCCTTCTTGCGCGTCCACGACTCAATCCTGACCTTCATCCATACTCCTTATCGTCACTTTCACACGGCCGGACACCGGTGCACTTCCCGGATCGCCGCGGCCACGTTCCAGCGCGCGAACCACGCCGGCATCCAGGACTCCGTTGCCGGAGCCTTTCTCCAGAAACACACCCTCGCTCACTCCGGTGGCGTCGATCCCCACAAACGCGTCAATCTCAACATCCTGAGCCGGCACCTCTTTGGGCCATTCACTCTCCGCCGGACGATAGGCGCGCGCCCTGAGCTGACCGCGAACATCAACCACAATGCGATCCCGTTCCCCGGCTGCTGCGAAACTCGCGCTATCCTTCCACAACGGATGATAGGCGTCTACCTGTTTCGAAGCCTCCTCCAGTAGTGACGCCTGCCGCATGCCTTCGAAATCAGGTTCAGTAGGTGCAACATGGAGAAAACGAAGGCGACGTGACTTGCCTTCATGTTTCAGCAGTTCGGTATCCTCCGTAGTCTCCTCGGGCGCCCGAAAGCCCACCCGTGTGGCACGTGCGAACAGCACCGGGCTCATGTACAGACTCTCCTGCGCAACGCCATAGGAGACCTCGGTCCGGCTCGGACGGCGGCGACCCGGCGCACCGGACTTCACCTCAAAGGAGGGCCACAGCCCCCAGATCACCACCCACGCCGCCGCCAGGACGACCGTCGGTACTCCGATGGGGCCACGGCTATATTGGTATGTGTCCTTCGTCGCCATGTTGTTATCGCCTGTTCTGCTAGGATCCTGTCTCGCAAATACGCCTTCGCACTACGTAAGTCCTTGTCATTCCGAGCGCGGCGAGGAATCTCATGTCCATCCTGGAGCAGAGATCCCTCGACTTCGCTCGGGATGACAAACCAGTTCTACCGACCTCATTCTGATACAGGACACTAGCGCGGACGGATGGCCAGATTGACCTTCTTAACGCCGACCCCGGAGGCAATGTTTACGATCTCCATGATGGATCCCTGCGGGATGCCCTTATCAGCCTGCAGAACGAGCGGCGCATCGGGATGATCCTTCCGGTGCTCCGCAAGCGCTTGCGCAAATGCGTTTATCTGCTCTTCCTTGCCCAGCATGAAGCGTTCGTCGTCGAAAAACACAATGACCTCTGAACGGCCGCTCTCTGTGTCCGGCACCGACAGCACTACCGCAACCATATCCATCCCCGTGCCCTGCCTGAAAGGCGCATCCGGCAACGACACCACCACGCCAGGCTGAAGCACCAGGTTGGAATTGAGAAGTCCGAACAGGAGAAGCAGCAGCACGAAGTCCAACCAGGGCGCGATGCTGATCATACCGTGCCCCAGTCGGCTTTTGGGGGCATAGCGTGTGCGCAGCCCCTTGATGCTCCATGTGGCCCTGTCACGGTCAACGGTCATGGGGTCTCCTCATCACCGCTGCGCTGTTCCTGCAGGAACGACACAATCTCCGAACTCGCCATCTCCATGTCCAGAACCAGTCGATCGATCTTGAGTACGAGCAGGTTGAACGCCACGTAGCATGGGATAGCCACCATCAGGCCCGCTCCCGTTGTCAACAAGGCATGCATCACGCCGCCAAGAATATCCGCGCTCTGCACCAGCGGTGCCGAGGCATAGAGCGTGAGCAAGCAGTTCACCATCCCGAGAACCGTGCCCAGCAACCCCAGCAGCGGCGCAATCTGCGCGACCGTGGCCACAATGACCAGCCGACGTTCCAGCCTCGATATTTCAGCCGAGCCCGCATCCTGGATGGCCGTGCGCATGGCCTCGCGGTCGGCGGAACGGTGCAGTATGGCTATGCGCACAATATAGGCCACCGGTCCCGGCGTTTCCTCACAGATAGCCAACGCCTCTTCGATGTTGCGCCTGCGCAGAATGTTGAAGATGCCCTTCAGAAAGTCCTCAAACCGGATCCGTGCGCGGTGCAAATGCAGGGACCGCTCAATGAACACCACGAGCGCCACCACACCACACACCATGATGATCCACAGCACCGGTCCCCCTTGTGAAAACAACTCAACCATCTGTTCCCCCTATCCCTCTAGATCTCTGTGCTCTGATCCCTGGTACCCCTGATTGACTAGTCCACCCATAAACATCTCAACGATGTCATCCCGAGCGAAGCCGAGGGATCTCCGTGGCGTTCAACACGTTGGAGATTTCTCGACTTCGCTTCGCTCCGCTCGAAATGACAGGCGATCTTCATGCGAACGCCTCAGTCACTACACTAATAAAACAGCCACCAACGATCCGATCGGATCTTGCCGATACGCTCCTTGGCCTCCTCGGCCGCCGGCACATCAGCCTTGGCCACGCGCTCAAGTATGCGCACCGTTCCCCGCCAGTCCTCGCGTGACTCCAGAATATCCGCCGTGCTGAAAGCCGCCCGCGTGAACCAGACCTTGGCCGCCTCATTGTGCCAGACGCCCTTCTCGCTTTCGCGTAGATACTGGACAATCACCTTGGCATAATACTGCTCAAGCGCCTCGTCAATGCGGTCCATTTTCTCAAGGCAACGACCAATCTTGTAGGAGGCCTGCAGCACTTCGTCAGGCGAGGCATCCGGACTGTTGGCCACAACCCGATAGGATTCGATGCTTTCCTGGTACCGCTTGGGATCCGCGGCGCCCAGCGTGAACTGACAATCGCCCTTGCGCCCCCACGCAGCCCCCAGCAGACCGCTTGCCGAGTACTTGTTGATGATCTCGTCATAGATCAGGATGGCGGCCGAGTAGTTCGCCAACTCGACAAATGCATTGGCCTGCGCGAATCGGCCTTCGGCCATCTTATCGCTGTCCGGGTACAGCTTAAACATCCTGGCCAGTATTTCGATGGCGCGCACATACTCGTTCTGCCGCGCCGCAGCCCGTCCAGCCCACAACAGGCTGTCATCCGCCAGCGGGTGATCGCTGAACTTGGACTGGAAGGTGGCAAAATGCTTCTCGGCAGCCCCGTAGGCACCGCGATTGAAGTTCGACTTGCCCAACCAGTAGAGCACATCCGGCAGAAGCTCCGAATCGGGACGGGCTTCTGCAAATGCGTGACACACGGCAATGGCTTCCTCGTCGCGCCCCATCCAGTGGAGACACATCGCCTGCTTGAAAGCGGCGCGCTCGGCTACGGCACTATCAGAGAACTGGCGACCTATCCGCTCGAAGTCAGCCAGGGCAAGCGCGAACCGGAACAGCCGAAAGTTCGCCGAGCCGCGACCATACAGCGCTTCCGCGTAGAACAGGCCGTTCGAGTAAGTCGCCATGGCCGCGTCGTAGATATCTATGGCCTCTTGCCATGTTTCCGCATCTTCCTTCAGCCCTGCCAGTCGATGCATGGCCTCCTCGGCGACCGCGTGGTCGGGATAGGTCTCTGTGAGCGACCGGAACACCGCCTCGGCCTCCGCTTCATTGCCGGTCCGGGCCAGGCTTTCGCCGCGTTGGTACAGGGCCCCCGGCGCAAGATTGGAGGCGGGAAACAGATCGACTACCTTGGCGTAGGCCTCCGCTGCCAGGCCGTGCTGGCTATTGCCAAGGTAGGCATCCCCTTCCCTGAACAGGCTCTGCGCACGCTTCACATCGTTGCTGTAGAGACCAAATGCCTTTTCAAATGCCATGGCCGACTCGGCCAGGCGCCCCTGTGCAAAAAGAGCCGATCCGCGACCAAAGGCTGCATCGGCCTGGCCGGGCCTGTCCGTGTAGGTTTCGAGGTAGTACTGGAACTCCTCCGCCGCCTCCGCATGCTGCCCCCCCTGCAAGAGGGCGTTCCCAAGCGTAAGCTGAGCATGGCGCGATGTCTCGCTGCTGGGATCTGCTGCAATCGCGGCCTTCAACAGAGGCACGGCTTCCTCGTGACGCCCCTGCAGCAGAAGAAGGCGCCCCAGGTTGTAGCGCGCTCCGAGAGCAGACGGCGTATCGCCCGCCAGTTCCATTCCCGTACGCAGTGCCACCACGGCCTCGGACAGCCGACTGCGATGCTCCTCCACCTCTGCCACAGCACGGTAGGCCCCCGCCCGCAGCCCGGCAGGAGCCGCTTCATCTCCCGCAACCGACATGAACACTTCCACAGCCTTATCCGCCGCGCCCTCGCCCTTCAGCGCGCCTCCCAACCAGAACCGGCCGTCACGTACCAGGCGTGGCTCATGCCGTTTCGGATCCAGTCGCTCCAGTACCGCACGTGCCTCACTGTATCGCGCGGCGCCAACGAGTGCCTTGCCCCAATCCAGCAGGTTCTCTCCACGCTCCGGGGAGTCAGGAAACGCCTTGTCAAAAAGCGCAAACGCCTCAACGGCCTCATCCACCCGCTTCTGCTTGAGCAGACACCATCCCCTCAGCCGGTCGATTCGTCCTTCATCGCGACTATCTGGCGGCGTCGAAACCCATTGAGCAATCTCGGCCAATGCCTCGTCTGCGCGCCCCGCGCCATGCAGCGCCATGCCGCGCCAGAAGCTTACAGCATCCTGCTGTTTCCACTTCTTGACCCAGCGGTCACGCGGCTTCAGAAACTCCAGGATAGCATCGTGCTTCTCCTGCGCATGCAACGCTCGCGCCAACAGGATGCCGGCCGCCTCACTCTCTGCAGAGATATCTTTGTCTTTCCTGGCTAGATCGATATAGCGACGCAGCTGTTTCTCCGCCACCTGGGGCAACTCGTCCTCAAGTGCCGCACGCCCCGCTGCCAGCAGTCCCGCCCGCTCGTCAGCGCTGACTTTGGCATCAGCAGGCAGTGCGCAGCAGACCAACACGGCGCCCAGCGTGGACATCAGCACCCATCGAAAAATAAAGTCTTTATCCATAATCCACTGATCACTGAGTACTGATCACTGATCACTTTTCCCCAGCACCTCTCTCAAGAACCGTCCCGTATGTGACGCCTCGCAGGCCGCGATATCCTCGGGTGTCCCCTTGGCCACCACCTCGCCTCCTGCCGCGCCACCTTCGGGTCCAAGATCAATGATATAGTCTGCCGTCTTGATCACGTCGAGGTTATGTTCAATCACCACCACCGTGTTCCCCGCATCGCGCAGTCGCTGCAGCACCTGCAGAAGCTTGTGTGTATCCGCAAAATGTAGCCCGGTCGTCGGTTCGTCCAGCAGGTACATTGTCTGGCCGGTCGACTTCTTGCTGAGTTCTGAGGAGAGCTTGATCCGCTGGGCCTCGCCGCCCGATAGCGTTGTGGCCGGCTGCCCCAGGTGCAGGTACCCCAGGCCGACCTCGGAGAGTGTTCTCAGTTTGCGCGCGATGCCGGGCACGGCCGAGAAGAATTCCAGGGCATCATCCACCGTGAGTTCGAGCACTTGCGAGATGTTCAGCCCCTTGTAGAGCACCTCGAGCGTCTCCATATTGTAGCGCCCCCCGCGACACTGCTCGCACGTCACATACACATCGGGAAGGAAATGCATCTCGAGCCTCAGAATACCATCCCCTTTACAGGTCTCACAGCGCCCGCCCTTGACATTGAAACTGAAGCGGCCCGGACCATAGCCGCGCACCTTGGCTGTAGACGTAGCGGCAAACAGGTTTCGAATAGCCGAGAAGGCGCCCGTGTAGGTTGCCGGGTTGCTGCGCGGTGTGCGCCCAATCGGCGACTGGTCAATCACGATCACCTTGTCCAGCTTATCCAGTCCGGTGACCCGCTTGTGCTTGCCGGGGCGTTCACGCGATGCATAGAAATGGCGAAAGAGGGCGCGGCGCAGAATATCGTCCACGAGGGTGCTCTTGCCGCTGCCTGATACGCCGGTGATACAAACGAAAAGCCCCAGCGGAATTCGTACACTGATGTTCTTCAGGTTGTTCTGCGAGGCGCCTACGATCCCCAGGGCTGTGCGTGTCGCGCGGCGTCGCTTGGAAGGCACGTGAATTGAGGCCTCACCATTCATGTAGCGCGCCGTCAGCGAAGCCTCACACTCAAGCAGCCTGTCCGCTTTGCCCGCATAGATCACCTCGCCGCCGTGGCGCCCCGCCCCCGGCCCCAGGTCGATCACATAGTCCGCAGCCCGGATCGTGGCCTCGTCATGCTCCACCACCACCACCGTGTTGCCGGCATCGCGCAGTGACTGCAGCATCTGAATCAGCCGCTCGTTGTCACGCTGGTGCAGGCCGATCGTCGGCTCGTCCAACACATACAGCACCCCCACCAGTCCGGATCCAATCTGCGTGGCGAGCCGAATGCGCTGCATCTCGCCCCCCGAGAGCGTGCCGCTCTCCCGGTCAAGCGTGAGGTAGTCGAGGCCTACTTTCACCATGAAGCTCAGTCGTGCCACGATCTCTTTGAGCACCTCGCCGGCAATCACCTTCTCCTGCTTCTTCAGCTTCAATCCCTTGAAGAACGCGAGGCAATCGCCCAGCGACATCTCGCACACATCCACAATCGACTGCCTGGCCACCGTACAGGCGCGGATTTCGGGCTTCAGCCGCGCGCCCTTGCAGGAGGGACACCCCTGCCGGGTCATGTACTGCCGCAAGGTCTGCCGCGCCGTATCGCTATCGGTGGTCTCAAAGCGACGCGCCAGGTTCGGAATAACGCCTTCAAACGGCTTCTTGTGCTTGCGGTAGGCCCCACCCCGCCAATAGCCGAGCTCGATCTCCTCCTCGCCCGACCCCATCATCAGGACCTCCCGCTGCGCGGCAGACAGCTTCTCGTAGGGCTTATCCAGATCGATCTTGTAGTGCTTCGCCACACCGCGCAGCAGGCGCTTATAGTGCAGAATCAGTCGGCGTCCGCCGCGGCGCCAGCCTTTGATGGCGCCCGCCTCGATCGACAGCGATTTGTCCGGCACAATAAGATCTTCATCGAAGACCTGCTGCGTACCCAGTCCGGAGCATGTGGGGCAGGCCCCGTACGGACTGTTGAACGAGAAGCTGCGCGCCGTCAGCTCATCAAAGCTGATCCCGCAATCGGCACAGGCATGCTTCTCGGAGAACAGGGTCTCGCTCCACGCCTCGCCATCCGGACTGTGCAGAACCTTGATGATACCATGACCGTGGCCCAGGGCCGTTTCAACGGAGTCCGTGAGACGCGTCCGAATGCGGCTCGTAATAATAAGGCGATCGATCACCACATCGATCGCGTGCTTGCGCTTGGCATCCAGGCGGGGCACCTCGTCCACTTCGTAGATCTCGCCATCCACCCGTACCCGTACGAATCCCTGCTTCGCCACCACTTCAAAGACGCCTTCATGCCGGCCCTTGCGGTCGCGAACCAGCGGTGCGAGAAGCGAAATCCGGGTCCGGTCAGGATACGCCATCAAGGCATCCACGATCTGCTCAGCACTCTGTCGTGCCACGCGCTCGCCGCACTTGGGGCAGTGGGCAATGCCAATGCCGGCATAAAGCAGGCGCAGGTAGTCGTGAATCTCTGTGGTGGTGGCAACAATGGATCGCGGATTCGAGCCCGCGGTGCGCTGCTCAATGGATATCGCCGGTGACAGCCCCTCGATCGTGTCGACCTCGGGTTTCTGCATCTGCTTCAGGAACTGGCGCGCATAGGCCGACAGACTCTCCACGTAGCGGCGTTGCCCCTCGGCATAGAGTGTATCAAACGCCAGCGAGGACTTGCCCGAGCCGCTCAACCCGGTGATAACCGTCAGCTTATCGCGCGGGATCCGAACCGTGATACCCTTGAGATTGTGCTCGCGAGCACCCGCAATAAGAATGTCGCCCTTTTTCATAGCCGCCCATCATCAGCAGTCAAATGCAACCACTAAGACACGAAGGCACCAAGTTTACAGAAGGTTGCCCTTCTTGTGTCTATGCGTCGCCCAACACCTTGACCAGGTGGAAGTTCTTCTTGCCCGAGCGCAGCACGGCGACTTCACCGTCCACGAGGTCATCCGGTTGGACCGTCGTCTCTATACCGGCGACGCGAACATTGTTGAGATAGAGTCCGCCGCTCTGCACCAGGCGTCTGGCAGCTCCTTTGCTCTGGCAGAGACCAGCGGCTGCAGCCACGTCGATTGCCGGGGAACCTACCACGTCGCCTCGCGTCAATTCGACTGACGGCACATCGGCGAAGATCGCTGCGAGATCGGCTGCGCTGAGGCCTTCGATCGATCCCCCGAAGAGGACCTCGCTCGCGCGCAGGGCTACCTGAAGCCCGGCTTCGCCGTGTACCGTGCGGGTCACGTCTTCGGCCAGCCGTCGCTGCGCCTCGCGCTTCTCGGGCGCCTCCCTGACGGTCTGTTCCAATTCGGCAATCGCGTCGATTGTGAGGAACGTGAAGATCTTCAGGAAACGCACAACGTCGGCATCGGTCGTCCGAAAGAAGAACTGGTAGAAGTCGTAGGGCGATGTCTTGCGTGGATCGAGATAAACCGCGTTGCCTTCGCTCTTTCCGAACTTCTGCCCCGCACTGTCGCATACCAATGGCGTCGTTATGCCGTAGACTTCCTCGCTTCGCAGTTTGCGCACCAGCTCCGTGCCGGCCGTGATGTTTCCCCACTGGTCGGACCCGCCTACCTGGAAACGACAGCCTTCACTGTCGAACAGGTGCAGGAAATCGTACCCCTGCAGCAGGGCGTAGCTGAACTCCGTAAAACTCATCCCCGACTCGCTGGCCAGACGCGCCCGCACGCTCTCCCGCCCCAGCATGGTACCCATACGGAAGTGTTTCCCCACGTCGCGCAGGAAATCGAGAAAGGTGAAGCCCCCGAGCCAATCGTGGTTGTTCAGAATCTGCGCCGGCGCTGTGGGATGCGCGAAATCGAGGAAACGCGACAGGTTCTCCCTGATGCCTTCAAGGTTCTTCTCTACCTGTTCCGGGGTCAGGAGCGTTCGCTCGCTCGTTTTGCCGGAAGGATCGCCTATCATCCCGGTGGCGCCGCCCACCAAGGCCACAACACGGTGCCCGCAACGCTGGAAGTGGGACAAGACCAGGATCGTGACCAGGTTACCGGCCTGCAGGCTGTCGGACGTCGGGTCGAACCCGGCATAAACCACGCCCGGCTTCGAAAGCACCTCGCCAACCTCCGGGTTCGTGCAGTCCTCAAACAGACCGCGTTCCTTCAGAATATCCAGCACGTTCTTCATGGCGCACCTCCCCAAAAAAATAGCGGACGCTCCGGACGACCGGAGCGCCCGCTCTAAGGGCCTGTTTCTATGCCTTGGGCTTGTCCGCCTCCTCGGCGGGCTCTTCGCTTGCCTCCGCGGAGTCCTCGGACGAAGCCGGGGCCTCTTCGGCAGCCTCTTCGGCGACCTCAGCGGTCTCTTCCGCTTCAGTCACAGCTTCTTCAGCTTCTGCGGGCGGCTCCTCTACGGGAGCCTCCTCTGCTGCTGCTTCTGCTGCTGCTTCAGCAGGGGCTTCAGCAGTCTCTTCAGCGGCAGCCTCTGCCGGTGCTTCAGCCGGTGCTTCAGCCGAAGTCTCTTCGGCAGGAGCGTCCCCTGCTGCGGCGGAGTCGTCAGATGAAGGGTCGGCCCCACCGGGCGTCCATTCCTCGGCCGCGGGGGTCACGCCCAGTGCCTCGTCAAAGGCGCCTGCCAGGTCAACCATGTGCTCACCCGGACGCAGCCCGTCAAGGACCTCGTCCTTGTTGGCCTCGAACTCGTCGTCCGGAATCTCGCCGGCCTTGATGCTCAGACCCACGCGGCGTTCGCCACGATCGATCCGTACGATACGCGCCTCAACATCGTCGCCTACATCGATCACGTCCTTGACGCGTTCCACATGGCTGTCGCTGAGCTGGGAGATATGGACCAGTCCGTCCACACCCTCGCCGATATCAACAAAGGCACCGAACGAGGCCACCTTGGTGACCTTGCCGCTGACCTTGTCGCCAACCTTGAACTTGCTGACCACGCTGGTCCAGGGATCTTCAGCGGCCTGCTTGAGACCCAGGCTGATTCGGTTGTTGCCCGGATCCACTTCCAGCACCACGGCGTCAACTTCCTCGTCCTTCGAGAGCAACTCGGAAGGATGATTGATCTTGCGGGTCCAGGACATATCGGACACGTGAATCATGCCATCGATACCATCCTCGAGTTCCACGAAGGCGCCGTAGGAGGTGAAGTTGCGAATCTTGCCGTGTACACGTGACCCCACCGGGTAGCGGGACTGAACCGTATCCCAGGGGTTGTCCTCGGTCTGACGCATGCCGAGCGCAATCTTCTGCTCCTCGATATTCACGCCCAATACAACGATATCGACTTCGTCGCCGACCTGCACCACGTCCGATGCCCGCGCCACGCGCTTGGTCCACGACATCTCCGAAACGTGCACAAGGCCCTCGACGCCCTGCTCGATCTCTACGAAAGCACCGTACGGCACCAGGTTGACGACCTTGCCGCGCAGACGGCTGCCCACCGGGTAGCGCGCCTCGATGTCTTCCCACGGATTCGGCTGCGACTGCTTCAGTCCCAGCGAGATCCGCTCGCGATCGCGGTCGATGTCGAGGATCACGACCTCGATCTCCTCGCCCACGTTCACCATCTCGGACGGGTGACGGATGCGACCCCAGCTCATATCCGTGATATGGAGGAGTCCGTCCATGCCATTGAGGTCTACAAAGACCCCAAAATCGGTAATATTCTTGGCCTTGCCGACAATACGCTGGCCTACTTCGATCGATTCCATCAGTTCCTTGCGCTTGGAGCGCAGGCGCTCTTCGATCAGTTCGCGGCGCGACAGAATGATGTTGCGACGCTCTTCGCTGATCTTGAGGATCTTGAACTCGAACCGCTGGTTGAGCAGGCTGTCCGTGTTGTGTACAGGGATCACATCGATCTGCGAACCGGGAAGGAACGCCTCGATACCATCCACGTCGACAATCAGACCACCGCGTACGCGCGTTTTGACCTCGCCTTCGATCACACTACCCTCGCCGAACGAGGACAGCACACGCTCCCACTGAATCTTCTCATCGGCCTGCTGCTTGCTGAGGACAACCATGCCGTTGTCATCTTCGATCTCTGCCAGCAGTACGTTCAGCTCGTCGCCAATCAGCACCTCTTCAAGGTTCCTGAATTCGTGGGCCGAGACGACACCTTCAGACTTGTAGCCGATGTCAATCAGGACTTCGTTGTTCCGGATCTCCAGAACCTTGCCCGTTACGATCGACCCCTCTTTGAAATCCTTGAGAGTCTGCTCGTAAAGCTGTGCCATGCTCTCGCGGTCACCCGCGCTGAAATCCACGGCCTCAAAGTCCACCTGTTCTTTTGTTGCTTCCGTTGTTTCCATGTTATTTGTTTTGTTGTTCTGTTACCTTGTTATTTACCTTCTAGCCGGAACCGTCATTCTCCACCCCCAGGCAGAGCAATCCCAACTGCTTCAAACCGTGGAACATATCGTAGATGACGTAGTGGCCGCAAGAGCGAATGTGAAACCTTTTCGGTGCTTTTCGGTGCACCGCGATAGGCGGTTCACGACGTTTGGACTCTTAGTGTTGACGGCGTGTTGCCCAAAAGGAGATCCCTCGACTTCGCTCCCGCCGTCGCCCGCTGGGCTATGGCGGGCAGGCGGGATGACAGTTCCAGAATCACCGAGTATCCTAAGAAGTTGTCATGCTGAGCTTGTCGAAGCATCTCCTTTGAGCAGACCTGATAGTTTGAGTAACACGCCGTTAACCGTTATCGTCGCCGCTAGACCCCACCAACTGTGCCAGTACAGAATCGAGTACCTCGTGGCCGCGGCGGGTGGCTTTCCAGCAATCACCTGATTGAAGCAGGAGTCCCTGCTCACATAGAGTCTTCAGCCCAGGCTGCCACCTCTCCCACAATGCTCTGCCTACTGCCCCCGCGTCATCGCAGCGGGACCTGAACGCAACCCCTTCTTCCAGGCGCAGGCCAAAGATGAGGCGTTCACACAGGTCGGTACGCTCATCAACACACTCCCGCTCCGCCGGCGGAAGAGAACCTGCCTCCAGTGCCGCACAGTAGGCATCCAGATCGGCCTTGTGGGTCGAGCGGTTCAGACCTACACGCGACGAAGCAGCCGGACCAAGACCAACATAGTCGTTTCCCCGCCAGCACGATAGGTTATGCAGGCACTCACGGCCAGGTTTGGCGTAGTTGGATATCTCGTAGCGCCGGTAGCCCTTGCCAGCGAGTACGGCCTCCGCCTGGTTGAGCGATGCCGTCACGGCGTCATCATGCGGCACCACGACCTCCCCTGCCCTGGACTGGCGATACAGCCTGCTTCCCGGCTCCAGGCCAAGGGCATAGACCGACAGGTGCGCCGGATCCAGCGCCACGGCTTCGGTCAGTGTCGAGAGCCATCCATTCGCATCCACACCGGGGAGTCCCGCAATGAGGTCCAAGCCGACATTCGATATGCCGGCCGCACGCACCACGTCCAGGGCCGCAGCAACATCGGCGGCACTGTGACGTCTGCAGATGGTTTCAAGGATGGCATCATCAAAGGACTGGACCCCCATACTGATCCGATTGACACCGGCAACATCCATACTCTTAACGGTCGCAGCTCTCAGCGCCCCCGGATTGGCCTCCACGGTCCACTCCTGCACGCCGCCCCGGGTAACCGGGCGTAGAATGGAAAGGAGGCGCTCCCACTGTGATTCCGAAAGCACCGACGGCGTGCCCCCCCCTATATAGAGCGTCTCGCAGCCCGCGGCCTTTGCCTCTGGGGGCCACCCATCCAGCTCACGCTCAAGGGCATCGAGAAAGCGGTCGGCCAGTGTCGACTCGTACGGCACTGAGTAGAACGCACAATAGGCACATTTGCCGCTGCAGAAAGGCACGTGGATGTAAAGGTGTATACGGTTGCTCACGAGTCAGCACCCTACCTTATAGACGGTCATATCGCCAACATTTGCCGATCAAAAACCACACCGTCACGCTTTGCACTTGATTGCAGCGAAGTCCACGTGATTCACTCAGACCTACTCGTGCGGGCCCTTGTTGGATTTCGTCAGGAATGATCGAGTTCCAAGAGGGCCCTCCGGAAACAACGCACCCAGGGAACCAGGCTCGATTGGATATCACCCTCATCATACCGGTCTTCAACGAGGAACCGTGCATCACGGCCACGATTGAGGAAGCCGCCGGCGTCCTGGACGCCATGGAAGCTTCCTACGAGATCATCACCGTTGACGACGGATCGACCGATCGCACGGGAGATATCCTGACCGGGCTGATGGATCAGATCCCGGCCCTGCGTGTCATCTCGCTCCAGGCTCGTGCGGGACAGACGGCGGCGTTCAGCGCCGGCTTTCGCCAGGCCCACGGTACACACGTGGTGCTCATGGATGCCGACGGCCAGAATGACCCCGCCGACATTCCACGCCTCATCGATGCCCTGCAGCAGTGCGACGCCTGCTGCGGCTATCGTCGGGGCCGCAAGGATACCATCCGCAAACGCATCGCTGGGGTTGTGGCCAACGCCGTCCGCCGCGCCGTCCTGCATGATGGCATACGAGACTCCGGCTGCAGCCTCAAAGCCATCAAGCGCTCCTTCGCGAGCGGCCTGCCCCTGGATCGCCCCGGCATGCACCGCTTCATCCCTGCTCTTCTCAAGATGCGGGGCGCTACGATCCATCAACTCCCCGTCAACCATCGTCCCCGCAGCGGCGGACAGAGCAAGTACACGAATCGCGGTCGCCTGAAGCAAGCCCTGGCCGACCTTTTCACCGTTCGCCGCATGCTGAAAGAGGCCCAAGCGAACAAAGCCACCGACACGAAGGATCGCGTGGACGCTTCGCTTCGTTCCCGCATTCAGCTCTATCGCCGCTATTGGCGCACCGACCTCATCCTCGCGGCCGCCCTGATCATCATCAGCATTGTTCTTTCGCAGCGAACGATCGACCTGGAAATTACGCGCTGGTTCTTTGCGCGCGCGGACCCGGGCTGGCCGGACCCGACACAGCAGCCCTGGCAGTGGCTCTACGATGCGCCTCCGCTCATTCTGGCCGTCGTCATTCCGGCCTGCATGGTCATGCTGCTCTTAAGCGCCCTGCACGTCTGCGGCGCTCGCGCCCGCATCCGGAGCATCTACCTGCTCCTGGCCCTATGGCTCGGTGCGGGCCTCATCGTTGAAGGTATCTTCAAGATGAACTGGGGACGCCCCAAGCCGGCGCAGCTCATCGAGTTTGGAGGCTGGCTGGAATTCCACTCCGCCCTGGTTCCGGGTGAAGCCGGGCGCGGCCGGTCGTTTCCATCCGGTCACAGCGCCATCGGCTACTACCTAACAGCCTTCTACTTCCTGCTGCGCCGTGACCGCCCACGCCGGGCCTTCGTCTCGCTGCTGGGGGGGCTGGCCATAGGCACCGCCATTGGCCTGGCGCGCATTCGGGTGGGCGGACATTTTGCATCGGATGTGGCCTGGTCGGCTGCCGTGATGTTCAGCGTCAACCTGCTGGTATACTACTTCGTCCTGAACGTGCCCGCCTACGAGGACGGACGCGACGCGCAGCAGCATCCGCGGCGCCCGTGGGGCGCGATTGCCATGCTGGTTGTAGTCCCCGCGCTCATCCAGGCCCTGGTCCTGACGATCTCGCCGGTCTATCGCTCGTTCTGCCACCAGCTCACAGCGGAGAATCACCCTGAAGCCGTCCGCATCACAACGGCCGGCGCGGAGGTGGACGTGACCTTTGTTCAACAGGCCCCACTGCGCATCGAAGGCGAACTCCTTGGCCGCGGCTTCGCCGGCGCCGCCTTCAGTTCCCGCATGGAGATCGTCGAGACGCATGGCAACCGCCTTGCCGACTTGCAGTGCTCGAAGTCCGGGTGGTTCTTCCGAAGCGGTGGACGGATCCGCCTGCGCATCCCCGCCGACCAGGTCACTCGCCTGACGCTCGACACCGCAGGGGCCGCGATTCATCTCTCACCGCATAGTCTCATGCCGACCAACACGGTCATCGACATCCGCAGCGGCAATCTTGTGCCTTGACCCGGCACCTTTGCGCTCTACACTCCCCGCATGCCAAAGATCGAGATCTACTACTCCCAGCTATGCGGTGCCTGCCACGACGCCATGGACTACTTCAAAGGGCGCGGCATACCGTTTGAGTCCTACGAGGTGAAATGGCGCGAGGGCGACTGGGCGGACGACGACAACGGCCGTCGTTTCAAGGCCCGTTTCGGCACCGCCGACTTCGTCCCGCAGATGATGATCGGTGACCGCCACATCAAAGGGTGGAAAGAGCTTTCAGCACTCATTGAGAGCGGCGAGATTGACCACATGCTGCAAGCTTGACGGCGTGTTGCCCAAACCATCTGGGTCACTCAGAGGAGATGCTTCGACAAGCTCAGCATGACAATTCCTTATGAAACTCTCTGATTCCTGAACTGTCATCCCGCCTGCCCGCCATAGCCCAGCGGGCGACGGCGGGAGCGAAGTCGAGGGATCTCCTTTTGGGCAACAGTCCCTTGACGATAGAGCCCTGCTGCTGCCGCTGTCCGGGCCTCCAAAAAATGCAGGGATCCAACAGAAGATGATTGTCTCTCGGCCTGCAATGGTTATGCTAGGCCTCATGAAAGCCCTGTGCATCTGCTTTGTGATCTGCCTCTTAATGATCGGCATGGCTGACCTGTGGGCCGCACCTGCCCCCACTCCCGACACCAATGTTACCGCGGTGACCGAGCCACATCCCGGGCCGCCTGCCGATGGCCTACGGCCCGAGGACGTCATGATTGATGACGATGCCATTGGCGATGTGTGGGAGACCATCTCGCCGGCGGATGCGATTGGAATTACGGACGAAAATGCCGACGTCCTGCCCGCGGTCACCGCGGCGGTTACCTCGGCTGAGCTGTTACAGGAACAGGAGCTACTCAAGCGTCCGCGATCAAAACCCAAGAAAGCCGAGCGCGTGCGCACGGAGCGGTGGCGCCCCGACATTCCCGTTCAGACGCTCTTCTACCTGATGCTTGCCGTCATCGTGGTGGTTGTGCTTCTTCTTAAAGCAAAGGGATAGTGAATGGATATCTTGTTTGAATGCGGCAACTGCGGCAAACACTGCTGCGTAGGGGCTGATGCGGTCGGCAGGACCTTCCCCTGCCCCGACTGCGGGCAAACCGTCCTCGCTCCTGAACCGGTTCTGGTGTTTCCCTGTCCCGCCTGCGCTGCGGTCTATTCATGTCCCGAATCTCTCGGCGGAGCCACTTTCTTCTGCCCCGCCTGTGAGGAGAAGATGAGCATTCCGGAAACGTCAATCCTCATTTGCTCCGCCTGCGGCGTCAATATGAAGCTCGACGCCGACTTCTACGACGAGCTGGATGGGCGGAAGCTGGAATGTCCCGAGTGTGGAGAAACGTTGCCCGTCCCGGCCCGTCCGCGCACCCAAAAGGCGCATTCGGGCCCCCACCCCCCCGGTTTCGGAAACAAGACACTTCGTCTCGACACGATCCTTGAGAGCATCCCGCAAGCCGATCAACTGCGTGACGGCAGCTGCCCCTTCTGCGGCCACGCCGTGGAGGCCTATGGCGCCAAAAGCTATACCTGTTCGCATTGCTCCCGCCAGATCACGATGACCGCACCCACGATCAAGCGGGGAGATCTGCTGGAGGAGTAGATTTCACGCTCCCCGCTGCCGAATCCGGGCGAATCCGGCTTGACCTCAGCGCTACCCCCCCGTATAGTGCGCCGCTTTCAACTTTTGCGGCAGAAGTGTATCTACACATAATCAGAAAGGACTCACAATGATCGTATCCACAAAGGCACTATTCGCACATGCATATGGCAAGTATGCGGTCGGCGCTTACAATATTAACAACGCCGAGCAGATCATGGGTCTGTTCCGCGGCAACATGGACAGCAAGGCCCCTTTCATTGTCCAGCTCTCCAAGGGCGCCCGCGGCTACACGGACAAGATCCTGCTCGAAGCCATGATCCGCGCCGCGGACGAGATCTTCCCGGATGCCGTCTTCGCGGTCCATCTCGACCACGGTGACGAGCAGACCTGTTATGACTGCATTGAGAGCGGCTTCTACAGCTCGGTCATGATCGATGCCAGCGCCGAGGATTTTGACGAGAACATCGCCATCACGAAGCGCGTTGTTGACGCCGCTCACGCCAAAGGCATCTCGGTTGAAGCCGAGCTTGGCAAGCTGGGTGGTGTTGAAGAGCATGTCTCGGTCGACGAGGCCGATGCCAAGCTGACCGACCCGAAGGAAGTAAAGGAATTCGTCGAGCGCAGCGGCTGTGACAGCCTGGCCTGCGCCATCGGCACCAGCCACGGCGCCTACAAGTTCACTGGCGGACAGGGCCTGCACTTCAACGTGATTGAAGACATCGCCAAGCTGCTACCCGGATTCCCGATGGTCATGCACGGTTCCAGCTCCGTCCCGCAGGACGAAGTCGAGCGCATCAACGCCGCCGGCGGCGAGATGAAGGGCGCCAAGGGCGTCGACGAAGCACAGATCACGAAGGCCTCGACCATGGGCGTCACCAAGGTCAACATCGATACCGACGGCCGCCTGGTATGGTGCCGCGTGCACCGCGAGTCGTTCCGCGATGATCCGGAAGTCTTCGACCTGCGTCCCGCCGGCAAGGTCTTCATGGCTGAGTATGCCAAGTACATCGTCCACAAGAATGAGGTCCTCGGTAGCGCCGGCCAGCTTGAGTCGGTTCGCGCCAGCCTCTAATACCTTACTATATACAGTGCTGAACATGCCCGAGCGAGAGGCGGGTAAGGAGAAGAGTCCATGGCTGAGAAGAATATGCTGATGATCGACGGAAATGCCGCCGCGTCCACCGTGGCCCATGCCGTCAGTGAAATCTGCGCCATCTACCCCATTACCCCATCCTCACCGATGGGCGAACTGGCGGATGAGCTGAGTGCAGCGGGCAAGACGAACATCTGGGGCACGATCCCGGAGGTCGTTGAGATGCAGTCTGAAGGTGGCGCCGCCGGTGCCGTCCACGGGGCCCTCACATCGGGCGCTCTCTGTACGACCTTCACAGCCTCGCAGGGCCTGCTCCTCATGATCCCGAACATGTACAAGATCGCCGGTGAGCTCACCAGCACGGTCTTTCATGTCTCGGCCCGTTCACTGGCCATGCAGGCGCTGTCGATCTTCGGCGACCACTCGGACGTCATGTCCGTGCGGCAGACCGGTTTCGGTATGCTCGCCTCAGCCAGCGTCCAGGAGATTGGCGACCTTGCCCTCGTAGCGCATGCGGCCACGCTCGAGTCGCGCGTGCCGTTCGTGCACTTCTTCGATGGATTCCGTTCTTCTCATGAAATCCAGAAGATCGATATGGTCACCCAGGACATCATCCGCCAGATGATCGATGAGGACAAGGCCATCGCCCACCGTACGCGCGGCATGACCCCCGACCGCCCGATCATCCGCGGAACCGCGCAGAACCCGGACGTCTACTTCCAGGGCCGCGAGACGGTCAACAAATACTACGAGACCACGTCGGCTACCGTACAGGCCGCCATGGACAAGCTGGCCACGCTGACCGGCCGCCAGTACCACCTCTTCGACTACATGGGCGCCGCGGATGCCGAGCGTGTCGTGATCATCATGGGCTCGGGCGCCGACACGGTGCACGAAACCGTGGAACATATGGTCAAGTTGGGCGAGAAGGTTGGTGCCGTCAAGGTCCGCCTCTACCGTCCCTTCGACACCAAGGCTTTCGCGGAATCGCTGCCGGCATCGGTCACCTCCATCGCCGTGCTCGACCGTACCAAGGAGCCGGGCGCCATTGGCGAGCCGCTCTACCAGGACGTGCGCACCGCGCTCGGAGAAGCGCTTGAGCAGGGCCAGGGCAATCTGTCGGGCTACCCGACCGTTGTTGGCGGCCGCTACGGTCTGGGCTCCAAGGAGTTCACACCGGCCATGGTCAAGGGCGTCTATGACAATCTGGCGACAGATAACCCCAAGAACCACTTCACGATCGGCATCAACGACGATGTCACCGGGTCCAGCCTTGAGTGGGATGAGTCCTGGCAGGTCGACGCCGGCTCGCGCTTTGAGTGCATGTTCTACGGACTCGGTTCGGACGGCACCGTGGGTGCCAACAAGAACTCGATCAAGATTATCGGGTCCGACACCGACAACTACGCCCAGGGCTACTTCGTGTATGACTCGAAGAAGGCCGGTGCCATCACGACCTCGCACCTGCGCTTCGGCCCCGAGCTGATCCGCAGTCCCTACCTCTGCACCAAGGCCGACTTCGTGGCCTGTCACAACTTCTCCTTCCTCGAGAAGTACGACATGCTGGCCAATGCCAAGGAAGGCGCTGTCTTCCTGCTGGCGAGCCCCTATGGTGCCGAAGACACCTGGCAGCACCTGCCGGATGAGATGGCGCAGCAGATCATTGACAAGAAGATCAAGTTCTACGTGATCGATGCCATCCACCTGGCCAAGGAGCTGGGCCTGGGCGCGCGCATCAACACCATCATGCAGACCTGCTTCTTCGCGATCTCCGGCATTCTGCCGACCGACAAGGCGATTGAATCGCTTAAGAAGGCGATCAAGAAGAGCTACGGAAAGAAGGGCGACGAGATCGTTCAGATGAACTACCGTGCCGTCGACGGCGCCGTGGGCGCGCTGAAGGAAGTGACCGTGCCGGATGCCCCGGCCGGCAACCTGACCATGCCGCCTCCCGTGCCGGCCGATTCGCCCGACTTCATCAAGAACGTGACCGGCGTTATCATGAGCCAGAACGGCGACTCGCTGCCCGTCAGCGCCATGCCGGACGACGGCTCATGGCCCACCGGAACGACCTGCGTTGAGAAGCGCAATATCGCAACCGAAGTGCCGGAGTGGGATCCCTCGCTCTGCATCCAGTGCGCCCAGTGCTCATTCGTCTGCCCGCACGCCGCCATCCGCACGAACGCCTACCCGGCCGATGCACTCGAGGGCGCCCCCGAGGCGTTCCAGAGTGTCGATGCCAAGGGCAAGGACTTCGCCCGCATGAAGTTCACCGTCCAGGTGGCTCCCGAAGACTGCACGGGCTGCGGCATCTGCGTCCAGCGCTGTCCGGGTCGCGAACGCGACAAGGAAACCAAGCAGGAGACCGGCAAGCGTGCCATCATGATGAAGGAGCAGATTCCGCTGCGCGAACGCGAAGCGGCCAACTTTGACTTCTTCCTGGGCCTCCCGCTGCTGGACCCGAGCACGTTCAACCGCAACACACTCAAGGGCAGCCAGCTCTGCGAGCCGCTCTTTGAGTTCTCGGGCGCCTGCTCCGGCTGTGGTGAAACACCTTACGTCAAGCTGCTCTCACAGCTCTTTGGCGACCGTGCCTATATCGCCAATGCCACAGGCTGCTCATCCATTTATGGCGGCAACCTGCCCACCACGCCGTATTGTCAGCGTGAAGATGGACGCGGCCCCACGTGGTCCAACTCCCTCTTCGAAGACAACGCGGAGTTCGGGTTTGGTATGCGCCTGACGGTCGATCGCCTCGCGACGTACGCCGAGGAGCTGGTTAAGCGACTGCTCTCCGCCGACAGCAAGTGCGAGAACCCGCCCAAGGAGGTCCTCGAGGCCGTTCTGGGCAACGACCAGTCGACCCAGGAAGCCATCGAGGCGCAGCGCGCCCGCGTGGCCGACCTGAAGGCCGCCCTCGAGACGTGTGACTGCGACGAGTGCCGTCAGCTCATTTCCGTGGCCGACTACCTTGTCAAGAAGTCCGTTTGGATTCTCGGTGGTGACGGCTGGGCCTACGACATCGGTTACGGTGGTCTCGACCACGTGCTGGCCTCCGGCCGCAACGTGAACGTGCTCGTGGTCGATACGGAGGTCTACTCCAATACCGGCGGACAGGCCTCCAAGGCCACCCCGCTGGGTGCCGTGGCCAAGTTCGCCGCCGCCGGCAAGCCGGTCGGCAAGAAGGATCTCGGCATGATCTCCATGACCTACGGCAACATCTACGTGGCGGCCGTTTCGATGGGCGCCAATGCCAACCAGGTTGTTAAGGCATTCGTTGAGGCTGAAGCGTATGACGGACCTTCCCTCATCATCGCGTACTCCCACTGCATCGCACACGGGATCAACATGGTGAACGGACTGGAAAACCAGAAGGAAGTCGTGACCAGTGGTCGCTTCCCACTCTACCGCTACAACCCCGCGTTGACGGCCAAGGGCGAGAACCCGCTGAAACTCGACAGCAAGGCGCCGACCATGTCGTTCAGCGAGCAGGCGCTCAAGGAGAACCGCTTCCGTGTGCTTCAGAAGATGAAGCCGGAGCAGTCCAAAGAGCTCATGGCACAGGCCGATAAGCAGACCGCTGCGAAGTTCGATCTGCTGAGCAAGTTGGCCGATCTGGAGCCCTGCGGAGAATAGAATCACCGGTTTTTGCACCATGCCCTTGCACGGCGTAAGGAAAGGTGCCATAGTGCGTGTTTTTGCGCATACCACGGTGTGGTAGTTTCATGCCAATTTAGAAACATCAGTACAGGATGGGGATCATGAGCGAAGAACTACAGAGCCTGCTGGATCGAATCGAGAAAGACGGGGTCGACAAGGCCAACGCCAAGGCCGGCGAGATCGTCAAGAATGCCGAAACCAAGGCTGCGGAACTGGTTAAGCAAGCCGAATCCGATGCCGCGGCCCTGCTGGCCAAGGCCGAGGAAGACAGCAAGGCCTTTGAAGTGCGCTCATCCAAGGCGCTTGACCAGGCGGCACGGGATGTGATCCTCTCCGTGGAACGCAGCGTGGCCGCTATCTTCGCCCGCATCGCCGCCGAGGAAGTTGCCGTGGCCCTCGACATCGAGACCATCCGCACCTGCGTCGCCGCGCTGATCGACAGCTACGCCAAGGCTGACGCCCAGGGATCGCGCCTGGCCATCACGCTCAGCGCTGAGCAGAGGGACGATGTGGTGAGCTACCTGTCTCAGAAGTTCCAGGCCCAGCTCGCCGACGGCCTCAGCGTTGAAGGCAGCGACGCTATCGGCGCAGGCTTCAAAGTGGCGGTGACCGATAAGGAGGTCGAGCACGACTTCACCGGTGAAGCCGTTGCCGATGCCCTGGGCGCCCTGCTGCGCACCGACCTGGCCACTATCCTGAAAGGCGCCGCGGCTCAATGAGCTACTACTATTTCGCCGCCAGTCTGCCGATGCTGACGCTGGATCAGCCTCCCCCCTTCTCCGTGGAGGAGTTCCGGCATCAGTGTGCGTCGCATCTTACGGCCCATGACCTGGCTGCGATGGAAGCACTTCTCGGCGGCACACCCACGGAAACAGCCCACCCGTTCAACCGCCGCTGGCAGACAGCCGACAACCACCTTCGCAATGCCCTCGTCCGAACACGCGCCGAACGGATGCGCAAGGATGCAGGTGTCTATACCCGCGAGGCAGAGGGCATTGACACGGCCATCGATCGCGAAGTGGCCGACGCCTATAGCCGCCCCACCCCGCTCGAGCGCGAGAAGGCGCTCGATTGTATCCGCTGGCGCCGCCTCGAAGCCATTGGCGGACTCGACCCCTTTACCGCCGAGGCCATACTGGCCTACGGCGTACAGCTTACCATCCTGGCACGATGGGCACGTATGGACAAAGAATCCGGGGCATCCACGGTGAATTCACTCGTGGAACGCAGCCCGGCTGATGAGGAAAACAAGTCATGACCCAGGTACAAGGAACCATTGTTGGCGTCAACGGCAACATGATTACCGTTGAGTTCGAAGACGCCGTTAGTATGAACGAGGTCGGCTATGCCCGGCTGGGTGATCTGCGCCTGATGAGCGAGATCGTCCGTATCCGCGGTAAGCGGGCCGACCTTCAGGTATTCGAAGATACCGCCGGCCTCTCCGTGGGCGACCCGGTGGACTTCACCGGCGAGATGCTCTCGGTCGAACTTGGACCGGGCCTGCTGACCCAGGTCTATGACGGCTTGCAGAATCCGCTGCCCAAGCTGGCCGAGGAGTGCGGCTTCTTTCTGCAGCGCGGTACCTATCTCCCCGCCCTGCCCCGTGACACGAAGTGGATCTATACGCCCACGGCAAGCGTGGGCGACACGCTCACGGCGGGTGAAACGCTCGGCACGGTCCCGGAAGGTATGTTTGAGCACCGTATCATGGTGCCGTTCCGCCTGCGTGGAAGCTACACGGTCGCCAGTGTGGCGAAAGCAGGCGAGTACACGATCGAAGACACTATCGCAACACTGACAGATGAAAGCGGCGACTCAGTCGAGGTCAGCATGATGCAGCGCTGGCCGGTCAAGCTGCCGATCCAGGCCTACCGGGAGCGCCTGCGTCCCACCGAGCCGCTGGTGACCCAAAGCCGCACGGTAGACACATTCTTCCCCGTCGCACGTGGCGGCACCTACTGCGTTCCGGGGCCCTTCGGCGCCGGCAAGACCGTCTTGCAGCAGCTCACGAGCCGGTATGCCGATGTTGATATCGTGGTCATAGCGGCCTGCGGTGAGCGTGCCGGTGAGGTGGTTGAGACCCTGCGTGAGTTCCCCGAGCTTGACGACCCGCGTACGGGCAAGTCGCTCATGGACCGCACGGTCATTATCTGCAACACCAGTTCCATGCCGGTTGCCGCCCGTGAAGCATCGGTGTATACCGGTGTCACGCTGGCCAGTTACTACCGCCAGATGGGACTCAACGTGCTCATGCTGGCCGACTCCACCTCGCGCTGGGCGCAGGCACTGCGTGAAACGTCCGGCCGCCTTGAGGAGATCCCGGGCGAAGAAGCCTTTCCCGCCTACCTGGAATCCGTTATCGCGTCGTTCTATGAGCGTGGCGGCGTGGTCACGCTCAAGGATGGTACCACCGGATCGGTCACGATTGGCGGCACGGTCAGCCCGGCCGGCGGCAACTTCGATGAACCTGTCACGCAGGGCACGCTCAAGGTTGTGGGTGCCTTCCATGGCCTCTCACGGGCACGTTCCGATGCACGCCGCTACCCGGCGATCGATCCGCTTGATAGCTGGAGCAAGTATGAGAGCGTCGTCGATAACGCGGCCGTGGAAGCCGGCCGCTCTGTCTTGCAGCGCGGCAGCGAAGTCGGCCAGATGATGAAGGTGGTTGGCGAGGAAGGGACCTCGCAGGACGACTTCATGCTTTACCTCAAGTCGGAGTACCTGGACTCCACCTACCTGCAGCAGAATGCGTTCGACCCGGTCGATAGCGCCACATCGGCCGAGCGCCAGCAGCACGTTTTTGGCGTCATCAGCGGATTCCTGCAGGCTGACCTGTCGTTCAAGGACAAGACCACGGCCCGCAGCTTCTTTCATCAGCTAACCCAGACAACGCGCGACTGGAACCGCGCGGAGATGGAGTCGCAAGAGTTCAAGGACATCCAGGCCCGCCTTGAGAAAATGGTTTCGGAGGTAACAGTCAATGCATAAGGTTTACCATCGCGTTCATAACATTGCCGGTAACGTCATTAACATCCGCGCCGAAGGCGTGCGCTATCGTGAGCTGGCCGAAGTCACCTCACGCACCGGCACCTCGCTGGCCCAGGTCATCAGGCTGCAGGATGATGAGGTCTCGCTGCAGGTCTTCGCCGGGGCACGCGGCGTCGCCACGGATGCGCAGGTGCGTTTCCTGGGGCACTCCATGCAGGTACCCTACTCCGAGGCGCTGCTCGGCCGCATCTTCACGGGTGCAGCCAACCCGCGCGACCGTGGACCGGAACTGGCCGAGAACCTGATTGAGATTGGCGGCCCCTCCGTCAACCCGGCCAAGCGCATCATTCCGCGCAACATGGTCCGTACCGGCATCCCGATGATTGACGTGTTCAATACGCTGGTTGAATCGCAGAAGCTGCCGATTTTCGCCCGCGCCGGTGAGCCGTACAATCCGCTGCTGGCGCGTATCGCCCTGCAGGCCGAAGTCGATGTCATCGTCCTGGGTGGCATGGGCCTGAAACACGATGACTACCTCTACTTCCGCGACACGCTGGAAGAGAGTGGCGCGCTCTCACGCACCGTCATGTTCGTGCACACCGCCTCTGACCCCATCGTCGAGTGTCTGCTCGTTCCGGATATCAGCCTGGCCGTGGCCGAACAGTTTGCGCTCGAGGGCAAGCGGGTGCTCTGCCTCCTGACTGATATGACCAGTTTTGCCGACGCCATGAAGGAGATCGCCATTACGATGGAACAGATCCCCTCCAACCGGGGCTATCCCGGCGACCTGTACAGCCAGCTCGCCTCCCGCTACGAGAAAGCCGTCGACTTTGACGGCGCCGGATCCATCACCATCCTGGCCGCCACCACGATGCCCGGCGACGACGTCACGCACCCCGTGCCTGACAACACCGGCTACATCACGGAAGGTCAGTTCTACCTGCGCGATGGTCGCATCGAGCCGTTCGGCTCGCTCAGCCGTCTGAAGCAGCAGGTCAACGGCGACACCCGCGATGATCACCGCACCATCATGGATACGCTCGTTCAACTCTACGCCGCATACCGTGAGACCCTCGAGAAGCAGTCGATGGGCTTCCGCATGAGTGACTGGGACGAGAAGTTGCTCAAGTACGGCGACCGCTTTGAGAAGGAGATGATGGATCTCACCGTCAACATCCCACTCGAAGGCGCCCTCGACCTCGGCTGGCAGATCCTGGCCGACTGCTTTGAACCGATGGAAACCGGTATCCAGAGCTCACTCATCGACGCGTTCTGGCCCCGCTCCGCCTCGCAGAGCGAGGCCTCCTCCTCCGCCGAGGCTACGGAGGACAAGACGCCGGGCAAGCCCGACGAGGGAGATGCTGAAGAAGACACGCCCGCTGAAGCTGAGGACACAGAAGCCAAACCCGAGCCCGAAACTGTGGAGGCTTAACCGACTCGTATAGCGAACCGCCCAGTGCCGGCTTGTCCGGCGTAGCCTGAGGCGGAGCCGGAAGGCAAAGACGGATGGCTAAGATCAAACATACAAAGAATGAGCTGAAAGCGCAGAGCGAGTCGCTCAAGCGCTTCGAGCGTTTTCTGCCTATGCTCCAGCTCAAGAAGCAGCAGCTTCAGGCCGAGATCCAAGGCATCGACTCCGCGATCACCGAGAAGGCTGCCGAAGAGAAGTCGCAGCGTGCACAGCTTGAAGCCTGGGTGGCCCTCTTCGCAGAACCAGCCGACTTGGACACAATCATTGGACCGGCCACAGTCCAGACCGGCGAGGACAACATCGCCGGCGTAGCCATTCCCGTCCTCCAGTCCGTCCAGATGTCCCGCGCCGACTATGACCTGTTCGATACCCCTTCCTGGGTCGATGATGCCCTCGACATGGTACAGCAGCTCACCGAACTGCGCATTGCGCGCGAAGTGCTAGAAGAGCAGCGGCGGCGCATCGTTGAAGAGCTGCGCGTGACCAGCCAGCGTGTGAACCTGTTTGAAAAGGTCAAGATCCCGGAATGCAGAGAGAACATACGGGTCATCAAGATCTTCCTTGGCGATGAGCAGACGGCTGCCGTGGCGCGTGGCAAGATTGCCAAGAAGCGATCGGACAGCGCATGATTGTAAGCATGAAAAAGCTCTGGTTGATCTGCCAGAAGACCAACCGCGATGCCACGCTCGATCGCCTGGCGGAGCTGGGCGTGGTCCACATCACCCCCGTCGTGCCCCCGGAGGGGGAAGCCATCGATGCGGCGCGCGACGAAGCCGCCACGATTCACCACGCTCTGGGGATCCTTCCGCAGGAGATTCCCGAAGAAGCGCCTGGTATCGACCACTCACTCTCCGCTCCGGTGGTCATGCACCGTATTGAGAGCTACCTGATCGATCGACAGAAGACGGAAGGCCGCATGGCCGATCTCCGGGCCGAGATCGCCCGCGTTGACAGTTTTGGTAGCTTTGATCCACAGCGCTTTGCCGCACTGGCCGAAGCCGGCATCACCGTCAAGCTGGTGCGCTACGATGCCAGCAAGGCGCCCGAGTTTCCCGAGACAGCCCAGGTGCATGTGCTTTCCGAACACAAGGGCGATACCTGCGCGGCCCTTGTCTCCACCGATCCGTTCGAGGTCGAGGGCGAAGTGACCCCGCCAACGGAGCCATTGGCTGCGCTGCGTAAGCATCTCCATGACTGCCAGGCGAGGATGACACACATTGCCGAACACATCTCCTACATGGCCGCCTACCGCCCCCTCCTGGATGAGCACCTGGCAACCACCAACGCGCGTCACGAGATGCTCTCCGTCTCCGCCGGTATGGGCGATACACGCGACCTGGCCTACCTGCAGGGCTTCTGTCCCGCGGACGAGGTGCAGGCCATCACTGCCGAAGCCTGCCGTTCGGGCTGGGGCCTGGTGGCGCGCGATCCTGATGGCGACGACCGGGTGCCCACACTGATTCGTAACCCGGTATGGATTCGCCCCATCAAAGCCGTTTTCAGCATGATTGGTCTCCTGCCCGGCTACCGCGAGATCGATATCAGTGCGGCCTTTCTGCTTTTCTTCAGTATCTTCTTCGCCATGCTGATCGGCGATGCCGGTTACGGTGCGCTTTTCCTGGTGGCCACGCTGGCCGCACGCGCCAAGTTCCGTAGCGCCCCGGCCTATCCGTTCCACCTGCTCATTATTCTGAGTGCCTGCACGGTGCTGTGGGGCGTTCTAACCGGCACCTACTTCGGCGTCACCAACCTGCCGGCTCCTCTCGCATCGCTTACCCTCAACTGGCTTACGGGTGATGCCGCCGAAGCCAATATCATGAAGCTCTGTTTCTTTATCGGCGCCCTGCACCTCTCCATCGCACACGCCTGGAATGCCCTGCGCATACTGAACAGCACCAAGGCACTGGCACAGCTGGGATGGATTGCACTGACCTGGACCATGTTCTTCACGGCACGCACCATGATTCTCGGCGCCGAGTTCCCCCGCTTCGGCTACGGTCTTCTGATTGGCGGTTTTGCGCTCGTGGCGGTCTTCATGACGAAACCGCGCGAGTTCAAGGTCGACTGGGCCAACCATGTCATGCTTCCGCTTGATGTCATCAGCAATTTCGTTGATGTCGTCTCGTACGTGCGTCTCTTCGCGGTGGGATCCGCATCACTGGCCGTGGCCGCAGCCTTCAATGAGATGGCGCTGGCCAAAGGCATTAGCTCCATCGGTGCCGGACTGGGAGCCGCAGCCATTCTCGTGCTCGGCCATGTCTTGAACATCATCCTCGGGGCGATGGGGATCCTGGTGCACGGCGTGCGACTCAATACACTGGAATTTTCGGGGCATATTGGCATGCAATGGACGGGCATAACGTTCCGCCCCTTTGCACGCCGGACAGCTCAATCCCCTGGACCTTGAACCCTGAACCTTGAACCCTCCAAAAGGAGAACATCACATGGACGCAGAACTCGTTACACTGATTGGAAGCTCACTGGGTAAACTCGGTGCTGCAGCCGCTCTATCGCTGGCAGCCGCAGGATCGGCCCTCGGAACCGGTGCGGCCGGCTCCGCTGCGATCGGCGCCTGGAAGAAGTGCTATGCGCAGAGCAAAGCCGCACCTTTCCTACTGGTCGCCTTTGTGGGTGCCCCGCTCTCACAGACCATCTACGGCATGATCCTGATGGGCAACATTGTGAAGGCTTCCTCCACACCTGAACTCTACCCCGCCCTGATCGGCACGGGTGTTCTGGGCGGCATGGCCATGGGTATGTCGGCCTGGATGCAGGGCAAAGCCGGTGCAGGCGCCTCGGATGCGTTGGCCGAGACAGGCCAGGGCTTCGGTAACTACCTGATGGCCCTCGGCGTCATCGAAACCGTCGCCCTCTTCGTCATGGTCTTCGTCAACAAGGCCATCGCGGTTTAAGTCGCCGCTGGATGCGCAACAGGCGGCTCGCTCGGAGATCTCGCCCTACCTGACCAAGGGTGAGGTAGGGCGAGCTGTCCCCGGCGAGCCGCTGAGCCAAGACGAACTCTCGGTAGTCATCCCACGCTTGCCTGCGACGATAATCCCCGCTATAGTCCGTCCTTTCCGCGACTGAGAGAGAGAAGAGCTGGCTGAACCATGACTGAGTATGTACTGCTGATTATCGGCGCAGTGCTGGTCAACAACTTTGTGTTGACCCGCTTTCTGGGCATCTGTCCCTTCCTGGGCGTGTCCAAGAAACTGCCCACTGCGCTCGGAATGTGCGGGGCGGTGATCTTCGTGATGACCTCGGCCTCCGCCGTGACCTGGGCGCTGCAGCACCTCGTACTCGAGAAACTCGGTCTCGGCTACCTCCAGACCATCGCTTTCATCCTCGTGATTGCCTCGTTCGTGCAGCTCGTGGACATCGCGATGAAGAAGTTCGCGCCGCCACTGCACGCTGCGCTCGGCATCTTTCTCCCCTTAATCACCACCAATTGTGCCGTGCTAGGCGTCTCGGTGCTCAATGTGCAGCTCAAGTACGGTTTTCTGAAAGCGGTCGTGTTCGGATTTGCGGCGTCACTCGGCTTCTCCCTCGCCCTGATCATCTATACCGGACTGCGCGAGAAGATCGACCGCGCCAACCCGCCCAAAGCATTCGAGGGTGTGGCGATTGCACTGGTCACGGCCGGACTTCTGAGTCTGGCCTTCATGGGCTTTGCAGGACTTGTGAAATGACGGCCGTTATCCAAACAGCAATAACCATTGGTGGCGCCGGACTGGCCTGCGGCGGGCTCCTGGCCCTGGCCGCCAAGTTCCTGGCTGTAGAAGAGGATCCCCGCGTTGAAGAGGTCAACGAGATCCTGCCGGGCGCCAACTGCGGCGGCTGCGCCTACGCCGGCTGTGCCGCCTACGCCGAAGCGATTGTCCTCGAAGGCGCTGCGATCAATCTCTGTGCCCCCGGCGGCGCCGAGATTCTCAACAAGCTCGCCGAGGCCACGGGTCAGACCGCCCAGCAAGCCGAACATAAGGTGGCCATCGTGCTGTGCGGCGGCGAGGTCGAGCATGCCCCGCGCAAGTTCGACTACAACGGCGTAGCCGACTGCCAGGCAGCCCATTCCACCGGTGGCGGCGACAAGGCGTGCACCTATGGCTGCCTCGGGTATGCCAGTTGTGCCCGGGCCTGCCCCGTTGGCGCCATCGAGATCATCAACGGAATCGCCAAGGTACACCCGGATCTTTGTATTAGCTGCCAGGCGTGTGTAAAGACGTGTCCGCGCAAGCTGATCAAGATGGTGCCCTACGCCCGCAAGATTCACGTCATGTGCAGTTCAAAGGACAAAGGGCCGGCGGTTAAGAAGGCCTGCACCGTGGGCTGCATTGGCTGCACCATATGCACCAAGCTCGCCGAGGACGAAGCGATCAAGATGGAAGGCTTCCTTGCCGTCGTGGATTACGACAAGGACCTCGATAATGACACCGTCATCGAGAAGTGTCCGCCCAACTGCATTGTGAGGATATGATGGGATTCATCAAAGCCAAGTACAATGCCCCCGGCGGCGTACACCCGGCCTACCACAAGGACCTGGCCGCGGAACAGCCGATCGTCGAGATGCCGCTGCCCGCCTCACTCGTAGTGTCCATGTCACAGCACCTTGGCAAGCCGGCCACCCCCACGGTCAAGAAGGGCGACAGCGTCCTGCGCGGTCAGGTCATCGGCGAATCGGCCGGCTTCATCTCGGCCGCGGTCCATGCCCCCACATCCGGTACTGTTAAGCTGGTTGCCCCGGTGGCCACGGCGGCCGGTCCGCAGGCGACGGCCATCACGATTGAACCCGACGGCGAAGATACCTGGGTAGAAGGCATTTCCCCCTGCCCCAACTGGCAGGCACTCGGCAAGAAGGAGATCGTTGAGAAGATCGCAGCCGCCGGCATCACGGGTATGGGCGGCGCCGGTTTTCCGACCCACGTCAAGGTCAGCCCCCCACCTGAGACCGAAATCGACACTCTGATCCTGAACGGTGCCGAGTGTGAGCCCTACCTCACGGCCGACTATCGCCTCATGGTGGAGAAAGCGGCCGAAATCTGGCAGGGCGCGCTGATCATTGCCAAGGCTCTCGACGCCAAGACCATCTACGTGGCGATTGAGGACAATAAGCCACAGGCCATTGCGGCCATGCAGGAGGCGCTCCCGGCCGAAGCCGGCGATGCGCAGGTCGTCGAATTGAAGACCGAGTACCCGCAAGGTGCCGAGAAGCAGCAGATCTTCGCCGTGACCGGACGCGAAGTACCCGCCGGCGGATTGCCCCTGAATGTCGGCATCGTGGTCGAGAACGTCGGCACAACCCTGGCCGTCTGGGACGCCGTCGTCAACGGGCGCCCACTCACCGAGCGGGTGACCACCGTAACCGGCGGCCCCGTGGCCAAACCCGGCAACGTCCTCGCCCGCCTGGGCACCACCACCGCCGACATGGTGGAGTTCTGTGGTGGCACCTCCGGGGCTGTAGCCAAGATCATTTCCGGCGGCCCCATGATGGGCTTTGCCCAGGCCGATATGAGCGGCCCGACCACCAAGACCACCTCCGGTCTGCTCCTGTTGGGTCCCGAATCGGTTCACGCCTACGAGTCGATGCCCTGCATCAGCTGCGGGCGCTGTGTGGGTGTCTGCCCCATGAACCTCATGCCCAATGAGCTCAGCCAGTTCCTGGAGGCCGAGGACTATGAAACGGCTGAAGAGTACAACGTGATGGACTGCATCGAGTGCGGCTGCTGCGCCTTCGAGTGCCCCGCCCATCGCCCGCTCGTTCAGCACATGCGCCGCGGCAAGACCCAGGTAATGATTAACCGGCGGAACCAGTGACCGGAGATCGGAAGTCCCTCCGTCGCCCTTCGGGCTATGGAGCGAAGCGGAAGTCGGAAGAGAGAGAGTTTGGGAAGTTCGAAACTGAATATGAGTGATTTATCAATAGTTAGTTCCTCACCGCACGCGCATTCTGGATCGTCTGTCCAGCGGATCATGCTGGACGTGATCATTGCCCTGGTGCCCGCGCTCCTGGTGTCGGTCACCTTTTTCGGATGGAACGCCCTCCGCCTCACGCTTGCCTGCGTCATCACCTGCCTGGCAGCAGAGGCCCTTTCGCGCAAGGCCATGGGCCGCAACCTGGGAATCGATGATCTCAGCGCGGTGATTACCGGCATGTTGCTGGCGTTCAACCTGCCGCCAACGCTGCCGACGTGGATGGCCGTTGTGGGGTCTGTGTTTGCCATTGTGATATGCAAGCAGCTCTTTGGCGGCATCGGTTACAACCCGTTCAATCCCGCGCTGGCAGGGCGCGTTATGCTACTGATTTCGTTCCCGGTCTTCATGACCCGCTGGTCGGAGTGGACCATCCCCTCCCCGATCGGTATGGACGCGGTCACGAGCGCCACACCACTGGGTCTCGTCAAAACAGCCGTCACCAGCACAGGAGCGCTCCCCTTCACGTTTGATGGTGCCACGATGCTGCAGCTCCTTGTCGGCAACCAGAATGGCTGTATCGGCGAGGTGTCGGCGGCGGCGCTTCTGCTGGGCGGCATCTACCTCCTGATCCGACGCTGCATCACCTGGCACATTCCCGTGGCTTACCTGGCCACCGTGGCGATCTTCTCAGGCATCCTCTGGATTCATCATCCGCAGCAGAACCTGCCTCCGCACTTCCACCTGCTCAGTGGCGGGCTGATGCTTGGTGCCATCTTTATGGCCACTGACATGGTGACCTCACCTGTCACCAAGCGCGGCATGCTTGTCTTTGGTGGCGGCTGCGGCATTCTGACCGTGTTGATCCGTAAGTGGGGTGGCTACCCCGAGGGTGTTAGCTTTGCGATTCTGCTCATGAACGCCATCACCCCCCTGATTAACCGCGCCACGCGTCCACGCGTGTTCGGCGCCCCCAAGGGAGGCAAGAAACAGGCATGATGGAATCCCTGAAACTCGTTGTTGTCCTGACACTCATCTGCACCGTGGGAGGGGCACTGCTCGCCGTGGTTCACGATGTCACCGCCGCTCCTATTGCCGCGGCGGCCGTGAAGGAAAAGAACGATGCGATCATGCAGGTTCTGCCCGAGTGTGACAACAATCCGGGCGAAGATGTCGTCACCGTGGATGCAGACGGTCAGACATGGACATTCTACGTGGCCCGCAAGGCAGGCGCGTTTGTGGGCGCGGCGTTCGAGGCCGTTTCAAACCAGGGCTACGGTGGCGACATCGTCATCATGGTTGGGGTCAATGCCGAGGGCTCCGTACAGGCCATCGAAGTGTTGGCCCACAAGGAGACGCCCGGACTTGGCGCCTGGATTTCCGGTGAGAGTTTCCGTGGCCAGTTCGCGGGGCGCTCGATCGCCGAAACCAAGTGGGCGGTCGCCAAGGATGGCGGCGACATCGACCAGATTACCGCGGCTACCATCTCATCCCGCGCCGTCACACAAGCCGTCAAAGCGGGTCTGGATGTATGTACGGCCAACATGACCGCCTTAGCAGGGAACCAGCCATGACATTCTACAAAGAACTCGTGAAGGGACTGTGGAAGGAGAATCCAATTTTCCGTCTCGTTCTGGGTATGTGCCCCGCGCTTGCCGTGACGACATCGGTTGAGAACAGCCTGGGCATGGGTATGGCGGCGACCTTTGTACTGATCTGCTCGAACATCGTGATCTCGATCTTTCGGAACCTGATTCCAGCCAAGGTTCGCATCCCTTGCTTCATCGTTGTGATTGCCACGTTCGTGACGATCGTGGATCTGCTTATGAACGGATTCGCCCACGAGCTGCACAACAGCCTGGGCCTCTTCATTCCGCTGATCGTCGTGAACTGCATCATTCTCGGCCGTGCCGAGGCGTTTGCCTCGCGTCATCCGCTCTGGCTCTCCATCGCGGACGGCATTGGCATGGGGATCGGGTTTACGCTGGGACTGACCGTTCTGGGTGCCACACGCGAGATCCTGGGTGCAGGATCGATCACGGTGTGGGGCGACCTGAAGTGGACCGTGGCCGGCTACGAGCCGATGATTCTCATGATCCTGGCTCCCGGTGGATTCATTGCCCTGGGCTGCCTGCTCGGCGGCATGAACCATCTCCAGGCCATTGCCGCCAAACGCAAAGGCACCATCTTCACACCCCCCGCCCACCTCGACTGCCGCTCCTGCGTCATGTGCAAGTTCGGGAAGTAGTCGGGACGACCGGGTTGGCTGTAGCTACCGGTGGTTGGCCGTCGTCTTCTCTGCTGGCCAGGGATCTTCCGCTCCCACGACCAAGGTCGTGGGGGGCGTAGTGCGACCTCCTCCTTCCCCTCCGAGGCCCCCCTCGTGCCTGCTTTGTGCGGAGGTTGCGGCGCCCCCCCCACGGGCTTGCCTGACTATCGCTTTGTGCGGAGATCGCGGTGCCCCCCCACGGGCTTGCCCGTGGGTGGCTGAGATCCCTTTACGCCAAGGCGTTCAAAAAGGTCTCGGATTGACTCCATTCCGTACTCGCTGAAGGTCCCCACGTAATACTCATCCTTCCACACGCGGTTCCGCCCCATCCCGAAAGCGAGGTTGTTGAGAAAGGACAACGCAATCTCCTCCGGGCTCAGCGCAATGTTTCCCTTGAGCGCCACATGAGTATGGTCCTGCATCACTGATACCGCCCTAATGCCACACTCCTTCTTCCGTCCAATCGCCAGACAGGTGTCCCGGATCTTGCCCATCAGTTCGTAGTCAACCAGTCGACGTCGACCGGCCATCACCACCACCAGGTGCAACCCGTACCAGTATCGCCCCCGCTCTGTCTCCGCCGGTTCGGACAGTGCCACCGACTCATCCTCGATCGTGAAGGCATCCATTTTGGCGACATATCGCGGATCAACAAAGCCTTCCTTGCGCACCTGTTTTCGGAGGTACCCCTCGACCGTGCGATCGATGTTCTCACCGAGGGAACGAAAGGCGACCTTGCGACTGAACCGCACGGGCGTGCCGGCCTGCCGCAGGGCGTTGTTCAACCGCCCTTTGGCGCGGGTTGTGCATAGGACAGGACTCACCTCGGGCTGGACGTCAAAGAGAAGCTGGACTCGATCGTTGTGGACACGAAACTCGGCCAAGGCCATGCCGTCCTCGCGCCACGCCTCGCGACAGGCACAGATGGCATCCTCAGCTGTTGAGGGGAACGGGGCCTCGCCGGAGAGCCATCCCGTCCAGTCGTAGCGCAGGTGGTGAACCTTGCGGACACCGCGGGGGGTGTAGATCGGCTTGGGCTTCCCCCATTCCCGGATCTTCTGCTCCATCGACGCAAGGTCGATGGGGGCATTCTTCCGACCGTTACTCATCGGTCACATCCTTACTGAATGCCATCACTCCGACTCCCTGATTCCTGCTGCCCACCTCTTCAGTGTCCCCTGCGGAACACATCCACCTCTTGCGTGAGCCTGCCCCCTGCAGGCTTGCCCACGCCAAGTTCCTGCCCCTTGGCAGGCCTGCCCGCGCTACGTCGCTGCCCCCCCACGGCGGTGCATCGTTCCCGCCTCCACGGGCTTGCATCGTTCCCGCCCCCCCACGGGCTTGCCCGTGGGAGGCCAAGATCCCTTCTTCCTGCGCCTGGCCGAGATTGCAGATGCTAGCTCTCAACAGGCACAGAGCTGATGACCTGTTCGTCGTTGGTGCCTTCGATCTTGTGGTGGGGGTACACGATCAGGAAGTCATCGCTGTCCCAGGGGCCATTCACGAAGCGTCTGATGAGGGCGGCGTCACCTTCCAGGCGATCGAAGCGCCACTTGAGCCAATCCGCGCACTCCTTCGTATAGGCTTCATAGGCTTCGGTGTTGCCTACTCCGCAGTCAATGTACGCCGCCGTGCTGTATTCCTTGAACCAGGCCTGCTCCATCTCCATGAGATACTCGGCATTGTCCTCGCCGTACTTCTCTACATACTGGCGGTAGGTCATGTCATAGCGCTCTTTCCCCGGGGCCGGGTGATTTTCGATCCACCCAGGTGTGTACCAGTAGGTGCCGGGATTGGCGTCAAAATACTCGCGGTAACGCTGGCGTGAACCGAGAAAATGCGTGATGCAGTCGTGTGCCTTCACCACCACCAGCCTGGTGTGCGTTGCTGTAACGCCCTCAATGCCCTTGCTGCAGAAACCATACCCCAGCAGGATCGCATCGAACGTCTCTGGAACGGCGTCTACCGCCTGCTGTACCGCGCGCCGGAGTGCGTCGGGTTCTTCGTGCAGCCCCCACTCCATGAACTGGAGATCGAATGCGTGTGGCGAGAGCGCAGCATAGTAGCTCACTTCGCGCCACATGACGTTACAGGCAATGACTTTCAGATTCATAGCAACCCGCTCCAAATGAAATTCCATCGAGGAAGACAGGAAAGATGTTACAGGCTGGCAGGACAGGGGTGCAACTCCAATAAGGAGTGCTCAAGAGGAAGCGTTCTCGCGCAGGTAGGCCAGCACATCCTTGAAGCGGGTCTTGTTTTCGGCATCCGCTTCCGACAGTGTCTCGTGTGCCTCCAGCATCGTCGTACGCACTTCAGCACGCTCAGCCCGCTCGTCGAGTTCCTCACCGGGATCGTCGGCACCTTCACAACGGTCGTGAAAGAGGAAGATCCGCTTCAGGCCCAGGCCCATGATCTGGCCCTTAACCTGATCGTCGGCCGCACAGATCTCAACCCGCACACCGCCCTTGCCCTTGAGCGAGACCATCGCCAGAACACCAATGAAGGTGCTGTCCATCGAGCGGCACTTCTGCGCGTTTATGATGTAGCGCTTCACGCCCTGCTTCATCATGCGCACGCAGAACTTGCGAAGCGGATGCGCTTCCACGAACGTCATACGTCCGCAGGCCTTGATCACGGCCTCTTGATCACCTACGCACACCTGTACAGATGACTCAGCCATTAGATCTCCGCTTTGAGCGATCCCAGCTCAACTCCCAGCAGGCAGAGATCGTCATCGAACTCCGCCCCGCCCCGGTACGTTTCCAGTTCACGCACAAGGCCATCGATCATCTCCTGCAGCGGTTCCGCCGCATGCTTCTTGATCATATCAACGAACCTCTCCTGCCCGAGAAACTCATCGCGCCCCGGGGGAGATACCTCAAACAGCCCATCCGTGTAGAGCAAGAACCGGTCATCTTCGCGCATGCTGTGGTAGCTGACCTCGTAGAACGGATTCGGGTCCGTGCCAAGTGCCGGTCCCACGCCATCACCATCCGGTCCCAGCGGCGAAACGCTACCGGTCGCACCGTTGATCACATAGGGAGACGGATGCCCGGCATTGGCGCAGGCTGCGCGCGCCAGGCGCAGGTCAAAGACGAGGCACGCAGCGGACACCAACGTGAACTGCTCAGGCTGGGAGAGTACCGTCATCAGGCCGCGATTCAGCCGGCACAGCACTTGCGCAGGATCGCCCAGGTCCTGGCGGCGTCCCTCCAGCATCCCGCGAAAGATGGCCGTCACCAGTGCGGAGCGAACCCCGTGCCCCATGACATCACACACGATGGCGGCGGCGGAGTGGTCCGAAAGCGGAATCACCTGGAAAAAGTCGCCGCCCAGCGCCAGGGAGGGGCGGTAGAAATGAGCGAAGTTCAAGACGTTCTGCCCACCCACAGTACTGCTGCGAAACGCGATCTGCTTGCGCGGGAGGAGGGCCGCCTGGATGTCCCGCGCCATGTCGAGATCCTCCCTCATGGACAGATTCCTGTCTTCCAGTCTCTCCTCAGCACGCTTACGCTCTTGGATCTCGCGGTTCAATTCATCACGCGAGGCGGTGATTTCCTTGATCCGTCTGACCATGTTGTTGAACGACTGCGCAAGACGACCGATCTCGTCGGTCCCGAACAGCGGGACGCGATGCGCAAAATTCCCATCGGCAAGTACCTGGGTAGCGCGGTCCAGTGCACGGACCGGACGCACCAGGACCCGTGCAAACCACACCGAACACACCAGTCCAAACAGAATAATAGCCACGCCTGTCAGCCCGCCCAGCACGGCCAAACGGTTGACGGGAGCCAGGGCCTCTGCGCGGTCAATCTTGGCCACCAGGAAGTAGTTACCCGCCGGTGCAGCCATGTAGGCTGCCAGTGTACGGACGCCCCGGTAATCCAGGTAGTCTTCCAGGAACCCGCGCGCTCCCACTGCCGCACGACGCAGTGCCACACCTTCGCCCGGCCTTTCGGGGAGGTCGCGCTTGAGGTCCTTCTTCGTATCATGGCGGCGCGGCCCCAACGTCACGATTCGTCCACCCTCCTGCAGCCCAAGCACTAACTCGCCCGTCTCCCCCAGCCCCGTGTAGTCCGCCAGAATGTAGAGGATGCGCTCAACGCTGAAGGTGGTGCGAATGACGCCTATGACCTCGTCTTCCCCGGAGAGAGGGTTCACCAGCGGGCCATACACGTCGCAGTGCAACAGACCCTCGAGGAGGTACCAGTCCCCATGTATGAAGTCCTCCTGGCCGGCCCGGCAAAGAGACACAGGAGCAGGGCCACTGCGACCCACATGCTCGCCGGCCTCCACGATGCGTGTGTGCTCTGTATCCAGCACCTCCGTATAGTGAATAGCATCTACAGACTCGATTGCGTCCGTCAGAATACGCTTCATCCGGGCCCGGTTGGCTTCAACGTCAATGCCACTGTTCACATTGACCAGGTATTCACGCAAACGCGTACGTGATGCAATCAGCGCGGTGCGCTCATAATCCTGCTCAACGACACCGGCAATCTCCGCCGCGCGGGCGCATGCCATCCCCGTCAGACTTGAGCGGATCTGATCCTGAAGCAATTGACGGCCAGTGGTGAAAAGGATGATGCCGGTCATCGCCGCCGCTAACGACAGCAGCCCGCCGGTTAGCAGTGCAAGTCGCACTGCCAACGACGCGCGAATTCTGTCCGCCAACCACCGCACCATGATGCCTGCCTCCGACCTTCAGTATACGCCGAAGGGAGAAGCTGTCAAGCGGTCCAACTACTTCTTGCAGCCTTCACACCCATCCCAGCAATAGGTGCAGAGCTTCTTCTTGGGCAGGCCAATCGCGTCCACGAGGTCATCCAGCTTCTGGAACTGCAGCGATGAAAGTCTGAGGCGGACCCGGATCCGCTCAATCATCTCCGCATACTCAGGTGTGGTGCAGTCCGCGTAGACCTCAGGCTTGTCCGTATTCTCACTGCCCTCTATCTCGCGAATGGCCTTGCGCGTGGCGAGATCAAGAATCGAGCGCGAACGCGAGAAGTTGAGATACTTGCACCCGTAAACCAGCGGCGGACAGGCCGGCCGCATGTGGACCTCCCTGGCCCCGTAGTCGAAGACGCGCTGCACAATATCCTGCAGTTGCGTGCCACGTACGATCGAATCCTCGCAGAACAGCAGGCGTTGGCCCTTGATCAGCTCAGGAATGGGGATCAGCTTCATGCGTGCCACGAGATCGCGAATCTCCTGCACCTGGGGCATGAAACTGCGCGGCCACGTGGGGGTATATTTCACGAACGGCCGACGGTACGGCACACCTGCCTCGATGGCATAGCCGATGGCATGGGCCGTACCGGAATCGGGAATCCCCGCCACGATATCGACCTCGTAGTTGTCGTTCCTGGCCAGGGCGGCTCCACAGCGGTTGCGCGAGTCTTCCACATTGATGCCCTCGTAGTGTGAAGCCGGGTAGCCGTAGTAGACCCACAGAAATGAGCAGACCTACGACGCCGTTCGCGTCGACGCGCCTGAAGTAGCCGGCTTGAAGCTGAGCTATGCTTACATCGATTCCGTACGCCGCATCTTTGGGCAGGCCAACGGCTCTGAACCCGAGGGCGCTGCGGGGAATGCTGCCACCTATGATTCGGACTCACACCTCGTGAATCTTGCCTTCTCGCCCTGTGATCACTTCACGGCCACAGCCTACGCCTACCTGCTCGACCTGGGGCCCGGCGCAGTTGGTGAGGCCAACTCGAGCGACACCTACGGCATCAGTGGCCAGATAGGGCACACCCTTGAGAGCGGCGTCAAGACCGGGCTTCAGCTTGGGTACGCTCGCCAGAGCGATAACGACGGCACGTCAGCCGGCGTGGACTATGATGCCGAGTACATCATGGCCGACCTCTCGGCAGGCCTTGAGAACATCGGCATTGGTGCGGGGTATGAACTGCTCGGCAGTGACAACGGGAGCCAGTTCCGCACGCCCCTGGCCACCGGCCACAAATTCAATGGCTGGGCCGATGTCTTTCTGACCGCCCCGGCAGCCGGACTCCAGGACACCTACGCCTACATCAACGTGAAGTGCCCGAAGGACTTCATGCCCGCCATCAAGATCGTCTACCACGACTTCCAGTCGGATGAAGGCAGCATCTCGTACGGTGACGAGATTGACGTCGTGGCAACCAAGAAATGCAATGATCGCCTGACTCTCATCGCCAAGTATGCCAACTACCAGGCCGATGATGGTGCCGACAACCCGCGCGCCAGTGACGTGGAGCGCATCTCGGTCCAGGCAGGACTGACGTTCTAGCGTTTGTCCGAGAAGGATCGGCCGGGCCCGCTCTCCGCAGCGGGCCCTACCAGCTCTCGCTCACGCATGATCGGCTAAAAAAACCAGCGTGTGTTGAGGCGCAGGATCCAGTCGATCGGATCATCGTAGCCGTTGTAGACATCTTCGGTGGCGTATAGCAGACACGCGTCCAGTCCGAATGCGGCATAGTCGATGAAGAAGTACTTGGCTCCACCCCACGCCTCAATCTGAACATAACTGTCGTGCTTCGTCCCGATATCGGACCACCCCAGGCCAAGTCCCAGTCCTGCATGAGGAACCAGCGAACCGCCAATATCGAAGTTGTACTCAGAGAACACGCCGACCGTAACGTTGCGGCTGCCACTGCCTCGCAGCGCGACCCCGCCCCGAACGCCCGCTTCAATGCCATCCACGGCGAAATAGCCCAAACGGCCATTGAGCGTGAGCCCAAGGTGTTCACCGTTATCATCCAGCATGCCGCTGACGCCAATTTCACGGACCCCCTGCACCATCAGCGGCTGCGCCGCCATTGCAGTCGAAGCCACAACCATCAGACCCACACCCAGCGCTATTATCCGTTTCATGTCTCACCTTCCTGCTTGGTAACTCCAGCATACGTTGCGGCTCTCGGCAATCAAACCAAAAAAGGGGCTTCTTTCGGACTTGCAACAAGGGCCACGATATGGCTTAATGCCGCGCTTCTGCGGGCGTTTAGTCTGTTAACAGCGACCGCCTTTTGTCGAGTGAGGGGAAACATATACATAAGGGGCCATGACCATGAGTGACAGCAAAGCTCTGCTGCAGAGCAAAATGAGTGACGAGAGCTTCCAGAAGCTCGCCGCTATCGATAACAGCGACGTCTGTGACTTCATCGCGCACGCGATCGCACTATGCGAGCCGGACTCCGTCTGGGTCGGCGACGATTCCGACGAGGACGTGGCCTACTGCCGCCAGTTGGCGATCGACCAGAACGAAGAGATTCCGCTGAACACAGAAGGCCACACGGTCCATTGGGACGGCTACTTCGACCAGGCCCGCAAGAAGGACGTTACCAAGTACCTCGTCCCCGAGGGCGTTGATCTCGATAAGAAGCTCAACCAGATGTCTCGCGACGAGGGTATCGCAGAGATGGAGAATCTCCAGCGTGGCGCCTACAAGGGCCGCAAGATGCTGGTGCGCTTCTTCTGCCTCGGCACCACGAACTCCACCTTTGCGATTCCGTGCCTGCAGATCACCGACTCCGCCTACGTCTGCCACAGCGAAGACCTGCTCTACCGCCGCGGCTACGAGGAGTTCAAGCGCCAGAGCGCCAGCCACGAGAACTTCGAGTTCTTCAAATACCGTCACGCCACGGGCGAGGTCGACGAGCGTAAGACTTCGAAGAACTACGAGCTGAACCGCGTGTACATGGACTACACCCAGAACACCACGCTCAGCGTCAACACGCAGTATGCCGGCAACACCGTCGGGCTCAAGAAGCTCTCCCTGCGTCTGGCCATTCGCAAGGCAGACCGCGAAGGCTGGCTGGCCGAGCATATGTTCATCATGCGCAGCAACGGCCCCAATGGTCGCAAGACCTACCTGGCCGGCGCCTTCCCGAGTGCTTGTGGCAAGACCGCCACGGCCATGATCCCCGGCGAGAACATCGTGGGTGATGACCTCGCCTACTTCAAGGTCATCGACGGCGAGTTCCGTGCGGCTAACGTCGAGAACGGCATCTTCGGCATCATCACCGACGTCAACCAGGACGACGACCCGGTTATCTGGGACGTGCTGACAAAGCCCGGCGAAGTTGTGTTCGGCAACGTGCTCGTTAAGGATGGCAAGCCCTACTGGATCGGAATGACCGGTGAGGTGCCCGCCGAGGGCGAGAACTACTGTGGTCAGTGGACTGAAGGCATGGAAGGCCCCGACGGGCGCGTTTCCACCTGCAGCCATAAGAACGCCCGCTACACCGTACAGATGAGCGATCTTGAGAATGCGGATCCGGATTGGGACAACCCCGAAGGGCTCCCGATCGGTGGTATCATCTATGGTGGCCGTGACAGCGACACGAACGTGCCTGTCCGTGAAGCCTATAGCTGGGAACACGGTATCTGCACGATGGGCGCCACGCTCGAATCCGAAACCACCGCGGCCACGATCGGCCAGGAAGGTGTCCGGACCTGGAACGTGATGTCCAACATGGACTTCCTCTCCATGAGCGTGGGTCGCTACATCCAGAACAACCTGGACTTCGCCAAGGACATCAAGCGTCCGCAGGTGTTCGGAACCAACTACTTCATTAAGAAGGACGGTCAGTTCCTCAACGGCAAGCTGGACAAGTCGGTCTGGATCAAGTGGATGGAACTCCGTATTCATGGCGAAGCCGAGGCCCTTGAGGCCGGCTGCGGCAGGATCCCGAAGTTCGAGGACCTCAAGCGCCTCTTCAAGGAAGTGCGTGGCGAGGACTACACGGAACAGGACTACGTTGACCAGTTCACGATTCGTATCCCCGAGCTCCTGGCCAAGCACGACCGCATGGCCACCATCTACGCCACGATCGACGATACACCGCAGACGTGGACCGATGAGATGGCTGGCGAGCGTAAGCGCCTCGAGGCCCTGCAGGCCGAGAAGGGCGACTACATCAGCCCGTTCGATCTGTAGAATGGCTGACCGGTAACGGTTACTGCGAGGGCGGCTCTAAACAGGGCCGCCCTCGTTCTTTCTGTAGAGACCGCTGTGCCATTCACCGTCACCCTCATCCGTGACCAGGCGGAAGCCGCGGGCCTCATAGAGGGATCTGATCTCCGGGAAATCGCTCTCTGTGGTCCCGGCCAGCATCAGGTAACCGCCCGGCGCAACGGCCGCCGTAATCGTCCCGATCTCCTCGCGCAACACGTGCGCCAGGATATTGGCTGCCACCAGCGGGAAGGTACCGAGCTGCGCGATGTCGGCCAGTGCAGTCGCCGTCGCGGTCACCGCCGCCCCCACCCCGTTGCGCGCACAGTTCTCATCGGCAATACGAACCGCGTCCACCTCAATGTCGAAGGCCGTCACCGCAGAAACGCCCAGCTTGACCGCCGCGATCGAGAGAATACCCGAGCCACAGCCCAGGTCGCAGAACCGGTCGACCGGCTCCGCCTGCATCACCCGGTCGATAAAGCGCAGACAGCTCTGTGTGGTGAAGTGAAGCCCCGTCCCGAAGCTCATGCCCGGATCGATCTCGATCACGCAGTCACCCGGCTGGGCTTCCCACGCCTCCCAGGACGGCTTGACCACCACCCGCTCCGACACGCGCGCCGCATGGATCGTCGCCTTCCACGCCTCCTGCCAGTCGCGGTCGAGCAGTTCGGATACCCCGATGGCACACCGCGCGTCAGAAGACCACTGCTCGAGTATCGCCTCCATCCGGGCTGCCCGCGCACTGGCGGCTGTCGAGTCGCAAAAGTACTCCTCGAAGCGAACCAAATCATCATCCGCCTCATCCCACCGCGTCACCACCGCCCCCAGCGCATCCAGCGCCACCTCCACGGCAACGGCAGTGCCACGAGTACACTCAATTCGAAGAACAAACATGCCTTCATGATACCCGCTTCAGACCGAAAACCAAACTCTTAGGGGATTGAGTCACTCCAGATACCCGTGGTAATATCGCCATCCCTCGTAATGGGAGCCAACACACATGCCCGCCAACAACACACCGCCGCTTCGCAAGCCTGACTGGCTCAGGGTCCGCCTCTCCGGTGGCAAGGAGTTCTCGGAGATCAAGCAGCTCGTGAAGGGGCAGAACCTGCATACGGTCTGCGAGGAGGCTATGTGTCCCAACATTCATGAGTGCTGGGGCAAGCATAAGACCGCCACGTTCATGATCCTCGGTGAAGTCTGTACGCGCGCTTGCCGCTTCTGCGCAGTGGCCACCGGTCGCCCCCCTGCCCCGGATCCCGACGAACCGCGCCGTGTGGCGGAGTCGGTCGCGACTATGGGCCTGGAGCATGTTGTGATTACCATGGTCACCCGCGACGATCTACCCGATGGCGGTGCGCAGGCTGTGGCCGATACGGTCATCGCCATTCGCGAGGCTTCGCCCGATTGCTCGGTTGAAGTACTTGCCTCGGACATGCTAGGCGATCGCGAGGCTATCAAGATCATCACCGACAGCATGCCCGCCGTCAACAGTCACAACCTGGAAACCGTGCGCCGTCTCACTCAGACCATCCGTTCCCGTTCGGACTACGACCGCTCGCTCAGCTACCTGCGTATCGTCAAAGAGATCGATCCCGGAGCCACGACTAAGTCGAGCCTGATGCTGGGCCTGGGCGAGACTCGCGACGAGATCCTTCAGTCGATGGATGATCTTCGCGGGGTGGATGTGGATGTCATGAACATGGGACAATACCTCCAGCCCACGAAAACCCATGCCCCGGTCGAGAAGTTCTGGACGCCGGAGGAGTTCACTGACCTCAAAGAGGAAGCCCTATCGCGCGGCTTCACCTATTGCGAGTCCGCCCCACTCGTCCGCTCCTCCTACCATGCCGGCGCGCAGTATGCCGCGTTCCTTAAGCAGGCACGAGACCGCCGCGGCACTTCATGAGCACGCCAACCGACCGGCTGGCGGTGCCGGTCGATTGAACTCGCGCTTGCCTGAGGCGCAACGCGCCGCTGTGGTCAGCCGTCACGCTGACGGAATGACTCAGAATGCGCAGGAGACTGCCACGGTGTGCTGCTCGGTCTCGCCGAATATGCCGTCAGCTTTATCGTTCAGTGCCTCGCTCACGTAGGCGTAGTCCAGGGTCGCTGCTTCGCACATACGCCAGGTGAATCCGGCGGTCAGGCCACTGTTGTTTGAGCCCACGCGCAGGTCGACTGCATCCAGAACGCGCTGTTCCACACCGATGTTCCAACGGTCGATGTCGGCATCGAATTCGACACCCGGCGCGGACCGGCCGTCCACGTCGCCATTCCAGTAATCGACGACAACCAAGCCCCCATCCCACGGGGTGATGGCCACGCCAGCGGCCACGTAGTCGATCTTGAAGTCGTCTTGCATCTTGGTCCCGTCAGGAAGCGTCACCTGGAGCTCGTCGATGATGTGGATAACCTGAACGCCGACGTTTACCATGTCGCAGAGGCGTCCCAGCGCGCCGAACTGGATGCTGCCCACCTGGCTCATCCCTTCCCCGCTCATTGTGCCGCCCGGGGTGGTGACATCCACGTTGGCCTCTTCGTAGGGGTAGGCACCAAAGCCGAGGGCCAGGCAGTCGCTCACATCACGACCATACTGCAGGCCGAGGGTTGTGCTGTCGTACTCCATGGGCGCGCCACCGGCAATCATGGTGGGGTCCGCCCCGTCACTGGAAACGTGGTCGAGCATAAGGCGGGCTGCGCCACCGATCTTGGGTGCAGCAAGCGTTGCGTCAATGCGGCCGCGATGAGCATCCGGCCCGGTGTCGTGGCTGTAGATGCCATAGGTAGCCGTGACATTCCGTCCGGCGCGAGCCAAGGCCGCCGGGTTCATGCTCTGAACCCCTTCCACACCCAGGTAGCCGCCTCCCATGCCGGCACTCCGTACCGTTGGAGTCAGTCCCAGTGCGTACTCGTCCCGCATGATAGCGGCGAGTTCGGTTTGACCAAGAACTGCTGCCGGGAGTAGAAAAAGCCCGACAGCCACAAGAGTCAGTCCGTAACGAATCATGAGTAGGTCCCCCTTTGCTGTTATTACACGTCAGTCTGCTGACAGTTAGGCATTATTCCAGTTTCCAGCCAGAAATCCACATCTTTCTTTGCAGACAGCCTCGGCGGTCACCCTGAGCACATCTTTCTGCAGTGCAGTGGTGTGGCACAGGGGGGTTGACTTCCACCCACCGATTCCGTACATTACGCGCCTCTTGACTAGCTGTGCCCCCTTCGTCTATCGGCTAGGACATCGGGTTCTCATCCCGGAAAGAGGGGTTCGATTCCCCTAGGGGGTGCCAGTCTTCGTTCGGAGCGTAGCGACGAAAGCGAAGACGGGCCACCCCAGCGCTCCGAACTACGACTCGGCAAGCCACGACGAAGTGGAACACGAAGCCGGGCAAGCCAACCCATGAGCAACCACACCTTCTTCTACGTCTACGTCCTGCAAAGCCAGAGCCATCCGGAACGCTTCTACACCGGCTACACGACCAACTCCACCGGCCCTGCTCTGTAGATACTACATCTTCAACTGCCGGTCCGCCCGATCGGCATCCGCAGGATGGTGCGTGACCATTAGGACGGCGCCGCCTTCGCCGGCAAAACCGGACAGGGCTTTCATCACGATCTCGGCATTCTCAGGGTCGAGGTTCCCGGTGGGCTCATCCGCGAGAATCACCTTCGGACCATTCAGGAAGGCACGCGCCAACGCCGTGCGCTGCATCTCGCCAACACTCAATTCCCCCGGAAGGTGATCGGCACGCCGGACCATCCCCAGTTTCTCCATCAATTCCTCGGCACGCCCGCTGACCTCGTCGGAGGAACGCTTCAACGCCACCCCACCGGCCAGGATGTTCTCGCGGACGGTCAGGTAAGGCAGAAGGTGGAAACGCTGAAAGACAAACCCGATGGTCTCTGCACGCTGATGCGCCTTGTCGTCGCTGTTCATGGCCGTGAAATCGCGACCGTCGATGACCACACTGCCGCCGTCAGGATGCAGCAGACTCCCGGCAATGAGAAGCAACGTACTCTTGCCACAACCGCTCGGCCCGGTGACAGAGACAAACTCGCCCGCTTCGACGCTGACACTCATGCCCTTCAGCACCTCAACCGGGGTACCGCGGGCAGATCTGTAGGATTTTGAAATATCGTTAAGCTCGATCATTGTTGTTCTCCATTAGCAAGTTGCTCTGCAGGTTGTGAGGCAGGCGCCTTCCGGGTGCCCCGTTTGGGCAGCAGCATCCGCACGGCCACAACCAGCAGGAAGATGGCGAAAAGGCGACGCAGCACTTCATTGGGAACGTGGGCTGCAATGGCCGACCCGATGAGCGCCCCGATCATCGCCCCGGGTACAAGCAATGCGACCTGGGCAAAACTGATCTCAATGTCCGGATTCGAGATATAGCGGATGGCACCAACCATGGCCATGGGCACCATGACGGCAAGTGCCGTACCTTGCGCGGATTTCTGGGCCAGCCCGAAGATCAGCACCATGGACGGAACCAGCAGGATTCCGCTCCCGACGCCGAGCATGGAACTGAGGATCCCGGCAGCGAGACCGAGAAGAAGCAGGGTTGGACTTACATCGGTAAAGAAGCTCATGATCCGTTCTCCCTTAATTGCGTCATCAACCAAGCCGCGTATCCGCCGCGCAGGCTGACGGCTTGCCCAAATCCATTATGTTGCAGCAGTGCAGCCGCGCGCAGGCTGCGCTGCCCCACCTGGCAAATGCAGATGACCTGCTCATCCCGCCAGGGGGTGACTTCCGCCATTCGATCCTCGAGCTCGCCAAGCGGAATATGGGTGCTGCCCGGGATCATACCCAGTGCGACTTCCCGCGCTTCGCGCACATCGAGGAGGTGACAGGGCTGCTCTTCCGCCTGCAACGGTTGCAGGTCTGACACCTCGATCTCGGGGGCTTCGGCAGTGGGACAGGAGAATGCGATGGTTTGGGCCTCCGTAATGGACGGGGAATCACCACAGAGAGGGCACTCAGGCCGACGCTTGATTTGCAGCGTCCGGAACTGCATCGCCAGGGCATCGTACATGAGGAGTTTCCCGACCAACGGGTCGCCCAGGCCGGTCAACAGCTTGATCGCTTCCGTCGCCTGGGCAACGCCGATCATCCCGGGCAGGACACCCAGTACGCCTGCCTCGGCACAGGACGGCACAGCGCCCGGTGGAGGCGGGCTGGGAAAGAGGCAGCGATAGCACGGCCCCCTATCGCGAGCGAACACGGTGCATTGCCCCTCGAAAAGGTGAATAGAGCCGTGCACCACGGGACGCTTCTCAAGATAGGCGGCATCATTGATAAGATAGCGCGTAGGGAAGTTGTCCGCACCATCAAGAACGATGTCACACGACCGGACCAGGTCGCGCGCGTTCTTCTCCGCAAAGCGTTCGTTGACGGCCTCGACCTCAACGTCCCGATTCAAGCTAGTCAGCGCCTCGCGCGCAGATTCCGCTTTCGGCTTTCCTTGGCCTGCGGTGTTGTACAGAACCTGGCGCTGCAGGTTCGTCAGGTCCACGCGGTCATCGTCAACGATCACCAACCTCCCCACCCCGGCCGCGGCCAGGTACAAGGCAGCCGGAGACCCCAGCCCGCCGGCTCCCACGAGCAGCACAGAACCGGCAAGCAACCGCTCCTGCGCTTCGCTCCCGAACCCGGGAAGCGAGAGGTGCCGCGCATATCGAATCTGTTGATCAGGTCTCAGCATTAGGGTTGCCACATACCTCGCAGTCACCGCGACGCTTGAGCTTCAAGGTATGGAAGCTCATATGCCGCATGTCCATGGTGATCATTCTCCCTGCCAGGGGCTCACCAAGCCCCGAAAGCACCTTGATGGCTTCCATCGCCCCCAGGCAGCCGACCGTCCCCGAGACGGCGCCAAAGACCGGAAAGCGTCGTTGCCAGGCAGGCGGGGGCTCGGGATGCAGACAGGCAACGCACGGGGTCTCCCCGGGAATCACGGTCGTGATCTGCGCCTGCAACTCGTACATGGCGCACTCCACCAGGGGTTTCCCCTGGCCCACCGCCGCACGATTCATGGCCAGCCGTTCTTCAAATAGAGGGGCGCAGTCGACGATGATATCAACATCACCAACCAGCCTGGCCGCGTTTGCCTCGGATACATTCTCAGGCACCTTGACAATCTCGAGCCGTGGATTGAGGTCGAGCAGTCGCCGCTCCGCCGACGCCACGCGGGCCGTCCCAAGCGCATCATGCGTCATCAACAACTGCCGGTTGAGATCGGAGTGTTTGATGTCGCCGGCGTGCGCCAGCACCATGCGCCCTACCCCGGCAGCGGCCAGCTCGTAGGCCACCACGCTGCCAAGGCCTCCGACACGCGACACGAGAACGGAGGCATCCTTCAGCTTCTGTTGCCCCGCTTCTCCGAAACCGGGAACGTCGAGCTGCCACTCGTAGGTAGCCCGCTCCCCGTCTGTCAGTGTTGTCTTAGAAGGTTCCATGGCCTAACCTCCGGAGATTGGGCTGAGGAGCGTGACGCTGTCGCCGTCGGAGAGGGATTGATCATCATCCGCCTGGGTGCCACCAACAAAACAGAGGAGACTCGACGGCAGAAATTCCGCGATGTCGTGCTGCGCCGCGACAGCCTTGATCAAGTCGGAAACCCGGGCGCCCTCGTCCAATTCGTACGAATCCGCTGACACACCGGTCTTCACCTTGAGTTGCGCCGTGTATTCCACTTCGACTTTCATTCGTTTCCTCCGCTCAAGTCCAGCGGGATGATCTTCCCTTCCGCGATCTTCATCCCCATCGTCCCCAATTCCTCGGCCTCCTGCCTGTTGTGTGTCACATGCAGGGTCGTCACGCCCATCTGCTGCTGTACCTGGCGCAGCAGGTTCATGATGCGCTCACGCGTCTCGTCGTCGAGGGCACACAACGGCTCATCGAGCAGAAGCACCTTGGGCCGGAACGACAGGGCCCGTCCAAGCGCGGTCCGCTGTCGCTCGCCCCCACTCAGTCCACTGGGGTAGCGGTCGAGCAGGTGCGCAATGTCCAACATCTCCGCGATCTCCCGCACGCGCAGGGCAACGTCGTCCCCCGCAACGTGGCGAAGGTCCAACGCAAAGCCCAGCTGCTCGCGAACAGTCATCGTCTTAAACAGCGCACCATCCTGGGGAACGTATCCGACCTCACGTGCCGCGGGAACGGCATGGGTCATATCGCGCCCCCCGATAATGACCCGTCCACGCTGTGGAAAGCGCAGCCCGCAAAGCAGTTCGATAAGCGTCGTCTTTCCTGCCCCTGATGCCCCCATCAGGACAGCATAGGCGCCCTGCGGCACCTCAAGAGTCAGGTCACGGAGCTCAAAGGCGCCCTGCTTCATATGGATGTTCTCTAGCTTGATCATAGGTTCATATTCCTACTGCCCCAGGTGCGGGCAGTCATCACGACGGCGATGGCGGCGGCCACCATGATAAGCGAGACGGTCACGGCAGCGGACAGGTCACCAATGCTCAGTTCCAGGAACACGGTCGTGGAGAGCACCTCGGTCTTGTTACGCGTGGCGCCTGCGAAGATGAGCAGCGGCCCGAACTCACCCAGGGCGCGTGCCCATGCAATCGTGGCTGCGGTCAGCACGCCGGGCCAGGCCTCCGGAAGCTCGACCCGCAAGAAAGCCTGTTGCCGGGAGCATCCCAGGGTCTGCGCCACGAGAGCACAACGTTCGTCGATCTGGTCAAAGGCCGCGCGCATGATGCGCACGGCAAAGGCGCAGGAGACAGCAAACTGGGCCAATACAACAGCCGGGCGTTCATAGACGACGGCTTCACGAACCGCAACGGGCAGAAACTGAAAGAGAATCAGGAGACTCAGCCCCACCACGAGCGGCGGCAGCACAATCGGAATGTCCAGCAACGCGTCGATGAAGCGGCTGCCGCGAAACGTACAGCGCGACAGCAGGTAGCCTGCCGGAACGGCGACCCAGACCGAAAGAATGGCGGCCAGCGTGCACGAGATCATCGTCAGGGTCATGGCGCTGCGAATCTCGGGACTCTTAAACGCCTTCACGAAGGACGTGAGGAACGCTCCCTCATCCGCAACGCCCCCGACATACGCGAAGTCGGCCACGAGCATGAGCAGGATGAGCAGCGTGTAGGCCCCCAGCATGATCGCCATGCCAGCGATAAAGAGGCGGTCAGCCCCTTTGCCGGGCGGCTTCCATGCCGAACGGGGACGTTCCATCACGGCATCAACTCCCCCTCGAGCAGCCAGTCGAAGCCAGCGGCTTCGAACTCGGCCCGGGCTTCGGTGATCGTCTCAAAAAGACGCGTACCCAGAAGGTGTTGATCACTCTTGCGGGAAAGCGCAAACGGCTGGACGACCTTGGCGAGTGGTGAGTCGATACCGATGGCATCAACCTTGTCAGCCTCAGCCAATGTGTCGGTCCGGTAGGCAAGCACGGCATCGGCAGCGCCGGTCGTCACGGCCGGCACAAGCATTGCGGATGTCGCCGTCTGCGTGACGACGTTGTTCTCCAGCAGCTTCTTGTAGAGCCCAACGGACTCGAGTAGCTGACGCGACAGCACACCGATCGTGCACTGTTCCGGCTGACCGACCGCCAGTCGAATACCGGGACGGGCCAGGTCTTCGAGCGACTGGATGCGCTTCGGGTTCCCTTCCGCAACCACGATCACGATTCGCGTCTTAGAAATCTGCGTCCCTTCACCGAAGAGGTCCTGGACAACGTCGAGATAGTACTGGTCGCACGCCATGTAGGCGTCGGGAAACTCGCCATCACTGTGGATCGTACGCATCTGGGCCGTCAGGATACCGCAACCGTTGAACACGGTATTCACGCGAACACCCTCGCGCGTTTCAAAACGCTTGATGGCTTCCGACAGTCCGCGACGGTTGACAGACCCGGCGAAGAACGTGATGTCCGTCCTGGCTTCCCAGGGGTCGCCATCAACCGACTCGTACCCCAATCGCGCGAACACTTCCAGTCCCCGGTTTGCACCCGTGACGTAGCGCGCGAAGTTGAGCGCATCAACAGATGCCGAGGTATCCGCGGCCACGGCGATCGAGATCACGCTGGCGGCGCTGTCCAACTCGGGGATACGGACCCCGTCAATGCCCTCGAACTGGCTGGCCGTTGCCGACCAGATGATACCCGCATCCACACTTCCGATCTTCACCGTGTTGGCTACATCGGGAACAGTGGGCTTGAAGACCCCGTTCTCACGGGCCAGGGCTTCGACCTGCTCCCAGTGGCCGGAACGCACCAGTGCATCGCGCGCCGCCTTACCTATTGCCGCCTGCTCAGGGTTGCCGAGGGCCAGCTTCACGCCGGGCTTCAGAATATGATCGATGGACCAGATACGCTTGGGGTTACCCTCGGGAACCGCAATCACAGGCATCATGCGTGCGATCGGCAGAATCTCCCTGACCAGTCCCATCTCGCGGGCCCGGGCGACGTAGGCACGGTCGGCCGCGAGATAGAGATCCGCCTTTTTGGAGATCTGCATCTGGTTCAGCAACGTGTTGGAGCCGCCATACTGGACATCGACCCGGACGCCGCACTCCTTTTCGAACGCAGCGCGGATCTCCTCAATCGGCATACGCATGCCCGCAGCGCAGAAGAGAACAAGCGGACGGCTTTCCGGAGCGTCCGCGGCGGGCTTGGGTTCGGTCGTAAACAGCAACAATGTCAGCACCACGAATAGCAGGGCCGAGCAGCCAATGACGAGGGGACCCTTTCGAATACGTTTCGGCATAGCTACTCCTGGTTAAGAATCCCGGCCGGATCCTCCGCGGCAGAGCGGGCAGCCGGAACCAGCGTAGCAACAAGGGCAATCCCTACGGTCACGGCAAACACGCCGCCACCATAGACCAACGAGATGCGTGCCCCCTCTCCCGCAATCAGCCGGGTTCCGAAGGCTCCGACGACGCAGCCGATGATCCCGCCGACGGCACCAACGAGAAGTGCTTTCATCAGGAACAGGCCCAGGATGCCGCAGGCGCGGACACCGAGCGCACGCAGCATCGCGACCTCGCCGCGTCTTTCGCGGGCATTGTTGAGGGTCAGCACGCTGAGAAGCAGCACGGTCCCCACGGTTACCAGTCCCACGAGCACGCGGGAGAAACCGGCGATCTGCGTTCGAAGTGCTGCGCGGCTTTCCTTGATATCGTTCACCTCGGCGGCAGTCCCCTCCGCAATGGCGCTCCGTGCGGTCTGGCGCGCCCGCGCACGCACGGTGAAATCAACCACCTGGATCCCGGGGATGTATTTGTTCATCTCGCGGCGGACAATGTCCGGGTCGCCATTGGCGCAATTGCACATGAGTGCCAGCACAGCACTGATCTTGTTACGCTTATCGAGAAGCTCCTGCGCGGTCTCAAGGCTGACACGCACCGCGATATCATCCTCACCGCCTGCCTGCGGTAGAATGTGTTCAACCGTGAAGGTACGGCCCATGAGCTTCAGGGACCCACCCGGCTTCAGCTCAAGTTCCCGGGCAAGCGCAAACCCGAGATGCGCCTTGTCGTGATCGATGGCCTCTTCGATGGGCTTCTGCCATCGAGGCGCCTTGATGTAGACCTCGCCACGTACCCCTACCAGGATGATGTCACGCTGCTGCTCCGGCCAGGACACACGTTCACGGAGAATCGGCCTCATGTGGTTCAGGGTCGCTGACTGTGCATCGACCATCGCAGCCACATCGGCTTCGGCAAAGAACTGCGTGCTTCGGCCCGTGGCGTAGAGATCCCCGAGGCGCTGCTTCGGGGGAAGCAACATGCAGTTGAACCCCAGGTTCTTGGAGAACTTCCTGGCCGCATCGCGCAATTCTGTCATGCGCTCGGTGGAGCGTTCCTCCAGGGCACCGGTAAGCTTCTCGGTTTCGGCATCGTGCGCCTTCAGAAAAGCCCGCGCGCCCGTGAGGCAGGCGGCCATGGCGGCAACCCCGACGAGGCCAAGCAGGAACGCGCCAGAACGGAACGTCAATTCACGCCAGAAGAGATGGGATATCCTGACCTTCACCGTTGCTATTTTCCTTTAGCGCTCTCTGCGCCGGTCGTAGCCAGGCTCTTGATGACGGCATCCACGTCGTATGACTCATCCAAGAGCGCCCGCTCCCAGGCAAACGGCATGACAAGATCAAACCCGGGATTCAACGCCTTGACCTTGCAGGAGCAAGGCCCGACCAGGAACTGGCAGACCTCCGCGAGCACCTCGTCGGTCAGCTCGTCGGGGGTAAAGACCGCCAGGGCTCTGCCGCGACCGAATACGGGAACAGCAAGCGGCTCTTCCATCGACATCAACTTGGGAGCCCATGCGCTCAAGCACGCGTTCAGCAGGGCCGTCTCCGGAGCCTTGAGGTCAACATTTTGGATGGAGAACTCGAGCTTCATCGGGATACCCGGCGCCAGGTCATCATCGTACGCGGAATCAAGGGGATCCAACTCGTGAGGGAGCTTGAGCTCCTTCTGCAGAGCAGCGAGCTTCTTCTCAAGCGTCTTGGTAAACGTCCTGGTTGCTTTCTTGTCGGGGCTGTCAAGGATCAGCCAGACGGCGGTGTCGCCGCTGCAGATCGAGCGAATCACGCTCAATACCGTGGGCGAGTAAACCAACGCCTTCAGCCTGGCCAAACCGGCGCTATCCAGCGTTCCCGTCCAGACAGGCTTCGTTTCCGTGCCGCCGCCGCGCGGTATCTGCACGAACCCCAGAGGCAGGCGTGCGGCATCGGGGTTGGCATCCCAGGCTGCTTTGATCACCCCCGCCGGAAGCTCTCCATCAACGTTGCCGTAAGCGACGGACCAGTTGTAGGCGTCCTCGGGAACAATGGACGAAATCTCGTCCCTGGCAGCCCTGTCGAGTTCCCCCTTGTGAAGGACGGCCAGCCCGTACGGCGCTGCACGCCAACGCTCCAGGGCATAGCGGAACACCGGCTTCGTACAGGCGACCGCGTCTGTCACGCAGATTCCACTGCACAAGGCCACCAGTACGAGCCATACCGTCGATTTTCTCATTTGATCACATCTCCATTTGCTTCTGACTGTATCAGCTCACTCCACGTCTGCAAAGTCAGCAATGGGGAGGCCAGCGGCGATTCTTCGCCGCTTTGTTTGCTTTTGAGGGGTGGAAATTCCGGTTGGTTTGGGTGTGGGACCGGGTACAGGATGAACGCGGTATTTCAAAGATGAAGTTGAGCGGTAAGTGCGAAGGGTGTAGAGTGGCGCGTTCAGATCATGAGGAGAGTGATATGACACAGAAGATTGAGCCGGTATGTTTTGACAAGAGCATTGAGCCGTTGGACCCGGCGTCCGTGCACCAGGTGGAATTGGCGAGTGGACGCATGATGCCTGTGGCGGCGTTCGGGACGTTCCATTCGGACTGGGCGCAGGACTACATGGAAGAGGCCACAGCGGAAGCGATCCGACTCGGATGGCGGCACCTGGATACGGCCCGGGCCTACGAGAATGAGGATGTCGTGGGTGAGGCCATACGCCGGGCCATACGCGAGGGCTACATCGCTTCGCCCGATGAACTGTTCATCACCGGCAAGCTCTGGAACGGGCATATGGACCCGAAGGACGTGGCCCCGGCACTGGATGGTACGTTGCAGGCGCTGGGCGTCGACAAGATTGATCTCTACCTGAACCACTGGCCCTGGCCCAATGTACATACCCCGGGCTGCGCGGGCGATCATCGCAACCCCGATGCCGTCCCCTATATCCACGAAGCCTTCCTCGAAACCTGGGCCGAAATTGTAAAGCTCAAGAAGGCCGGCAAGATCGTCGATATAGGCACCTCGAACCATACCGAGGCAGACATGAAGCTCCTCCTGCGCGATGTGCCGAAGGACGAGCGTCCCGTCTGCAACCAGATGGAGATGCATCCCCTGATGCAGCAGACGGAGCTGCGCCGCTATTTCGAATCGGAAGGCGTTGTCTGTACCGGCTACATGTCGCTGGGTTCACCCAACCGACCGGCACGTGACACGTTCAAGGAGCACCGGGCCGACATGATGGACCGCACCATACAGGCCGTCGCCGCCGAGCTTGGGGTTCCGCCCCCAAAGGTCTGCCTGGCGTGGGCGGCACAGCGCATGAACAAGAGCGGCGGGTTTGTGGCCATGGCCACGCGCTCGGACTGGATCCGTGACAATCTCTTCTGTGCCGTTGCCGATACTCTCTCGCCAGACCAGCTCCTGCGCATCTCGGGCGACGGCACACCCGAGCATCCCGGCATCGATGCCAACAACCGTCTGATCTGGGGCCAGGTCTTCCTCTGGCCCGAAGCCGACGGCGACTGGCGCCTCCTCTGGGACGACAGCCAGGTGTTCGAAACACGCGAAGGCTATGCGACATTCAAGGAATCGTGGGAACAGCATCATAGGGTGCAGCTGGAGACGACCTTTAGAGGTTAGCGGATGGAACAGGAGCAGTGATGAGACAAGCAGTAATGACGGCCCCCGGAACCATCGAGTTCCGCGACGTTGACGCCCCCCACCCCGGCCCGGGACAGGTACGCATCCGGATCGAGCGCATCGGCGTGTGCGGATCGGACATCCATGTCTTCCACGGCAAACACCCGTTTGTGACCTACCCGCTAGTCCAGGGGCACGAGTACGCCGGCGTGATCGACACCGTCGGCGATGGCGTTGAAGGCATCCAGGTAGGCGACAAGGTTACGGCCACACCGCAGGAGGTCTGCGGCATCTGTCCGCCCTGTCGACGCGGACAGTATAATGCCTGCGAGGAACTCAAGGTACGAGGATTCCAAGCGCCGGGCTGCGCGCAGGATTACTTTGTAACGGAAGCCGACAAGATCATCGCCTTACCCGCCGACTTCAAGCCGGAGCAGGGCGCATTCGTGGAACCCGTGGCCGTTGCCGCCCATTCGACCGGACAGGCGGGCGGCGATCTGAGCGGCAAGAACGTGGTCGTCTCGGGTGCTGGAACGATCGGCAACTTCGTGGCCCAGGCGTGCATGTGTCGCGGCGCAAAGACAGTGCTCATCACGGACATCAGCGACTACCGGCTGGACGTGGCAAGGCAGGTGGGAATTAGCGCCACCTGCAACGTGAGCAAGGAGCCGTTTGTCGATGCCGTCAGACGCGAGTTTGGCGCGGATGGCTTCGATATCGGCGCCGAGGTGGCAGGCGTCGAGGCCAGTCTCAGCGCGCTCGTGGCCAACATCGGAAAGGGCGGAACGTTGCTGAGCATCGGCGTGTTCGAGGCACAGCCCAGAGTCGACATGTCGGTCGTATGCGAGCACGAGTTGACCGTCAGAGGGTCAATGATGTACCGCCATGAGGACTTCGAGCAGGCCGTAGCGTGGATTGCCGATGGATCGATTGTCACCGAGCCGCTCGTATCGGGCCATTTCCCATTCGAGCAGTACGAGGCAGCCTATCAGTTCATTGAAGAGAAAGCCGACACTACGCTTAAAGTGGTCATTGATCTCGACTAGAGGGCGTGTTGCCCAAAAGGAGATCCCTCGACGTTGCTCCCGCCGTCGCCCGCTGGGCTATGGCGGGCAGGCGGGATGACCCGTCTTGCCTTACCGAGTTTTCTAAGGAACTGTCATGTCGAGCTTGCCGAGACATCTCGCCGCAGGCGTCTTTTTGATTTGGGCAACAGCCCGCAAAGAGTAATTCATATGTACGAGCCCTTTACTGTTGCCGGGATTGGTGAGCTGCTGTGGGATGTGTTTCCGGAAGGAAAGCGTCTTGGGGGTGCGCCGGTAAATTTCAGCTATCACGGCCATCAGCTCGGCGCGACCGGGTACCCGGTGAGTGCCGTGGGTCCGGATGCACTGGGTGTCGAGATTCGCGAGGTGCTGCTGGCAAAACGCCTGCCGGATGAGTTCGTGATGATCGACAAGGAGCATCCGACCGGAACGGTTCAAGTCACGCTCAACAGCGGCAAACCGAGTTACGAGATCTGTGAAGGCGTCGCGTGGGATTACGTCCCACTGACAAACGACCTCATTACGTTGGCGACCAAAGCCGACGCGGTCTGTTTCGGGTCGCTGGCGCAGCGCAATGGCGTATCGCGCAGCACTATTCACGCGTTCCTCGGAGCAATGCGCGACGAGGCACTGAAGATCTTTGACGTCAATCTGCGGCAGGATTTCTTCTCTAAGGAGATCATCGAGGCGTCGCTGGCGCATGCTAGCGTGCTGAAACTGAGTGATGAGGAGTTGCCGGTGCTCGCCGACATGTTCGGCATCGACGGGACGGCACCCGAACAGATCGCAGCACTACGCCAGATGTTCGACCTCCAGCTCATCGCCTACACGCGAGGATCTGCAGGCAGTCTGCTTGTGACCGAGAATGAAACCGACGACCATGCCGGCATTCTTTGTGAGGCCACCAACACGGTTGGTGCAGGAGACTCCTTCACAGCCACCCTCTGCATCGGGCTGCTGAATCAGAAGCCGCTTCCCGAAATCAACGACCACGCCAACCGCGTCGCCGCATTTGTCTGCACCCAGGACACGGCTACGCCGGCCCTGCCCCACTCCCTGTCTGCGGCATCACCAACCGTTCGTTGATATTGGCAAGCGGGCCTAGCGCCCCTATACCACTCGCCAATACTCACCGGTATGAATGCATGCATGCGGTCATCCTGAGCGAAGCGAAGGATCTCAGCGTTCTGATTTCAGCTGAGATTCCTCGCTTCGCTCGGAATGACAAGCGATTTCTACCTGGGAGTAGTAGAAGTTGACATTAGTCCTCCCCGGCGGGAGCACGGGGCTCTTCCTTGAGGATGCCGAACTTCGCCTGGAAGGCATTGAAGAGACCGGGCAAATCCTCGAAGAAGTCGTGGTGACGGAAGCCGATGCGCCGGGGCTGCACTTCTCCTTCCACGACCTCAGCCAGGTAGGCGCTGAGCTGGTGGAGCGGCCCGCCGATGTGATGCGACAGCACGACGGCAGCCATCGTGAGAACCACGAAGGCGGCAAACGTCTGAATCATCAACTGGATATTGAGCACGGTCCGCTGTTCGCGCGCAATAATATGCAGGTCGCGTTCCTGGATAGAGGTCAGGTCGAGCCGATCCACCTCGCTATGCACGGCATCGATGGCCCCCAAACTGACGTACCAGCTCGTTGCTGCGAAGACGAGGGCGATGGCGGAAAACGTCAGAACGATCCGCCACTGTACGCGTGGATTGCTGAAGATGTTGCTGCGTTTGACCGGCGGCTGCGAAGGCTGACTCATGGATTCCTCGCTCTAGTGTTCCATTATCTGCATGTATCCTGTCGGCGTCTGGCGAAACATACCCGTCAGGAGATTTCCGTCATCAAATTCACCGTCCAACTCACGCATCTGGTCGGCGGTTCTGCTCACACCCACTGCCTCGATGGAAGCGTAGACTCCGTTGATCTTGTCGGTACGTGTCGCACCCCGATCCCAGTTCCACTGTCCTCCGATGGGTGTACCTTCCTCCCAGTGAACCCGACGGGCCATGTAGGGCTGAATGCCCGCGGGTATCACACCAGGCGGCGCATCGGCAGGGTACCCGCCATTCTCGATCGCGTATTGCTCAAACACGCTGTCGCTCAGGATGCGCAGATTGTTTATGAAGACCGCGTTCCGGGCACGACGCCGGATCTTGCGAAAGTGCGGAACGGCCAGGGTGGCCAGCAGGCCAATGATCGTGACCACAATCATGATCTCGATCACCGTAAAACCACGCTTGGAACTCATGCGCAACATCCCCATGCACGTCACCTCTGGTTCCTATTATTATGGCCCGTCTTCAGAGAAACACAACTGCCTTTTCAGCCAGGGATCGGGAACAGGAGAGGGGTCACGCCTGTGCGATCGCGCGTATCTCGCCGGGCGTGGCCGTCCCAGTCTGGTGGAGCTTCTGCACCGTGACGCCGGCCACCAGGCTGCCGAAGGCCGCCGCTTCATAGGGCGTATGGCCCGCGGCCAGGGCGGCAGCGATGCCTGCGACCATACTGTCGCCTGCGCCCACAGGATCAGTGGGGCTCCTGTCCGGCACGGCGGGCACGACATCAGCGCGGTCACCATCGATCACCAGGCAGCCGCGTTTGCCCTGCGTCACAAAAAGCGGCTTCTCCCACTCCTCCGCGAGCCTTACACCGGCGGCGCGGGCAGCGTCATCGCTGATCGGATCCAGCGGATCCACCTCGGCTCCCATCAACCGCATGGCTTCGCACGCATTGATCTTGCGGATGGTGCCCTCATAGCGTCGGCACATGTCACGACTGTCCAGAAGGAACAGCTTGTCGGGATTGGCCGCAATAAGAGTCTGCAGCTCGTCTTGGAACAGCTCCGATTCATGGATGCCGCCTGTGACCTGCTGGTTGATGATGACCACATCAAGGTCGGCACAGCTACCCGCCAGTTCTTCGAGGACCCGTCGGGCAACGCCGTCCGTCAGCCGATTGGCGTTGCCGAAATCAATGCGACTGGCCTCAACACCGTCTTCCAACGGTTTGATGAAGACGTGGGTCAACCAGTTCTCGTCCTGCTCGACGAGTCCGCGGACACCCACTCCCTGCTCCCGCATCAACTCGCGCTCCTGGCGGCCGAAGGGGTCGCTCCCTGTCACACCATAGACCGACACGCTTACCACGCCCATGGCACGCAGATTGGCGGCTACGTTGCCCGCGGCCCCCAGGGTGTAGCGTTGACTGCGAACGGACCGGGTCGGCAAACCCGTTTCCACTGAGCGCTCAGAGAGACTGCCGTCCAGCTCCCAATAGCCATCCAGGCAGAAATCGCCTACAACCCCGACGCGTACCGATGCCAACCGGTTGAGCAGTTCATCAACATTCAGTTCGGTATTCATAGTTAGACTATCCGCCAGTGTATTGTCTAGGAACCACGGTGAATACTTCGTCTGTCATCCCGAGCGAAGCCGAGGGATCTCTTCCCCAACATGGGTATGAGATTCCTCGCGTTGCTCGGAATGACAAGAACTTACGCATCTTGAAAGTTCGATTGCGCAAAAAAACACTAGCCTCCCAGTTTCTGCTCCACGGCGGTCACCACTTGTTCGACCTTCAACTCCGCCATACAGTGGGCACGGTCCACACAGTAGCGGTCACCGTAGTGGGGACAGATATGCGATTCGTGGTCGTAAACGCAGATATCCGGATAGGTCTCCGGCATCACGACCGTGTTGAACGAATCCGTCGGGTCATACGGACGGCAGTACAGCGGGTTGGTCGGACCAAAGAGCGAGAGCGTCGGATTGCCCTTGTACCAGCAACCGTTGTCCGCCTGCACGGCGCCCTCGGTTCCTGCCTCCACTTCGCTCGCGGACCCGGCCATGTGGCCGGCGAAGCTGTCGTTTCCGATCACAAGGGAGAAAGCGCCTGACTGCAGTAGATAGGCGTCAACCGGCAAAGTCGTTTCCGGAATAAGATTCGTGAACGCTGCCGTTTCAAAGATGGCTTCCGACGTATGCAGATCGTAGTTGTCGTTAGGACTGAAGTCACGTGCGCCCATGATCACGACCTTGCAGTCCAGATCGCTTTCCAGGATCTCGGCCAGGCGCAGGAAATTCTCGGCCGGCCATATCTTGCTGAACTGGGCAGAGCCGATATTCAGGGCGATACTCTTCTGCTCACGCAATCCCTCACGCGCCACAATCGCCTCCGCGGCTTCGGTCGTCGCAGTGTCGAAGGGGAGCTCAAACGACACGGGGACATCCTCGATACCCAGCCCGGCCAGTCCGCTCAGGTAAGCGTCCACCATGTGACCGGTTGAGCGCGGGGGCAGACATCCCGCCGACGGGTGCAGCATGCGGGCAAAGATATACTCCCGAGCATCCGACTTGTGCGGGATCAGAACGGTCTGTCCCCTACCCCACGGGATGTAGAGTCCGGTCTTTCCGCGTCCCTTCAGATCGATAAACGTCTTGGTTCCACGCGCGCGTGCGGCCCGCCTTACGTGTCGCGCCGTGGCCATACGGTTGGACGAGTCATCGATATAGAGGACGTCAACCAGCCCGTTCTCCAGCACCGTGGCCAGCGGGGCCTGGGTTTTCGACACCACCAGCGAAACCGACTCGTAGGCCGAACCGAGGGCGCGGATTACGGGGAAAATCCAGACGAGATCACCCAGCCAGCCGGAGTAGACCACCAGGACGCTTTCGTTCTTCTTCACGCTTTCACCATATCCATGACACACTCCAGAACGCGATCCGGACTCAGTTCGTGCATGCACCGTTTGTGGCCACATCCCTTGCGGTAATAGTGACAGGCCTCTTCGGTACCGCTGGGCAGACAGTCCACATCGGCGCACAACACACGATTCCAATCGCCGGACGGGTTATCGGGATAGCTCCGCGACGGGTCGTACGGCGCGTAGCGACCCCAATTCGTGGGGCCAAAGAGCGACACGGTCTTGCGCCTGGCATCCTCGCCGACCGACCCGGCGATATGCAGGGCACCGGTATCGTCGCCCACGACAACTTCGGCCACGTTGGCGTAGCGCAGAAAGTGGGCATCACGCTGCAGGTGCAGGTCGGGCGGCAGGTTGCCTTCCGTGACGAGGTCGATACAGTTCGAATCATCCACCACCCCGTCCGCACGCAGTTGTTCCACGGTACGCCGGTCCCAATGGTCATCCGACTTGAACTCCGCCGCCCCCATCAGCACGACGCGCAGCCCCTTGGCGATCAACCCTTCGACCAGCGTCCTGATGTGGGCTGCCGGCCAGCGCTTGGTGTCACGGCTGGCACCGAGGTTGAGCGCCACGACGGTTCCTGATCTCAAATCGTATGTGGCGATCATGCGCTCGCTCGCCTCGACGGCCGGGCCGGGGAGTTGAAGCTGAAACGAGTAGACCGGATCATCCGCGCCAAGATAACGTGCAAACGCGAGCAGTTCGTCAACGCGATGGACACCGGCATCAGACGGCGGCATGCTCTCCGCCCAGGGCGAGTACATGGCACACAGCCCCTTGCAGTCGGTCCGGTGCGGACGAATCCGCCGGCCGCCGCGCCACGAGAGGAGGAGTCCCGACTGGTCGTTCCCCACCATGTCGATCACCGTATCCACCTTCGCCCTGGCCAACTGCTTGCGGACCTCCCGCCAGCTCATGCCCCCGCCGAGGGTGAGAATAGCGTCGCAGAGCACTCCCTTTTGCGGTTCGGCCAGGGGAGCCTGCTTCTGTTTGATTACCAGCGTGATATGCGTATCCGGGAAAGCCCGACGGATCGTGTGGAGTGCGGGCAGAACGAAGAGAAAATCGCCTATGGCCTTCGGATAGACGATAGCCAGCCGTTCTATAGGTGTTTGCCCCTTCACGATGCTTTGCATGCTACCAGCAGGTTAGGTCACGTGGCAAGCAGCACACTTGGCCCAGACGCGTAGTCTAAGTCTTTTTGTGGTGGATTGAGCGGTGCAGGACGCGTTAGGCTTTCATGAATCATGCACTTCAAGAGAACAGTCACACCCGGACTGGCGAAGGCGCTTCGAATCTACCGTCTGAGACGCTTAGCGCTCGACACCAGAAACGGAAGCGCGGTAGTGGACGATAAGGTCTACGACGCATCACTCGGTTGCTGGATGTTCTACCTGCCCGGCCTGACAGCCAAGCTCTTCCACGCGCGGAATGGCTCCATTGATTGCATCCATCCCTCGCGCCCTTCGGACAAGATACACACACAATCCGGCATTGCTCTCGGACGATATGTTTCAGACGAGTGGAACAGAGCTCTAACCACCACGATCACAAGACGTCTTGCCGAGCTCTGGATCGTCAATGCCCGACTGTGGCAGGCGGGACTCGGGCCGCAACCATTGGGTCTCTGCTTTATTGAAGCGTTTCAGCGTGATGACGAAGATCTCGGGCCCACGTGTGGATTCCTTACGGAGAACGTATTCAAGCTTCGCCCAAAGCTTCGGTGCCGGCTGGAGCACGTGCAGGCTTCCGGTGTGCGTCCCGACAAGATTTTGAGCTGCATTCGCCAGCAAGTTAGAGGTTACATCATAGATCACTGTTCAGTCGTTGGCTGCGTGCCGGAAGATGCCGAGGCCGAAACCGCCCAACTGGAAGCGCTGATATGCACATGCCGGTCGGACGACGCCCTGAAACAGCAGTTGGCGCTTTCATTAACCACAGACGGCTGATCTCGCTCGCCAACGCCAACGTGCCGTCCTATAGTTTAGGCCATGTCGACCCCCACACTCTATCCACCGCGCTGGTATGACCGTATGCTCGGCTTAGGCATGCGATGGGCGGCCAGTGGGCTGTTGCCGGCATCCTGGTTCCGTGCGCCGATTCCGGCCGCCGCCAGCCGTCGCCGGTCAGGCGCGACCCCATCGCTGGAGATTGTAACCCATTGCTGGCAGTACGCGCGCATGCTGGTTTACCAGCTCAGTTCCTTTATCGCCCACCCCCCCACCAAGCTCTCGCTTACCGTTACCATCTTCTACGCAGAATCGGACCTCGCCACGGTCGCGCTGCTTGATTTCATTGCCGGATACGATATTCCAAACGTCACGTGGAACCCGCAGCCGCTTCCCGAGGGCGAGCTGTTCCGGCGCGGCATTGGGCGCAACCGCGCAGCGCTTGCCTCCAAGGCCGACTGGGTCTGGATGACTGACTGCGATATCGTGTTTCATGCCAACTGCCTCGACTCCCTCGCCGAACAGCTCCAGGGCCGCAACGATATCCTGGTCTACCCGCGCCAAGAGCGCACCACGCCGATGCTCCCGGAGCACAGTGACATTCTCCAGAATGGCAACGCGGTCCAACTCGTCGACATCAACCCGTCCGAGTTCGAGTTGCATGAACGCGACCGCGCTAAAGGCGCGTTCCAGATCATCCATGGCGATGTCGCCCGGGCCATCGGCTACTGCAACAGTCTGCGCGTTTACCAGTCGCCGGCCGACCACTGGTGCAAGTGCTACGAAGATCGCGCGTTTCGTTGGTTAGTCGGCACCCAGGGAACCCCCCTGGAGGTCGACGGAGTCTACCAGATCCGCCACATTCAGAAGGGACGCTACAAGCAGGGCACCGTTTCGTCCAGGGTCCGAAGCAAGATCCGTCGCATCCAGGAACAGCAGTAATGGCAGACCCTTCCTATTTTCTAGTCAACGACACCCGCTACGACAACCACCACGGCGGCCTGACAGTTATACGGAATCTCCACCGGGGAATGGCAGCGCGCGGGTGGACCTGCACGGGCTCTCTCCCTGTCAGTGCAAAACCCTCGCAACTGGGTCGCTTCAGGGAAAGGATCGACGCCGCATCGATGGTTATCGTTAACGGGGAAGGCTCGCTCCATCACAACAGCCGTAATGCCCGTCGCCTCCTTGGTCTCTGCAGGGAGCTGCAAGCTACGCGCCCTGTCGCCATCATCAACACGACATGGCAAGACAATGACAGTGTGAGTTGGAAGCCGGTTCTGGACCGCTGCACAACGATCAGTGTCCGTGATCGCCGCAGCCAGGAGCGCCTGGCCGGCATTGGTGTAGATGCTGACTATGCTCCCGATCTCACGTTCTACGATTACCCCATATTCCCAAGAACAGAGAACGGCCGCTATGTCTGCACGGACTCTGTATTCACTAGCTGGACCGAGTGGGCATTGGACCAGAGCAAGAACGACCCGGACATGGACTTCATAACGCTCTTCACAAGACATCTGCACCACACGCGCGGTATGCGAGATGGGCTCAAACGACTCAAGTATACTCTGCTCCCCTCGCTCTCCAACCAGCTACCCGATGCGGTCCCTCCTCGATACAAAGCGCTCTGCCACTCAACAGACGACACTCCGGAGCTGATCGCACAGATCGCGTCCGCGCGCGCCATCTGCACCGGCCGATACCACGCGCTCTGCTTCGCCTTGCAACAGAACACGCCGTTCATTGCCGTGCCTTCGAATTCGGGCAAGATCGAGGCCTTACTCATGGACGTGGGACTCCCGCGCAACATCTACCTGCTTTACAAGAGAGACCACGCCTCGCTGCACAACGGTCTTGAGCGTGCCATTGACAGGCACCCGACAGTTGAAGCCACGATCAAAGCCTTCAACGATTCGGCACGACAAAAGATTGATGACATGTTCGATTCCATCACCAGCAATCCACAAGGATAGGGAGGGACATGTGAGCGACTACTTTCTGGTATCCTCTCCTCTCCATTTTCTTATCGCAGCCAACATTTCCCTGCAAAGTGAGGATCACGAACGTGTGTTGCTCATCGTGGCACGTGACGCCGCTATGGCTGATCGATTCCGCCTGACTGCAGAAAAGCACCCAGACATCTTCAACCGGGTTGTTGTGCTGCCGCACGACGCCCACGGAAGCCGTCGTATCCGTGGACCGCGCTTCCAGACAATCAAAGCACAGCTGGCCGACATAAGTGATGCGCGCATCTTTACCGGCAACGATCGTCGCCTCGAGTTCCAGTACGCCATGCACGTGGCGTCACAGGCCGGCAGCCGGCCAAAGGGCGTTTACATGGACGAGGGTGCCGTAACCTACTTCGGGCACAAATCCATGGGCAGCTTTGCCCACCGCACCATCGACCCACTGGTCAAGCGTCTCTTTATCGGCCGCTGGTACAAGCCGGCCCTGACCACCGGGGCGTCCGACTGGATAGAGACGATCTACGCGGCGTTCCCTGAGCACGTGCACCCCTTGCTCAAACCCAAGGAGCTCGTGCGAATTGCCCCTGAGCCCTTCTCCCTGTCACAGTTCAAGGCACTGGCGAGGGACTTGCTCCCGGATGGCGAGGAGTACGCGGAAGCCCTGCAAGGAGTGAAACTGGTCGTCACCCTCCCCCACGAAGCCAGCTACCTGGGCGCGCCGCAAACATACGAGGCAGTCAGCCGCTCGCTGCTGGATCACTTCGCGCCTTCGCAGGTGGCGATCAAGCCCCATCCGCGTATCACGAACCGACAGGTCCTGCAGCAGATCTTCCCGGGCACGGCCATCCTGGAACCGACAACCGGCATGGAGGTTTTGCTGACGCTACTGGATGACGACTGCCTGGTGGCAGGAGATATCTCGTCGACACTGCTGACTACTAAGTGGCTCCGCCCAGCCCTGCCGGTGGTGGCCTTGATGGTCCACGACGCACCGCCCAAGCTGATGACCGATCTTTACACGGCCCTGGGCATTCCTATGATGACACCAGCAGATCTGCCCCAGTGGCTATGCAGCATCTAGAGCCGCGCTGGACGCGCGGCTCTAGCGATACACGTCTTTCCGGTCACCGACAGCGACAACCAGCACTGTAAGTCGGCCATCGTGAATCTCGTAGATCACCCGGTAAGAACCAACGCGGATACGCCAAGCGGGCCGTCCGGCGAGCTTCTTACATCCTGAAGGGCGAGGATTGTCAGCAAGTGCCCTGACCGCATCGATGACACGAGCCTGTGCCTGTCGGTCAATCTTAGCGAGTTGCTTCTGAGCGGCACGAAGAATCTCAACGGCATACGTCATTCGCCGTATCCCTCTTGAATCTCGCGCACGGCGCGTTCAAAAGGGATGGCGTCTTGAGATCTGGCCTTCGCGCCATCATATGCGCGAATATCGTCAAGGTGTTCCAGTTCCTCGACAATGCGTTCCCACTCCGCAACAGGCAACAGCACAGCCTTCCGGTGCTGTTCTTCGTCAACGAGATACTCTGGATGCAATGTCACCATGGTTTCACCTCACTGTTGAGAGTATGACATGCCCAGACACGTGCATCAATCATCTCTTGACGCAGAGGATCGCAGTCGCCCTTAGCGAGTTCCTCTGGTCAAGCAGGCCGACTACAACTCAGACGGAGTTCTTGAAGCGTTCCTTGAGCATCCTGGCTGCCGGTTTCGGCTGGCGCCAGGCGTCGACCAGGCCGCAGTGGCGTTTGTAGCGTTTCTTCCTTAGCGTGGCGTAGTCCTGGAAGGACCAGATGAAGAATCCGGCGCAGGCTGGATGGGCGGCGATGGTGTCGAGGTCGCGCGCGATGCGTTCCACCTGGTCCTGCTCCATCGCCTCGTCGCCCGGGACGGCGTGCGGACTGTTCGAGCACTCGCTGACGAGGGCCACGCCTGTTGTGCAGTAGTCCACCACTTCGTCGAGCACATCCAACTCGTAGTTGCAGCCCCAGACATCCACCAGGTTGAGCGCATTCTGTCGCTTGGCACGATAGAGATGGTTCTCGGCGTAGATGGTGAAGCGATCCGGGTCCAGCTCGTGCGCAACGGCACCCAATCGTTCGTAGGCCGGTCGTGAGCGCGATTCGTTGCCGAGCCCCCACAGAATGATGCTCGGGTGATGGCGATCACGCAGGATCATGCCGCGCAGTTGCCGCTCTGCGGCATCCAACCACCCGCCGGTCGTCACGCTCTTCCAGGTTGCGATCTCGGCATAAACCAGGATACCCATCTCGTCGCACGCGTCCAGGAAGGCTGGATGCTGCGGATAGTGCGCCAGGCGCACCGCGTTGAGGCCCATATCCCTGATGGCCTCCGCATCGGCGCGATGCTGGTCAGGGGACAGTGCGGAACCGTAACCGGGCATGCTCTCATGCCGGTTGCAGCCGCGAATCTCTACACGCCGACCGTTAAGGATAAACCCTTCCCCTCTCCGGAACTCGATCGTACGCACGCCAAACCGTCTGCTCACCTCGTCAACCGGTTTCCCGTCCACGGACAGCACGCCCTGCGCCGTGTAGAGCGTAGGCGACTCAACATCCCAACGGTCAAACCGGGCAAGGCCACTAAACGTGGTTCGTCCCGCCGCGTCGGCGCTGGCCTCGGCCATGCCGTTCCCTGCCGCGTCCAGGATCTGCCACGAGACGCTCACATCCCCTGCCCCGTTGACGCCGCACAGGTCGCAGTCAATCTGGACCGTATCGTCGACGCAGCGAATGTGAATGCGGTCATCGACAAACCTCATCAGCGGCCGGCGTTCCAGCCAGACACGACCGGCCAGCCCTCCATAGAGAACAAAATCGGGGTCCTTGATTCCCGGCAGCATGTAACGGTGGTGCCTGTTGTTGAGTGTGATAGAAAGCACGTTCTCGGATCCCGGCATCAGCGACTCTGACACGTTGATGCAGAAGCCCAGGTAGGAACCGTCGACCCTTCCTAACGACTTCCCGTTCATTTCCACCGCGCCCCTGCCATAGAAGCCCTCGGAACAGAGAAACCACTCTGCCGCGGCATCATGCTGACCCGGCAGACTGAAGGTGCAGGTGTAGGAACCCTTGCCGCGAAAGTAGGCCACGCCCGGGCGAAAGGTGTCGTCGACATTCCAGCAGTGGGGTAGCGTCACAGCCGCACTCTTCCCCCGCTGCCGGAACAGCCACCCCTGCTCCAGGTTGATGCGCTTTCTCTGCATGGGCTGCACGCTAACACAACTCCGTGCGCAACGGATACCAGATTCTAGGTCCTCTCGATAGCGTCCCTCGTGTCTTGCTTCCAGCGCAGGCCGGGGCTACTATCCACGCTTACAGATAGGAACACCTTGTCCGACACATCTCAATCTTCTGTCTACCGGCGTCTCCTGGCGTACGCGCGGCCCTACTGGGGACGGCTCGCGTCGGGCATTCTGTGCGGCATAGTGTTCGCGGGGTCAAGCGCGGGAGCGCTCTTCCTTGTGCGCGACGTGATGCCGCGCTTCCTTGATGTCGAGAGACAGACGTCAGCGGCAGCCATGGTTGTGGTTGTGGTTCTGCTCCTGGTCGTGGCGGCGGCCCGCGGCATCGGTGCATTCCTGGCCGTCTACCTTGTTCAGTGGGTCGGCGGACGCGTCGTGCTCGACATCCGCAAGCGCGCGATCGATCACCTTATGCAGCTCTCCGTGGGCCACTACAGTCAGGCCCTTACGGGGGAAGCGCTCTCACGTACGCTTAATGACAGCGAGCAACTGCAGTTTGGCGCATCCAACGTGTTGCGTGACCTGGTGAAGCAGCCGTTCGTGCTGATCTTCACGCTCGGGTACGTCTTCTGGGAGGACTGGATCCTTGCCGTGTGCAGCGTGATCCTCTTTCCGCTCTGCCTGGTCCCCATCCTCTCCTTCGGGCGCCGCTCACGCCGTGCGGCCCGTTCGCGCCAGGAGCGCCTGGCCGACCTGGTGGTGATGTTGCAGGAATCCCTCTACGGTATCCGCGTGGTCAAAGCCTTCTGCGGAGAGGAGCGCGAGGCCGCCCGGTTCAAGAAGGGTGCACAGTCCTACTTCCGTTTTGCCATGAAGGCCATCACGGCGAAAGCGTCCGTCGCCCCTGCCATCATCTTCATCAGTGCGATTGGCATCTCTCTTGCACTCATCTACGCCAACCGGTCCGGCATGGCCTGGAACGAGTTCACCGCCTTTCTCATGGCGCTGGTGCTGCTGTACGATCCGATCAAGCGATTGGGCAAGGTGCATGTAAACATGCAGCCCATCCAAGCATCCGCCGAGCGCATCTTCGAGCTGATCGATACTCCGGTCGACGTCACGGACAGCCCGGAAGCCATTGAGATGGCCGCTGCACCGCAGGATATCGTCTTTGAGGACGTCTCATTCCGCTACGGCGACAGCACGGTCCTGCGGAACATCGATCTGCACGTGAAGGCGGGCGAGAAGATCGCCCTGGTCGGCGCGTCGGGATCGGGAAAGACCACACTCGTGAGTCTCTTGCTGCGATTCTTCGACGTCAGCGAAGGCCGGTTGCTGATGGACGGGCAAGATGTACGTGATTACACCATGGCGTCGATCCGCGGCCACATCGGCCTCGTCACACAGGACACCTTCCTCTTCAACAACACCGTCGCCAACAACATTCGCTACGGAAACGCTGAGGCCTCGATGGGGGAGGTGGAGGCCGCTGCCCGCCTCGCCCATGCCCATGACTTCGTCAGCGTGATGGAGGAAGGCTACGAGACGGTCATTGGCGAACACGGCGTACGTCTCTCCGGCGGGCAGAAGCAGCGCATCGCCATCGCGCGGGCGATTCTCACCAACCCGAAGATCCTCGTCCTCGACGAGGCCACCAGCGCGCTTGATACGGAGTCGGAACGCCAGGTGCAGATGGCCCTGGATGAAGCGACATCCGGCCGCACCGTCTTCGCGATTGCGCATCGCCTGTCGACCATCAAGCACTGCGACCGTATCCTCGTGATGGACGATGGGCACATCGTGGAAACTGGCACGCACGACGAGCTGATCGCCAACAGCCAGACCTACAAGCGCCTGCATGATCTGCAGTTTGGGGTCTCTTAGACGAGTGCGGCCCCCGTGCATCCAGAATACCCTCGTCCAGAGTAAAGATATCTACGAAACGATGTACTAGTGTACTGATCGACAAATTCGCAAATGAAGAACCTTCATTATGTCATCCCGAGCTTGCCGAGGGATCTCCGTGCTGCTCGACAAGTAGGAGATCCCTCGACTTCGCTCGGGATGACATAGTGAAGACAACTGCTTCGCGGATTTCTGAAGCACAACACTAGCCCATGAGGTAGATCGGCCCGCCGTCAGCGGGGAGTTCTCCGCCGAAGGACTCGATCGTCCGCCCGCATGCATCCAACGCCTGCCTGAACGGCAGCTCCAACCGCCTGCTTCCCGCGTTCTTTTCGACATAGGCGATCGTGAACGATCCTGAGGGTCCCCCGCTGAAGCTGTAGGCATGCACGCCGGACGGTGTATCCGGACGATGGGTGAAGGTGGCCTGGCCGACCTGACGGACGAAGTGCAGCAACATCTCGTAGGCCGGACGTTTGCGGGGGTGTTCGGGGTCCTTGTCGTCAACCAGCCCAAACCCGTGCGCACAGAGTCGCCACCAGCAGACCCGCTCGGCCAGACCTGAACAGAGCGCGATCAGCAGGTAACGAATCATGTAGGTGCCATAGGTCAGCTCATCGACTCCGCCGGCAACCGCCTGCCCCTTATAGAGGTAGGGCGAGCAGATGGGTGACCAGATCCCGGTATCGGCCAATGGCCAATTGGTCTCCGTAATCACCAACCGGTCGTCTGTCTGCGGCGCGAGCCGCGCTATGGCGCGCAGGATGGCCAGCTTGCCCAGCGTGTCGTATCGCCCCTGCCGATTCTCCGGCGCGCCGCGGCGATCCACGTAGAGCAGGTGCCCCACCCCATTCAAGGTTAGACCGTCGGGCAGAGCAGCCAGCATGCCCGCCAGGTAATGCGGCTCAAAGTCAATCACGGCGGGTCCGAGCAGCTTAACATCCGGATAGGCGCGCGCGACTTCGGCCGCAGTCCTGACCAGGCCGGCATAGTCACGCGAACTCCAGACGCCCCATTTTGTGCGATTGACCGCCTGTCCCACCTGGATGTCCGTCGCGATGCCGCCCACCCGTTCCAAAACGAACGCGACGAACGCGCGCCAGCGCGAAAGGTCCTTCACAGCGCGGCGATTCTGCACAAGCACGAGTGAGATCGAGTGACCGGTCGAATGCAGATGGGTCAGTCGGCGGGCCGTAGCCTTCCACTCCACTTCAGACTGGTGCGCGTAGAACCGCGCCAGAACATGAAGCGGGCCCAGCTCCACGAGGCAGCCATCCTCAAAGGTTGCCGTCGCGGGGGTGTCGCTGATCGCGATCCCGATCCGCCCGGCCATCTCAACCGGTGCCTGGAATGCGTTGTCCAAGAGTTGCTTTGCCTCACGTTGAACCGGCAGAGCACTGCGTGCTGAGGCCAGAAGAATATCCAGCCAGTCACGCTTGCTCATCAGCCGCCGCCGATCTTTGCCACGCAGGGCGGCTACCGCCTGGACCGAACGGGGATCCCATATCCAAAGGTCACGCGGTGGCGGGTAATCATCCTGCTGCTTGTTGCGGTTGCGCCATGTGCGCAGCGGGTGCCGGAATTTGCGTGTTCCCGTGTGCACAGCAAAGCGCAAACGGCGAGCGGCCTCGGCGCGCCGGAACGCAGCGGGTGGGGGCGCATCGAAATAGATTTCCTGAAAGATACGGCGCAGATCAGACGGCAGATAGATGCGCGAGAGATCCAAGGCCCGCTCTTGCAGCGACACGCTCCGGCGGATCCGTCCGCGATTCAGATCGATCAGGGCCACAGAATGGAACCGCCCCTCCTCCCGGCACACGAGGATGTTCTGGTTGCCCAGGTCCCGATGGACGAATCCGGCCTCATGCATAGCTCTGATGCTCTCCGCCACCACGCGGAGCAGGGCAACAATCTCCGGGGCTTCACCGCCTTCCGAGAGCAGCGCCACGAGGCAATCCTTGAACGAGACGTGCGTTCCCAGCCACTCCGTCACCAGCAGTCCGCCCGCCGCAGCACCATCGTCACCACCCTCCACGGCCGCGATCGGTCGCGGGGTGCCAATGCCATGCTGTTGCAGGTAGATGCCGCACTCCAGAGCCCGACGCGCCGGACTGCCGCGGTAGCGATCGCCCATGTGCTGGAGGGCTGTGCGGGAGGGCACGCGCTTGATCGCCGTGGCGACACCGTCCCATTCAACGACATCAACCAGCGCGCTGTGGGAGGCATGAACACGCTTGGCCCCGGCAAGACTCTCATCCAAGCGCGCCAGGCGATCCAGCCATGTATCGCGCTCCACACCCGGCGCGAGCACAATACGTCGCCCTTCTACAATGTGGACAGCCGGATCTTGAATCGGATTCGTAATACGCGCCTCTCTCATCGATGCGGCAGTATCAAGCGGTTTGATCTTCTTTTCAAAGGCCTTTTTGAAGGCGTAGCATATTCACGATGCCCGGCTCGCTGGGGACAGCTCGCCCTACCTTATCATCGACGTATCTCTGCAGGCGGCGAGGTGGGGCGAGCTGCCCAGCGAGCCGCATAAAGCACGGCTAATCCGTAATCTCGATCGTGGCCTTCTCTTTCAGATCATTCACGTAGGCTGAGATTACTTCGCCGCGGCTGACGTGGCGCAGGAAGTCGCGCACCTGGTCGTGTGCGTCATCCAGTGACGCCGGGCCGCCTTCCTCCTGGCCGAGCTTTCTGATGATGTGGTAGCCAAACGAGCTCTCGATCACATCGCTGAGCGCGCCGATCTCCATATCGAACACGGCCTCGTCGAACTCCGGCACCATCATGCCGCGACTGAACCATCCCAGGCTGCCGCCGGCGCGCTGACCGCTCGGGCAATCGGAGTGGGCGGCGGCCAGTTCAGAGAAATCCGTCCCACCCTCGACCTGCGAACGCAGATCGTCGATGCGTGAGCGCGCCGTGGCTTTGTCCGCATCGGAATCGGAGGCGGCCGTAATCAGAATGTGCTGCGCTTGCGCGCGGTCGGCGCGAGTGTATTCGTCCTTGTGCGCTTCGAAATGAGTCTCGATATCTCCATCGGTCGGCTCCGGAGTACCTGCGGTGATCTTCTCGACCAGGAGGTCCATCTTGCGACCCCGCGTGACACCTTCGCGCACCATCTCTTCGGTGAGGCCCTGGTCCACCAGCTGCTTGGTAAATCCCTCTTCACCACCGCAGTTCTCCTTCATCTCGTCGATACGCTCCTGGACGTCCGTCTTCGAGACGCGTATGTCCAACCGTTCGGCCTCGCTCATCAGCAGCTTGGCGCCGATGGCCTGGTCTCTCGCCCGCGCCTTTAACGCATCGAATTGCTCGCGAACCTTATCGGGCGACATGTGTTCAGAGTAGAACCGCACCAGTCGATCCAGCTCGTACTGCACCGCCTGCTCGGGAATCGCTTCACCATTAACCGTGATCGGCATATCTAGCCCCTTAATCGTGAGTTCTTTGAGTAAATGAGTCGAACAATCTCGCTTGGATATTGTGTGATAGCCATGGTTGGGGTTCAAGGTTCAAGGTTCAGAGGTTGGGAACGGTGGCGAGCAGGTGTTGCCCGGTAACCTTGAACTTCTGAACCCTGAACCCTTTCAGCGCAGCTGACTAGTCCTTTATCTCACTCAGCATTGTCACAATGTCCACCGGGGTTGTCGTCACGCCCACTGGAACGAGGCGGAGTTGTACTCCTTCCACGCGATAGTGGTCAAGCAGCGGATGCGTCCGCGCCGCATAGATTTCCAGTTTACGCGCAATGTACTCGAGCGAATCATCCGTTCGCTCCGCGCGATCGCCGCCGCTATTCAAGGCAATGCGCTCGCAGACGACCTCGGCGCTGCACTCCAGTGCAACCACCATGGTCACGTCAAGAACTTCGGCCACATCGCGCGCCTGCCCGACGTGACGGGGAAGACCGTTGAGGACCACGAGGTCCCGCTCCCCCACCCCATGCTCAGCGATGAAGGCTTCGAGGATCGCTCGGGCGATATAGAAGGTATCATCTTCGAGCAGAGCTCCGTGCGTCAGAACTTTCTGTACGTGCGCAACATCGTCATCCGACAGCTCGCGGCACCCCTGTATGACCACCTGGCGCAGCTGCGCCCCAAAGTCAAAATGCACACAGCGCCGGCCGTTGAGCCCGCGTTCAGCCAGCCGCTCGCCGAGCGGTGTCTTGCCCGCCCCGGTGGGTCCAAGCAGCAATATGGCGTCACTCTTTTTCATGCTTTCACTCCCATTGGCGACTGACGGTCTTGCCCCCTGCCGACTCGCCCGGCAGGAGCACCAGCTTAATAGCCAATGAACAGAGATCCGCTTCCCGCGGCTGGCTCGCGCGAGCAGCGACCGGAGGACGCCCTCTCGCGCCTTGCCAGCCGCATTGGATTCCGTTTACTCTCCTTTGGCTATCACGCTCAGGCTCCTGCCGGACAAGCCGGCAGGGGGCCTCATATGATGCCATTTTCGACTATGAAAGCAATCATTCAGAGAGCCGCACGCGGCAGTGTAACCGTTGAAGGCGAGACCATCGGGTCCATTGGGCCGGGCTATGTCATCTTGCTGGGCGTGCGTGAAGGCGACACGGAGGAAGGGGCCCGCGCCCTGGCCTGCAAGACGGTCAACCTGCGCATCTTTGCCGACGATGCGGGCAAGATGAACCGCTCTATCCAGGATATCGGGGGCTCCATCCTGGTCATATCACAGTTCACGCTCTACGCCGACACGCGCAAAGGCAATCGCCCGAGCTTCATCCGCGCGGCGGCGCCGGAGCTGGCCGAACAGCACTACGAGCTCTATACCGAGAGCCTGCGTGCCGAGTTGGGTGCCGACCGTGTTCAGACGGGTCGCTTTGGCGCCATGATGCAGGTGAAAATCGTCAATGACGGGCCTGTGACCATTGAATTGAGTACCGACTAGCTTTTTGCGCTGTAGATTCCTGTAGGCCTCGTGATAAACTTAGGGTTTTAGCAGCAGGGAACGATTCTGTGAACGAGAACACATCATTTGATTTCTGGTACGCGGTAAACAATACCGAGATTATCCTGATGCCGGGCCGGCACCTCGAGACGTTCGGGGCGACCGTATTGAATTACCGCCTCATCAGCGAGATGATGGACTCGGTCAACCAGATCCGCGTGCGCGAGGGACGGATCCAGGCGCACCAGCCGCACATCATCACGCCCGAGGCCTATTCGGAGACGATTCTGGAGGGCTTCGGCGAGCAGGCCGAGAACTATGTCAACTGGCTCAAGCAGCACGAACAGGATATCCGCATCCTGCAGTACGGCTACACGCTCAAGCAGGAAGCGTTCAGCGAGCACATCATCACAGACAACATCAAGAATGTCGTGGAGCGAATCAAGGGCGAGGTGGAAGCGGGTGACCACACCCACACGGCCGTTGTACAGGGCGTTGACGATCCGTGGGATGTCTGCCTGGTGAAGCTGTTCTGGGAAGTGATCCGCCAGTCTGCGGCACCCAATATCCGGGAGCTGCAGAAGCGCCGGATGTTTGAAGATGATCGCGGCGTTCCGCGCGGGGTGCGCAATGAGATCGAGGCTGCGTTTTCCACCGCGGCAAGAGACCCCTCTCTGATCGAGGCACTGGCGCACACCCTGCAGCGTTATAATCTTTTCGAAGACTACGAAGACCGCTTTTTCTCCCTGGTACGGGGAAGGAAATAGAAGTGCAATTGGGAGATACGCCAAACAGCAAGCTGTCATTCCGAGCGGAGCGAAGCGGAGTCGAGGAATCTCAGCCCAATCGAGCACCGTGGAGATCCCTCGGCAAGCTCGGGATGACACAGCATGACATACGCGACCTCATTTGTAGATCAGGACGCTAGGGAGCCGTTACGATGAGCATGACCATTACAGAGAAGATCCTCGCTCGTGCCGCGGGGCGCGACGAGGTGAAACCCGGCGATAACATCTGGGTGAACGCGGATATCCTGCTGACGCACGACGTGTGCGGACCGGGAACCATCGGCGTGTTCAAGCGTGAGTTCGGTCAGGACGCCAAAGTCTGGTCGCGCGAAGGTGTGGTTATTATCCCCGACCACTACATCTTCACCAAGGACGTCAAGGCGCACCGCAATATCGACATCCTGCGCGAGTTCGTAAAGGAGCAGGACCTGCCCTACTACTATGATCCCGGCACATCCAACTACAAGGGCGTCTGCCACGTGGCCATGCCGCAGGAGGGACATGTCCGCCCCGGCGAAGTGATCTTCGGCACTGACTCACACACCTGCACGCACGGCGCGCTGGGTGCCTTTGCCACCGGTATCGGCAATACAGATGCGGGGTTTGTGATGGGCACCGGCAAGCTGCTGATCAAAGTACCCGAGACCCTGCGCTTCACGCTGAACGGGAAGCTGCAGAAGGGCGTTACGGCCAAGGATATTATCCTGCGCGCGATCGGCGACGTCGGCGTGGACGGTGCGACCTACTGTGCCATGGAATTTGATGGCGACGGCATTGCGGACCTGACCATTGAGGACCGCATGACCATCTGCAATATGGCCATTGAGGCCGGCGGAAAGAACGGCATCATCGCGTCTGACAGCAAGACAGAGGCATACGTACGCGCCCGGACAGACAAGCCCTTTACACCGGTCACCAGCGACCCGGACTCCCCCGTAAAGGAGCATCGCACCTACGATTTGTCCGAGCTCGTGCCCTGTGTGGCGGAGCCCAACCTGCCGGACAAGTATGCCGCGGTGACCGACCGGACCGACGTCAAGCTGACGCGTGCCTACATCGGCTCCTGTACCGGCGGCAAGATCTCCGACTTCGTGATGGCCGCCCAGGTTATGAAGGGCAAGAAGGTCAGCATCGACACGTTCCTGGTCCCGGCGACCCAGGAGGTGGCTGAGGGGCTGATGAGTGAGCAGATTGATGGTCAATCGCTGGTCGAGATCTTCGCCGAGGCCGGATGCCTGGACATCGCCCCGCCTTCCTGTGCGGCCTGCCTGGGTGGACCGCTCGACACGTTCGGTCGCGCCAACACGGACGAAGTCGTCATCAGCACAACCAACCGCAACTTTATCGGACGGATGGGGTCGAAGCAGGCCCAGATCTACCTGGCTTCGCCCTACACCGCAGCCGCATCGGCCGTGGCCGGGCACATTGCCGACCCCCGCGAATTTCTTTAAGGAGCAGACGCTATGAGCGACACACCCCCAGTCATTACCGGCACCGTTTACGTGGTGGGCGACAATATCGACACCGACCAGATCATCCCGGCGCAGTATCTCAACCTGGTGCCGACGATTCCCGAGGAGTACAAGAAGCTCGGATCCTATGCCCTGATCGGTCTGCCCGAGGCCTGTCCGCCCTTCGTCGAGGAGGGCCAGATGGAGTCCGCTTTCCCGATCGTGATCGCGGGGCGCAACTTCGGCTGTGGCTCCTCGCGCGAGCACGCCCCCATCGCGCTCGGCGCTGCAGGCGTGAAAGCGGTCGTGGCGGAGTCCTACGCGCGCATCTTCTTCCGCAACGCCGTGGCAACGGGCGAGCTCTATCCCATGGAATCGGAGATCCGACTGGCCGACGTGTTCCAAACCGGTGATGCGGCCACGCTCGACATCGGCGCGGGGACGCTCACTGCAGGTGACGGCACGGTGTATAGCACGAAACCCATCGGCGACGTAGCCCCCGTGGTAAGTGCCGGCGGCATCTTTGCCTACGCCCGGGAGACCGGTATGATAGGGACAGATAGCCAGTAGGCTATAGGCTGTAGACTATAGGAACGAGAGGTCCGAGCGATCGTGAGTGAAGCACCATTGCAAGACAACAGCTTGATCACAACGCGCGTCGTCGCCGTCGCCAATCAGAAGGGCGGTGTCGGCAAGACCACCACCACGGTAAACCTGGCGGCCTGCCTGGCGCAGCGAGGCTGGCAGGTGTTGCTGATCGATCTCGATCCCCAGGCCAACGCCACGAGCGGACTTGGACTTCCACTGCAGGAAGGCGCCAGCCTGTACCGGGCTCTCCTGGGGCATGGCAGCGCGATTGACCTGTTGCAGCCCACCATGGTGCCGGGCCTGGACATCATTCCATCCGAGCTGGATCTGGCTGGATCGGAAGTGGATGTCGCACGACAGAGCAACTACCTCCATTGCCTCAACCGCGCCCTTGAGCCCTTGATCCAGGCAGGGCGTTACCATCTCGTGCTGCTGGATTGCCCCCCCGCACTGGGCATCCTCACCATGAACGCGCTGACGGCGTCCCACGGAATCCTGATTCCCATGCAGTGTGAGTACTACGCGCTGGAAGGTCTCAGCGTGATGACGCGTATCGTCGGCCAGCTACGCGACAGCGGCGCCAATCCCCGGCTCGGGATCGAAGGCATCCTCATGACCATGTTCGACGGCCGCACCCGGCTCTCCGGCGAGGTCGTCGAAGAAGTACGCAAGCACTTCGGAGATGCGGTCTATGAGACCACTATTCCGCGCAACGTCCGCCTCAGCGAAGCACCCAGCTACGGTCAGTCCATCATCGAGTACGACAAGCACTCGCGTGGCGCCAAGGCCTACCAGGCCTTCGCGGATGAATTCGTTGCGCGTTCGGACGGCCCCGCCGGGACCTCCACTGGTGCACCTCAACCCGAGGAGGACAACGCCCCCACCGGGCGCAACCCAGTCAGGTAGGGCGTGGCGTCCTCGCCGCGCCGAGCGCAAGGCGCAGAGCATGGGTAGAGAGAGACCAGAGCTAAGCGCGTTCCTTACTCAACCATGCACATCTCTTGATCACGGCGCGGCGGGACGCCACGCCCTACCTGGCCGCCCCCCCTACTTCCGTTGTTTCCGCAGCCGCTTCAGCTTGCCTGCCACCGCAACCTTCTGGACCGGCGACATGCGGTCGACCAGCAATACGCCGTGCAGGTGGTCCAGTTCATGCAGTATCGCACGCGCCAGCAGGCCGCGGGCCCGCACCGTGCGCGACTCGTTCTCCATGTCCAGAAACGACACGGTCACTGTCTCTGCACGTTTCACGCTGACAAAGATACCGGGAAAACTGAGGCAGCCCTCTGACCCCACCTGCTCGCCATCACGCTCGATGATGCGGGGGTTCACCAGGACCAGCGGCATGCGCACATCGGGGTTCTCGCGTTTCGGCGCTCCGGTCTCCTCGTCGCGCATGGGAGGAATATCAATCACACAGATCGCCTCGGGCCGACCGACCTGCGCCGCCGCAAGCCCCAGCCCATCCGAGTCGTACATCGTCTTCAGCATATCCTGCACCAGCGCACGGATATCGTCCGTGACCTCCTCAACCGGAGATGCCTTGCGTCGCAGCAACTTATTGCCATAAGTAAGAACTTCGTACTCCACCGCCGTTCCCTTCCCTTTCCAACAGGCTACCCCACCCCCTGCCCTGATTCAACCCACATTAGGAAATTGTACCCCAATTTCTAGCCCTGGGTCGCATAGGAGATCCCTCGGCTTCGCTCGGGATGACAATTCCTTAGCGTTCCGTGTCATGCCGAGCGAAGTCGAGGCATCTCCCCTGCAACATACGCACATGCTTCCTTTGCGTTCCTTGCGCTCTTTCGCGGTTAATCTTCTCCCCTCCCCGCTCTGGGCTTTTCTTTCGTTGGATCTCTGTGCTATAAACGCCGGATAGATGAAATTGCCTTTCACACGCAAGATGCTCATTGATTGGGCCGGTGCAGACGTGGTGCGCGATGCCGAACGCAGTCTCGAAAGCGGCAATGTGCTCAAGGCCGAGTTTGATGCGCCCACTATCCGGGGCAGCGTCCTTGCCAGTAATCGCGAACTGGTAACGGCTCTCAAGATTCTCAAGGGCGGACTGGTCCAGAACGAGTGCCCCTGCTACACCAACAAGGAACGCGGACTGATCTGTACGCATGTCATTGCCGTGGCGCTGATGCTGATCAAGCGCGCCACCGACCCGCTCCGTGAGGCGAAGTACCTGGCTGAGATGCGCCAGGCCGAGCGACTCGCCAGTATCGATGAAGGCGACTATATCCAGCGTGTGAGCCCGGACACACCCGGGGCCAGCCCCGCCGGCTTCCGTGTCACGCTTGCCTCCGACTGGGCCAGGACCCTTCCGCGTGGCTCCGTTGCTGTCACCTGCGACCTGGTCATCCGGCGCAAGGTTGTGCCGGTCGACCAGGTCAACACGGAGACGCCTTTCACCTTCAGCAAACGCGACGAGAACCTGCTCTTTGTCATGGAGGACATTGCAGAGGGACCGGTCCGTCACGAGATGGAGCTCAAGCTGGCCGATTTCGTGAACGTGATCCGCCTGCATGCCGGCCGCCCGATCCATTGCGCCGACGGCACGGGCATCCAGGTGGGTGAGACGCCCATGACCATGCACCTGCGCATGGATCTCGACCGCGAGAACGGCGAGCTGATTCTGTTGGCGCACACCGAACTGCCCTTTCTGAAGCCCGGCGAGTTCCCGGTCTATGCCGTTCACGGCCGCGAGGGGTGGGTACATGGCGGCGGTCATTTCTGGCCGCTTGACTCCGTGCTGCCCGGCCCCTACCACGCCATCTACCTCGAGCCGATCATTGTACCGCGTTCGGATGTCATGCGCTTTCTCCGGGCCGAGCTTCCTTCGATCCAGGAGCACACGGTCGTGGAGTCCGACCTCTCGCTGGACCTCTTCACCGCGGATCCCGGCACGCCGTCGTTCCGCCTGCAGGTCAGTGGATCACCCGCATCACTGTCCGCCGTGCTGTATGCCGTCTACGACGGCCTTGAATTCATAGCCGACAGGCCCGATGCCCGCACGGGGTTCGCCTTGCCCGACCCCGACGACCTGATGCGCTACGAGGTGCGCAACCGGCCTCGCGAACAGATGGCACTGCAGCAGCTTCGACCGACCGGGTTTGCGGGGATGGTCGGCGATGATCTCACACACATCGTGAGCAAGCGCGAGGTCATGAACTTCCTGGGCGGGCACATGCCGGCCTTGCGTCGGCTCGGATGGAAGATTGATATTGAGGGTCGCGTCTCGTCGTTCCTCGATGACATGGACTTCATTGCGCCCGTGGCCCACATTCAGCCCAACGACGATGCGGGCTGGTTCGATGTCAGCTTTGATTTTGAGGATATGCAGGGCGCCAGCATCTCCGCCCTGGACATCCAACGTGCCCTGCGCAAGGGCGAGTCCTTTGTGGAGCAGAACGGACGCTACCTCCTGATCGACGGCGATGCGGTCGACTCCATGACCGGTGTCTTCGAAGACTGTGGCGGTATGGGCACCGACCGCCCCGGCTGCTTCCGCGTCAGTGACGTCTATGCCCCCTTTGTTCAGTCATCTCTCGATGCGCTCGACGGGATTGATGTGGAGTCGGAGCCTGAATGGCGCAAGCAGGCCGCCAAAGCCAACCGCAACTCCAAGATGGAGCCCGTACCGCTGGAGCCGCCGCTGGACGGCATCCTGCGTCCCTACCAGAAGACCGGCGTGAGCTGGATGCGCTTCATGGAGGAGAATGGGTTCGGCGCCCTGCTGGCCGACGAGATGGGACTTGGCAAGACGCTTCAGGCATTGACATGGCTACAGCTCAACCGCACTGACCCGACGTCTGACGGCAGGCCCGCCCTCGTGGTATGCCCCACCAGCCTGGTCGGCAACTGGGCCGCCGAGGCGCGCAAGTTCACGCCGCACCTCACCGTTTTGGAGATCAGCGGAAAAGACCGGCATGACCTGTGGGACGAACTGGGAGATGCCGACCTGGCGATCACCTCCTACGCACTCCTACGGCGCGACCTGGAATACTATGGCGATCACGAGTTCGCCGCGCTGATCCTCGATGAGGCGCAACACATCAAAAACCGCGCCACGCAGAACGCTATCGCCGCCAAGCGACTGCGCGCGCGGCAGCGTATTGTCCTGACCGGTACGCCCATGGAGAACAGTGTATCCGATCTCTGGTCGATCATGGACTTCCTGATCCCCGGCTACCTCGGCGCCCATGACGTCTTCAAGCATCTCTATGAGCAGCCCATCGCACGAGGCGGTCTTGAGGCCGAAGCGGCGCAGAAGCGGTTACGCCGCAAGCTTCAGCCCTTCCTGATGCGCCGGCTCAAGACCGACGTGGCCAAGGATCTGCCGCCCAAGATCGAGCGCGTCTCGACCTGTCAGCTTTCGCCGGACCAGTCCGCCGTCTACAAAGAGCTACTCGAATCGTCGCGCCGCAAGATCGCGTCCATGGTCAAGAAGAAGGGCTTCAACCAGAGCCGCATGGAGATTCTGACGCTGCTCATGCGTCTGCGCCAGACCTGCTGCCATCTCGACCTGCTCAAGCTCGACGGGGTCAAGCCGGCGCAGCCCTCGGCCAAGCTCGATCAATGTTTCGAGTTGCTCGACGAAGCGCTTGACGGCGGTCACCGTGTCCTCATCTTCAGCCAGTTTGTCTCTATGCTGCACATCATTCAGGATGAACTCAAAGAGCGCGGTATCGAACACTGCTACCTTGATGGCTCCACCAAGGAGCGCATGCAGGAAGTACAGAAGTTCAACACCAACCGCGCCATCCCGATCTTCCTGATCAGCCTCAAAGCCGGCGGCACCGGCCTCAACCTGACCGGTGCCGACATGGTGATCCACTTCGATCCGTGGTGGAATCCCGCCGTCGAGAACCAGGCCACCGACCGCGCCCACCGCATCGGACAGAAGCGTACCGTCTACAGCGTCAAGCTCATCACGGAGGACACTGTCGAAGAGAAGGTGCTGGCCCTCCAGAAGAAGAAGCGCGCCATCATCGACGCCACCGTCGAATCCGACGAACAGGCCATGAAGAGTATGTCCTGGGAAGACATCGAATCCATCTTCGAGATGTAAGGCCTGCGCGGCAGGTCAACCGATATGAGCTCTGTCATTCCGAGAGAAGTCGAGGAATCTCAGACCCTTGCAAGCCGCTGGAGATCCCTCGACAAGCTCGGGATGACAGGACAGTGTATTCATATGCCTCTCTACGTGAGGCATAACACTTGCGCTCAGTCTTGAACCGCGCCACTACGGCAGAGGTAAAGGCTCACGTGCGTGATCGCCTTGAGATCCTCGCTCCCGGTGGCGGCTTCGTGTTCAACACAGTACACAACATCCTGCCAGAAGTTCCCCCCGCCAATATCATGGCGATGTTTGAAGCGCTCGATGAGTTTGGAGTTAAGGCATGAGCGACGCCGCCGACAATGAGATCCGCAACGCCAGACTACACACATCGCTCGGCCAAAAACCTGCTTGACGTGCAGGCAGCGCCTTGATATTGTGCAGGCATGAAGAAGCCGAAGATTCAGTATACCATCAGGAACGTACCAGACCGCCTGAACGCAAAGTTGCGTGAAACGGCGACCGAGTACGGGCAAACCCTGAACGAAGCATCCCTGGAAGCCCTGAAGAAGGGCGTCGGCGTTGGAGATCTTCCCGCCCTGCACCACGATCTGGACGATTTGGCAGGCACGTGGGTGCGCGATGAGGCGACCGAACAAGCCCTTGATGAGATGCGTCAAGTCGACGAGAGTATGTGGCGATGAGGATCGCGATTGACACAAACCGTTACAGGGACTTTTGCGAGGACGATGCGAAGGCACGAGAAGTCCTTCAGAGCGCCGACCGGATATTCATGCCTCTGCCGGTTTTGGCTGAACTGCGGGCGGGCTTTGCCTGTGGAACACTGGCCAGCCAAAACGAGCGCGTGCTGAGTATCTTCCTTGATCGACCACGCGTCGTGATGCTTATGCCCGACGAGCAAACGACCTTCCACTATGGTCGCCTCTATGCGCAGCTCAGGGGCCAAGGCACCCCCGTTCCCGCGAACGATCTATGGATCGCGGCCCTCGTAATCCAACACCGTCTTATGCTCTTTACGCGCGACGACCACTTCAAGCACCTACCCCAGATCCCCTGCGTGTGACGAAGGCCTCAGCGGGAGAGCGGGCGCCTGAGCCGCGTTGGGCACAGGAAACCAGCAGGGGACTTCTGCCTTGCCACAAAACTATAGTTCTGTCACCATGCGTTCGTTATGCCACGCAAGACAGATATAGCCACCAAGGTCGGTCGCCTACGGGAGTTCGTGCTCCGCGAGAAGCGGATGCCGGGCTATAGCGAGATGCTTACCCTCTTTGGATATCGCTCCAAGCAGGCCGTGCACAGCCTACTGCTGAAGCTGGACGAGTTGGGCTATATCACGAAGACCGGCCGCAAGATTGCGTTCACGGACAAGCTCATCGGGAACATTCGCCTCCTCGGCACGGTCCAGGCCGGCTTCCCCTCCCCTGCGGAGGAGGAGCTGCTCGACACGATCACACTGGATGAGTTTCTGATTGAGAAGCCGGAATCGACCTTTATGTTGCGTGTGACGGGTGATTCGATGATTGATGCTGGCATTCATCCGGGCGATATGGTGCTGGTTGAACGGGACGCTCCACCGCGCAAGAACAGCATTGTGATTGCACAGGTGGATGGCGAGTGGACGATCAAGTACTTCGTCAAGGACCGCCAGGGCGTGCGCTTGGATCCGGCCAACAGCAAGTATGAGCCTATCCGTCCGCAGAATTCGCTCGAAATCGCGGGCGTAGTGCGTAGTGTGATCAGGAAGTATTGAGGCAGCTTGGACAGAGGGAAGACTCCCTTTTTTGACAGGATCAACGGGATGAACAGGATAACCGCGCTTCGCGCGGAGGGCCCCGGCGGCCGCAGGCCGCTGTCCATCCAGTTAATCCTGTTGATCCTGTCAAGAAAGACTGCATCGTAGCGGTTAGAACGCGGCTGATTTGCGCGAGTCTTGACCGCAAGTCCTCTCCTCGCACTCACCAGCCGCAAAGTCGCTTTGACAACCCTTTCTTGTCTGGATAGTCTTGCTCACCCACCGGACAAGCCGGTGGGGGCCGTACCGAAGAAGAGGATGTGTAAGAATATGAAAGAACTTGAAGAAGGCACAGCGTTGACGCTGGATTTTGCGAAATTGGCGAAGGTGGCGGGGAATTGCCCGGATGTTATTCCTGTTGCGGTGCAGCATGCTGATACGAAGGAGCTGATCCTGGTGGCCTACACCAATGAATTGGCTTTCAAGGAGTCGATGACCAAGCGCAGCCTGGTTCTGTGGAGTACGTCACGCAATGAGTTATGGGAGAAAGGCGCGACCTCGGGGCAGACCTATGACCTGGTTGAGGCATTCGTGAACTGTGAGCAGAACTCACTCCTCTATACGGTACGTCCCCGCGCGGGCGGGATCTGTCACACGAGCAACCAGAATGGCAAGCCCCGCAACTGCTACTATCGCCGTATCGATTTCACGTCGCTCGCGCTTGAGAATGTGGATCCGTAGTGTTTGCGGCTCGCGGGGACGCTCGCCCTACCCCCTTTACATCGCAGAGGCCCCCAGGCGATTCTCATTATGGCACTACTTCAAGCCGTTCTGTCATCCCGAGCTTGCCGAGGGATCTCCTGATCATCGAAAACACTGGAGATTTACTTCGGCAAGCTCAGCACAGGCTCTCGACTTCGCTCGGAATGACAGATCAGACAAAGCACGAATGCTTCCAAAATGAGAATTGCTGAGCGGCCCCACTCTCATCTTGCATCCAGAGCCCCTGATGCATACTCTTTCCGGCGTGTGATGTAAGAAGGAGGTCGTCATGGAAGAGCAGAACAAACCTGTTGAGCCTATAGAAGAAGACGCGACGGTGGTCCAGGAACCGGAGGCCGCGTCCGCTGAAGAGCCTGCGCCCGAGTCTGAAGCCGAACAGGGCGAGTCCCCTGCGAAGAAGGCCCTCGGAGCCTGCAACCGGGCGGGCGCGTTTTTTGCGTCTGATCGCTGCAATCCGCTGGCGGCAGTCGACATGCTCGACGACGTCATTGCCTGGGCGCGTCGCGTGTTCCCGGTCGAGATGTTCGACACCATTGCCACCTCGCTTGTGAAATACGGGCACCTGGGCCTCATCGTGGCAGAGGCGGCCTGTGTTATCCTGGGATTGACCGCTGCGTTCAAGATGAACAACTGGCGCCTGTTCCCTGCCGGGATCGGCGTGGCCCTGCTGCTCGTGATTCTCCAGTATACAGCGAGTCGCTTTATGGATGCGGGCGACCGGCTCCTATCCAACTCTCCCAGCCGACTTGGTTCAGATGCCTTTATGGACTGCCTGGCCCTACTGGTCGAGGTGCTCGGTATCTCCCTGTTCTTCACGTACTGGTTCGTGGGGGGCTGGGGCTATTTCTTTGTGGGCCTGGCGCTATGGGCTCTGTGCGATGCGGTGGCCTATATCGCGCTGCATCCCTCCATGGTCAACATCGATGTCGGCGGCGAAGTGGGGGCCGGTGAAGAAGCGATTGGCATCATGTCCCTCGCGATCAAGACCATCGTGCGATTGGTGCCCATGGCGTTCGGTATAGGCGCCATCCTGGGCTCCATCGCCCTGATCGCGGCCACGCTCACCATGATGCGCAGCGGCGACCCCACGGCGGCGATCTCAGCCCTGCGGCTCATCACGGCCTGTGTGCTGCTGCCGTTCTTCAGCTACATCCTGTTTGCGTTCTACCACCTGCTGATTGACCTGCTGCGCGCCATCCTTGTGCTGGGGCAGCATAGTCTTGAGGGTGACGGCTAACCTTGTTGACCAACGCGCGGCTCGCCGGGACGGCTCGCCCTACCCCGACCGAGGACGCAGCCTCGCCGAAGAGCTGGTAGGGCCCGATCTCCGAGCGGGCCGTCCACAGAAACACGAAGAAGGAAGACTACACCATGAAGATTACCATTGTTGGAACCGGCTATGTAGGCCTGGTCACAGGAACTACGTTTGCCGAGATTGGGCATGACGTGCTCTGTGTTGATAACGACACCTCCAAGATCGATAAGCTTGAGAGCGGCATCATGCCGATCTATGAAGAGGGCCTCGAAGAGATGGTTCTGGCCAACGTCAAAGCCGGCCGTCTGAAGTTCTCCACGTCTGTGGCCGAAGGCACGGCCTTCGCCGAGGTCATCTTCATCGCCGTCGGCACCCCCCCGGGCTACCAGGGCGAGGCCAACATGTCCTACGTTGAAAGCGTCGGGCGTGAAGTGGCCGAGCATATGACCTCCTACCGTCTGCTGGTGGAAAAGAGCACGGTGATCGTCAATACGAACGAGCAGCTCACGCGGACTATGAACAAGTACCTCAAGGCTGACATCCCGTTCGATATCGCTTCCAACCCGGAGTTCCTGCGCGAAGGCACAGCCATCAAGGATGCATTCAAGCCCGATCGCGTGGTCGTGGGTGTGGAAAGCGACCGTGCCGGCGATCTCTTGCGCGAGATCTATGCGCCGATCGTCGAGAAGAGTGGCTGCGAGTACCTGCAGATGGACATCGCCAGCGCCGAACTGACCAAGCACGCCTCGAATTCATTCCTGGCCATGAAGATTTCCTTCATCAACGCCGTGAGCCGGATCTGTGAACTGACCGGCGCGGACATCACGCAGGTGGCGCACGGCATGGGCCTTGATGCCCGTATCGGCGAGCATTTCCTGAAGGCCGGCGTGGGTTACGGCGGCTCCTGCTTCCCGAAAGATGTGGATGCCTTTGTACGCATGGGCGACGAGGTCGGCTATAGACTTGATCTGCTCAAAGAGGTACAGAGCATCAACAAGCAGCAGCGCGAGCATGTCATGCGCAAACTCAAGCAGGAGATGTGGGTGCTGCAGAACAAGCGCGTCGCCATCTTTGGCCTTGCCTTCAAACCGGGCACGGATGACATCCGTGAATCTCCCTCGCTCTACTTCGTTCCGCAGCTCCAGGAACAGAAGGCCTCACTCTGCCTGTGGGACCCCATTGCCCGCGAGAAGTTCAACGAGGAGTTTCCCGGCCTGGATTACAATGATGATCTGCTCGAGTGCGCGAAGGATGCCGACGTGCTCCTGATCCTGACCGACTGGCCGGAGATCCGGGAACTGGACCTTGCGGCCCTCAAAGACAGCATGCGCTGTCCCATCGTGGTGGACGGCCGCAACGTGTTCGACGCACAGGCCATGGATGCACAAGGCTTCACCTACCATTCCGTAGGCCGGCCGTAAGGAACGGACGAAGGACGAGTGTTCGCCCTTCTTGGGTGGTTGCCCAGGCCATCGCAATGGGTCAGATGAGATGCTTCGACAAGCTCAGCATGACAAGTTCTCAGAAGACTGGTGATTCCGAGACCGTCATCCCGAGCGAAGCCGAGGGATCTCCTATACATCACACATCGAAAACTGTGTGGCCCGGGCGCGTTGTTCTCTATTGACCTTCAGGGCGAATGTGTACATGATGTCGGCCGTTTTTGACCGAAGGACCCATTTTGACAGCAAGCAGGGTTCTGGTCTGGAAGGGAGCGTGATACTAAACAGCTATGGCAATGCAAGTAAAAGTTAAACGGGGAGAACCCGTCGAGAAGGCGCTGAAGCGACTGAAGAAGGTCATGGACAAAGAAGGCACCATGAAGCAGCTTCGCGCGAACCGCTACTTTGAGAAACCAAGCGAGAAGAAGCGCAAGAAATCTGCACGCGCCCGTTCCCGGGCCGCGCAGGCCTAGACGCTTCTACACTACGACTTCAAACGGGCTCCCCGGCAGCATCTGTCGGGGAGCCTTCCCTATATACAATGCAGTTCTCACTCTCCACGCACTGGAACGCCGGCTGGCATGAGACCGGCGAAGCCATGGTCGACGATATCCTCGAGCTGGGAGTCGACCGGCTCGAGTTGGGATACGATCTGCGCATCGACCAGGTCCCCGGCGTGCGCCGCCGTGTTGAGGAAGGGGCCGTCACGGTCCGGAGCGTGCACAACTACTGCCCCACCCCGGTCGGCGCCCTGCGGGGACATCCCGAACTCTTCCTGATGAGTGACCGCGAGCAGCGCACGCGCGATAGTGCGGTCCTGCATATCAGCAACACGATTCAGTTTGCATCGGAAATGGGTGCTGACGTTGTCGTGGTCCATGCCGGACGCATCTCCATGCGCCACATTTCCACAACCCTTCTGAACATGGTTGCCGATGGCAAGCAGTTCTCCAAACGCTACGAGAAGCTCCGCACCAAGCTCCTCATGAAGCGCGAGAAACTTGCCCCGCCCTGTCTCGACCGTATCAAGGGCTGTCTTGAGCAACTCCTTCCATACCTCGAGAAGCACCACGTTCGCCTCGCCATCGAGAATCTCCCCTCGTGGGAGACGGTGCCGAACGAATCCGAACTCGTCACGCTGCTCGACCACTTCGACTCCCCTCATCTGTGTGCCTGGCACGACACCGGCCACGGCCGCCTGCGCGAGATTCTTGGCTTCTCCAGTGCCACACGCTGGCTCGGCAAATATGGATCACGCCTGGCCGGCATGCACATACACGACGTCTCCTCCACAGGGGTTGACCACGTCATGCCGCCCTTGGGGAGCATGGACTTTACGGCTTTCAAGCCCTTTGTCCGCTCTGATATGGTACTGGCTTTCGAACCGGCACCCGGCACACCCGCCGCGGAGGTCCGGGAAGGTATGCGCACCGTCGCGCAAGCATGGGACACTGAAACAAGAGAGGACACACCGACAGCATGAAAGCACTGATTACGGGAATCACGGGACAAGATGGCTCCTACCTGGCCGAGCTGCTGCTCAGCAAGGGCTACGACGTGTACGGCATGGTGCGGCGCGCCAGCACCGAGAACTTTGAGCGGATTGGCCACTTGCAGGGCAAGATCACGCTTAAGCAGGCCGACCTGCTCGACGAACTCTCTCTCATCGAACTGATGGAAGATGTCATGCCGGACGAGATCTATAACCTCGCCGCCATGTCGTTCGTGCCCACCTCCTGGACTCAACCCATGCTGACCGGTGAATTCACGGCGATTGGCGTCACCCGCGTACTCGACGCCATGCGCCGCGTCTGCCCCAAGGCCAGGTTCTACCAGGCCAGCAGCAGCGAGATGTACGGCAAAGTGCGTGAAGTGCCCCAGACCGAGCTAACCCCCTTCCACCCACGTAGCCCCTATGGCGTCTCGAAGGTCTACGGCCACTTCATCACGGTCAACTACCGCGAGAGCTACGACCTGTTTGCTGTATCCGGCATCCTCTTCAACCACGAGAGTCCCCGGCGCGGCCTGGAATTTGTAACCCGCAAGGTGACGGACGGCGTGGCCCGCATCAAGCAGGGCCTGCAGGACGAGATCGCCATGGGAAATCTCGATTCGCGGCGCGACTGGGGATTTGCAGGCGACTATGTTGAGGCCATGTGGATGATGCTGCAGCAACCCCAGGCGGATGATTTCGTTGTCGCCACCGGGCAGATGCACTCGGTCCGTGACCTCTGCCGCATCGCCTTCGAGCACGTCGGAATGGACTACGAAGAACACGTTGTGATCGATCCGGCCTTCATGCGCCCCGCCGAAGTCGACCAGCTACTCGGTGACTGCACCAAGGCCAAGAAGGTTCTGGGATGGGAGCCGCGTGTCAGTTTCGAGCAACTGGTACAGATGATGGTCGATGCGGATATGGAACGCGTTGCCCGCGACAAGGCCGAGCCAAAGGTCATCCCATGAAGTGCCTGATCACAGGGGCGGCCGGCTTTGCCGGTCCGCACCTCATCAACGAGCTGACGACTCACGGTCACGAGTGCATCGCCACCGACCTGGCCATTGAGCGTCCCGTTCCCGGTGCCGCGGCCAATGAGTCACTCGACATCCGCGACACCTCCGCGCTGGATGCATTGATCCGTCGCATCCAGCCGGAGGCCTGCATTCATATGGCGGGTATCACCTCTGTCCCGGACGGCGCCTCCAATCCTGACCTGATGCTATCCGTGAATGTCCGCGGCACCACCAACCTGTTGCACGGCCTGCGTAATCACGCTCCGAAGGCACGTCTGTTGAGCGTATCCACGGCCCATGTCTATGGCGTGGGCCCTCGCGGCGCCGCTCTTTCGGAAGACGCGCCCCTGCAGCCTCTCAGTATGTACGCCGTCTCCAAGGCTGCGGCCGATCTCGCCACCCTCGCCTGCGCCGCGCAATACGGGCTCCACGCGATCGTGGCGCGCCCCAACAACCATACCGGCCCCGGCCAGCAACCCCGCTTTGTGGTGGAGGCGTTTGCCAGACAGGTGCGTGATATTGCGACCGGTCGGGCCGAACCGCGGATCCGTGTCGGCAACCTGGACAGCGAGCGTGACTTCATGGACGTACGCGATGTGGTGCGGGCCTACCGTCTCCTCATCGAGCAGGGACAGCCAGGACAGGCCTACAACATTGCCTCAGACAACCTGATGCGTATTGGCGACATGCTCGACACGCTGTGCCGACTTGCAGGTGTGGATCCCCAACTGGAAACCGACCCCGCACTGGTGCGGCCGACCGATTGGTCGCCCTGCCTTGATACCGCCCGCCTGGTTCGTGACACCGGCTGGGCAACCACAATTCCGTTTAAGCAGACGCTCCAGGACATGCTGGACGAAACGACCTGACAGGACCTCACATGAAGAAGAAACTTATATCGCTTGTTCAGCTACTGATTGGCATCGGCTTGATCGTATTCATCTTTGCGCGGATGGATAACAAGGCCGACATGGTCGAAGCCCTCCAGGCCGCGGCACGGCAGTGGCCTATGCTGGTGCTCGGTATCGGAGGGTTCGGGATCTGCCTGCTGCTCTGCACGCTGCGCTGGAAGCTGTTGCTTGATGCCCGGGGCCTGCACCTGCCCATACTCAAAACACTGCAACTCTACTTTGTGGGGCATTTCTTCAACGCATTCCTCTTCGGAGCCACTGGGGGCGACGTGGTCAAGGCGTGGTTCGTCACGCGCGAGATCCCCGGCCACAAGACCGAAGCCGTTTCGACCGTTGCCCTGGACCGCCTGATTGGACTGGCCGGGCTGGTCATTCTCACTGTCACCATCATGCTGATCAAGCTGCCCTTCTTTCTCGAGCACGAAGCCACGCGCTGGTCGCTTGTTTTCTTCGGCTGCCTCTTGGGTGGTATGATCGGATTTCTTGCCATGACTTTCGGTCACAACTGGATGGAACGCTGGAGCTTCTTCAAGCGTCTGGAGGAACGCACCGCACTGGGCAAGATCATTACGAAAGCCTACACCACGGCCCACGGCATCATAAAGGAGCCCGTCCTCCTGGCCAAAGCCCTGGTGCTATCGATCAGCAACCACGTCCTACTTGTGGGATGCGCCTACTTCCTGGGGCGTGCACTCGACATCACACTGAACTTCTGGAACTACCTCACCGTCTTCCCCGTGATCAACGCCGTGGCGGCGATTCCGGCCACACCGGGCGGGCTGGGCACACGCGAAGCGGCTGCCAAGTTTCTGCTCGGCGTACTCGGTGTAGCCGAGACCCGCGCCGTTCCACTCTCACTGCTGGTCTACGGCGCCGTTCTGTTTTGGAGCCTGATTGGCGGAGTCGTCTACATGATCTACATCGCCACCCACGGCAAGGTGGTCCCTGGCGATGCCGGCGCCACGGCAACATGACCGCCTGGCGGCCCACACCTGACGGCGCCTGACGACATCTGGGTTGCAGATGCAGGGCACCCGTGATAGCGTTTCATTTTCAGGAATAACCACTATGCACAGAGAAACCGAGAAGATCACCGAAATCGTACTCAAGGCGGCCCGCAAGGCACGCCGCGAGACGCAGGACACACCCGAAGCCAAGACCATCAGCCGTATCAACTGGCCGCTTGACTGTACCGTGGGCCCCGGCCTAGAAGGCGCCATCGCCTGCGAGACCAAAATCGGGTTCGTAAACGGGACGCGGGGTGAGCTGACCTATTGCGGCTATGACATCTTTGACCTGTGCGCCTACTCAACATTTGAGGAGGTCTCCTATCTTCTCCTCTACGGACGCCTCCCCACTGAGAAACAGCTCGAGTCGTTCAAGGCCAAACTGCTGGCCGCACGCTCCCTTCCCCACACCCTGCGTATGCTGATGGGATTTCCCCTCGAGCAGATGCACCCCATGGCCTGTCTCCGCTTGGGCACCAACCTGATGCGTCAGCGTCTCACGTGGCAGGACAGTGACGCCGCTCGGCCGAAATCGGTCCGGGCCATCGCTGCAGACGAAGACTCCATCCCCATGGAAACGCTGCCGAAGGGTGAAGAGAAGGCCATCTACGAGTTCAAGAAGGCCAAGGCCGAGAGGCCTGCCGAAGTACCCGTCGGCACCACAGATGCAGCCGGCCGGGCCGCCTGTATTCATCTGATCTCCGGACTGGCCACCATTTCGGCTGCCGTGGCGCGCGTTCGCGAACACCGGTTGCCGATAGAGCCCGATCCTGAACTGGGTCACGCCGCGAATTTCCTCTACATGATGACCGGCAAGCGTCCCACCGCGGAACAGGAGCGCATCATGGATATCGCGCTGATCCTCCATGCGGACCACGGCATGAACGCCAGCACGTTTGCCTCGATGGTGGTAGCCTCGACCCTGTCCGATGTCTACTTTTCGATCGGCTCCGGTATCGCCGCGCTGAGCGGCCCGCTCCACGGTGGCGCCAACGAAGCCGTGCTGGTCATGCTTGAGAAAATCGGACATCCCGATAACGTGGATGAGTGGTTCGAGAAGGCTATGCGCCGCAAGAAGAAGATCACGGGCATGGGTCATCGCGTCTACAAGACCTACGATCCGCGCGCCCGTATCCTGGGGCCCCTGGCCGGATATGTCGCCAAGCATGACAAGGATGCCGCCCTGTTGTTGCGGATCGCGCGCAGACTGGAGAAGCGTGTCGTGGCAACGCTGGGCAAGGAGAAGGGAATCTTCCCGAATGTGGACTTCTACTCCGGCATTATCTACAAGTCGATGGGCATCCACCGCAACATGTTTACACCCGTCTTCGCGGTCAGTCGTGTAGCGGGATGGACCGCGCGTGTGCACGAATACCTCAAGAAGAACAGGATCTTCCGTCCGCGCGCACTCTACGTGGGTGAGTTCGGCAAGGAGTACAGCGATGTCTCCGTTCGGGAGAAACCTGCAGCAAAAAAGGCAAGAGCAAGTAGAGCATGAACTCCACCCTCATTATCATTCCGACCTATGACGAATGCGACAACGTTCGGCCTATCTCCGAAGCGGTCTTCAGCGTGCAACCGGATGTCGACATTCTCTTTGTGGATGACAACTCCCCGGATGGCACCGGCAAGGTCATCGATGAACTGTGTGACGCGGATGAGCGCATCCACGTGATTCACAAGACCGGCAAGGCCGGCCTTGGCCGGGCCTATATCACCGGATTCAAGTGGGCCCTTCAGCGCGACTACGAGCTGATCTTCGAAATGGATGCCGACTTCTCGCACGATCCAGCCGAAATACCCCACTTTATTGCCGCAGCCGAGAATGCGGACCTGGTTCTGGGGTCACGTTACGTGGACGGCATTCGCATCACCAACTGGCCCCTGCGCCGCCTGATGCTCAGCAAGGGCGCCGCACTCTACGTGCACATCATCACGGGCATGCCGGCCACGGATCCCACCGGGGGCTTCAAGTGCTATCGCCGGCGCGTACTGGCGGCGATCGATCTTGACCTGATCATCTCCAACGGCTACTCCTTCCAGGTCGAGATGACACACACGGCCTGGCTGAAGGGCTTCCGCATTGCCGAAGTGCCCATCACGTTTGCCGACCGGCGTGTCGGCTACTCGAAGATGAGTAGCGTCATCTTCAGTGAAGCACTGTGGCTGGTTTGGAAACTGGCGTTCCGGTACGGGTTCCGGCGCCGACCCTGCTCCACCCCCGAATCATGAGCAACACGGATTCATCTCGACCATCGCTCTTCCTTGATCTGCTCCGCGCGCTCCGGCCGCAGCAGTGGACCAAGAACGGCCTGGTGGGCGCCGCCTTCTTCTTCGCCTACTGGGATCGTATGCGCCTCACACCACTGGAGCTGCGTGACCTTGATCGTGTCATACCGGCGTTTCTGCTCTTTTGCATCGTATCGAGCGGCGTCTATGTCTTCAACGATCTGAGCGACTGCGATGCGGACAGGCATCACCCCGTCAAGCGCAACCGCCCCATCGCATCCGGGCGAATCCCGCCGGTGACAGCACTGATCCTTGGATGGATACTCCTGGCCGGGGGATTGCTCGGTGCCTATTTCCTGTCGGCCCCATTCTCGGTTGTCCTGTGCAGCTACGTTCTCATGCAGCTTGCCTACACCATATACCTCAAGCAGATTGCACTGCTTGATACCATGATCATTGCCGCGGGCTTCGTGATGCGGGCCATTGCCGGGGCCGTGGTCCTGAACGATGTCACCATCTCGCCCTGGCTGCTGCTGTGCACCTTCCTGCTCGCCATGTTCCTGGCGCTCTGCAAGCGGCGTCACGAGAAACTGCTCTCCGGCGTCGAGGAACCTGAGGTACATCGTCGCAATCTCATGCACTACGACGCCCACCTGTTGGATCTCCTGATTGCCATCATCGCCGCCACCACCATCGTGTGCTATTCAATCTACACATTGTGGCCGGAAACCGAGGCAAAGTTCGGGACGGCCGCGCTGGGCTTCACGATCCCCTTTGTCATCTTCGGCATCTTTCGCTACATGGACCTTGTCTACCGGCACAGCGAGGGCGGGCGGCCCGAGAAGATCCTCCTCACAGACATCCCTATCCTTGTCAACATCGTGCTCTATGGCTTGACCGTGGCGATCATCTGCCTGCTGCGACATTGACACCCCTCGTGGCCTTTCGGCATACTTTAGTGTTTGTTGCCGAAACCTACTGAACGGAGCGGTTCCTTGGATATACAGCAGGAGACGAGATTCTTCAGGCGCCTGGACTGGAGTGCGTTCTGGACCGCTTGCCTGGCGTCTTTCGTGGTCTACCTCTGGACCCTGGCACCCACCGTGACCCTGGAGGACGGCGGCGAACTGGCCGTGGCAGCCGATGCACTCGGCGTTCCCCATCCGCCCGGCTACCCGATCTGGACCATGATCTGCTGGCTGTTCACGCGCATCTTCTCGTTCGTGCAGTTCCGCGGACAGCCCAACCCTTCCTGGAGTGTGGGCCTGGCATCGGTTGTCTTTGGCGCGCTCGCCACCGGGGCCACCGCCATGCTGATCTGCCGCTCGGGATCCGAAATGCTGAAGGACTCCCGCGGCAGCCTTCATGCTGCCGGCGAGAAAACCGAAGATGTCATCTGCTGGATCGGCGGTGTCGTGTCCAGCCTGCTCTTTGCCTTCTCACCCGTCATGTGGTCCCAGTCGGTTATTGTCGAGGTATACAGTCTCAACGCCTTCTTCCTGGTCTGGGTATTTCTCCTCACCTACCACTGGATGCGACGTCCGAGTGACCGGTTTCTCTATCTCACGGCATTCGTGTTCGGGCTGGGGCTGACGAACTACCAGGTACTTCTCCTTGCCGCACTCCCCCTCGTCTTTGCCGTCTTCCTGCGCGACATCAAGCTGTTCCGTGATTTCGCGATCACGGGCGCGCCCTACATGGTTGCGCTGGCCCTGATTAAGCGCTGGGAGTCGCTGCCCAAGCCTGTGCCCAGCATCGACTCGATTGGTGATATCTTTGAGGTGCTCTTCTCCAAAGGCGCTCTGCCGCCCATCATCCACCCGTCGCACGAAACGTTCGCCTTCTACATGGTCGGGAATTTCGTGATCCTGCTCTTGGCGTTCTTCCTGCTTCCGCGCGGCCGCACCGTGGCCATCTCTCTGCTGTTGATGGAACTCGGTATTGGGTTCTATATCTACATGCCGATTGTCTCCGACCTGCGCAACCCGCCCATGAACTGGGGCTACCCGCGTACGTGGGAGGGATTCAAGCACGCCATCTCACGCGGTCAGTATGAGCGCATCAAGCCGGCCGACATGTTCTCGGCCCGGTTCATCGACCAGCTTGGGGCCTACCTGACCGACCTGCGTGGCCAGTTTACCCTGCCAGTGGCCCTGATCGGGTTCCTCCCCTTCACGGCATGGCGGGTCAAGGTGTTCGGCCGTCGATTCAATGCCATGTATGCCGCCATCTGCCTGGCCGTCCTGGCCACGGCACTCGTCGTTCTGCAGCGTCTCTTCGGCGCCATCGGCATGGAGGCCGCGGCCCAGGTCCGACTCGACAAGTACCTGATCGGTATCATCATTCTCTTTATGGGGGCCGGCGGGGCGTCCATCTTTGTGACACAGGGCGAAGAACTGATTGAGAAACTGCGCGGCAAAGTCCCCACAACCATCTCCGAGCGCATCACGATCGGCATCGCACTGCTGGGAATCATAGGAGCCTACTTCGGGTTTATCGGCATTCTGGCTACACGTATCGGACGTGTGACCGCTCCGCTGCGCAAGGCAGGGGCAGCCGTGGATGCCGCCCAACTCTGGGAGATTGTCGGACAGAGTGGCGGCATTGTGATCCTGATGGTGCTTCCGACTGTCGCCGCCATCGCCATTCTCTGGATGCGTCGCAGCCGACTCGAGTTCCAGATGACGATCGATCCGCACACGCAGAAGTGGATCATCGCCACGCTGCTCGGATTCCTCGCCATGAGCCTGATGCTGATTGCCCTGGCCAATCCGAAAGGCGACATCCAGGACACCTTCATCCAGCGCGTGAAGTTCATCTCCTCGCATGCCCTCTATGCTTTCTGGATCGGCTACGGTCTTATCTGCGGCCTCGCCGTCTTCGACACCGTCTTCAAGAAGGGGCGCCCGCTGGTCTGGCTCAGCCTGGCCGTGGCCTGTGCCCTGCCCCTCGTGCCGCTGCGCGAGAACGCCTACAACAAGGAACTGATCCGGACCTACGGCGGGGCCGAACAGAACGGACACGACTTCGGTTGGCAGTTCGGCAACTACCAGCTACGCGGGGCCGAGGCCATCAGCGAAGAGCTCGATCCGCATGAGGAGCCTCTTCCCAACCCGGTATTTCCGCCCGCGATGACACAGAATGCCATCTTCTACGGCGGCACGGACCCCGGACGATTCGTCCCCACCTACATGATCTACTCCGCCCGCGTGCGGGAGGATGTCTACCTCATTACGCAGAACGCCCTGGCGGACAACACCTTCATGAGCGTGACGCGTGACCTGTACGGGGATCAGATCTGGATCCCGGCCGAGCCTGACAGTGCGCGATCGTTCCAGCGCTACGTCGAGGAGGTCAACGCAGGTAAACGCCCCAAGAATGCCGCCTTGAAGATAGAGAACGGGCGCGTGCAGGTCAGCGGCGCGCTGGGCGTCATGGAGATCAATGGTATCCTGGCCCAGATGATCTTCGAGCACAACAACTACCGCCATGACTTCTACGTTGAGGAAAGTTATGTCATCCGCTGGATGTACCCCTATCTCACTCCCCACGGTCTGATCATGAAGATCAATGCAAAGAAGACACCGCTCGACACGACCACCATTCGCAACGACCAGGATTTCTGGGACTGGTATACCCGTCGTCTCACCCGTGACAGCAAGTTCCGTCGCGACATCGTAGCCCGCAAGTCATTCTCCAAGCTGCGCAGCGCCATCGCCGGCCTGTATGCCAATCGCGGCAAGTTCGACGATGCCGAGTTGGCCTTCCACCAGGCGCGCACGCTCTACCCGCTCAGCCCGGAAGCCAACTTCCGACTAACCCAGGAAGTTCTGCTGCGCCAGCGCCGCATCGATGAGTCCCGCGATCTCATGCTGGACTTCCAGCAACGTGACCCGCACAACCAGAAGGTCCCGGGCTTCTTGAATCACCTGAACAGCATTAACAGCATGAACAGCAGGATCGCTGAGCTCCAGAAGCTCGCGCCGCAAGGCAAGCTCGACATCGGCAAAGCCCTGGAGTTGGCACGTCTCTACTTCAAGGCCGGGCTGCGGACCAACTACAAGCAGCTCTTGGACAATATCGCAGGCAACAAGGGGCTTCCGCCGAACTACCAGCTCCAGATAGCACAGCTCTACCAGCAGGGCGGACACCTCAAGGAGATGGGCGCCCTGCTTGACCAATGCCGTACCAAGCTGCCCGCCAACACACCGGCGAACGTCTACCTGACCATTGCGCGCATGTACGCGGCGGGCCGGCAACCGAACAAAACCATGCCCGCGCTTGAGACATATCTCAAGAAGGCTCCGAACGACTGGAAGGCGCGCGTGGATATGGCCGTCATGCAGCTCAGCACGGGAGACAAACCCGGCGCCATCAACCAGCTCAAGCTCGCCCTCGCCAAGGGCGGCGCCGAAGCCCAGAACCTTATCGGCAGGGACGCCCGCTTCAACGCCATCCGCAAAGACCTGCAGTCCCCACGACCAAACGTCATGGCCCTCCCCGGCCTCCTCCCCTCAGCGCCAAAACGTTAGCGCAAACGGCTGGCCAGGACACTCAGGCCAAAGAGAGGGGCGGTGTCGGTGCGTAGGACCAGGGGGCCCATGCTGATACCGATGGCGCCGACGGCAGTGGCGGCTTCCGTTTCGGCGGGGGTCAGGTCACCTTCCGGACCAATGAGAAGAGAGACCGATGGAGGGCGGCTTGCGGCGACTTCATCCACGACCTCTGCCATCGGGCGCGGCGTGCCACTGAGGGCGCCGACGAGCAGGATGTCGCCTTCGGGACGTGCGGCAAGTGCTTCAGTTAACGACTGAACGGGCGCGATTTCGGGTATCCAGCAGGCACCACACTGCCTGGCGGCCCCATGCGCCACCCGCGTCCATCTCTCGCAGCGCTTGCGGCCCTTGGCTTCGTCGAGGCGCGTGATCGTACGCTCGGTTATCACCGGCACCAACCGGTCCATCCCCAGCTCGGTGCCCTTTTCGACCACCGTGTCCATTCGCGATCCCTTCGGGATTGCCTGTAAGAGAGAAATGACAGGCTTGGAACGCGGGATGGTTGCGATGGGACCGATCGGCTCCAGGTCCACCGCCTGCGAGGTGAGCGCCACCACGCGCGCCTCAACGCGCCGTCCTGCGCCATCGAAGACGGCAATGACGTCGCCGCAAGTCACGCGCAGAACATCTCTCAGGTGATGCGCCTCATCCTTGCCAGGGACCAGCACACCGTCCTGCCAACGCCCGGGGGCAAGATAACAGCGATGCATGTGAAGACCTCAACGAACCAGGAGCCCTGTCTAGTGTCCTGTATCACAATTGCGTTCGTATGACCGACATGTCATCCCGAGCGAAGTCGAGGGATCTCTGCCAACACATGGACCAGAGATTCCTCGCTCCGCTCGGAATGACAAGGACCTACGTATTCTAGAACCTTGCCTCCGCCGGGGAGCGACTACTTCTTCCCAATGGCATCCTTACGCTCGTAGAACGTCTCGGCCTGCTCGCGAATCTGCCTGGAGAGCGGATAGTTCTTTTCTGCATCCATCTCACCCAACTCTTTCAGCAGCTTCTTCTGGGCCGAAGAGAGTTTCACGGGCGTCTCAATCACGACGCGCACATGCATCGCACCGCGTCCGTAGCCGTCGACATCCGGCAGACCGCGACCGCGCAAGCGATAGACTTTGCCATTCTCTGTTCCAGGCGAAAGCTTCAACTTGGCATAGCCATCAATGGTCGGGACCTGCAGCTCGCCACCAAGGGCGGCCAGGTGCTGTGGAATGGGGATTTCGCAATAGAGATCGTTCTCGCGGCGCTCGAACAGCTCATGCTGCCGCACGTGCATCACCACATACAGGTCGCCCGCAGGCCCGCCGCGCCCCCCTCCTTCGCCCTTGCCGGATAGACGCAGACGCGACCCGTTGTCGACGCCCTTGGGGATTTTGAGTGTGAGTCGGCGCTTCACCTTGTTGCGGCCCGTTCCCTGGCAGGAACCGCACGGATTGGTCACCATCGTGCCGGCGCCGCCGCAGACCGGACAGGTCTGGCGCACCTGGAAGAACCCACCACCCGAGACCACGCTGCCGCGTCCCCCGCAGTGCCGGCACTGCTCCGGCTTGGCGCCCTTGGCCATGCCCGACCCCTTGCAGTCGCCACACTCCTCAGAGATCGGCAGGCTCACCTCGCGTTCTGATCCGAAGGCCGCTTCCTCGAGGTCAATCTCAAGGTTGAAGCGAAGGTCATTGCCGCGCTGCGGACCCGTGCGCGACCGCCGCCGGCCGCCACCACCACCGCCAAAGAAATCGTCAAACATACCGCCGCCGCCACCAAACAGACTGCCCAGGATATCCTGCAGGTCGGAGGCGTGCGTGAAATCGCGTGAGAAGTCGAATCCGCCCGGCCCGAAGGCCTGTTTCATACCATCATGACCAAACTGGTCATAGCGCTGGCGCTTCTGAGCATCGCTCAGGACTTCATAGGCCTCGGAGATCTCCTTAAACTTCGCTTCTGCCGCCGCGTCGCCCTGGTTCTTGTCAGGGTGATACTTCATGGCCAGCTTGCGGTAGGCCTTCTTGATCTCGTCATCGGACGCCGACCGCCCTATTCCCAGCAATTCGTAATAATCGGTCTTTGCCACAATCAGGCCTCGGCTTCTTTCTCGGGAGCTTCCTCGTCCACAACGTCGACCTCGATCTCTACCGCAGCCGCGGGATCACCACTCGACACGACCACCTGTGCCGCGCGCAGCAATCGGTCTCCCAGCTTGTAGCCGCGCCGCGTCATTGCAATCACATGGTTTTCTGCCACGTCCGGTGATGGCAGGTGCGAGATCGCCTCGTGCAGGTTATGGTCGAACTCCGCGTCGGTTGCATCAATCGGTGTCAGCCCGAACTTCGCCAGGGCCGCACGAAGCTGTTCGGAGACTAGCCGGAAGCCCTCACCGATCGCCTCATCGGCGTCATGCTGGGTGGCGGCGTCAAGGGCCAGCTCCAGGTGGTCCATCACCGGCAGCAACTCCTCCATGATGTCTTCGTTGGCGCGTCGATAGGTCTCGTTGCGTTCACGAATCGTACGCTTCTTGAAATTCTCGAAGTCGGCCTGAAGCCGGATCAGCTGCTCACGATCCACCTTGACCTGTTCCTTCTCCCCTTTGGCCTGCTTGGCAGCGGCGGCCTTGGCTTTCTTCGTGGCCTTCTCAGCCCTGGGTGCGGCGGCATCCGACTTCTTCTCGGAATTCTTCATGGTCTTCGCTTTAGCCATCTGGTTCTGCTCTCTCCTTTGGTCTCAATTAAGCGCCAAACGATACCCGTAGCCCCAGACCCACGTCAACGCTGCAATTACAGTGGATGTTCCCGATCCAAGACCGGAGGCACAGAGGAGATCCCTCGGCAAGCTCCCGCCGTCGCCCGCTGGGCTATGGCGGGCAGGCGGGATGACAGATTGCTAAGGTGTCTTGTCATGCCGAGCGAAGTCGAGGCATCTCTGGCATGACTCGACAAACCTGTGAGCATTTCCCCCAAGTTTAACGAAAGAGCGCCGGGAGCAAAGATCGACTCTTGCCTCTGATGAGTGAAGGCCGTACGCTTCGCTTGCATGAGAGTTTGTCTGGATGTCCAGTCTGCTGTGACACAGCGGGCGGGGGTGGGCCGCTATACCCGCCAGCTTGCGGGACACCTCGGGGAGGTGACCGGAGAGCACGAACTTGAGCTGTTCTACTTCGACTTCAAACGCAAGGGCTCCCCTTTCCCCATCCCCAACGCAACCTTCAGAGCCAACCGCTGGATACCCGGACGAATCGCGCAGGCTTCATGGAAACGGCTGAACTGGCCGCCGTTTGATGCCCTCGCCGGGGCCTGCGACCTCTACCACTTTCCCAACTTCGTGCTGCCGCCACTGCGCAGGGGCAAGGCGGTGGTCACGATCCACGATGTCAGCTTCATGCGCTATCCGCAGTTTGCCGAGGCGGCCAACCTGCGCTACCTGACCGCCAAGATCAAGGATACCGTTCGCCGGGCCGATGCCATCATCACCATCTCGCAGTTCAGTGCCGATGAGATCGTCGAGCTACTGGGCGTACCCGCCGAGCGCGTATTTCCCATCCATCTTGGTATCGACGCTTCGTTTGCCCCGCAATCCGAAGCACGTGTGGCGGCCATCCGTCAGACCTATGGACTGGAGCGGCCCTACCTGCTTGCGGTGGGAACCATCGAGCCCCGCAAGAACCTGCCGTTTATTGTGGATGTGTTCGAGCAGATCAAGGGGTTCGACGGCGACCTCGTGCTGGCCGGCGGCCCCGGCTGGAAGCATGGACCGATCTTTGATCGTATCGCATCCTCTCCGCTCAGAGACCGGATCCGACACCTGGTGCCGCGCGACGAGGATGATCTGCCGGCCATCTACGGGGGCGCCGCCTGCCTGTTGCAGCCCTCATTCTATGAAGGCTTCGGCTTCCCTCCGATCGAAGCTATGGCATGCGGAACACCGGTTGTGTCGTCACGGGGCGGCTCGCTTCCCGAGATTATCGGCGCTGCAGCACCGCTGCTCGAGACCGACTCACCTGAGTCCTGGTGTGCCGCCATTATGGAGCAGATTGAGACCGGATCGGGTGACGCCGAAATGCGGCGACAACACGCGGCACAGTTCAAGTGGCAGACCACGGCCGAGCGAACGTGGGACGTCTACGCCAGGGTGACCGCATGAAGATTGCGATCGATACACGTTGGATCTTTCCGGAGATCTCCGGAATTGGTGCCTACACACGCGCCCTGGTAGGTGAGCTGGCCTCACTGGACCACGAGAACCAGTACGTCTTGCTCTTCGACCACCCCGCACTGCAGAAACGCCTGCACAAGGAGCTCGACCTGGATCGGTTTGCTCACATCGAAACGGTTCTACTCCGCGACGGTCTGTTTTCGCCGCAGAACCAGTTGCGCACGCCCGGCGTGCTGAAGCGACTCGGCATCGACGTTTTTCACTCCAGCAACTACATGATCCCGCTGATGACGTTTCCGCGCAACCGGCGGGGCCGCATCGGCTCTGTCGTGACCATTCACGACGTCATCCCCATGATTTTCCCCAAGCATGCACCCAGGTCACGCAAAGCGCGTCTGTATCCTCTTTATCGCGCACTTATGGTCGAGGTAGGCCGCCGTGCCGACCACATCATAGCCGACAGCACCGTATCGCGACGCGACGTGATGCATCACCTGCGTATTCCCGACAGTCGCGCCGACCGGGTTCACACGATTCCCTGCGGCGTGTCCGATGACTACCGCCTGATCCCTGCCCGCTCGGCCAAGCTGGCCGAGTCACCCGAATTGCGCACGATTCTCTACGTGGGCCGCATGGATCCCTACAAGAATGTCGACACACTACTGCGGGCCTTCGCGGTAATCAAAGAGCAGTCTTCGATTCCCGTCGAACTGGCCATCGTCGGCGCACCCGACCCGCGGTACCCCCACTACCCGAACCTTGCCCGCGAGCTGGGAATTGAAGCGTCGCTGCACTGGACCGGCTACTTGTCTGACAAAGAACTCCTGGGACTCTTCGGCAGCGCGGACCTCCTGATCCACCCCTCGCGCTATGAAGGCTTCGGGCTCCAGGTCGCCGAAGCCATGGCGGCGGGAATCCCGGTGATCAGCAGCACGGGAGGATCGTTGCCCGAAGTAGCGGGTGACGCCGCCCTCATGGTGGAGCCGGACGACATCCAGGGATACGCTCGTCACGCTCTTGATGTCCTGTCATCGCCGGATCTCTGGATGAAGCTCAGTGAAGCCGGCAGGCGCCAGGCGGCCCAGTTCACGTGGCAACGGACGGCCGTGGAGACACTGAAGATCTACGAGGCATGTGGAGCAGAAGGATAACATGAACTACGAGTTTCCACCCAACTGGCCACGCGACGCCGGGGCGCAGCTCTGCCATGACTGGCTGAGCGGCATGCGCGGGGGTGAGCGTGTGCTCGAGATTCTGTGTGAAGGCTTTCCCACGGCACCCATCTACACGCTGCTCAGCAATCCCAGCGCCATCTCCGATACGATCAAGAGCCATCCAATCCACACCTCATGGATGCAGCGCATTCCCGGCGTCACCCAGCACTACCGCAAGCTGTTGCCGCTCTTCCCGGCCGCGATCAGCAGCCTGCGTCCCGAGCCGGCCGATCTGCTGATCAGCACGAGCCACTGCGTGGCGAAAAGCCTCAAATCGCACCCGGACACCAAGCACGTTTGCTACTGCTTCACCCCCATGCGCTATGCCTGGCTCTTCTACGAAGAATACTTCGGCCCCAGCCCGGCCAAGGCCCTGCTGGTTAAACCCATTCTCGCCTGTCTGCGGTGGTGGGACCGTAAGACCGCCAACCGCGTCGACCGTTTCGTCGCCATCAGCGAGCATGTGCGCGAGCGCATTAAGCGCTGCTACGACCGTGAGGCCGACGTCGTGTACCCGCCCGTGAACACGCATATCTGGACACCGGACCCGACGGTGCCCAAGGGCGACTTCGACCTCATCGTGTCAGCGCTTGTGCCCTACAAGCGCGTCGACCTGGCGGTCGAAGCCTATACGCGTTCCGGGCGTAATCTGACCATCGTGGGCGTGGGCGGGCAGCTGCCCACACTGAAAGCGGCAGCGGGCGACAACATCACCTTTCTCGAGCACCAGTCCGACGAGGCAATCCTGGACCTCTACCGGCGCGCCCGCCTCCTGGTCTTCCCCGGCGAAGAGGATTTCGGCATCGTCCCCCTCGAGGCCCAGTCCTGCGGCACCCCCGTGGTGGCCTACCGCAAGGGTGGCGCAACAGAAACCGTCCTTGAAGATCAAACCGGCATCTTCTTCGACACCCAAACCCCCAATGCCCTGCAGGAAGCCGTGGAGCAATGCGGCCAGCGCGACTGGGACCCCGCAATCCTGCGCACCCACGCCGAGCGCTTCGGAGTCGCGAATTTCATTCAGGGCATGGCGGATGTAATTCAGAATGTCATTGGGGAGTAACCGCATTTGCGGCTCTGTCAGTCGGGAGATCTGTATTAGCCCGAGATCACAGCTCGGGCGGGGACCGGGCTAAGACTGCAGAAAAAGTCACCCGACGTCTCTCACTGTCAGCAGTGCTCCAAATGACATGTTGAGGCATCACGACCCCAACGGGGTCGAACATCATAGCCCGGCGTGAAACGCCGGGTTCCGAGGCAACGAAAGGGATTAGCGGGAGTCACGCGGACGGGGGTTGACCGTGGGCGTTCTCG
>JASLOA010000040.1 GCA_030745755.1 Kiritimatiellia bacterium | reverse complement strand
TAGATAGACCGTGGGTAAGGTAGGGCGAGCCGTCCCGGCGAGCCGAAAGGCAGCATGCCCGATCCGATCACGGCAGACTCACACCCACATCGTAGAAACGCTGCGGGGTGTTGGTCGGATGCGGCGTAGTGGTGGTGCCGTTGTCGATCCAGGTGTAGTTGGTCGCGACTGGTACCGTGATAGGTGTCGGTGTTGCATTCGACCAGCCCGGATTCTCTATGAGATCGTTGTCATACGAGATGTTGTAGACACGGTTCGGCCTGGCCGGGAAGCGCACAACGAAACCGGTCACCACCCCATCCGCCTCTGTCAGGCGGAGATAGTCCTCGTCGTTGTTGGGGTCCGTGTTGGAGATCCACTCGTGGCTATTGATCACACCGTCCTCGTCATAATCGTTCGTGCCGTCCGTATCGTCGAAGGGATCAAGGAACGCGCGGTCATCCTCGTACTCGTTAGGGAGGCCATCGCCGTCCCAATCGGATGGATCGGCCCGGAAGCCGAGCGTGAAGCTGAACCCGTCGGTTCCATAGATTTCCACCTGGTGCGTCTGGGCCTGGTTGCGCATGGGCACGGTCGCGAAGTCCTTGATGGCCGTATCCTCGTCCTCGGCGCTGCTCTGCCAGGTCGTGTCATTCAGCCCGATGTAGGCCACAACGGTCTCTCTGTAGTTCGTATTGGCCAGGCTGACGACACCACCTGACTCGTTCACGGCGCCAAGCGTGGTCTGGCCTTCGAGCAGCAGGTCGGCCAGGTTCGGCGACAGCCCTGTGCGCACGTAGAGCACCTTGCCTTCGAGCTCATCGGAGAGATCGTAAGAGACCTGCAGCTCACGCGCGTGCGGCGCCAGTGTGATCTCCTTGCGAATGGCGTCGGGACTGATAGAGGTGAAACGCCACCCATTGGCGATGGTCTGCGCGCTGTACATCTTGTTGACGTAGGCCAGGGTTCCGGCGCCGCCGCCGCCCAGTTGGCCCCACCAGTCCTTGAGGCCTGACGTGCGGTGGGCCGCCACCGACCCGTCAGGCTCCACATTCCAGGCCCCCTCTTCCTCCGTGCTGGATCCGGCATAGCCCGCGACATTCCCGAGGGCCTGGTAGATGCGACCGTTCAGCGGGTCGCGCACCCAGGCACCGGTCATGCGGCCGCCGATCGCCTCAAAGAGCACATAGAGCCGATCATTGTAGAGGACATACTCGACCTCACCATCGAGATCGACATCGAGCTGCTGCGTCTGGGGCGTCACGATACCGGCCGCACTGGCGGCCCAGTCGTCGACATGGGCATAGACGGCGGCAAAACGGGTCTGCGCCTGGGCCACCACCGCGAACGCGGTGAGGCTGTTCGATCCTTCGGCCGGATACATGTACTCGCCGGTGCTGTAGCGGCTGAGATTGTGCTCCTCTTCGTCGTGGAAGGCGGCCTGGAATACCGAGGCATGCAGCGACGCGCGAGCAAGGACTGCCAGGTTGGTATCCGAGATTCCCTGCACGGCAGACCACGCCTGGGACACAATACCTGTGCTGTAAAGCATGCCGTACGGCGCGGGCAGCGGCGTGCCCGGACTGCCCGGACGAATCTCGAAGACCTTGCTCTGCAGTCCCTCTTCAACCCCGGGCTCGCCTACATACCAGTTGTCGTAGTTCTCTTTCGTCGCGTGATTCAGCCAGTTGTGGGCTTCCTTGTCCGCCATGGCGACATGGTTGGTACGGTGGACGGGCACCCAGCCGTTCGACCCGACACCGGCCGGATCACCGATGCCGTCTGCGGTCACATCGATCTGACCCTCCACAATCTGCTCCAGCGCCACAATCGGCGTCCACGGCCGGTTGGCCAGCCAACGCAGATTGATGTCGTACGCATCCGCGTTCTCGTTGACGCGGAAGTCTTCCCAATTGCTCATGATCGTGATGACCTGGTCCTGGCTGGCCGTGATGACCTTATCCGGGTTGTTGTCATACTCGTTCATCCAGGCGTAGGCCTTCCGGCTGAGCAACCCGCGCAGGGCCAGATCCAACCCGCCATCGTCCGTATCGAACCGGTAAGAGGATGCTACATTGTTGATGACGAAGGCCCGGACAATGTAGTCCGTGTTGCCCACGTTTCGAACTTCGTTGATCTTGTAGGCGCCATCCGTCAGGGCGTCTTGCCGTCCATACCAGTTGAACAGGTGCGTGTCCTGGTCCATGACGGCATAGTGGAAGCCCATATCGCGAATCTTCTCGAACGAATCGACATCAAGCAATCGTTCCGGCGGCCAGAACACGGAGTTGGTCGGATCGATCGAGCAGTCGTAGATGCTCTCCAGATACACCCGGGCCAACTCCTCGTTGTCGCGGTTGTAGACGTGGGTGAAGTAGGGCAGCATGTGATCAGAGAAAGTGCTGCCCAACAGGTAAACAAGGTTCGTATCGATCAGGGCACGTATCTGTGCATTTAGCGCCGGCCCGTCCAACCAGGGCTTGCCTGCCGCCGGGTCGACGGCCGCCCACTCGATGGCCGAGGCGAGCGTCGGCGTGATGTGGAGATTGAGCGGCTGCATGAAGACCTCGTGCGCCAGCGGTGCCCGGTGATAGCCGGCGCCGTCGCCGTTGTTGACCAGGTCCTGGATGTAGCTCCCGGGGCGGATGGCCTGGTTGCCATGCACGATACTCGCCACCTTGGCACGTCCGGCACGGGATCTGCCCGAGAACCACTTGTAGAGAATGTTCTCCAGGCCCTGCTGGCTCTGCCAGTAATCCTCCGCAATCCAGTCATCCAGGATCGAGTCACGGATGTCGTTGCGTCCTCCGATGTCACCGCTGCCGGGGGGGGAGTTACCTGTCCCGTCCTTGGTGGTGTAGACCTGGTAGTTGAAGTTGCTGAATCCGCTGCCGCCCCAGCCGGCTCCGAAAGTTCCGTCGGTTAACGCCGTTCGGCTGATCCCGAATTCAACAGCATCCAACGATGCGTTGTAGTAGGCATCCACAAAACCGTGGTCGGCCCCCTGCCCATGCACGATCACGCCATACTGAGTAAGCTCTTCATTGACGTTCTGGGAGTTGCTGCCGCCATCCGTGTCCACGTAGACCCGTCCGTTGCCGGACTGGTAACACGCAATGACCAGCTCCCATCCCATCTCTGTGCGGGCGTCAATGTCGTCGGGAAGTGCCTTCTCGCCGCTGGTCGTGTTGCCGATATCGATCACCACGTAGATGTCGAGGTTGCCCTCCTCGGCCAGGGCCTTCAGGTCGTGGAAGTCGATCCGGAAGTAGACGATGCCATCTCCCTCCCCAGCCGGAGGTGCCGCCCCACCGTCGTGGACATAGAAGGCCACGATATCGCGTGACTCGTCCCAACCGTCCCAGCCCTTGTAGACGTCGCCGAGCAGGTTGTTCGGGCCGGCCCCCTCGTACTGATCGAGAATCAGCAGGTCATTCCACGACCAGTCCATGAACTCCTGGTAGTTGGTCACACCGTTGATCACGCCAATGGCCGGGCCGGGCCCGATGGTTATATCACCGGGGGCTGGGGGGTCCTGTGTGTCGGGCCAACGTGGGTTGGTGCCGTTTTCGAACTCAAGGATGTTGATGTAGTCATTGGTGACGCCAAACCCATCGACGTAAGAATCCCCGTCAGGATTGCCGTCAGCGCCGTGTTCCAGGTTCGTGGTGAGGTTTCCGCTCATGTTGGTGACACCGATCACGCCGGGGTTGAGAGGGTCAAAGCTGTAGCGCCTCTCCCAGCCGTCCGGCAGACCGTCATTATCGGTATCCGCGTTGAGGGGATCCGTCTCCTGCCACGCTTCCCCAACGGCCCAGGTTCGGTTCGAGTCGCTGTCGCCGTCGATCCAGCCATTGGCGTTGTAATCCTCGCCCCAGCCGTCGTTCAGCCCGTCTTCATCCGTATCGTTCTTGTTGGGATCGGTCTCGCGACCACCATACGATTGCCACGATGACTTCCACTTGCCATCCGGCCATTTCGACTCGTTGTCACGCACGGTGCCCCAATCCTCCGTGGGACCGAGCGGGACGCCGTCCCCATCGGCCCACCCATTCCGGTTGGCATCCTCGATGCCGTCCGGCAGCCCATCGTAATCCGAGTCCTGGTTGTTGGGATCGGTCATCGACCCGTGGATCTGGTCCGTTCGCGTGCCATAGAAGACGTACTCAGGCATCCCGTCATTATCCAGCGTATTGAAGAACGGCGGGTCATAATCGGCCAGAAAGTTTGGGTAGCCATCGCCATCCATGTCCGCCGTCAGGTCCGTGGGAGGATCGTCCGCCGTGCGCCACCCCGACTCGAGCCCGTCGGGCAGCCCATCACTGTCGGAGTCGGGCAGCAGCGGATCCGTCCGTCCGTAAACGCGCCAGATATGCACGTCGCCGTTGTTCCAGGTCTCAGGGTTGCTCTCCGGCAGATCCTCCGTTGCGCCTTCGTCACTGTCCATCAGCCCGTCATCGTCGTCGTCATCGTCGTTGGGATCAGGTTCCACGCTCTCGCGCAGCGTGATCCGGACATTGCGGCGGTCAGTCGCTTCAACCGTGTTCGTGTCTCCATCGGTATCCACCATGGCGTCAAAGGTGTAGTAGCCTTCCTGGATGTCGGACCACAGGAACTGCCAGTGCATCAGGTTGCCCACCACCCAGCCGTTGCCTTCGGTCCGGTAAGCCGTGACCCCGTTCGTCGTCGTCCACGCCCAGGGCGCAGTGAGCACCATGTTGGATGACGAGAGAATGCTCTGCACGCCCACACGGTGCCCATCGATCATGAGCGTATCACTGCCCGTCAGCTGCGAGTAGAAGTCCGGCACGAGTGCGGCGGACACATTGCTAACCGCCGGGTCCGGCCAGGGCGTCCCAATACGCAGTTCGGTTTGCGATACAATCTGCGTTACCACCACCCGATTGCTTTCGATGCGGATCGTGTTGCTCGCGGTCAACTCATCAAGGAACAAGGTGTTGGTGCCCGTCACGAGCGTGTTGCTGAACGTGGTTGTGACGAGGCCGGTGAGGTCGATCTCCTCACCGCTCACCAGGTTCGTACCGTCGGCAACCGATACGGTCCCCCAGAGGGCGTTGCTCGTGGTCGGGAACGGGACAGCCGTACCGTCCGGATGCACAAAGTCAATCCATACGTCCTGGGCGCCCAGGTCCGTCTCCACCTCAATCGTTACCTGGCGGTTCGATGGGGCCGACGATTCGGCAAAGAAGATCTCGAACGGCTTGCCGTCCGAATCGTATTCCGGTGGATAGTGTATATCGACATAGAAGTCTTTGTCGCCCTCCAGCCATGTCACATACCGATCCGTCGTCATCTGCACCGAGGTCAGCGTTGTATGTGTGATACGCAGATGATGTATGTGGTCGGGGTCACCGCTGAACTTGTCGGGCAGATTGTATTCGATCGTCCCGTACGTGCCGTCGACGTCAGCGACGACGCTATACTGGTCCTTGCCCTGCGCCTCGCCGTCGATCTCAATCAGGAAGCTATTACGAAAAGCGGTCAGATCGTCGAACCCGTCATCATCCGTGTATAGCTCCTTGCTGAACTTGGCGCGCATGGTCCATCCCTCTTTCACCGCCATACCGTCCTCGTAAGGCCAATCAAAGAAGAGCCGCCGATCCAAACCGTCGACCCACACAGTGCGGGATGTCTCACCAAAATGACCGTCAACGGCCGAGAGGGCCATGTTGGTCGACGACGACATCTCGAGCATCCGAACGTGGATCGTCGCGTTCGTGTCGGCCGGGATGTTCACATAGGAGAAGCGCCACTCGCGCGGGTAATCCGGATAGTCGTCGTCCAGGTTCAGGCTCGGCGACGCCTCCGTGGCCACAGCCCACGCCTCGTTCGTTTCGCCCACCGAGTTGGTCATGAACCCGTTGCCGTTTACAACACCCGTTGCCAGATCGTCGTTTGACGGATCATCATCCACGATGCGGTAACGCAGATCGGTGACCGTGGAGTCCGTACGCACCACCACACCATAGGAACTGCCCCCTACCGTATCGCCGTTGTTCTCCGGGTAGGCCACCACGCCATTGGGCGTAGACACGTCGTAGTAGAACGGCTGCACAAAGGTATTGTAGAGCGAGGCATCGCCGTTCTGGCGGTTCAGAAACGCCCGCGCGCGCAGCACATGCATGCCTTCGTCCAAGCCTGTCTCTTCAGAGGATGTGTCAAAATCGTTATGCGGGTAGAACTCGACAGCCGTCGCGTCGTAGTTGCTGACCTGCCAAACGCCCATCATCTGCTTCTTGCGGGCTACGGCGTCAGCGCCGCCCGGCCAGATGATCTCCCAGCTTCCGTCACCTTGCTGCCAGAAGCCACCGATCTTGTAGCGCAGCTCCGTCCCGGCAGGCTGGGCCGGAATGGCATTGGTCCACCACACCGGTGTGCCGTTTCCGTCCGCGGCACCCGCTTGTGCCTCGAAGAGCTCAACGACCTTCGTATTGCCGATCCCCTCGCCGCCGGCGCCCTCAGGCCATGACTCCCCGCCATCTGTCGTGTAGTAAACGAACAGGCGGTTGATGTAGTTGGTGTAGCCGACCTTGACCTCCAGATAGATGGGCGTGTTGGTCGCTTGATCCGGCGCTGGAAAGAAGTGAGCATGGCTGTGCTCGTTCGTCTCGCCCGGCTCGTGATAGATCCAGTCTGCCGTGTAGTCGTCGCTGTCCCGCCCCGTCGCGCCATCGACGCGGTCAAAATAGCCGCCCGAACCAAGCACTGCGATGTAGGTCTCGGCCCCGTCCGACCCGATCACGTTTCGCGTCACGGTATCAACGGCAGCGAACTTCTCGCGGTTCTGGCGGTGCACGAAATCAGTGAATTCATATCCCTCGAACACCGAGTAGCCCCACTCATTGGCAGGCGGGTAATCGCGCGAGTCAGTGGAGAAGTGATTGTTCGTGTTTAGGTTCACCCCGCCGTCCAGCTTGATCAGAACGTTGGCGGCTGACCCGTCTACGCGCGCGACGAAACGGAGGTTCGTGCCTGATGTCACGCGCGGCACATACCACTCATAAGTGAAATCAGTCGGGTCCGAATCGCTGACGCCATAGGGGTTAAAGGCCGGGTCTCCATCGGGCCCGTCCTGCCGCTCGTAGGAGATCCAACCCACCTTCGAATCGTTCTCATAGATGGTAATGGGGTGGCCGTCGCCCCCGGCCCACAGATCCGACTCCTCGGGTGTTCGATAGCTGAAAGCAAAATAGCCACCGGGAGGCGTAATCACCCTGATCTTCCCGGTCCCCCAATCGTCCTCAACCGTGTAGTAGAAATGGCCACCCCCCTCGGCATACTGCCAGAGGTAGTCGCCCGGTGCGAACGAAGTCGAGATGTCACGGTATTGCCCCTCACTATAATTGTCGTTCATCACGAAGAAGAGCACCACGGCGCCCTTTTCGTAGTTCACCCCGGGTCCCTCGCGCCAGTCGTGGCGCTCGTAGGCGACCACATCGCTATCGCCCCAGCGAGGGACATGCGTCGTGCGATCCACATCCTGAAACTTCAAGTCCGTCCCGCGCGCGAAATGCTCATGGATGTAGACCAGGTTGGGAATGCGCGGATCGCCAAACTGACCGAGAAACGCGGAATTCGCATGGCGCGGGAAGGCGCCGCCGCTTTCTCCCAGCGTCTCGGACTGATAGTTGCCGTCTGTGTACACGTTGGGCAGGCCCTGGCGCGTCAGGATGTAGGCAAAGTGGAGTTCCGGCCGGATCGCATAGTCGTCGTCGTGACTCTTGACATAAGGAACCCCGGAGTAGGGCCCGAACCCTTCCCCTCCCGCCCATGCGGATTCGATCTTCCCGATGTCACCCCAGGGAGTCCCAAGGTTACCGTTCAGAAAACCGTGAAGCTGGCTATCAACAAGACGCATGCCGGCGGCTATGTAGTTGTTGAATGACGGCGGCTCGCCCAGGTGCTCGCCGAACATCATCAGATCGTCGCGCCCGTGCTTGCGATCAGGGTCGAACAGGCTGTCGCGGTGGTTGCCGTCCAGGAAGCCGCGCGTCAGGTTAAACTGCACCTGTGCCTGGCCACAGTACCCGGCGTCGCTGAAATCCTTATCGCCGGCCCACTGTTCGCCGAAGAAATAGGCCGGGACATGCTTGACCGCATCAAGTCGCAGTCCGTCCACCCTGGTGTGGTGCACCAGCCAGCGCACAGCGCGGATCAGGTAGGCGTTGACATCCTCGGTATAGTCGTCCGGGTTATTCGCAATGACCTCTTCTGTGATGTTGCTGTTCCCAAACCCCACCCAGCCCAGCGTGGGGTGATTGCCATAGTATTCCGGGTTATTGGGGTGACGCACAAAAGAGATCTTGGGGCTGTGATCGCCCTCGCTCTTGCCAAAGTTCCCATTGTAAACACGACCAGGGTCGCTCTCGTATTCGATTGTCTCCTGTGCGATGTCGATCAGGTCGGAGAAGTTGCGATTCTGGACCTGCCAGGTGTCACCCCAGTTGGCCACGTTGTCCCACTTGCGGTAGAATCCCTCTTCGGTAACGCGGAGATGGAAGTCCTCCGGAAGCATGCCGGGATAGGTATGGATCGACGTGTTCTCGTTATAGCCGGGCACATCGAAGGCGCGGTGGTTCATGATGTTGTCGAAGTAGACCCGGATACCGAAACGGTGGGCCACGCGGATCAGCTCCAACAGTTCCTTCTCGGTCCCGTAGCGCGTACGCACCGTGCCTTTCTGATCCTTGCCGCCCAGGTCAAACGGATCCCAGCAGTCATAACCCGTCGACCACACGCTGGTGGCCTTCGTCGGCGGGGGGAGCCAGAGGGCACCGTAGCCCACCTCGGCCAGCTCGGGCATCTTCTGAATCAGCTCGCGATAACTGGTGTTGAAATACTGGAGCATGACTTCGGCCGGACAGACCGAGGAGGATGCAATCAGAAGCAAGAAGGAGAGCAGGGCACCGTTTCTATTACGTGAGCGGAACCAGCTCAGATATGAGGCTTTTGTCACGGATTCAGGCCCTCCGAACACGTTCCAACGAACGGGCACGATGCCTGGTCGCATGACCGGTTCCCGCATCACGCCCCCATGGAACGCACTCAACTGCATATACAGTATAGCACAAACTTGGAAAAACGGGATACGAGGTTCCTATTGACGGGATGTCACAGGATTGCCTTCTGACTGAGAGCGTTTATACACCAGCAGGCCCTGTGCAGTCAAGGACGGGGCCAGGGGGAGCGTTTTTGCGATGTCTCGCAGAACGCAGGCGTTAGGCGTTAGTTTGCTAGAGATTAGCCGGAATAGACCCTCCTTCAGGTCCAGCTGCTACTGCATAAGTCGTTCATGATCAAGGGGTTGATATTCTCCATGAGGATCTTCGCTACTTTGCGTGGGTAGGTCCTGTCCAATCCGCACTTCTTCTCAACATCCAACAGCCAACAAGGAATGTCCAATGTCCAAGGAAAGAGAGCGAGGGATGCGAATGATGAGCCTAAGGGCTTGCCATTCTCCCTTTCTCGCACACTTGGAAGTTGGGTGTTCCTTGTTGGCTGTTGGATATTCTCCCCGCTTCTGTGTTTCTCTCACCCATTCAAAGTAGCGAAGAGCCCTCCATGAACCGGCCTAACGCCTAGCGCCTAATCCCTCCTTTCTTGGGGTAAGACAAATCCTTAATCGTCACTTCGACGCAGTATCATTGACGAATCCTACATCGCAATTGCCTCAGGGGCCAGGGTGTTTGACTTGATATTTGCAGGGCAATGTGAGACAGTCACTGTTCCTTCTGAGGTCACGCCATGAGAGTAATCGTTGTTCATAGTCTGCTCATAACAGCGCTAGTCGCCGGTCATGTATGGGCCGAACCTGCGGCTCAGCGAGAGGCGCCTCGCAGGGCAACCAGACTGGCCGTCTGCATCGGGCTGGGAGAATATGAACGTCAAAGCAAGCTGCGTTGGGCGGAGACGGATGCCGTCGCCATGACCCATGCGCTCAGAAAGAACGGCTACACCGTCATCCCTCTCACGCGCGACGACGCCACGCTCAAGCAGGTACATGCCGCCCTGGACCGCTCCCCCGCCCTGGTCTATTTCGCCGGGCACTACATCAACAGCAAGCTGCAGCTCAAGGACGGTGGACTATCCGTCGAGGACGTAGCCGGCCGGACCCGCTTCATGCTGCTGGACTGCTGCCATGCAGGCGATGACCTGGAGGATGAGGGTGGCACAGTGGTGTTTGCCGCCGGCAGAGGATACGCCTTTGAGGCGGGCAGCAATGGACTCTTCACCCGTCATCTGCTCGACTGGCTTCGCCACAAAGGTATCGCACGCAAGTACGGCATGGTCGACTATGTCTGCAAGCGTGTCGCCCACGAGACCGGCAACTGGCAGCGCCCCGTCGTGGGAAGACTCTAGCCAGGCGTTATCCGAAGAGGGTCCATGCCCTGAAAGGGCTAAATATACCAGCCCAGGGCAACGCCCTCGCTATACCTCACATCTTTCTGCGACGGTGTTGCAGCTAGAACAAGCCGGAGGCTTGTCAGCCATTAGCCGGTGGTTACACGAGGAACGAGTGTCACCACCGGACCGGATGAAGATAGATGCACCATCCCGGAGGGATGGCAGCCTCTCATTCGCAAGGAATAGCGCGTCGATGCTGGCATCCCTTGCCATCACACAGACCCTCGCAGCAGTCTTTGACTCATCTATTCAAAGAATCAACGATTAAGGAGCTACACGCTCTGAGCACATAGTCCACGCATCTGCGTACTACCGCACAATGAGCACGCATGCCGGAGAGGCCGGACGAGTCTCACCCACGTAGATATTGTCCACATAGGTGACACCTGAAGTGACGCCGTAGATACCGATTTCCATGTCATGATCGCGATCATCGCTGAAGAAATCAAGATCTTCGCCAATCAGTCTGCTGTTGAGATAGAGATTCCAGTTGGTGTTGGCATAGTCAGTGAGAGTCTGAAAGCGTACCCATGTGTCGACGGGGACAGTCGCCGGCAAATTGGTTGCCGTACCACCATCGTAAGCCATAACAACGCCATTGGTGTTCACGTAATACGCAAACGTCGTCCCGGCAGGTGGCTGGCTCGGTGTGCCGCGCACCGGACGAATGTCCAGTTGGGTCCACACGTTGGTAGGGTCGCCATCGAACGTATGTTCAATTCTTCCGAGCTGGTTCGTGATGCTGCAGGCTTTACCGCCACGCGTTACGCTGTTCTGCACGATGGCATGCGTGCTGACCCATTCCCGCTGCGTGTCCAAATCCCCGAGGACCAGCGAGTCAAACGGTTCCTCGAAGGGAAGCATTCGGCTCGCCACTCCGGTGGTCGTTGTCGTGGTCGTGGGCGCCACCGTGGTCGTGGTCGTCGTGGGCGCCACCGTGGTCGTGGTCGTGGACGGGATCCCAGCCACCTCTGCATTAATGTCGACGTTGTCCACAACGGACGTCGCCGACAGGCCGGCCTCGCGGAACGCTAGTTCGCTGAAATTCGTGTGACTGTCTGAGTAGAACGTAAGATTTGATGCGAGTTCTACGCTGCCGAGGGAGATCGCCCACTTGGACAAGCCGTAGTCCACATAGACCTGGACGTTGGTGGTCATGACCTGATCTGATACAGCATCGTGAACCAGGGCTATTGGAGATTGGCCGTCATACACATTGATCATCCCGTTGGTATCTACGAAGAAGACAAAGGTCGAGTCGGCGGGAAAAGACCCGCCGGGTGTGCCGTCGGTGTAAACCGGCTGAAGATCAAACGAGATCGAAACCGCCCTCTCCTCGTCGTCAAATGTGTTGGAAAAGGTGACATCATTCGTATCGCTATTGACGATCTGTGCGCTGCCGTCCTGAGCCGTCACCGTCCCGGTTCCTGACACACTCCATCCGTTGGTTCCGTTCAAATCGGTCCCGTCAGGGTGGGTGAATGTATCAGAAAAGTCAAGCGTGGATGCCTGCGCAGCCCCGCACAGCATAACGACGCCGCACACGGCCACCGCCAAGCTTGCACACACCCGGCCACTCCTCACATCTGTTCGTTTACTACTCATCATTGTCCAATTTTTCCTTAGTCACGTTGTGAGCACCTCTACTACTGGCTTGAGTTCCCGGTACCTTTCCTGCAGCCCCCCTCGAAGGGCTGCAGCTCCGTGTATCCAAGAACTCTGCCAGCTACTCTACCATAGCCGCGCTACCTGAACATAAACAGAGTCCCGCTCCCCGCAAACGGAGAGGTCGTACCGATGTTGATATCGTCAACGATCGCCGGCGTGGTCGCATCACCGTACAGAATGCCCAGCTCGGTGTAGCTGTCGCCCGCTGCCGCATCGCTGAAGGGCAGATCCTCGGCCACCGGCGTTGAACCGGGGCCTACGTACAGATCCCAGGTCTTCGCGCTGTGATCGGTGTTCACGGCAAACCAGGTCATCACGGACGGATCGACCGTCGTGCTCAGCTCCTTCGTCACACCATTCGTGTACACCACCACGTTCGAGCTGCTGTTCACGTAGAACGCGAACGCCGCACCCGAAGGCGGATTCGTCACACTGGCGGTATCGCCGATAACCGGCTTCAGGTACATATCCGTCCAGACCGCCGTCTTCCCGTCATTGAATGTCTGCACCGCCGAGGCGTCGGTGCTGGTCAGCGCCACGGCGTTGGTCCCACCGCTCACCGGGCTGTTGGTGACCATCGTGTCAACCGCCACCCAACTCATGTCAGAGTACGCTGACGGTGCCTGGCCATTCACGCCGCCGCCCCGCGCATAGTCCTCGAACCCGTCCCCAAACGGAATCGGGCGTGCCACGGTCGTCGTAGTCGTCGTAGCTGCTACCGTCGTGGTCGTAGCTGCTGCGGTCGTCGTGGTAGCTGCCGCAGTAGTGGTCGTCGCCGCTGCGGTAGTCGTCGTGGCTGCCGCGGTAGTCGTCGTAGCTGCCGCCGTCGTGGTCGTAGCCGCTGCGGTCGTAGTAGTAGCCGCTGCAGTTGTGGTCGTAGCTGCCGCCGTCGTGGTCGGCGCTACCGTCGTAGTTGTCGGTGCAGCCGTCGTCGTCGTCGGCGGCAGAGGATCGCTCAGCACGATATTGATATCATCCACGTAGGCCGTGTCGGCGCCCTGCAGCCCGAACTCCTCGTAGCCGTCGGCGGCGTTGATGAAGCTCAGACCCGTTGCCACCGGGATACCAGCCACTTCCAGGTCCCACGTGTCGGTCGTGTAATCGCTACGCACCGTGAACCGCGTCCAGGCACCCTCGCTGATCGCCGTGGCCGTCAGCGTTGTGCTGCCACCACTGATGTACGCCACCACGTTCGAGTCGGTGTTCACGTAGAAGGCGAACGTCGCACCCGCAGGAACGTTCGTCACGCTCGCATCGTCAGCGCCAAACACCGGCTGGATGTACAGGTCTGTCCAGACCTCGTTGGTCTCCGCACCGTCAAAGAGCTGCTTCGCGGTCGCCGAATCGTTCGTCAGCGCGCCGGCCTGCGACCCGCCGTTGTACACATTGGTCTGCACGATCGCCGCACTCGCCACCCAGTTGCTCTGGGCGTTGAGGGCACCCTCTGTCAGCGGCTCGAAGGTCTCGGCAAACGGCAGCACGGACGGCGCAGCCGTCGTCGTGGTCGTCGTCGCCGCTACCGTCGTCGTCGTCGGGGCCGCCGTAGTCGTGGTCGGCGCAGCCGTCGTAGTCGTCGGGGCAGCCGTCGTCGTCGTCGGCGCTACCGTCGTAGTCGTCGGCGCTACCGTCGTGGTTGTCGGGGCAGCCGTAGTCGTGGTTGGCGCTGCCGTCGTAGTCGTCGGCGTTGCTGCGAGCTGGACATCGACGGTATCTATATAGGAAGCGTTCGTTGATCCCTCGGTGAAAGCGAGCTGGGTAAAGACTGAGTTGCTGGTGGAGTAGAAGTCAAAGTCCGTGGCAATCTCGCTGCTGCCTACAGTGAGTGACCAGTTCGTCGCGGAGTAGTCGAGGTCAACCTGAATATTGGTGAAACTGGTGTTGGAAAGAGGGGTGTGGGTCAAGTTCGAGGGTGTCGTGCCATCGTAAGCGGTGATGATACCGTTGGTCCCGACGTAGAAGGCATAGGTGGCATCGTCAGGTATGGTCGGGGCGCTATCGCTGAACTGGGGTTGCAGCTCAAACGTGATGCTGACAGCTGTCTCCGAGTCGCTGAAGGCGTTGGTCAAGGTAATGTCGATGAGCTGCGCGGTGTTGTTGGTGGCAATCGCGGTCCCGCTGCCAGACACACCCCAGTCGTTGGTCGTGCTAAGATCGGTTCCATTATCGTACGTGAAAGTATCAGAGAACTCGGGTACAGTCGACGCAGTGACGCTGCCGATCAGGGCAACAAAAAGCCCGGCTACGAGAAGCCAGGCGCATCGATGCAGAACTGCTGCAAGTAAGGAACGATTGTTTAGGTTCGCGTGTGTTACATCCCAGTTACTCATTGTGCTGTCTCCTCGCCCTGTTCAAGGCTGTGACTCCGGGAATGAAACTAGACAGAAAAAAGGCCGACACCTACCACCCGGTCATACCGGACTGGCAGTTGGCGCCCCGCCTGATCTACTCTGTCTGAAGGTTTCAAAGTCCCTCAATTCCTACCACGCAGCTTCGTCACCATGACTCCGCTGACAACACATGTCTCTGAGTAACACACCTCCCTTTTTTCTGTGCAGCAGCGATTCTGCTGACCGCTATGACTGCACGCATGTTCCCGATTCCAAGACTGATAATACCGCCAATCCCTCGAGAAACGCAAGAGAATATTTCGACATTCTTCACTGTTATCAATATCCACTCGTAATCAATGACTTACGACAACACGAAACCCCCTCTTCACCACGCATCCACCCCCGCTCAGTGGCCGCGCTCCCCCACAATCATTCTGTTTCCAGCTGCCCGGCAATGCGCGAGAGCTGCTCGCCGATGAGCTTCTTCTCCTCGGGCGTGTGGCCGTCGGACTTCAGCGCCTCGTTATAGTGGGCACGGGCCTCCACGTAGGCAGCCTGTGCCTTGTCGGCCTCACCGACTCCGCGCCACAGGTCGCCGATGCGAGCGGCATTCATGCCTAGCATTTGGGCCAGCGCGGCGCTGCCCGGCGTCTGCGCGGCCACGGCCCGCATGAATTCGCGGAAGTGCTGGATCGCCTCCTGCGCGCGCCCCTCCTCCATGGCCAGGTGCGCGCGCAGCTTGGGAACCATCACCGCCCGCCATTCGCTGTCCGCCTCACGAAAGCCCTGGTCCACCATGGCGACGGCCTTGCGGTAGTCGTGCAGTACCACGTACCCGTCGAGCGCCAGCGCAAGATAGGTATCCTTGGCCTGCTCATCATCCACGAGCTCCGACAGTTGCTCCGCCAGCCCGATCATGAGCCGCACGAGCTCGGCGTCACCGGTCTGGATGATAGTTCTGTACTGGCCGACAAACGGCTTCCTGATTATCTCCGGCGACACCCCGACCTCAAGCAGTTTCGTGATGCGGGTTGGGTATTCCGCAACATGCTCCGGGCTTGCAGCGGCCCTGCAGTATGTCGTCACGGCCAACCCTTGGATCGCCTCTGCCGTCGCCTCTTGTCTGTCCAACACGGCCAGGCACAGACTATCCACGGCGGCCCGGTCGCTCTGCTTCGACGCCCGTGTCGACAGGGAACCGAAGAGGTACCGAATGGCCGGAAGCTCTCCGGAATCGAGAAAGTCGGCGAAAGCAGCGATGGCCTGTGGCAGGTTGCCACGCATGGCGCTCAGCTCAATCCGGTAGACCGCGGCCAGTTCCACCATGCGCGGCGAACCGTCAGGGGCCCCTTCGACGAGATCAAGAATCTGTGCGAGCAGGTCTGCCTGCTCCGCTTTGACGACCTGTGCGAAGACCGGCCCAACGACGTCCGCAGCGCGCTCCGCCGGCAGAGACTTCAGCGCGGCGGCCAGGATCGTGTACACGCGATCAGCGTCTTCGCGGTGCAGGTATTCCTCGACCTGCCACGTCGTCAACGTGGCCGTCATGCGCTCGTCCAGTCCAAGCTCCAGCAGTTGCTCGACCCAGGCATGGGCGCTGTCGCGATCATCCTGCGCAAGATAGTGCCTTCGCACGGCGCCAAGCGAAGACATCGCAAGGTCCGGGTCGGTTTTGAAACTGGCCGCGAGCCGTGTCTTCGTCTCTTCAACACGTCCCGCCATCAACATCACAGACGTGACCGCCTTGTAGATCACCGCCCTGTCGTCGCTCAACTCCGGATCATCAAGCCCCTGCTCCAGCATCTCCAAGACCGCATTCGTGTTGCCCTGCGATAGAAGCGCACGGGCTTCGGTGAACAGGTCGCGCAGAGGGTTCACCGCTGCGGCGGGCTGGTCGGTCGTGCTTGCGGCCTCCGCGGGTGGCGGCGTCCCGGGGCGGCACCCCGTCAACGCGATGACAAGCAGGCTACTCACACAGATAATGCAACGAATCATATCTCGAACTCCTATTTAGATCCCAAGGCACGACGGTCGCAACGTACCACCCCAAGAGGCAGATGTCCAGTTCTGGTGATGTGCATACAGTAGCGTCCCATAAGGGGAAGGGAAGTAACCACAGAGGACACGGAGGCACGGAGGAGAGCCGCACGAATCCGTCGGCGTGGAATACCACGCCATAGGATTCGCACGACATTGCCATGGGAGGGGAAGAGAGGGAGTGGAGGCTAACGGCTGGACCGAAGGGCACTCCGTTCGCCCTCCCATCCCGCTTCTCACCTCCATAGGACAGCGTCGCGCGAAGCGCGCCCAAATCAGTGCAATCCGTGTAATCCGTGGTTGAATCTCTTGCGCGTCGGTGATGAAATTGGCCTCGGACCAACCCCTGATGAATAGATTAGGCTATCTCTGCAAATACGAATCTATTCCCATGAAGCGGAGAATGTCGCTATCCAAAATGCCAAGGCTTTTGAATTCTTCTTTCCACCCAACCACGGCATCGAACACCTGGGCCACGATGCCGTCAGCGTTGCGAACGCCCCAACGTTTCCCGAGATATTCCAGGCTGTTTCTGCCTGGATAATACGCGCCATGGTCAAAGAACAGAACATGTTCACCCCTCCGCCCCACGTCCGGTATCAGATCGAAAGCGGGCGAAAGCCGCCAGCCATGTTCGCCATCATAAACCATCCAGAAGTTCTTCAGGTGGTCATCTGTATTGCCTACCACAGCGTTAAAAACCATCTGGCGGTAAAGCCGTTCCGAATCATCCAGTGGATCTTGACTGTATTTCCGAACAACAGCCAGTAAGTCCGGGTATCGGTGTTGATAGTATCCATGCGCCTTCAACAGGGTCTGAAAACTGACCATATGGCGTCGCCCGGAAGGAATGACATCAAACCTCTGGACCAGGAGCACGGATTTACCAGAACACTGAACAAGCCGGGTATTGGGAACGACCAGGCCCGCCTTCACCGCCAGATTCATGGTGGCTGCCTCGATTTTCACCACATCCTCATGATCTCTCGTACTCGGGAACTTCGCCAGGTAGTGAGTATTACGATCTTCATCGAACACCACGGCTTTGGGGCGGGCACCGCCGGGCGAACTCCCCGCACTCAAGAGAAGGGATATGTCCGAGTCTCGAATCTCACCACGCTCATATTTCTCAGCCGTTTCGACAAGAGTTGAGAGGTGCAGCGTTGAGATGTCGGAAGGCGGTTGTTGTGGCTTTGCATGATCAGTGAATGACAATCCCCCCAGCCCTGTGCTGCCAAGGGCAAGAAGCAGATTCGGCAGGTTTTGCTCGTGCCTTGGGATCTGATGCTTGCGCACTAGAAGATTACGCCCCCAGTCATCAGGGAGGCTGTCTTCAAACACACCGAACATATTAGGATGCTCGGTTAAAAACGAATCAGACGTCAAAGGGAGAGAGACGGGATCAAGCGCGAAAGCATCGTTTCTTTCAAGATATTCATGTTCATATCTGAACGCCGTTCTTGTTCGACCGTTCTCGGCGATTTCGCAGATCATCTCGCCAACTGACCGATGATCACCGCTCAATCTTTCCCACACCCCGATCCGATGGATCATCGAGACCTCCTCGATGCTCGACGGGGCAGTGATGTCTTCATCTGATCGTACTTGGCAAACAGGTCTTCTGGCGCAGCCAGGATAGCATCTAAATCTCCTGCACGATCGAGAACATTCAAGGCGGCCAACCAGTAGCCGACTGATACGCTAGGGTCGCCAGACTCCATTTTACGAAGGGTTGGCACACTAATACCGAGCCTGGCCGCAAAGATTGTCTGCGTATCGTTCCGCCTCAAGCGCTCATCCCGAAGCCTGGAACCAAGGCTCTGCAATTTCTCATTGGTCTGAAGCATGACATTCCCGTTTAAGAGAAGATATGTTTTGCATTATTCATATTATCAATCGTAATGCAAACTATTATT
>JASLOA010000039.1 GCA_030745755.1 Kiritimatiellia bacterium | reverse complement strand
CCTGTGGGCGCATGTGCATCTGCGTGGTGGCGATCCGAGGCAAGTGCTACGGGAACTGACGATTTCGATCTACTGGGACGGCGAGCCGGATCCGAGCGTGTGGGCGCCGCTGGGCGATTTCTTCGGTTCGGGCCCGGGGCTGAACCGATACGAAGCACTGCCGATGGGGATGACCCAAGATGGCTGTTACGCCAAGTGGTACATGCCCTTCGCGGACGGCGCACGAATCGTCATCGCCAACGACGGCGACCACGACCGGACGATCGAATTGCGCATTGCGTCCGAGCCACTCACTCAGCCCGCGGGCGACCTGTTGCGATTCCACGCCAAATGGCATGGTGACGAATTCTGCGATCGTGACCCCGAGCGGTATCTCAAGGGCGACCGCTACCCCGATTGGCCGATGCTGATCACGACCGGCGCGGGTCGATTTTGCGGCGTGAATCTGCAGGTGTGGAACCCCAATGCGTTTGGCCACTCGGAGCCAAGGACGATGGCCGATTTCGATGGATATGGAGAGAACGTGACGAAGTATGTGGACCAGCTGAGCCGTTGGTGGTGGGGCGAGGGCGACGAGAAGTTCTTTGTCGATGGCGAGAAAGTCCCCTCGACATTCGGCACGGGCAGCGAGGATTACTTCGGCTATGCGTGGGCGGCGAGTTTTCCGCAGGAGTTCAGCAGTGCGTTCCAGAATCTGCCCCTTTGCCGCGACAACTGCATGGGCCACGTGTCGCAGAACCGGTTTCAGATCGCCGACAATGTTCCGTTCACCGAATCGTTCGAGGCGTGCATCGAGAAGTATCATCCGAACCATTGGCCGTTGCTGTACCACTGCACCGCGTACTGGTATCAGCAGGCCGGCGAGAGCGACCCGTACGGGCCCGTGGCCCTAGCCGAACGAACCCCACGGGCGTGTCGTTAGAAGTTGACATGCTTGGCGGAGGTCTTCAGAAATCTGGCGCTTCCGGGATTAGCGGGGTTTTTCGATTGATGAATGCGCTATGACCGATAGCAAGGGGAGGGGTCGAGTAAGCGGTTCGACTAAGCGTAGCCGACTAAAGGTGAGACGAAGTGTGGGACGAAGTGTAGAGCAAGCGCGGAGCGGACACTTGATGGCACTCTTAGTCCCTTCACTTAGTCGCTTACGCTTAGTCGACCGGCCTAATCGGCCCCTCAGAGCGTGCACATGCACATAGGCCAATGAAAAAAACACCCCGGACATTCCGGAAGGACCGTTTTGTAATGATTGAGAATAGAGCCACATTCGAGTAATCTCCGGGAGGCGACATCCTAAAGGCCGCCCCTCAGGAGTGCCGTCGCAGAGCTTAGTAGTTGGTACAGGCAAAAGAGGAGAATGGAGAATGAGAAGGTTTGGCAGGTTGTTGGCGGCATTCCTCTTGGTCCTGTGCAGTGGTGCCGCATCAGCAGAATCGCGAAAGGGGACTGTCACCTATTTTGTCGCCCCGACGGGATCCGATGAAAACCCCGGCACAACAGGGAAACCGTTCGCTTCGCTTCAGAAAGCCAACACGCTTCTCGCACCGGGCGATGTTGTCTATGTTCGAGGCGGAACCTATAAAATGAAGGAAAAAGATATCGCCCGTTTTGACGGCATTTTCGCGTTCCCGATTGTATTCGACCGGAACGGAACAAGAGCGCGCCCGATTCGCTACCTAGCCTACGAGGACGAAGAGCCGGTTTTTGATTTCAGTGACGTGAAGCCTAAAGACTACCGTGTCTATGCATTTGCCGTAACCGGCTCCTGGCTTGAGTTCAAGGGCATTACGATCACCGGCGTGCAGGTAACCATCCTGACACACACACAGTCGATCTCTATCTATAATACGGGTAGTTATAACCTCTTTGAACAGCTCACCCTGCGCAACTCGCAGGCCATCGGCTTCTATGCTTTGGGGGGCGCTTACAACTTGGTGCTGAATTGTGATGCCTTCGAAAATTGGGACCGCACCTCCCAAGGAGGCAAGGGCGGAAACGTGGATGGGTTTGGCTATCATCCCAAAAAGGCAAGAGATGTCGGCAACCGGTTCTACGGATGCCGTGCATGGAACAACAGCGATGACGGCTGGGATCTCATCAACTCCTATGCGCCGGTCACGGTTGAAAACTGCTGGGCGGCCTACAGCGGGTATAATGAAGGTCGCTCTACCGGGGACGGAAATGGTTTCAAAATGGGCGGTTACGGAAAAACGGCGGCCTCAAAGGTGCCAACACCCGCGCCTCGACATGTGTTGCGGGGCTGCCTGGCGGTCGGCAATAAGCAGAGCGGGCTATATGCCAATCATCATACGGGCGGCTGCGACTGGTTCTATAACTCCGCATATCGCAATAAGCGTAATGTAAATATGCTCAACCGGCCGCCGGATAACGGGAAAGACCATCCCGGCTATGACCACGTTTTGGAAAACAACCTCAGCTATAGAGGCCGTATGTCGCCTGAGCTGCACAATACGGATTTGAAGAAGTGTTCGCTCAAAAACAATTCGTTTGATCTACAGGACACGCCGTCCCCCGGAGATTTCATCAGTCTGGACGAAGACCAGCTTAAGCTCCCGCGCAAAGCGGATGGAAGCCTGCCCGATATTGCGCTGATGGTCCCGAAGAATGGAAGCCGGTACAAAGGCATGGGCTGTTCATCCTACAAACAGAAGTCCCCTGAGAGCGTGAAGCTGGAGTGGCGAGAATCAATCCCACGAGAAAGGCACTGAAGGTTTGTTGGGCGGGCGCCGAAAGTTGGCAACGCTACTGATAGGCGTCCCCTTTGTTCTGATACTAAAGAGAGAGTGGCAATCCATGTTCTACAAAGCACAACACCAAGAAACCGGCAACATGTGGGACGTTTGGCTCTTCCATCATAATGGAACATACTTCCTGTACTACCTCGCAAATCTCGCTCAACCACGCTGGAAATGGGACAATATTTCCATGGCCACGTCGCTGGATGGCGTACACTGGACTGAAAGAGGGCCGATCCTGAAAATGAGTCCGGAAGCCAAGTGGATAGGCACCGGTTCAACCTGGAAGTCACCTGCCTTCGATAAAGACGGCAAATTCTATATGAATTTCTCCGAGGAGATCGGCGAGCGCCAGAACATCTACTTTGCCGAATCCACGGACCTCCTTCACTGGACCCGTCTAGAAGGGGAAGAATACCGATTCGTACAGGACGAGCAATGGTACAAGAAGAACGGGCGCTGGGACTGCATCTGGACCATTCCCAGGACAGGGGGCGGGCTCTACGGGTATCGGTGCTGGTCATTGATTTCAGGCATTGGGACATCACCGGGAACTGGAAGTTGGACCCCGAGTTCTGGCCCGACCCGAAAGCCATGGTCAAGGAATGTGACGAGATGGGCGTACGAATCATGATTTCGCCATGGATTCTGGTGGATGAGACGAGTGAGAACTTTGCCTACATGAAAGAACACGGCCTGTTCACCGGCTCCATTGACGGAAACAAGGACACGGTTGGGTTTGATGGACCGAAAACCTGGCAGAATGCCCAACAAGGCAACTGGCGATGAAAGAATATCAAACAGCCAAGAGACTTTGATGACCTATCCAGAACCGATTTCACGTTTGTATGACTTGCAGCGGCTAGCGACGGTCCCCGAAGCGGGGGAGCGTAGCGGAAACTCCACAAGCTTCGATCGCAACTCGCAGTATGACCCCGCGACGGACACCTACATCGACTGGGGCGCGATCAGCAGGCCGGCGAGAGCGACCCGTACGGGCATAGTCAACGGGCATAGTCTACGGAAAAGTCGGAATGGTGCCGATAATGTGGGGTTCTGGGCCTTTGCGGACAAGCGATGTCAGGGCTACATTATTCGAGTCATACAGCTTGAAGATTGCTGTCAGAAGTTTGTTGAACAGCATTGCTATGTTACTGAGAGTGTATCTTAGAAAGATGAGATAGGGAAGGCGTTGAGATGAACTCCAAAGAAAGAATTATTGCCGCACTGCATAACAAGCCGGTTGATCACCTGCCCTTTTCACCATTTCTCGCCTATGTATGGGAGTATTTCCCAAAGGAAGTCCAGGAGGCAGGACAGCTCGAATTCCATCATGCGATCGGCGCAGATCCGCTCTGGCGCGGCGGGATCTGCGCAGCAAAGGCGATCCTGCCTGAGGGCATCGAGCGCAGAACCGAGCAGGAGGGTGGGCGTGAGGTGACGCATGTTACTACGCCTGTGGGCTCGTACCGTTTCGCCTACGCCAGAAGTGGAGATGGCAATACCAGCTTCGTCATAGAACATCCACTGAAGACCGAAGCGGACTACAAGGTCCGGATGTGGATCGAAGAGAATACTCGGTACGAGCCGAACCCGGAGGCCGTTGCCGAACATCTGGCCGGCAAGGGCAGCGAGGGCCTCACACTCGCCCACTTGGTACCACGCTGCAAGTCAGCCTATCAGGATCTGGTGGAGTTCCTTGTCGGCACAGAGGAATTGGTCTACGCGCAGATGGACTTTCCAGACACCGTGCGCAGCCTATGGGAGGTGATGGTCGAAAACGATCTCAAGGCCGCCCGGATCTCGGTCGAATCTGAGTTTGACTATTTCTTCTCATTCGAGGATTCGAGCACGCAGAATTACTCACCGTCTCAATATGATGAGTTCATCGGGAGCGAGATCGGGCAGTGGTGCAAGCTGCTTAAGGGTGCCGGTAAGCATTACGTCCAGCATGCATGCGGTCACGTGGCGGCGCTGACCGAGCGCATGCGCGACCATGGCGTCTTTGCCATCGAGAGCATCTCGCCACCGCCAACCGGAGACCTCACGATCAAGAATGCCCGCGCCATAGTGGGCGATACCATGGGAATCATCGGCGGCATAGAGCCCACTCAGTTCCTTAACCTATCGGAAGCCGAGCTGGGGCCCTATGTGGAATCGGTGATTGATGAGGGCCAGGGCGGGCCATTCCTGTTGGCTAACTCTGATTCCTGTCCCCCTGGTGTTACCGTCGAGAAGTTTAGAATCGCAGCCGAGGTCGCCAGAACATACAAAGCCTGACCCAGGCTCATGAATGGAGAGGAACCACTATGACACAGAACTACGAACCCCTCGGCAATAGCGAACTGAGTCACACACGGCCCGCTGCCGTCGATCGCTTTATGTTCGGGACGACCTACTACCCCGAACACTGGGATGCCGAGACGCGTAAAGAGGACGCCGCACGAATGGCAGCAGCGGGCGTGACGGTGGTTCGCATGGCGGAGTTTGCCGGCGACCTGATGGAACGACGCCCCGGGGAGTACGACTTCTCGTTCTTCGACGCGGTGATTGAGGAATTGGCCCAGGTCGGAATCGACACGATTATGTGCACGCCCACCGCGACACCTCCGCGATGGTTCACCCACGCCTATCCCGACTCGCTGCGCATACCGGAATCTGGACGACGCGAACAGCACGGCTCGCGCCAGCATTGCTGCTACGCGAGTCCGGACATGCGTCGCTACTCACGTGATATCACGCGCGCCATGGCGGATCATTATCGAGACAACCCCTCCGTGATCGGATGGCAGACCGACAACGAGATGGGCTGTGGGACCACCGCTTGCCACTGCGCCAATTGCGAGGCGGCATTCCGCGAGTTCCTTCGCGACAAGTTCGACGGGGATATCGACGCACTGAACCGGGCGTGGGGGACGGCCTTCTGGTCACAGAGCTATCTCGATTTCGATCACATCCAGATTCCGTTGCGAAGTGCACCGCAGTACCCGAATCCGGCACAGGAGCTGGACTACTTCCGCTCGCTCGCCCGAACCGCTTCCCATTTTCAGCACGAGCAAGTGGAGATTCTGCGCGCCACGCAGCCCGGTTGGTTCGTGACCCACAATGGTACGTTCGATTATGTAGACTATCGCGGCCTGTTTGGGCAGGAC
>JASLOA010000038.1 GCA_030745755.1 Kiritimatiellia bacterium | reverse complement strand
AGATCGTCGGACTGCAGGAGGGAGAGGGCCGTCGTTCCCTCTTTGTCGCGAGCCTTGTCGTGAGCTTTGTCGTGAGCTTTGTCGGCGCCGGGATTCGACAAAGTTTCCGACAAAGCTCGCGACAAAGATTGGGAGTCATCCAGTCCCACTGCCCCCATCGCGCCCTCGCCCGGCTTGGCAAACACCTTAACCCCAATCGCTTTCAACTCGACCCGTGTCGGGTCCTGGTCAAAGACGAAAGTGTGAGAGATGCGCAGATCGCTCTTACCTGCGTAGAGATGGATACGCAACGTGTATGGACAGAAACGCAGGCCGGTCTCGGACATGAGGTGCCCGGTAATCAGCAGGCAGACGCGTAAGGGGCCCTGTTCCTCGACCACAATCCTCGGCTCGGGACAGATGCCGAGTGATGTATAGAGGTTCCCGTGCTGATCCTTCATGTAGAGCAGCAGGCCGGGGCCATGCAGCACCTCGCGCCAAGCGTCGCCCTGCTTGATCTGGCACCCGAGAAATGGCGAGTCCGTGTCCCATTTTCGCCAGCGATCGTAGTTCGTGCGCAGGTTCAAGCGGAGGGCGCCGGTATCCACCGTCAGGATGCCGTTGGCGTCTTCCACGGTCACGGTCTGTTCCGCGACTGCGGGTTCACCCTCGTCTGCTGGCTCAAGATAGACCGTCTCTCCGTCAACGGATGGATCCGCCTGCAGGTCGGCCACGAGCCACTTCACGTCGCGCCGATCTTTCTGCCAGGTTGTCACCTCAGACGTCTGCAATGGGATTTCGCAGCCATCAGCCCGAACTGCCCGCAAACGCGAGCCGGCCGGGAACGTCCCCTCCGCAAAGGGGACTCCAAACGTCAGCGGCTCATTGCCATAATGAACGCCGGTTTCACCCGAGACGCTTACCGCAATACGAAGAGCGTCATCTTGACCAGACTGCATATCAATGTCCTCCAGGCGTGCCCACCAGTTCCGAGGGACACGGGTCATAATGCGGATGCGGCACGGCTGGCACGCGCATGCCGCCACAAGCATATTGTGTGGGAGTATCAGCACACCTAAGCCGCAGGACCGGACAGACCGGATCGGTCGGTTCGGTGGGCAGGTGCGCAATCAAGCGACCGCCGTCCTGCTCGAACGGCACGGCTCCGTGACCGAGAATTTCGGCTTCAAGCACCTTCGTTTCCATCCCGGGCAGCACAAAGCGTTCGCCGGGATAGAGACGCAAGAACACGAATAGATCCTTGTCCTTCACCGAGCAGGGACCGGCATGATTCCAATCACCGCGATGCTCACCGCGGGTCTGCAGATCGAAGCTCCAGACATCGGTCGTGCCGAAGACGGCGTCGCCATTACGCTTCAGCCATCCGCCAAGGCCACGCAGGCGCTCCGTCACCTGCTCGGGGAGCGCTCCGTCACCACGGGGACCGATGTTCAACAACAAGTTACCACGTCCGGCAGCCGCGGCGGCCAGCATCCCGGCAAGCTGCCCTGTCGACTTCCATTCATGGTCACCCACATGATAGCACCAGGAGTTGTTGAGATTCACGCAGCCTTCCCATGGACGCCACGGCTGCGGTGCGGTCATGTGGCCTTCCGGTGTGGCAAAGTCACCGGGTAGTCCGTTACGCGGGTTGAACAGAATATCGGGCTGGATCGCGCGGATCTTGGCGTCCAACGCTTCGGCCTGCCATCCCTCGGCATTGAAAGGCCACCACCCGTCATACCAGAAGATGTCCATCGGATAACGCTCGGCCAGCTCGACACAGCGTGCGTGGGTTGCCGCAATGAACGTATCGTAGGCCTCCTTGTCTTCCAGCGCGTCAACCGCATCAGGCTGGTCCATCCAATTGTTCAGACTGTGGTACAATCCCAAGCGTAAACCGCGCTTACGCGCTGCCGCCGAAATCTCGGCGACGAGATCGCGACCGCAGACCTCCCACGTGTTGAAATCGGAAAGCTCCGTGCGGTAGAGACGAAATCCGTCATGGTGCATAGTCGTCAAAACAACGTAGCGCATGCCCGCTTCCACGGCCAGATCGCAGATCGCTTCGGCATCGAAGTTTTCGGCCGTGAAATCATCAGCCAACTTCCGGTATTCGTCGCGCGGGATCGCCTCGCGATTCATCAACCACTCCCCACGCCCCACCAGGCTGTACAAGCCGTAATGCATAAACAGCCCGAAACGGGCATCAATAAACCAGTCTGTCTTCATGCTTAGCTTCCTTCCGTCAGCAGACCTTCCCCTCCCTACTTCCCTCCCATATCCAGCGTGAGCCCGTTGATCGTCTTGCGGGTCCTGCCATCGACAAACTTGAGGGTCATCTGTCCGGCTGTGGTGGCACGATCTTTCGTGGCGCTGCAGAGAATGGCGAGTGAGTTCTTGCCCTTCTTCAACTTGACCGGGATGCCCCTCAGCGTCTTGAGTTTCGGATTGGCCGTGTCATAGATGACCTGGCCGTTGATTAGCACCATGGTATTGACGGCGCTGGCCGTCGTGCCGGGCGCAGCCCGGTACGACAGGTCCAGGCGCAGGCTCTGATCCGACGGCGACTCCACTCGCGTTGTGGCCATCACCGTGGCCCCGGCTGACTTCATGGCACCGATCTTGCCCATGTTGACCGAGCTGGCCCCGTCAACCTGCACGTTCCAGCCGGCGGGGCAGCGCTGTTGTTTGAACACCGCGAGAGCTTCGTCCTTCATCACGGTGCCGCCCAGCAGATCGTCGCCCAGGCCCAGGCCTAGATCCATCCCCATGTTGTCCATATCATCCAGGGAAATGGTCTTCTTTTGGCCCCCTCCTCCCCCCATCTTGACCCACCACCGACTTGCCGGTTGCAGGTCAAGCGTAAGCGTCGTCTCGTGTGCCGCGCCGGCTCCCACGGTGGCGTGATAGGCCAGTGGCTTCCAGCCGGAAACGGTCAGGGGCTGGCGCGGGATCGCAAAGTTCAATGCCTGCTTGGCCCCGGCCTTCAGCGTCACCGTGCGGTACCCCTCGCTGATGGCGACACCATTTATGGGCAACAGGTCGACCTTCAGTTCCTGATCCCGGTCGGTGGCGTTGAGCACCTTGATCACGGGCCTGCCGCCATCCACCGAGTTAACACCTTGAGGTCTAACATTCTTCGGTGAAGTCATCTGAAAGGCAACCGAGCTCTTGCTCAGCATCTTGCCGTCCGCGCCCTGAATCTGGACTGACATCCTCTTCGCACCACCCAGCGCCTTGTCCGCATCCGCGATGCCAACGACCGCCAGGATTCGGAAGGGCGTGACTTTCTTTCCGGCAAGCGAAACGCTGGTGCCGTTTGGGAAGCAGGTATCCGGCAGCGGGGTAACCACCTTGACTTGTTGTGCCTTGCCGTCGTTCTTCAGCGTCCCGGCCAGTTCAAAGATGCAAAGATCGTACCCGAGCAGGTTAGGTATGAGCTCGACCTGCAACATGGCATCGGCATCCTTGCGCACAGGAGCGGTTCGCACCGCTCGTGCTCCGTAGCGTCCGGTCCGGTCGCCGTCAAGCAACTCAATCTGCCGGGTCGCTCGCGTGATCTCCTCCGGAAAGACCCAGAATCCGATCTGTGTAAAACCGTGGGTAGAGCCGTTGGCTTCCCAGGCCTGATAGAACCAATCGCCGAATCCGGAAGAGACACTGCTCGGCCAAATCCTCTCCCCCGTTCCCTCGCCGTGACGGCCATCGAACGCGAGCCCGGCATCCTTCACGCCATTGGCGACCGTGCCGGGCCATTCATGGCAGCTGCCGGAGGTGGAAAGGCCGCGTATGCCCCAGTAGCTTGCGCCACGGACAGCGACGGGCGGCAGGCCTGCTGCCGGGGCACAGATTCCCTCGCGCCAGGCGTCTTCCTCTTTCACAAACCTGCGCGGGCCGCGAGCGGCCTTCATATACTCCAGGCTGGTCGGCGGGCGCAACCCCGCCCAGGCCGAGAAGTCGGTGATGTCTGGCCAGGAGATCAAGTTGCAATGCCGCCCCGGCACATCGGCCTGGTAGCTTCCGTCTTCCTTTCGCCGGATGGTATATCCCGACAACCCATAGCCATTGCCATAGTGAAGTTTACTGTCTCGGGGTCTGGGTGAATTATGCGAGATCGTGCCGTTCCAGTGTTGCTTGCCGAAACCGACACCCTCGGTCGAGTTGAGGAAGTTGACGAACTGCCCCTGTGTGATCGAGCGTTTCATGCAGTAATAGGCATTGTAGCCGTTGGGCCAGGCTGCAGTCTTGGGCACATACTCGCCCGAATCAGGAAAGTACCCGCCCGCTTGGGTCGAATTCGGGGTGGTGATCGCGACCACCGGCAGGGGAAACGGATGCTTCTCGAGTACTTTCACCCACTTATCCACATAAGGCCTCATCAACGGACTCTTTGTCTTGAAGGGCCCTTCGGCCACGTACACCATCTCGATGGCATAGGGCGTCAGCTTCACCTTGCCTGGGTCCCCCTTGAACTTCGCCGAAAGATCTCGTGCATGCTCCCAGCGCAGTTTTACGCCCTTGAAGATATTGGCGCCCGAACCGACCGTGTCGCGTGAGAGAAAGACACCGATGCCGCGCGTATCGTCATTGCTCAAACCAATGTCCAGCGCTGCCCCTTTGGGGACGCTGTGCAGGGATGCGTCGGCTGAGAGCGAGACATGCTTGTCCCCTTTCACGCCCGGGACCTTGATCTTAAAGAAGACCCAGACCGCATCCCAGCTTGTCAGCTCCATCGGCTTTCCTGAAACCGTTTGCTTCGCCGGCTCCGTCCACTTGGCGTGCCATGAATTCCGCCACGACACATCGAAGCTGACGAAGCTGTGGGTCTGGTCGCCGGGCACCCACTTGAAGTTGGAGACCTTCACCGTATCCGCATCAACCGGCATGCGATCCGCCAGCGCGTCGCTGTTTGTCGGCTCTGGGCTCGCGACATAGGGTTTCAGGGCATCTTTTCGCGGCTGGTGTGCTTCGGGCGCCGTACGCACCCCGCCCATATACTTGAAAGGCAGGCGGGGAGATGGTCCGAACTCCTCGCGGTGGATCTTCGGCCAGTCGACGGGCACGTTCTCGAATGTGGAGTCCGTGCCCTGCCAACCCGCGCGTTCGATCACGCTTCCCGGGTTGCCGGCCGGCACGGTTCCGTCGCCATGGCTACCCTGAAAATAGCGAGTGCTCGGATGCGTCAGGCCGATCACGACGGGGTTCTTCATCTTGCCGCCCCAATAGTTCGCCCCCGCTTTCCGGCGCGCCAGATCGGCAGCGGTTGGTTCATGCTTGCCGGCCTGCTTCGGGCGTGGATCCAGCGGCCCACGTCCCACCTTCGTGGATTCCATAGTCGTCATCGGGCGTAACCCGGCCCATTGCATAAAGGATTGCGCATCGGCTTTGCCGGAGTAGCCACAAGGAGCGTTGGGGAGCCTCGCCTTGTATGTCGGAAGCCCCGCCTCGTCGCCCCCGCCGAACTCGTTCGCGTCGTCTTCTCCAAACCCGACCGGCCCCTCCGATTCGGGCCGGTCGGCCGAGCTGGTTATGGTATGTCCATCATACTCCTCAACGATGTACGGCTTGCGTCCGTTACCCGGGTCCACCTTAACCTTCTTCACAACCACCTTTGCGGTCGTGAACCAGCTGGTGGGCACCCCACCGTCACCCGAGACAAAGGCGTGCTTCGCCGCCAGATCCGGCGGCAAGGTATTGAGGTAAGCCACGCACTGGCCCTGGCTCACATTGTATTTCATCACATAGAATGCGCCGTAGCCGGTGGGATAGAGGTTATGAAAAGTCGCGGGGGGGTAATCCGGAGTCACGGGTGCCAGTGAGGAAATGCCGTGCCGGTAGCTTCGGTTGTGATAGTCCCATACCATATTCCACCATAAGTGACCGGGCCGGGGCGCGATACGGCGGGCGGTAGTGCCTTCGGCCACCGGGCCGCTCCAGGCGGCGTCCACCAGGTAAGGAATCATCGGGCCACCACGCCAGGCACCGTCGGTAAGACGACCGAAACAGTGCTTCGGCCACAGGGGATGAGACGCCGACTCGTTCCCCTCCCACTCTTTCCCCCGCTGCCCCTCGGTAAGGCCCATGGGGGCGCCCACGAGTGGGCGTTTCGGACCGTCGGGGTACGGGTTGATAGCGAGCGTAAAGGCCTGGCCAATCTTGAAAGGAGACTCGGGCACATAGACCATCGGCAGGGCGAATACCTGTATGTCGGCCTTGGCAGGGTCGACGCCGTCCGCGGCATGGTCCCAGCGCAGCTTGATGCCCTTGAAATCGTTCTTTCCCTGCCCCACGGCATCGCGATAGACAAAGACCCCGATCCCACGCTCGCCATCGTCGCTCCTGCCCACGCTGCAGGTCGCGCCGTTTGGCATGGTGTGTGCCGTGGCGTCCGTAGCCAGCGTCGCATGCCGCCAGTTGTTACCCGTCGCGTCGGCATGTGGCAAATACTTGACGAAAACCCAGGCAGCGTCCCAGTTCTCCAAGGTGAGCGGCTTGCCGGTTGCACTACGCTCCGCGGGTTCCGTCCACTTCGCACGCCAGGAGCCGGACCACGAAAGATCAAACCCAACCGTCCCAGCGCTCACCTCTGTATTCGCAACCGCCATATCGGAAGCGTCTTTTTCTACGAAACGCGCCTCGCCAGCGCTAGCGGCCCGCCCGACACCGGCAAAGCACAGCAGAAGTGTTATCGCAAATATGGCCTGAGCTGCAGCTGATCTACTTCTCATCGTCTCTCCTTGGTTCAAAAACTTGGCGGATAACTGATCACTTGCTTCTGAGAACGCCGCGAAGCGGGGCCTTTGTCGCGAGCTTTGTCGTGAGCTTTGTCGATACGAAAGCGGGATCGACAGAAGATTCGACAAGGCTCGCGACAAAGCTCGCGACAAAGCTTTCAGGTCCCTAATTACTGACCACTGACCACTGATAACTGACTCCGCTAGAAACCGATATCCGGAAAACCATCGTCCTTCTTGATATTCAAGATGTCCTCCATATCGATGGCGCCGGCGGGTGCGTACAGCTCGATCTGCGCAGTGCGGATCTGCCCGTCCGTCACTTGGCCGGAACGGAAATCCTGACGCCCGCCGTATGTGAGCTTCAGCGAGCGCATGGGCTTTGAAGGACATTCAAAGATATTCACGAGTTGACGGTTCTCTGACACCACGCCCAGTGGAGATAGTTCGTATCGCAACATGGCGCGCTCCCTGACGCGATTGCCCGCCACGACGGGGCCTGATGAGTCTTCGTAGATCACCACGGCCGCGAGTTCTTTCGGTTTCTTCAGCCTGATGTCGACTGTGGCCGATTCCGTCCCGCTCGCTCCACTCCAGGCGGTATTGCGATTGGCGATGCGGCCGTTGACCATCTGCAATGCCGCCTTCGGATTGTCACGGGGAGAGGTGTCCTGTTCGTTGTTGCCGCTCTGCCATGGATACACCGTGCACTTCAGCGTGCCGGCCGGCTGACTGCTCGCACCAGCCCCTCCGTCATAGATCAGGCTCGGCGCGCCAAAGTCGAGGGCGGCTACCACCACATCGCCGAGCAGAACCGGAACATCGGCCGAGACGGCGCTCTGCTTCGTCTTTGCAGATCGGCCTGTACCGATGGTCTTGCTCTCGAGCTTGACCGCGCGCATCGTGAGCTTCACCGTGCCGCTCTTATCGGCCCTGAACGCCGCGCGCCAACGCGCCAGATCAGGATCCAGGGGCAACCACGCCCGGTACGGCAAGTTCCCGACGACCTGCCTCGCCACCGGAGTGACAGCCACTTCAAAACGCAGCACCGGTTTGTGCTGTGCGGGATTGGCAACCGCGTTCAGCAGTTCGACCAGATAGGTCTTGCCCTTCTCAACCTTAATGGTCTCTTCTATCGTCCCGCTCAGCGTCCCGATATAGCCGGGCTTGGTGGCCCCTGTCACGGAGACAGTTGTCGGCTGGAGCTGTTTGCGTACCGCATCTGCCGGCATGAGATTGGGCCCAAACGGCACTTTCTTCAGCGACTTCAGGTACGACGGTTCCAGTGGCAGCACGACCCGACCCATGGCTTCGCGGGGCAGATTGCCGGGCATGATCGCCTGCTTCACGAACTGCTCGGGGCTGATGACGTTGTCGGGATTCAGGTCTGACCGATTCAAGAGCGCACCGTCTGCCGCGTTAAGGAATTGCACCACACCGTCGCTTGAAGCGATCACCAGGACCGTGCCATCAGGCGAAAAGCGAGTGAACCCACCGCCGGATATCGGGCTATCCCAACGCAATACGCCGTCTATTGAGAAAGAGAGGGCGTGACCATTGCGCGTGGTGAGCGCGAACGACTTGCCATCCGGCGCCATTCTTGCATCGCTCACCGCTCCCGGGACCGCGAGTTTCCTGGATCGCTTGCCGTCCACTGTCTGGATGGTGACCCGTGCGTCCGGCCCAGTGTCGCGGGAGTAGGTGTTCTCAACAATCAGCACCGACCGGCGGGCGGGCAGCGATAGCATGTGGTCGGGTATGCCCGTCGTCCCGCCCATGCGCTCTACGTCACGGCCAGTCCTGGCCATAATCGCATAGCTCTTCCCGTTGTCGTCAGCCACCATGAACCGATCATCCAGTGCCGTGGCCTTGCCTTCACTGAGAAAGACGCCTTTGCGCTGCCAGAGTAGCTTGCCGGTCGCGGTATCCAGTCCCAGGACAGATGGGTTTCTCAATCCTGTCCCGTGCTGCGCCTGCTTGATTCCCATAGCGGACACAAGCAGTACGCTCCCGTCCCCGCTGACGGCCCGCGTGAACATACCGCGCGAGAAAGCAAAGTCGCCTGACTTCTCACCATCGCAGAAACGCCAGAGGAAGCGCCCCTGCTTATCCATTGCCGTCACCACGTCATTGCCACCCAGGTAGATATTACCGCTCTTCGGGTCCTCCAGTCGGGTACTGCCCTTGACCGTCGGCCCATGGCCTCCAGGCGCGCCGGGTAGACCATGCGACGGCTGGCCGGCCGCCTTGCCGATGTAGCCGCGCTTGAGATCGTAGATATACTTACCCGTACACAAAGTGATCACCAACTTCTCTTCCGACAAAGGCTGCACGCTGCGCGCCCACTGATACCAGTTGGGGAAGTTCGGGACGTTTGGCGGGATCCGCTTCTCGACAAGCTCGCCGCTCTTGTCGAACACATAGAGCCAATCGCCGTAGGAGCTGGTGGTCAGGAAGAAGCGGTTCCCACTCGGCGAGAACGACGCATCCAGAATCTGCGTCCCGAACTTGCCGGAGACCATGTCCTCGAGCGGTGCCGGCGCACCCCCGGCGGTCACCACCGGCTTTGCGTCTATTTCAGGCAACGCCGCCGGCTTAGGCACGACCAGAGCCGCCAGCGCATCCACGCCAGCTTCGGCACCGGCTGCATCATGACAACCGATATACAACCCATCATGAGTGGCGTGGAATGGCGAATAGAGGTAGTGGACAAAGAAACCGCCCGCCGCCGGGTAACCGGCACCGACTTGTCGTCGCAAGTAAGGCTCGACCTGCGCCACAGCCCGATGATTCTCTGGCGTGCCGAAGAACACCACGTCGGCGTCATGCCGCAGGGCCGGCCCGATTTCCGAGTAGCCACTCCTCGGATCCTTGAATCCGTATTCCTCCGCACTGTATGGATGCAGCTTTACCTGCCACGCCCAGGCATGGTCTTCCTTGACGCGCTTCAGAATCTCCTGATCTTCGCTGGTTGGCGTCCAGCGCATGGGCAACGGCCTTATCTCTGTCAGATCCCAGGTTTCCACACGCACCTGTCGCCCGGCCTTCTTCAGCAAGGCGGCCATCTTCTCGGCCACCGGCTTGAACATGCCTTGATCATCGTCCAGGATCACGGTCACCGGGCCCTTGCGCTTCTCAAGGAAGCCCTTAATCTCAGCCGCACCGCCGACCAAGTCCGGGGTCGCCCGCGCGGACAGCGCTGCAACGGGCGCAGGGTCCAGCTCCTGCACGGCCGTCGAGCCAAGAATCAGGTCCTGTACCGTCAACGTGAGCTTACCCCCCGCGGACATGGCAGGCACCGGCACATCCAGCGGCTGGCTCGGGCCGAGCGCCGCCATCTTGTGAAACAGGGCCACACCGTCTGGGCCCCTCAAGGTCACCTCAAACGGCATGGGATCGGCCAGGGGCTTGCTCTTGGCGTCGGCCAGCCAGCCGGTGAGCTGCACCTTGTTCGCGGCCGTGCGTTCGGTCCTAATGGACATCTTCTTCGGTTCCCGCTTAGTCAGCAGGAACAGTGCGCCTTCCTTGCGCCTGAAGTCCACAGCCACGCTCTGTTTTCCGCCCGTGCTGCTCGGCTTGGCCGCCTTGCCGGTCAGAACATTATGGATGTGCCACCCTTTGTCCACCAGCAGTTCACCCACTTTCGGCAAGACCACGTATTGACGCCAGCGCCCTTTGATTTCCTCCGGCACGAGGGTCTGGTTGATCACAAAACAGAGGATGGACTCTTTGCCTGCCAGTGGCGCAATCACAACCGTGGCGTCCGGCGTGGTCACTGGAAGCTGTGGCGTCCTGGCAAAAACCGGTTCAAGAATCTTCTCGGTAGTCCCCTTGAATTGCTGCCACATCACGAGAAACGGCCATTCGCCGTCGGACGCCAGGTGCCAGGCGCCGTGATTCTGCTTCGCATAGACCAAATCGAGTGGTTGGCCCGGAGTCCCTTCTGCGCAGGCCTTGTCCTTGACTATGATCCCCCCGGAAGCCTCGAAGGCCTTGATCGCCTTCTCGATCTTGGGATGCTCGAAGGCGTTGACCCCGAGCAGCATGAGCACCTTGTACTTCGAAAGCTCTCCGGCCAGAACATCCTCGGGCGAGACCACCATGCCGGGTCGGCGCAGACGTGCCAGGTCGTGCAGGGCCGGGCGAATCCCCCCATTGTCATTAAAATAGATGGCCACATCCGGCAGCGGGTCAAGTGCGGTGAACCACGACCCAAAACGAGAAAAGATACGCAGCAAGCTCTCCGACTCCCCAGTACTTGGACCGCTCATGGAAAGAGAGTCAGCCCCGCGGCCGGCGGATCCGAACAAGATCGGAAACTCCTCAGCACGGGTCCCAGGGTGGCTCATGAAGGACATGGAAACCTTCTGCTTGGCCTGGTTGCCCATGGCCAACATCGGCGTGATCAGGAAGTTCTGCCACGCCTGGATACAGTAGTCGCTGTAGTCCATGCCTTCACGATGCGACAATCCCTTGTGCGTGATCGGCGGATACTCCACATTGCCCTGCCCCCAGCCAGTGGGTTTGGTGTTATGCAGCGTCAGATCCGGCAGCATGCGGCGCGCATCAGCGAACCACTCCGCGTATGCGTTCGGAAGTATTTCGCCCCAGGCTCGCGCCCCGAGCCAACGATCAAGCTCCTTCTTCTGTGCTTCCGGCAACGCGTCAGAGCCGAATCTCTCTTTGAGCTTCCCAAAACGCTCCCCCGCCCACTCGTTCGCTGCATTGCTGCGCCGGCCCGAACGCCCATCGAGTTTCGCCTGATCCTCCCAGAACCCCCAAACCTTGCCATGCCAACCAAGCACGAACCCACCGAGCCCGGGCACATCGGCCAGCGGTTGCACGGTAAGCGCCATACGCCGGCGCATCTGCTCGAGGTCCTCGGGCAACGAGTGCTTGGGGTTGTACCCCTCCTGGTTGAAGATTTCCGGATAGGCCGGCCGGTGACGCATCCCCATGGCCGCCAGCGCCATCAGGTTCTTTTCGTATGCCCCCGGCACCATGAACTTCTCCTGTGGCGGCCCACCCGCGTTGCCGGCATAGCTGGCCAGAGCGGCGTCCAGTGCCCCGTCGGCAGCGGGCCAGAACGGCCGCATTCCCGGTCCCTTAAGACCGCCATCCATACTGCTGTTCTTGTAGTACCTGATTGGTGAACCGGGGTATGGATCGCTCGGTTCGACAACAGGCTCAAAGGAGCAGATCTCGAAATCGCTTTCCGGCTCCGTTTGCACCACGCGAAAACGCATCGGGTAGCAGATCAGCCCGACATCCTCGATACCCAGCGTATAGTCGCCCGGCGCCAGGGATTGTGTATCCAGCTTGATAGCGCCGCTGGCCGTCTTCGCCGCGGACACCTTCGCGATTTTTGCCGCTACCCCGGAGCCGCGCAGCACAACCGTCCACTGCGCCGCAGCACTCCCTGCCGGCAGGTCTGCACGCCAAAGCACATCCAGGACATCGCCACGGAGTGCGATCCCGCGATTGCGGAAATTGAAGAATGAGACCACGGGCGCCGTGTCCGACCCACCGATTCGGACCATGCCCACGGTATGATCCAGGGGCAGTGCACCGCCCTTGAAGGCTACACGCAACGCCCAGAGCCCCGCCTTTGTCGGCAGCGTCCCGGAGTATTTTCCGCCGCTGCCTCTCAGCTTCATGCTGCCCGCAGAGGAGCCTGCGGTGAGCCCAGTCGAACCGCCGCCAGACAGCGGCTCAACCCGGACCGAGAACGATGCAGGCGCAGAACCGCGTCCCACCACCGTCTTGATACTGCAAGACCATGGCCCGCCGGGCTTGCCTGCCAGTGGCGCGCTCTGGACAGCCCATACGACCCCCTTGCCCGCATCCCAGACCAACTGCTGATTCGGCAAACTCTCGCTCGGCGCTGGGACTCTGGCGTTCAGCTTGCCAAGCATAACGCTCGATGCGCCGGAGGAAATCGGGAGCCAGGCCGCGCCCGATCCAGCGCCCGCACTCGCGGACGCTTTGCCGCATGAAATCTTCGCGTCTTTGTCCAAACCGAACCAGCTCACACCAAGCGGTCGGGTCTCAGCCGCTCTTGCCGACCCCGTATGCTTCTCCACGACCGCGAGCACGAGCTTGTTCTCGCCCTCCACACGGGCACTGGCTCCATCGCCAAGCCTGACCTGGCCTCGGGGATCGACCGTGAACTGAACATCATTGGCATCATAGCTCGCCCCCGGCGCCGAGGCCGGCAGATAAAGCGTGATGAGTCGAAAACCCTCTTCTGTGACGAGCGCCATCTGCCCGCCTTTCGAGTTGTACTCTTCTATCACCTTATCGAAGTCTCTCAGGAGATCGATGCCGTCACAGGTGAGCTTCAAGGGGGCTGCAACCGACCGGGTGCCGGCCTGAAATTTCAGCGTGACCGGGTGGCAGACCACGGACGCCCGCTTGGCTTTGGGGTCGATCCGCACACGGGCATCACTGCTGCTAAGCGCCCCACCCTCGGCTATTGTCAGCTTGATGCCAAAGGGGCGGATCGTGTACTCGCCCGGGTCCAGCTCGATCATTTCCGAGACTTCCCGATCAAGGGACAGAACAGCTCTCCCCGAAAGGTTGATATCTTTCTCGCCCATTGCGCCGCCCAGCATCTCGCCCATCCCGCCACCCAACGACCCTCCCAGCCCCCCGTTCATTGCCCTGGCTCTGAGCAGTTCGTCCGCCGTGCGATATTTCAAGAGCGGCACATCACCAACGTACATGGAGAACGGCCAGGTGCTGACCCCATAGCCGCCAAAAGGTGAGAGCCACAACGACTGCTGTTGCTCGATGGCTACCGTCTCTCCCGTAGAAGCGGCCTCAAGCCCGAACGTCACAAATGCGGCCGACGCCATACCGGCAGACAACAGCACACCCAGTGTCAGTGCCGCCGTAGTAGCCCGTCGCCACACATGTCGCTTTGATTCTGCCATTTCAGTCATTGTAGTTCCTTTGTCAGGAATCAGTGATCAGTTGCCTGTTATCAGTTATCAGTTGCCAGTGACCAGTCTTGGGGAGTCCCTTTAGTGGTCACTGATTACTGATCACTGATCACTGGTCCCCGGGCTACTGTCTTCTCCGCGTCCGCGTCCGCTTCTGCGACCACGGCGTCAGGAATTCGTTCGTGGCGCCGGTGGGATTGAACCGTTCAGGGAGCCTCACTTCGTTACTGAGCTCCCTGGCCTTGATGACCTGCACGGTGCCCTTGTAGCTGATGACGATCCCCTGGCCGCCGCCAAACGGTGTACGCTCTGGATCCAGTTGAGTGATTTCGTCAACCGTGCTGATCTTCCGCTTCTCGGGTGCCTTTCCAAGTGAGAGATTCCGGGTAAACAGGAACGGGAAGTCATTGGTCTGCCCCTCTACAGGCACAGCAATACACCAGGCGTTGTTGGTCGCCGTAAATGCCAAGGTGTTCGTGCCGACAAACTGTGGCACGCCGGGCGCAGCCAACCACCCGGCAGGAAACGCGTTCGTGTAAAGATCACTTTCAAAGAACTCGACAAAGTACTCCGTTGAACTGGCGTAGTTGTTGGTCGGCCACAGGGGCGAGACGTCCTCCACCAGTTCAGCATTCACATTGGCGCTAACGATGGCCTCCCGCAACCGCTCTCCGCTGGCCACCAGGCGCACAATATCCCGGTGCCGATTCGCCGTAACCCAGGCAGGCGACACCAGGGCGATAAAGAGAACGATAACGCCCAACGATACAATCACCTCCGCCAATCTCGACACCGCGCCGCCCCTGCTCTCTTGATCACCCATCATCTCTTCCCCTTCGCCTGGCTGCGCGCCCGCAACTCGTCCAGGATCCGCAGCTCGGGCTCAAGCGGGTCGCTGTAGACATCTTCGAATGTCTCGTTATCCTCGGGAAGCAGGTTGTCGTCGGCACTCCAGACGGCCAGACTGAGATTCACCGGGTCGGCCATGCGCCGCAACTGCTCGATGACGTCGGCATCCGGACTCGTCGGCAAAGCCCAGACGACGTGAATCGTACGTCGCGCCCTGGCCCGTGTCTCGTGTCGCTGTCCAAGAACTCTCACGATCTCGGCAAGCATCGCGTCGGCGTTTCCGGCATCCGGGACCACAACCGCATAATGCCGGAACCACGCGCCATCCAGAAGAAACTCCGGCTCCGGCGGCACACCCGGCGTGCCGACCACCACCTTCTTAACACCCCAAATCCTCCACGAGCCCACGCTGAACCGTGCCAGAACCGGTTGGTCCGGCCATGGGTCTTCTTCGCCAAAATAGATCAACTGCTCGCCCTTACGCAGCACCGCTTCTGCGTGGTACTCCGCTGGCAAACGGCCCTCGGCAGCAGTGGGCGTCACCAGCAGCATGCGGGTCCTCGGTGAAAAGGAGTCAAGCCAGGGCCCGCCGATCGGCAGCAGCCAGTGAGTGGTCAACACCGCGTTGAACGCCTTCAAATAGTCCCACAACAGGATACCGAGCGTAGCCAACCAGAGCAGCTTAATGATAAACCGATTCAGACGATCTGCTTTCTGAAGCGCGCTCATCAGCCTGGAGTTCATATAGACAATGATTTCTTCCGAAGCGATTTCATCGACATCGATATCGATGCGCTCTTTCTTGCCCTTCTCGCGCTCCTGCTTTCCTTTCTGGCGATACGCCGGCCCCTGCGCCGCACCTTGTGCAGTGCTTGCAGGGCCGTCCATGGATGGCAGCTCACTCTCGGCAAACTGCGTGGTCAGCTCAATCTCACCGTCCTCGTTCTCGGTCGCCTGCGCTACGGCCGCCTGCTCCCGCCGAGCCGCTTCGGCTTCCTCACGGGTATCGCGGGTGAACCTGTTGCTCAGCGTCACCGATGACTTCTCGGCAGCCGCAGCCGCCAGCAGGATGGCAATCAGAGCAGCGAACAGAAAGCCCCAGCGCTTGCGCCGTTGGAGCCCCTTTACCAACCAAACCGCCGCACCCACCCAGGCCAGGATGGAGAACGTGCCTGCAATCCAGAAAAAGATGACTACGTAGATGGTCATCGTCTATACTTTCTTGTCAATTGAAGGTAGTGCGAGAACGAGTAGTAGATGACATTCACCCCGATCTCCATGGCCCCCTCGGCCAGATCCTCGCGCATTCCGGAGCGATTCTCTTTCCAGGCGTCATTCACGTCGCCCGGATGGTAAAACACAACCCAACGTCCATTATGCTTTACCCCCATGCTGCTGTATCCGCCATGGTGCCAGAGCGGCGGGGGACCGTTCTGAAAACCGAACGGCAGTTGGAACAGGATGTCGTCGTCCGGGATTGTCTGCAGAGGCTGGCCCGGCAATACCTGGCGAATGAAGTTTCTGAACGCGCCGTCCCACTGCCGGCTGCCGCAATCGGCAAAGAGCATGCCGCCACCATGCAGATATTCGCGCAGGATCTTCATGTCCTTGGAGCTCACATCTATGCCCCCACTACCGGTCATATACACAAACGGCGGCGCATAGCCAGGGTCGTACTTCCTCAGGAGTCGAATGGGATGGCTCTCGCCCTCTGTCGCTACCTTGAAGGGCGTTAGACTCTTGAACTTCGCGAGAAAGTTTATATCCGCCCGACTGACCTCGTCCATGCCGTCGTCCCAGCCCTGCCCGTGATATTTCAGGCGAATAAAGCGGACCTTCGCGTCCTCCATGCCGTCGGGCCAACCGCCGGGCCCTTTCCCGCCTGCGCCCATCGCATCGGCCGCTGCCATGAGGCGGCTCGGGTCGGCCTTGTACTGCACGCGACTGACCTGTTCGACGGTCTGCTCGACTCTGGAATCGTCGAGCTCAGGAAAATCGAAGGAGATGGCGGAATGGGGGTTGACCATCAACTTCTTCTTCGGTTTCTTCTTCTGCACCTTGTGCACACGCGCAACGGCAACGGCCGGCGACCCCTTGCCCTTGGGCACGCGGTAGTTCTCCACACAACCGCCCTTCAGAAACAGGGGAAGAATGAACACAACGAACATGAGTGCCCAGACGCTGGACCAGACGCTCTTACGGAAACATGGATCCGGTCCATGCGAGCGAACGTCCTCAATAATGCGATCCCCGGCGGCAGGATCCGCCGAAGGATCACAGGTCCAGGCCCGGATCGCCGCCCGGGTCCAGGCGAAGAGGTAGACCCCCCCCAAGGCACCGGCCACCAGCAGCACCGGCCATAGGAATTCCAACTTCCACGCTGCCACGTTCCATGAATCCGGCTTGGCCCCGCCCGGCTGGAGGTCATGCTCTTTGACCACCGCCACGCCCTTGAGAATCAGCATGCCGTAGGCCCACGCGATGACCCACGACGCCATACAGGCCTTGCGCACCAGACCGAGGATGAAGCGGCCACGCAGCAGCAGTCCCATCACCGCCGCACCCCCGAGAAACACCCCGCCGATGCACCCCGCCCACAGCACGCCGAGCACGGCCCCATGCATCCCCGCTTCTGTGAACTCCGCTGCCAAGACCGGATACGTCTCTAACAGGGCAGCGTAGCGCACATCCAACAGGATCGCCTCACGCGTACAGATCGCACCGGCGACCCCCAACGGCAGACAGAGCCGAATGGGCCAGGGAATATGTGGTCTAGGCAATTTCATCAGTCAAACTTGTCTCGCCAAGTGCGCGATTTCAGACTCCTGCTGTCAAAAACAGTGAATGTAGGTCTCTCAGCGTGTCGATTGACGATAGCGGACGACGAGAGCGGATTACGATGGAACCTCTGAATCGTCCACCGTTCTCGTCGCCCGATCCTCAATCTTCAACTTTCAATTTCTCGATTTTCAATTCTTACCTCACCCGCGTATCGTCCAGATCGATACCAAGATCAGGTTCATCCGGTATTTCATCCGGATCCGCGACCTCAGTGATCGCTTTGATAATCGCTGAATTCGTGGCGGAATCCGGGACCACGGTATCGCCAATGACCATCGGCGAGTCCGTTGCCGGACTGTCCGCCTTGACTTCAGCCGGTTTCTCTTCCGACGAGCCTTGTTCTTCGGCCGCGCCATTCTCCTCGGCCTCCTTGGCTTCTTGCACGGCGCGTTCTTTCGCGCCTTCGGGATCGATCCACGTATCGTAGATATAGCTGGTAGACGTCACGGCCAACACCACGAGGTGAACGCCAACGGCCACCAGGCAATAGAACAGCATTCGGCTCCGCGAGAACACCCCCAGCAGCGAGTCGGGCGACTGCTTACTATAGTCATCATTGTCTGTCATCATGTCGCATCTCCATTACGGATTGGTCTTCTTCTTGTCGCCAACGGCAACGACGATCCCGCCAGCACCTACGATGGCCTCCAGAACGGGCTCAAACTGCGTCTTTACGAGCGTTTTGTCGCATTTGAACATGACACTTCGCCCCTTCTGATCCTTCGCGTCCTTGTCTTTCAACCTGGGCTCCAAAGCAGATTTCAGCGCATCCGAATCGGCAATGGACTTGCCATCCAGGTAGATTTCGCCCTTCTTGTCCACGGCCACCGAAAGACCACTGTCCTCGATTGCCGTCAGGTCCGTAGCCATCGGCTTCTTGTACTCAACGTTCTTCTCTTTGACGAAATTGCTGCAGAGCATGAAGAAGATGATCAGCAAGAACGCGATATCACCCATACTGGCAATCGGCACCACGATCGGCGCAGCTCGTTTCCTTCGCCTTTTCAAAGTCTATTCCTCCGTCAAGATTCCGATGACACCGTTAGCGTCAGTAATCAACGACATCACTTCAAAGTAGAGCTGATAGTCGACGTCCTTGCCCGCATCCAACAACACAACGCGCTCGGCGTCCTCCTTCTCTCCCAACTCCAACGCTCCCAACCTGTGGGTCAGTTGATCCAGGGTCACTGACTGATCGTTGAACAGTGCGCCGCCCGCCTTCAGCACGACTGTCGGCGTCTTCGCCGTCTCCTGCTTCTGTGCGGTCGCCTTTCCCGTCGGCAACTCGGTACTGAACCCCACCAGCTTCTCGATCGACGTTGTCAAAATAAAGAAGATGATCAGCAAGAAGGCAATATCCGAGAACGAGTCGAGCGGAATCGGCACGTCCTTCTTGGATTTGCGAGCCTTGAATGCCATCTAAATCCCTCCTAGACCTCGAGCTGCGCATGCCGGATCGTAATGAAGTCCAGCAACGCCGCGGCTGCCTCTACCACCTCGGTCTCGATGCGCTCCGCGCGCGACGTGAAGTAGTGATACGGAATGACCGCGCCCATCGCTATGATCAGGCCGGCCGCCGTCGTCACCAACGCCTCGGAGATACCGTTCGCCACCGCGGTCCCCTCCATCGAAGCGGCACCGGCAAGGGCCTTAAACGACGCGATCATACCAGTCACCGTACCGGTCATCCCGAACAGCGGGGCGGAACTGCCGACAAAGGCGAGGATGTTGAGCCGATTCTCGACGGCCTGCACGGCCTGCTGACTGTAGTCCTCCATGGCATCCTGGACCACCGCACGCAATGAGTCCACGCGCCGGGCAATATCCCGATGCTTCATGTAGGACTGTAACCCCGCCGCCAGCACGGCGGACACCGGGCCGGGCGTATTGAAACAGAGTGCCAGCGCTTCCTGCTCCTTGCCCTCCTCCAACATGGCCAACAGCTTTGCACGCAGCGTACGCACATCCACCTTACTGTTCGCCCGGAATGCTACAAACCGGTCAATTGTTACCGCCAGGGTGAGTACACTCTCGATCAGCAGCGGGATCATCAACGGCATTCCCATCACAATCAGTTCAAGCATGGTCTGTCTCCTTCTGTCTCTTCTGTTCTCTCAACTGACAACTGGTTACTTACTAACATTGTTCATGACCCTAACTCCATCAAGGGGCGGCAGCCCAAGCGTATAGGTCTCCCCGTCATTTCCGATGAGCATCAACTCGGCCATCACGGCGTTATAGCGGCTTTCGCCCAGAGTTTCGATGGCGTACCGCGTCACATGTGGTCTTCTGCCCGCGGCGAAGATGACGATTTCCGCGTCGAACACCGCCAACCACAAACGCGCCCCGCCCCACCACGGGTTGCACCATTGTCCCACATCCGCGCGCGACCTGGTCCGCAACAGGCATCCGGGTTCGCGATCCTCTCGCAGGCTGTCCAGCATGGCGCGTTCGCTTCTGGTCATCTCGCCACGCAACCGGGCCCACGCCCAATCCGAAAAACGGGCCAGACCATCGGATACTGCCCGGCCGACGCGGCTATCCAGCCCGCGCCTCACGACGCGGTCAACGGCTTGGCACCCGCGCAGGGCCAGCACCCCCAGCTGCCACACGCCATTCTGCATTGTCTGGCGGATACTCATATCAACCCTACTTCTCTTCCTGGGATTCCTTGACGGCCGCCATGAACTCACCGTCACCCAAGCGCGCGCGCGCATACGTTGCCCACGGGGTCTCCGGGTAATCCCAGGTCAGGCGCTTCCAGGTGCGAAATGCGTCCAACAGCGTCGTAGCCGGATGTTTCTTCAGAAGTGCCTGTTCGCCCTGTTTGGCGTACGCATCCCCGCACCAGTACATGGCCTCGGCGACCAAGTCTTTCTCGCTGCGGTCTCCGTTGATGACCGCCATGAACTGCTTCCTGCTGCGCTTGAAATCCTTGGCCTTAATGTAAGCCTGCCCCGAGAGCAGGAGAGCCTTGGTGGCGAGCCGATGTTTTGGGAAACGTTCCGACAGGCGCCCGAACACCTCGGCGGCCGTGATATAGGAATCATCCAGCTTCCATGCAAGCTGCTTTCGCCTGACCTCGTCTTCCTCCACTTCCAGCTCTTCCGCAATCTCCTTACTCTTCGTGATGAAGTATTGCCCGAGCCGCGCGATAGTCTCCGCGACGAGCGGGTTACCGGGATACTTGTACGACAGTTTGACGTATTCTTCGCAGGCCTGGTCGATCTGCCCGATCTTCTCCAGCATCAGGGCCTTGTTGAACTGGGCCTTGGGCGCATATTCACTGTCGGGGAAAGAGGAGACGAGGTCGCTGAAGCGCTGCAGCGCTTCGGCATGATGCGCCTTGGCTTCCGCCTCATCCGAGGATGCATCCCCAAGTTCCAGGGAAAGTTCGGCAAGCAGGTATTCGGCCTGGGCCCTGGCCTCACTCGCCGGGTAGTCCCGGATCGCCTCTTCGAGCAGTTTGCGTCCCTGCGCCAACTCCTTGGCGGCCTCTTCTTCCATGCCTACCTTGCGGTGACTTCTAGCCAGCTTGAAATAGCTTTCGGCCGTCGTAAACTGGGTTTTCATCGCGATCAGCGGATCCTTGAAGACACGTGTGAAACCACGCACCGATCCGTCGGAGCCCATGTCGATCTTGAAAGAGCGCTCCAGTGTCTCGCCGGGCACTCCACCGGTGTAGGCCACGACAACATCCTTGCCGTAGTCCGCACCCACCACCCCGGCCCGGGACGACTCTGCCGCCTCCCCGAGCGTGGCCATTTCCAAGAGCCCCTTGAACACGCCGGAATGCGGATAGGTTTCCATGAGCGACACTTCGACCGGATCCCCGCCGCCCACCGTCACCTGAACCGTGACAGAGTCCTTCTCGCTGGAGACATCGCCGGCCGGGTCAATCACGCGCAGGTAAACGGTTTCGCCCATGTACAGGGACGTGACCAGCCTGTTGTATTTGAGGTCCATGATATCGAGGAACGGATCGCTGCGCAGCGCGTAGTGCCGCACGATCATATTGGTCCCCAAATCCCCATTCTCATACGCAAGCAGATCCGGGTTATACGGGATGCCGACCACCACACCATCGTTCGTGCCCCGCACCATTACCACACCCAATTTATCCTCATCCGCGGCAGGCTCATCCTCGTCTTCTTCCCATTCCTCAGCCGCCCGTTCCTCCAAAATCGCGGCCCGGTCTGCCTGCGTCATGGTAGAGGGCTCACCCAGTTCCAGCGGAATCATGCACGTGAAGGTCCCCATACCGAGGCCATCCCCGGATGCGGCCTCAACCATCACACGACGCAGCGAAACCGAGTCATATCCCGGCGGTGCTCCCACACTCGACGCTGCGCCGGGCACTCCGGCCAGAACAATGGTGCCGGGCATATCGATCGAGAATTCGTTCTGGTTGGTCACTCCGGCCAGGCGGCGCGACTCGTAAGACTGCGCGAAAACAGCAACACGGCTCGAGCGCGACATGAGGACGGCAGGCCACGTTATCTCCACCGGCAGTGCGACAGTTACCATGCCGGTAGCCGTGTGGGCATCCGTCTGCGATTCCCGGCGACGGCCCATAATCACACGCCGTGCCGGAACAAACTCATCGCCCAGCTCAGCCAGCATCTCAGAAGATCCTTCTACCTTCCTCGCGGGTCCCGCAACGGCCTCTTCCGGGCGGTAGGCCGACTCCAAGTCATACACATAGACCTCCGGCAGCCCGGCGCCAGCCTGCTGGAGCTGGGCGATTCGTTCCCACGGAATGCCTGGAGATACGTTCTCTTTGTCCAAATACACAACACTCAAGTCGTCGTTCGGCAGCAACGGCACTTCGCCCTCAGCCTGCGGCTCACCCTCTACAGGAGTGAACTTGGCGATAAATGTGCCGCTATTCTTATGCTCTTCCGCGACAACAGAACCTTCACGAGAACTCTTATCCACCTTAAATCTGGCTTCGATTGCTTCGAGCTCCACCACGCGGCCCGAACCGGTCCGCACCTTGAACGGCACCATGTCCGGCTGATCGCTGACGTCTGCGTCTGCATCCGTGATCAACACGTACAGCGTGTGTCCGGGCCGAAAACGCCATATCGGGGTAGTTCGTGCTATTGACGTCGCCTGGCCATTGATCTCAACCGCTTCTGCCACCGGGTTGCAGATCTGGATACGGGCATTGGCGTAGGTAACGGTTAGCTCAGCCGTCTGCAGCTCCTCAGAGGCGGTTATGGGGGTCGGATCCTCGTAGGTAATCGTCACCTCGTCACCGGGTCTTGTTTCAAGAACATCGTTCTCGCGCAGCGCGGTCAGATCCATCTCTGTGGGCAACACCCGGCGATCCTGAAGATCATGGAGAGTCAACTTCCGCAGGGCGGGCGCATCCCCCTCGAAGTCGGCCAGCAGAAGTCGAACGACGCGCGCCCGCGTGCCCTCTGCAAAACTGACGTCAAATTCCGTATTGCCCTTCCGTGCCGCCACGGTAGCCGGCACGAACTTCACGGCCGCCCCGATCTGCGGATGCTTCGTCACATCGAAAGCCTCCGCCGAGCAGGTAGCAAAATACGGCGCCTCCGGAATATCCCACTCGATATTGTAGCGCAGTGGGTCCGAGGGCTGATATCGAGCGAACATATAGAGGTCAAGCCTGTGTACGCCCTTCGCCAGGGACGCGCTCAGCTGCACCTTCCCGGTCTTGCTGTCTCTTTCGGCCAGCCGACCGTCGATCAGCAGGATCCCGCCGGCGTTCTTACCACTCACCGCAGGGCGGAACGTGCGCTGCGCCCGCTCGGGCAGAAAGAAGGCGCCATGCACATGGGCCACGAACCACTGGGTTCCCCCCCTGCCCGTGTATTGCGCAACCCCGGAATCGAGTATGCGGCGCTGATCGACACCTGTATGAGGAGTCGCCAACGTGGCCGGTATCTGGACCTGCTTGCCGGCGGCAGCTCCTTCAGTCGCCATGAACCTCCTGATGGCCGCCGCTCGTCTGACTGGATCATTGATCGCACCAAAGCCCTGGGCCCGCGCACAGGGCATGATCGTCATACGCAACGATCCGTCCCAGGGGCTGGCCGCCTTGGGCCAGGCGCCCACCGTCTTGAAACTCCGGCCGTCCATGGAGATCTGCACCTGAAACGCCTTCAGCGCGCGCGCCGGCACATCCGCCTGGATGGTCATGCTCTTGAGTTCTACATTGTCGTTCATGTCAACGTCGTAGGTCTTCGGTCGCTTGCCATCCGGCCGTGCCACCCAGGGAGCATGGTCACCGCCGGAGATGACACCAACGGGGTCACTCCCCTCGCTGCTGTCCGAAGCGGTCGCCGTGGCAGGGGCAAGGCTTGTCTTCAGGGCTCCACCGAAAACTCCGGACACCGGCTCGGTTTCAGAGATGACCAGCCGCACGCGGTCGCCGCTGGCAGCCTTTGCCGTCAACACCACCTCATCCTTCTCCGCCGTCATCGAGCGGTCCGGATCAACAACCCGAACGTTAATAGGATTGCCGGGCTTGACGTTCGTGCCGGCGCGTCGCTCGCCATGGCTCCTGACGCCGGCGCTCTTCGCGATAAGCCGCATCGTCGAACCCTCCGCCTCCATCGCAAACCCACCCGAAGACGCAGCCATCTGCGAATCGGACTTGATGACGAGTTCGGGAACGTCCCAGGAAGTGTCGCGCATGGCATTGCTCTGCTTAAAGCGCTCCGAGTAATCGTAACGAACCGTATCCCCACCCAGCACCTGCAGCGTGTTGTCGTGCTTGACGGCTTTGCCCAACGCCGTCGGCAGATAACCGCGAAACTTGCTCTTTGAGTCGCCAAACGGTGTTATGGCGAAAATCTCTTCGTCGCCCTTTTCGGTCCAGACGCGCACCTCGATGGCCACATTGCCGCCGACGACGGTCAGGTTCTTGTCCTCCATCTGCACCGACAACGGTTTGCCCGGGATCAAGACCTTCTGCAACCTCGTCGCGTCCGAGATCTCCACCTCCGATGCCTCTTGCAGCTTCCGCCTCTGCAGGTTCACCTCGCCTTGCAGCAGTATGGCTTCCGGCAGACCGGCACTGTACTGCAGCGCCTCGTCCAGATACTCCCCGGCCTCCTGAAGGGCGCCGTCGGCCAAGTTGATCCGGGCCAGCTGCAGTGCTCCACGTGAGCGCGCATACGAGTTCCGGTTGCCGCGCAACATGTCCTCCAGCCGGTCCGCCGCCTCGTCATAATTCTCCTGGCGAAGCAGCACTTCCGTGCCCCCAATCACCGCGTCAATCCGCGCCCGGGTCAGAGCGTACTCGTGAGCCTGTGCAACGCGCTGGTAGCGTTCGCCGGCCGTCTTGTACTGCTCCAGCGCTAGGGCGATGTCCGCAAGAATCAGATCCAAGCTGGCCCGGCTTTCGGCATCCGGCAATTGCACCTGCTTTGCCTTGACCGCCTTGAGGATGACCTCGACCAGGTTCTCGGCGACACTATGTTCGCCCAGCTTTGCAGACCGGCCCGCTACCCATACCAGGAACAGCGGGTCCATCTTGGTGACTTCCCCGGGGAGCAGATGGGCGACTTTGCTGTACCCGAACCAGGCGCGATCTTTCTTGCCCGCCAGATAATCCATCTGCGCAACGTAAAGGGGATACCGTTCGTTCAGACGGTCTACTGGAATCACGCCGCCGACTGCGGCCAGTGCCTTGGCGCGCACCGCTTCAATCCGCGCGCGACGTTCGGGCCTGAGCGGCACACCGAGCGTGAGTGCGGCGGAGCTGAACGTGCCCGCCAGTTGCAGCTCCTTCGTCTCGGCAAATGCCTCGGCCTGCTTCACGAGCGCCTCGTTGACGGGATCATTGCCATGTATGCTCATGCGCTTGACTGCCATCCAGAGCGTCGGGATCGCCTTCAGCCATTCCGCGTCACTTCCGTGCGCTACCAACCCCCTCAGAACGAGTTGGTTTTTCCAGCCGTCCTGCTGGCCAAGCAATGGCCGCGACTCAACGCTCCAGAATCGCAGTAGAACCGACAATTCCTCCTTCGTAAGATCGGAAACCTTCTTGCCGTCTTTCAGGAACGCTGGAAACGCCGGCAACGGCACCAGTCGCGGCTGCTTGGCCGCAACGTCCAGCCGGACCTTAGCCCGGTCAAACCACTGCGCGCGGTCGCCGGACACCGTCGGCAGGGCCAGATTGTCGAATCGCGTCTTGCCGAACGCAGCCTGGGCAGCAGCCATCATCTCACCGCGCGGCCCCGCATCTGCATGCCTGAGCACGTGCCCGACAACGGCATCAAACGAACCGCGTCCATAGACCGGCTTGTCCCCATCATATCCAAACGGCAGTTTGGCAAAGCCCTTGAGCGCCACAGCCGCGGCATTGGCCCCCTTGTGCGCCTTGTCACTGCTATGCTGCCAGAAGAATGGATCGGCCAGACCGGTCCTGGCCACCTCTTCGGCAAACATGTCGTCAAAGTAACTGTCGCGCGGGTACTTCTCGTTCATCCATTGAAACTCGTGCGCCAGCAGCCACTGATACTTCGTGGCTGCAGTATCGCCGTCAAGATACTCGGGATGCTTGGCCAGCACCTTGTCTTTAACCAGCCTGTCAAAGATCCTGCGGCTGCTCTCGTTGTCGCTCACCATTTTGCGATACAAATCAAACAGGGTCGCATCAAACTGACCGGCCTCGAGCATGGCCAGCGTGGCCTTGGCCACCGCCGCTTCGACTTTGCTCAAAGCCGCCTTGTTATTCATGCGTCGCCAGTCATCGCCGGGCAGCCCGCCTTGCGCGTCGATGATACTCCGCTGCACGAGGTCATCGCGGGAGCTCTGCTTCGTCGCCCGCCGCGTGAGCTGGTCGGCCAGCGCTTCGCACTGCAGATCCAGCATGTCGACATTGCCGCGCCCCTTGAGGATCTCGCGGAAGAGGATTTGTCCGAACGGCAGCTTCTTCTCACCAAAATCCCGCACCAGGGCATAGGCTTTGCGCCCGGCCGCGAGGGCAGCGGTCTGATCCTTCCGACTGTCGGCACGCATCAACTGCGCCAGGTGTCCGGCTAAGGGTGTTGGCGACTTGCTCGCGTCGTACGAATTCGCGTCAAGAGCCACCCGAAACGCAGCGTCGAGCTTGGCCATCATCGCCACATCGGCATCCCATCGCTTCTTCTTCTCCGGATCCTTCGCGGCCGCCGTCTCCTGGCGGCGCACGTTGTCGCTCCAGCTACGAAACATGCCTTGGCTGCGAGAAAGTGCAGTCGCGCGCTCCGCCTTTGACCACGGCACCGAGCGGAGCGCTTCGAGGCATTGCAGAAACCGGGCCTGCCCGCCGAACGACCATACGTCCGACAGCTTGCTCTGCAGATCATTCGGCGACATGACCGGCAGCAGCCCCGATGGAAGCTGCGCATCGACAAAACAGCGTGCCCCTGCGCTCCGATCCCAGTGGTGACGTTTCACGTCCTCGATCGGAAGACTCCTGTATATCGCAGAGAGTTTGCGCTGAGTGTCTCCGAGCGATGTCAGATTCCACTCATACGTGCATTCCTTCTCGTTCAGATGTTTCAAGCAACCATAGTAGTCGTTACCGGCGGCCAGCGAACGCACAATGGCCGCGCCCTTACCACCGACACCGGCCAGCTTCGGCGCCAGGGCTCTGTAGGCCTCCGGATTCTCGAGTTTCGTTTCAAACGGTACGGCGCCCACCCAACGTTTGCGGTCTGGGCTCGGAGATGAGGCTTTGACCAGCTCGAGCCAGGTAGCTGGGGTGGCACAAGAGGCACAACGGCTGGCCACAACGACCCGCTCCGCGTCGGAAAGCTTCGCAAAGGTTTCCTTGAAGAAGGCCTGTTTGCCCTTCTCTCCGCGTTTCCAATGCTGCTGCCACGATTCGCGTTCAAAGTCGTTGGCCCACATCTCGCAGATGGAGCGCAGCGTTGCGCCGCTCGGAGCGGCATCGAACCATGCCTTGGCGGCGGCGGCCACCGGGGCAAAGGATATCTCCAGCGCAGCCGCGTCCTTGCCGCGGGCGGCCGCGTTGAACGCGAGCGTCTCGGACTGCAACTTCAGTCGTGCCGCACGCTCCGGGTTCTCTCGGATGAGGCCTGCCAACGTGCGCATGTCCGCCAGCCCCTTATAGGCCGCGGGATTGTCCAGCCTGGTGGCGGCAATCAGTCGATCCAGGCCATCCCAGAAAAGCATCCGCTCCAACTCCAGCGGCGCCTTATCCGCGAAACAGGCGGCCAGCCACTTTGCCACGGCCGGCAGATCCTTGTTTTCCCAGGCCATCGAGAGGTACCACTCGTCAAACTTCCTCGCCGCCATGCTCGCACGCAAAGAGGTGCCATTGAGGCCCATAAAGCCATAGGCGTCCCGCCCGGCGTCCATATCCTTGAGCATGCGGTACAACACCGCAGCGGCGTTCGACGCCTCTTCCGACCCTTCCGGCAATGCCAGGGCAAGTCTCTTCTGGCGCGTAGCCGCAAGGCGGTAGTCACCGGCCAGCCGCGTATTCTCGGCAATCAGCTTCAGTATCGCAGCCGACGGATTCGGATTCTGCGCGAGATAGGTTTTGCAGATCGGCAACACAACATGGGGACGGCCCTCGGACAGCGCCATCTCCAGCACCTGGCTCACATCGGCCTCCGCCAACGTCTCGGCCTGCGTGACCCGGGCGATCAACTCATCCAGTTGCTCCCTGCCCGCATCCCCGGCGTCCTGCGCAAACGCGCCGCCCGCCAGGAGCGATGCGAGAAGCATCAGTGTCCATAGTCGTGATTTCATCAATGGCCTTCCTCTGTCCATTCAATCCTACTTTCGGCCACACACAGCCAAGGCGCCTAATCTTGTCCTATGCCTAGCGCCTAAAGCCTAATCCCTTCCCCTCACCCTCCCGCTCTCTGCTGAATCCGCGGCAGAATCTGCCGGGCTTTCTCGGCGAACGGGCTTTCGGGATACTCCATAATCAGGGCCTGACATTTCTCCAGCGCGGTCGCCATATCACCGGACTGGAAAGCGACCAGCGTCCATTTCAGATACATGGAATCGAGAAACTCCGCGTCGGGATGGTCGCTGAAGACCTGCTTGAGCATGACCGTGGCCTGCGCAAAATCGCGGGTGGAAATATAGTAGTCGACGACCTTTTCGATCGCCTTGGACGCGAACGTGGTCTCAGGATACTTCTCGGCGCACAACTTGTAAGCCTGCGCCGCGCTCGCGGCTGAACTGGCCAGTGCCGCCAGTCGTTTCTCCTCCGTCCTGGCTGCATCCGCCTCCGCTTTGCCTCGCGCTTCGATCGCTTCTCCAATGCGGAACTGGGCTTCGCCTTTCGCGCTGGAGTTCTCCAGCGCCAACACCTGCGAGTACGCCGAAATGGCAGCCCTGTAATCCCCGTTCTCCATGTGCGCATTGCCCATGCCGACCATCGCGTCATCGACCAGCGGTGACTCCGGGTAGAGTTCGTTGAACACTTTGCAGGTCGCCATCGCACCGGCGTAACGGTCCGCGACCAACTGCAGTTCCCAGGTCAGCTTGAATGCCTTGTGACGCAATGCCACCGGGACCGTATCCTCCATACCGATCACCATTTCACTGCGATCCAAACCCATCGCGACCTTGTCCGCCGCGCCCTTGATCAGGCCCATCGACTTGAAGATGCGCCCCAGCTCCAGGTAGGCTTCCGCCTCCACCAGGCCCTTCCTGGCGCGAATCAGGGGATCAATCACCACGTCCTGGGCGATGCTGGGCCGGCTGTCCAGCGGCCCCAACACTTCTAACGACGCGGTCGCCGTACGGCGCGCCGGGCCCGTGATGCCCAGTTCATCGATATACGTGACCACGATCTCGTCGCCCTGCACACACGACAGGATCGCGTCGTTCTGAACCGGCACCTCGCCCTCCGGAACCGCTTCGACCTTAACCTGCCCGCCGAATCGTCCGGTGCGCACCACAGCATTGGTGCCAAGCTCCTTAAGGGACACCTTCACCTGGTCACGCGTCACATAGACCTTCTCAGCACTGCGCCCCACGTCTTCCATAATATCCTCCTCGTCGCGTTCCTGCTCGTAGCGACAGATCACGTTCACCGTGGCTAAATCGGCGCCATCGGAAACATCAAGATCCGCATCCAGCAGCAACATGAAGGAGGGCGAGCCCAGGTAGGCCGCACCTGCGGTCGATTCCAGATCGCCCAGCGTGAAGGAAATCGCCCCACTCGACACGACCTTAACCGTGTTCTTGCGCGGAACATTGATCGCACCCTTTTCGTCCGTAACATCCGTATAGGTGCTGGTGATCGCGTCTCCGCTCTGCACCTGCAGAATGCCGTCGCCCGGCTTCGGGACACCCACGGCTGTCGGCACCGACCCGATCACGGTGCTGCCGCCGGACAGCGGTATGGTCTTCACCCGCTCCTTGTCACCACTGGTGGTCTCCACGCTTGCCTCCGTCTTCCTGCTCAACCTGGCAAGAATCGGGAGGTCCCGATCTTCGATCCGCACATAGAACCGCCGTCCCGCTTCCATGTACTCAACAGCCGGACTATCCGGATCCACGAAGGCGCCCACCATGCCCAGCGCTTCGATCGCCTTGCTCCAGTTCTCCTGGGCAAAGTGGCACATTCCAATGTAATAGTACGCCTGGTTCGCCCAGACCGTGCCGACATACTCCTTTGTAATCTTACGCAGCACCGGGAACGCCTGTGGATAACGCCGCATATTGAAATAGGCCGCCCCTGTGAGATAGAGTGATTCCAGGAACCATTCACGCTTCTCACCCACCAGCGGCTCCTCACCTTCCCCGGGCTCCAACGCGCGTAGCCGCTTCAACATCGGGATCGCCTTCTCGTAGTCACGCTTCTTTGAGTCGTGGCGACCGATCGCCAACGCGGCTGGATGGATCGATTCTGATTTCGGATACTGTTCAATGATGGACTCGTACATCTTCAACGCACGATCAAAATCACCGGCCTCCATCAGTTCCGTTGCCTTGTCGAGCAGGCGCTTCGCCTCCAACGCGCCTTCCCCGCCTTCCCGCACCTTCCGTTCACGCGCCGCTTCGGCCGAGGGCAACAACGCCGAAAACAACACAGCCACGACCATCGCCACGCGACATACCCGCTGTATCCTTGAACACGAATTGCTCATCATCGCTTTCTCCTCAACTAGGACTTTCGGCCTTGGGTACTTCGTCATTCCTTGGGTATTTGGGTACTTCGTCATTCGTCATTTATGGCGCGCATTCATCCCGTGCTGTTTGTCCTAAGCGCGGCTATCTGAGCGCCATTCCCCCCCCTACAGACTCATCTTGTTAAACATCTCGTCAGCCATCTTGCCACGGGCGTATTTGGCCCACTGGCTTTCCGGATAGTCCCACGTCAGCTCGGTCAGGACCTTGAGCGCCCGGTATCTGGCAGCTTTCTGCTCGTCATACGAGTAGCGGATCCTCTGGTCAGGTCCCTCGTAGGCAGCTATCTTCATGTGGCTCTCGGCGCACCAATACATGGCCTCGGCAACGACCTCGCCATCGCGGCGATCGCCCTCCATCACGTCCTCGAAGGTGCGGATGGCCCGCCTATATTTCTCCGCCCGCATGTAGGACTGGGCTCCGAGCACGGTCGTCTTGGTGGCCAACTTGTGCCCGGGGAAACGCGGCGCCAGTCGTCGCAGAACATCACCAGCAGTCACGTACATATCGACCATCTGCTTCGCCACTTTCGCCGCCTCGGCCTCCGTCGTGGCGGCCCCTTTCTGCCTTTGGAGCTCCTTGCCCTTGGCCAGGAAATAGTTGCCAATCCGGGCAATGGTCTCCGCCACCAGCTTGTGGTCGGGATACTTGTAGGCAAGCTTTACATACTCTTCGAGGGCCGGGGTGAGCTGCCCAACCTTCTCCAGTGTCAACGCCTTCTTGAACTGGGCCTTCGGCGCGTACGGACTGTCCGGGTAGGCCAGGGCCACGTCACTGAACCGCGCCAAGGCATCCGAAGCGAGTTCGCGCTTCTTCTTCTCGTCGTCCGTCGCATATGACAGCTCCAGGGCGAGTTCGCCCAGCAGGTATTCGGCCTGAGCCTTCGCGTCGTTATCCGGAAAATCCCGAATCGCCTCTTCGAGCAGCTTGCGTCCCTGGGCCGTTTCCTGGTCAGCCAGCTTGTTCTGCTTGAGCTCACGATGGCTCTTGGCCAGCTCAAAGTAGGACTCGGCCACGGTAAACTGGGTCTGTACCGCGATGGACTGGTCTTTGAAGCTCCGCGTAAAGCTCTGTATCAACCCGTCCGCGCCCATCTCGATCTCGAACGATCGTTTCAACGTCTCCCTGTCCGAGCCGCCGGTGTAGCTCACAACCAGCTCATCGCCGTACTCCGCGCCGACAATACCGGGTCGCTGACTGGTTTCGGCTTCCTCCTTCGTGACAATCTCCATGGTCCCCTTGAACACGCCGGCGTGCGGGAACACCTCCATCAGATCAATCGATACGGGTTCCGACTCGGCCGCCTGAACCATCACCTTGATCGTATCCTTGTCGCCGGAAACATCGCCCGCCGGATCAATCACACGCAAGTAGGCCGTCTCCCCCATGTAGCCTGTGCGCAACGGCTCACTGAAGGCCTTGTCCATCACGTCCAGGAACGGATCAGAGAAAAGCGTATAGTGCCGGACAATCCAATTTGTGCCCAACTCTCCCTCCTCGTAGGCAACCACGTCCGTGCTATACGGGAACCCGATCACGACACCATCATTCGTGCCCAGCACAGGCACGGCACCGAGCGGAACCCCACCGCCCACGAATTCTTCTTCGCCCCGATCACGATCCGAACGGGCCTCCTCTGCTTCCCTGGTACGTTCAGCACGTTCCTCGAACGTCATCGTAGACGGATCACCCAGCACAAGAGGTACGCTGCACCTGAACAAGCCGAGATCCATGGGGCTCTTGTCCCTGCCGATTTGCTTTCGATCGGCAGGGTCGGCGTAGCGCACGGCCATGCGAGCGTATCCAGGAGGCGCCGATTGACCGCTCCCGCCGCCGACCTTCGCCTTCAGGGGCACGGTGCCCGGCATCTCGGGATCAAAATGTGTGGGATCAGTAACATCCGCCAGGCGGCGCGATGCGTAGGACTGCGCAAAGAAAGCCACCTCACTGGAACCTGACAGGGCAATGGCCGGCCAGGTCACCTCGAACGCTGCCCCGCTGAGAATAGGTGCCGCGGCCGTCTTATCATTGTCTGCCGACTCCCGGCCCTCGCTCATGAGTGTACGCAGCACGGGCACGAACTCACCCTTTAGTGCGGCGCCCATCTCGTTTCCCGGTATGTGCTGCGCGGCGCCCTTCTTGAGCGCAAGCTGAGCCGGCGTCTCAATCCGCTGGGCCTCGGGCAATTCGGCTGTTTCAACGTCAAACCCGCGCAAGACCGGTACGCCCTGACCCGCCTGCTCAACAAACGTGCTGCGCTCCCATGGGATGCCCTTGTCCATGTTTTCACGATCGAGGTACGTAATCGTCAGGCCGTCATCCGGCAACAACTGCACCTCACCCTCACGCTGGGGCACGCCCTCAACCGGAAAAACGCGGGCCAGAAACCAGCCGGTATGCTCGGCTTTCGTGTCATAGCTTTTGCGGGGACTCGGGCTCTCCAGCGCCTTGATTTCCACCTCGGTGCCAGCGCTTGTCCGCACCTTCAACGGCACCGTATCGCGCTCTCCGCTGACATCTGCATCGGGATCGTAGACAAAGACATTGACAACATGCCCCGGCCGAAAACGACGCATCGTAGTGTACTTTCGCACGGACCTGCCGTGGACATCCTGCTCGACCTCCATGATGTACGCGCCAATCTTCGCCGTGGTGTATGTCGCCTTCATACGATCCGAACGAATCCGATTCGCCGGAGCAATGGGCGTGGGATCTTCGTAGGAGATCGTGATGGTGTCGCCGGGATTGGTTTCCAGTACATCATTGTTCCGGAGCGCCAGCAGATCCATCTCCGTGGGCAGCACCTTGCGGTCTTGTGTGTCATGCGCCGTCAGCTTGCGGAGGGCCGGGGCATCGCCCTCGAAATCCAAGAGCGCCAGGCGCACCAGCCGCGCCTCCATGTTCTCGGCAAAGGTCACGTCAAACGTCTTGTTCCCCACCACGGGCGTGACAGTCGCAGGCGTGAAGGTCAGCTTCTTGCTGATCTCCGGATGCATCGTGACATCGAACTGCTCGGCAGGGATCGGGGCAAAGAACGGCGCCTCCGGAATATCCCACTCGATCGAATAGCCGGGCTTCTTCCCGTGCCATGCCGTTGCCCAGAGGTAGTAGTCGATCGAGTGCGCGCCCTTCTCGAAATACTGGGTCAACATCGGCTGCCCGGAGTCTTCGTCCACGGGTGCCACCTGGCCGTTCACGACCAGAACGTGCCCCCGGACATCTTTGACCGATGCCTGAATCGTGCGCTCTGCCGGACTATCCAGGTAGAAGCCACCACGCAGATGCAAAACAAACCAATTTTCAGCGTGGTCGTGGTGGCCCCCGCTAACCACGGTCTTGACGCTGTTCCTGAACCCCTGGTCCAGCGTGGCTGACGGTGTGCCCGGCAAAACCACCGGGCTTGGGTTGTCCGGGCCCAGCCCACCAAACGTCATGAAGTCGCGGACCACGCGCATCTTCTTCGACTCAGCGGCCTGCGACGCTTTCGCATCCTTGCCACGCGACTCCTCATCCTGCCACTCTGCGCTCCGTGCGAGCCCGAACCGCATCACCGTCATCTGCATCGATCCGTCCCACGGCTGAACGGCTGTGGGCCAGGCCCCGACCGTTTTGAAACCACCGCCGGTCAGGGAGGTCTGCACCGCGAACTTCTTCAACCCGCGCCCGGGCACGTCGGCCAGGATCGACAAACTCTTCAACGCCGCCCTGTCGTTCATATCCACTGTATACTGTTTTGGCCGCTTGTTATCAGCCAATGCCACCCAAGGCGGATGCTCGCCACCGGAGATTGCAAAAGCCGGATCGGAACCCACATTGCTCTCCGAGGCCTGTGCCGCCGCCGGAGCGGCGCCCGTCTTCAACTCGCCGGCAAAGACACCGGAAACAGGATCCGTCTCAGCCAGCAAGAGCTTCTTGACCGTGTCCCCGCTCGAGGCTGTTGCCGTCACAGTCACGCTGTCCGTTTCGGTGGTCGTGCTTTGATCAGGATCGATCACCCGCACATTAATCGGATTGCCCGGCTTGATCTCATCCAGCTTGCGATCCGCGCTACGCAGGTCGTCATGCTGCGCCTTGCGGGCCAGGGCTTCCAAACGCAGTCCGGCATCTCTCTCCGCGGTCACCACAATGTTGCCCGATGAAATCGAAAACTGCGAATCGGACAGCACCGTCACCGGCTCGGAAAGCTTGGCTTGCAACGGCATCTTGTTCGCTTGCCGAAAACGTTTGGAGAAGTCGTAGTATACCTTGTCGCCACCGAGCACCTGCAGAATGTTGTCCTGCTTGGCCGGCGCGCCAAGCTCGGACGCGATCCGTCCACTGAACTTCGTCTTCGAGTCACCGAACGGCAGCAGGTTGAAGACCTCCAGATCGCCGCCCGTGGTCATAACACGCACTTCGATCGCATTGTTCTTCCCGACCACCGACAGGTTGCGGTCCTCGATCTGAACCGTGAGAGACCGGCCGGGCACCAGGACGCGCTGCCCCGTGCTGAGATCGGAGATGTCCAACTGCGTGGCATCCGGCAACTTCCCGGTCTTAAGGTTGAGTTCGCCTTCCAGCAACTTCGCCTCAACAGCATTCGGGTTGAGTCGAACGGTTTCCTCCACGAGTTCACGGGCCGCACCGTACTGGTTCTGATCGGCCTTGATCCGGGCCGACATATAGGTGGCCTTTGCCGCGACCTCCTTGTCGCGGCTCTCACGCAATTTCGCCAACACGGTCTCCGCCCCACCGTAGTCCGCGGTCAACCGCAACACTTCGGCAATCCTGAGCTGCGCGATCACTTTCGTCTGCGTGCCTGCATAGTCTTTATTCAATACGATGCGTTCATACTGCGATTTGGCCAGGGGATACTGCTCCCCGGCCTTGGCAATGTCCGCATAGAGCAAATCCAGGTTTGCCCGGTCTTCCACTTCCGTCAGGATCACGTCGCCCTTGTGGTGCGCCGACATCATCAGGCGCGTCACGCGCTGGGCCTCGCCGTTCGCGCCCCGCCGGATGGCTTCGCCGGCCACCCAGAACAGAAACTTTGGGTCCAGCTTGCTGAGCTCGCCCGCCAGCACGTCGCCGGCTTCGGCATAGTGGCGCCAGGCCTCTTCATGCTTGCCCGTCTTGTAGGCCCGCTGCGCGGCGTAGATGTCATACCGGCTGTCACCCTTAGCCACGGTGGTGCCGGCCCCGCCGAGCTTGAGCAGCGCCATGGTACGAATGGTTTCGAGCTCCTTGAGTGCACCGCCATCAACCACTTTGCGCAGCAAGCGCTGCGTGGCGCTGCTGTAGGTCACTGCCAACGGCAACTGATCCGCTTTGGCGAATGACTTTATCTTCGCAACAAATGGACTCGTGATGACCCAGGACTGCTTTCCTAACGCCAAGGTCAAGGCGCAGAAAGCCGGTGGTAACGAGAGCAGTTCCGAGCTGCGTCCACGTTTCAACAGCCCGTCCTGGACCAGGTCGATCCCTGCCAGAACGGCCTCGCCGTAGTCTCTGCTGTCCAGCCCCCACGGCGTAAGCTCGTCAAACATGCGTACCAGGAGCGCCAGTTCCGCGTCGGTGATCTTGTTGGCTCCGCGGACCGTCTTCAACATCCCCAACCGGCTCGGCATCGACACCTGGCGCGGCTGCGTGGCGGCACGATCCAGCACCGTCTTGAGTTGGTCAAACCACTGCTTGCGCGCATTGGGCGCCTTCGGATCGAAGCTATCCAATCGGGCTTTGCCGAGCGCGTAGTCGTCGAACCGCGTCTTACCGTAGGCCGCCTCCGCCGCCACCAGCATCGCATTGCGCGGGCCGGCATCGGCTCTTGAGGCCGCTTGTGCAGCAACCGCCCAGAAATCGCCGGGCCGGTAGGCCGGCTTGCTGCCGTCATAGCCGAACGGCGCTTTGGTAAGGCCTTTAAACGCCGCGGCCACCGCATTGGCGCCCTTGCGTGACTTGTCACCGCTCTCGCGCCAGAACATCGGATCGGCCAGACCGGTCTTCGACACTTCCTCCGCGAAGATATCGTCGAAATAGCTGTCACGCGGGTACTTGTCGTTCATCCATTGAAACTCACGCCCCAGCAACCACTGATACTTCGTTGCCGCATTGGTGCGCCGGTCATCCCGTCGGGTGGATGTCGGGGCGACCTGGTAACCGGGATGCTTCAGCAAGACCTTATCCTCAACCAATTTCGAGAAAATCGCGCGGCTTGACGCGTTGTCGGCGCGCACCTGGCGATAGATGTCAAAAACGGCCCCATTGAACTTGCCGGCGTTCAGCATGGCCAGTGTGGCCTTGGCAACGGATGCCGCAACCTTAGTACGCAGCTCTGCTTTCATGCCGTGCCAGCGAATGGGAACGCGTCCATGCTGCGAGCGGCCGGTCAGTGCCAGGCGCAGGAGCTGATTGCCATAGACCTCGGCCTGGATGTCCCACGCATCGGATTCCCCGCGCTTCCTGACGATGGCGTCAAATGCAACGGCGCCGAAAGGCAGCTTCTTTTCGTCGAAATCGCGTACCAGCGCATACGCCTGACGCGCAGCAGCCAGGGCAGCCGCCTTGTCCCCCTGGTTCATCTTGGCGAGATGACCCAGCAGCGGCGAGGGCGCCTTGCTTGCGTCGAACACCTTCGGGTCCATCACCTGCTTGAATGTCTGATCGATCCGCTTGACGAGGGCAATCTGGGCATCCCACTGCTTCTTCTTCTCCGGCGAGTTCCTGGCCGCACCCTCCTGTCGACGCACACTGTCGCTCCACCTGCGGAAGTCGCCTTCAATGTCCTTGAAAGCCTGCGCACGTTGATCCGCCGACAGCGGCACCCAATCGAGCCGGTGCAGATACTCCGGCATCTTGGCGCGATCACCGTCCCTCCACAGCGAGCCCAGGAGGTGCCTGTTATCCACCATCAGGGGAATCGGCGACTTCAGAAGCACGTCCGCAATGTAACGCGCGTATGCCCGCTCAGGACGCTCGTTGCGGTTACGCGGGAATGCGCTGTCGATCTGCTTGAGCTGTTCGGGGATCTTCCGCATCAGATCCTCTGCGCTGAACATCCAGCTCTCCTTCTCGGCCAGATGCGTGAGCATGGCGCTGTACCCGACCTCGCCGGCCGCCACCGAACGAATGATCGCGGCGTCCCGACTTTCGATGCCCGCCAACGCGGGAGCCAGAGCCTGATATGCCGCTAGATCTTTGGACTTGAACTGGAGCGGCACGCGAACTGCCCAGCGATTGCGCGCGGGACTTGGCGGCACGGTCTTGATCAGTTCCAGCCAGGTCGCCGAAGTGGCGCAGCGGCCGTCAACCGCAACAACTCTTTCCTCGTCTGAAAGACGCGCGAAGCTCTCCTTATAGAACGTCTGCTTGCCGCTCTGCCCGCGTCGCCACTGATCATAACTATCGTTTGGGAAGCCGCCACTCCACGTCCGGCAAATGGAACGCAGGGTCGCACCACTGGGTGCGGCATCGAACCAGGCCTTGGCCGCAGCCGCGACAGGCGCAAAATCGGTTTCAAGCTGGGCCGCTTCTTTGCCGCGCGCACCGGCATTGAACCCGAGGGTCTCGGCCTGGAAGCGCAATTGTGCCGCCCGTGCGGGGTTCTCCCGAATGAGGTCCGCCAACCTGCGCATATCCGGCAACGCCCTGTAGGCCTTGCCATCGTCCAGTCGGGTCGACTCGATCAGTCGGTCCAGATCGCCCCAGAACAGTTCCTGCTCCTGCGCCAGTGGCAGCGTGTCCGAAAGACACAGGGAAAGCCACCTGGCCACAGCCGGCAGATCCTGACGCTCCCACGCCTGGTCAAGGTACAGACGGTCAAACTTGCGCGCCGCGGGCGTCGCACGCAACGAAGCACCGTTCATCTTCATGAACGCCGTAATCGCCTTCGTATCACCCATCGTGAAGAGCATGTCATACAAGCGCCCAGCGGCTTTGGACGCGGCCGTCTTGTCGGTCAACGCCAGGACGTACAGCTTCTGGCGGACGGTTGCCGAGCCATAATCGCCGGCCAGCCATGCATTTTCCGCGGCCCGCTTCAGCAATTCAGCCGATGGCTTCGAGGTCTGCGCCAGGAAGGTTTTGACGGTCGGCTCAACGCTGTGAGGGCGCCCGACATAGGCGGCAAAAATAAGCGCTTTGCGCATATCCTCTGCCGACAGCGCGACGTCCATTCCCGCCTTCGCAACCAAGGCATCCAACAGCTTGCCGGCCTTCGCCATCTTCGCCGCCCTGTCCGCGCCCGCCTTCTTTGCGGGCTTTGCCGCCGGCTTCGCCACACGTCTTGCCGCTGGCTTTGCTGCATCCTGGCCGTACACTGCACCGACCAGGCCCAACATCAGGATAAAGGCGAGAGGATTGAAAGTTGAAAATTGAAAATTGAAAATTGAGGGAACCGGACCGGCATTCCTGATGAACGGAGCTAGGCAATTGAAAAGGGAGAGTTGAAAATTGAAAACTCTGGAAATCGGACGCGACCCGGGATTGTCTGCCTCGTTCGACCGGACGAACGGAGCCAATAGTCTTCGTTTGTTCATGCGCAACCTTCCAAATCTTTCAATTTCCAACCTTCACCTTTCAATCTTCAATAGAACTACTCCGCCCCCTTACCGCCTCGTATCAAATGGCTCAGCCCCATGTTCTCCAGCGCATTGTGGGCGTCGCTCGACTCGCGACTCCTTGGATACTTGGCGATCAGCGTGGTCAGAGCGCCAACGTATAACTTCTGGTTGCCTGCCGCTTGCCAGACCGTCGCAATCCGCCACGCCGCCTTCGGCGCCTCACGCGGAAACGCGCCGCTGCCCTCGATCTGTGACAGTTCGGATACCGCGGCCGCATGCTTGCCCTGCCCCACCAGGCACTCGGCAATCGTGAACAGATTCTTCGGCATATCATCGGTGGCACGGAAGGCGGCAATCGCCTCATTTATCCGCCCCAGTTGCTGCAACATCTGGCCTTTCATCCAGTAGGCCTTCTGCGCATACTTCGGCACTTGGGTGCACTTGTCCGCCATCGGCAGCGCCTTTTCCGCGGCCACTGGGTGACCATATCGCGACGCACGAAAGTGCCAGTAACCAAGCTCGTCCCAATAGGCGAGCTCCCTATCATTATATTGCTTGTACAAACCCAACACGAAAGGCTCGGCTTCCGCTGTCAGCCCTGCGTTGCTCCCCGACTTCTGCAAATTATAGAGGGTGGAGGCCAGCCCCCCCTTCGACCCCTTCGAGAGCTGATTTCCAGGCCCGTGGTCCGGCATCTGCTTGAACTTCAGCTTCTGGAAAACCAACTGTGCCGTCGGTCGCGCCGCGTCGACCTGGAAGAGCGCCACGGTCAGGGGCACAAGCGTCTCATTCGAGGTAGCGGCTGCGTCGAACTTGCGAAAATACTCCTCAAGCTTCTTCGGGTGCTCCTTATAGAAGATCATCCACTTGGCGATCCGGTCGTTGTCGCCATCCTTCTGGTATGCTTTGAACTGCTTGTCCAACCGCGCATACCACTTGCTCTGCTTGCCGTCCAGCGCCAGGTGAAAATCGGCCAGGGCCTTCTGGAAACCATCGTCTTGGGGCATCTGGCCTTCCATGGCCTTCGTCCAATACGTGTAGTAGGCCACGCGCTCGGACTTCTGCTCGGCGTTGAAACGGCCATGTTTGCGAATCGTTCCGGTTACCACGCCCCAGAAATGCGGATCATTCTCGGCCAGTGCACCTTTAGGATTCCTCTCGAAGCCGGACAATGCCTTGCATGCCGCGCGTAACGCCTTCACGTCGGGCTTGTTGCGCACCCAGATGTGCAGGATCCGCTCGATGGAGTGCTCGATATTCCATTTGTGGCCTCGCCGGAAATCGGTTGCCGATTGCAGGTAGAACTTGCCGGCCGCGGCATAGTTGCCCTGGGCATAGAGCCCGTCCGCCAGCCGATTCAGGGCTGGAGCCGCCAGCTCATGTTTACGGTAGTCAACGTCTTCCGCCATCTCCTTCCAGAGCTCGAGCGCCGCCTTCCGCTTCTGCTGGCTGGCGCGGCACTCACCCATGTAGTAGAGAGCCGGCGCAGCGTAGTCCACTGCGTTGGGAAAATAGTCCATGACCTCGGTGTAGGTCTCGATGGCCTCGGCCATTTTGTTGTCTTTCTGGATCGCCCGCCCCTTGCGCACCAGTGCGTACGCAATCACGTGCGACTTGGGAAACTCGAGCATAAAGGCGTCGTAGGCCGCCTTGGCCTCTCGCCAGCGCTTCCCGGCAAAAGCCTGGTCGGCCGCATCCAGGCGCTGCGCCTCAAAGGGGTCCAGCCGCTGAAAGTCGTCCTTGGTCATGGAGACCTCGTGCCCGATCATCCAGCGTGTGTCCGTAGCAGCACCGGCGGTCCCGCCTCGTGCAAGCAACACGACTAGCGCTAAGACGATGGGTAGCGACCTGACACAAGCTCTCTCGACCATGATCTTCCCTTTCATACGGCTCCGATCCTCAGCCATCCTCTGCCCTCCATCATGCCACTACCGGTACAGTAACGCATCCGACCGAGACCAACAAGGGCAACATTGGAAAATGATGGATCCCCTATGGAAAGTCCTTTCTGTCAACCGGATAAGCCTCTAAGGAATCTCCGCTGCGACGAGAATCCAAGTATTCAGACGTCACACTTATAGGCAAGACAGGTAGCGCGAGGCTGTCCCAGCCCCAGCGCCGCATGCCCTCGCCCCGGGACGGGGCGGGGCTACTAGAGCGGTCTTCAGAAGTTCTGTCTTGGTTGATTCTCATCGCGAAACGGCGGAGGACCGCCGACTCCAGGGAATGGAGACGGCCGTCCTCGGCCGTTCAGGACAGAACTTCTGAGAACGCCTCTAACGGAGCCCTGCCCTAGCGAACAAGTTGCGGGTTATCACCCCTACGGCGCGCTGCGTACGCAGCGCCAGCCGTCCTGGTCTGGACGCGAGAATTGGCTGAATGAGCCTTGTTTCCTCTGATAGACAGCATGATCGCGATCGGACACGCGCAGGCCAAACGGTACATCGCCGAAGAAGTCGCCAAGCGGGACGAGTACGCTTGGGTTCTTCGCATTGCCCCATGTGATCCTAAGCACACATTCGCGGTAGTGATTGCCTTGAGTCATCCTTTAGATAGACCCCATCCGAAAAAGGTTCAGCCCATCTAACTCCTTCTCGCCCAACACGGGAACGAGAGATTAGGGCAAAAGATTAGGGCGAAAGATAAAGGTTCTGGAGGCTTCCTCCCTAATCTTTCGCCTTCGTCTTTCGCCCTAATCTCCCCATCTCCGCCAATCCCCAATGACTACTGACCAAATCATCCGAAAACACCTTTTCGGACAAGCTTTAGATAACTTCCAGCCCGTCGGCGTCTGGCAGTTGCGGAAAGGGTGCGGTGGGCAGGGCCTGGTACCAGTAGGCGACGCTGGCGATGTCATCCTGGAGCGGCAGGTAACGGCCGCCTGAGCGCCAGCCCAGAGCCTGGATCGTCACCTTGAGGTCTTCCTTGAAGCGGATCGGATCGGTAATGTGCCAGCGGTACATGCTGAAACGTGTATTGGCGTTGTAGACCCCGTCGGGGCGGACGATGTGCGGCACGCCCGCATAGGCGGTGCTGTACTCCTGGTACTGTTTGGTTGCCTTGTTCTCAAAGTTGTAGCTGCCGCAGAAATAGTCCTCCGTGCCCGTGCCGCAGATGGTCGGGAAACCAGTGGAGCCGGCGACCTCTTTGCCGTCACTCAGTGCCGGGTCGGTGTCGCCGTCCATGTAGAACTTGATCTCGCCCTCGCCCCACCAGCCGTTGTTGTTAAGCTGCCAGGCCATGTAGGTGCCGGCGTAGTGGCCTTGTCCCTTCACGCCGTCGAGGAGGGTGTAGACATCGCCCTGCTTGAGCGGGTTGGCGCGGCGGAACTGGGCGTGGAAGTAAGCGGCGTCCTCCGGCACGTCATTCAACGCATAGTTGATCTGGTAGAAGACGGTCATCGGCTCGCCGTGGGGATTGATGTTCTCCAGGGTGATGCGGATGCGCTTGCGAAACGGCATGGGCCAGTAACAGTTGAAGGCGTTGCCCGGGTTGACGCAGACCGCCAGCGAGTTGATCGGCGCAAAGACGTCGAAGCTGGTGTAGGCCGATGCAAAGAAGTCACCGATGGGGCACTCGACCGAGGGGTTTTCCTGATCATCATAATGGATGCGCAAAATGCTGTAGCGGTAGTTGCCCGTGGGTGTCATCCAGATCTGCTGGATACAGCCCGGCCCCTCGATGTCGGCGAGGGTATGTGTGGCGCCAGCGGGGATGCTGTCGCTGGGATGCACCTTCCAGCCCTGGCCCACCTCGCGGGCGACGCCAGCCGGATTGCCGTTTTCATCCACGGGAGGCAATTCCCGTGCGCCGCCGGATTTGGCACCGGTCGGATTCTCGCTGCAGATTGAACGGCTCTCGGCATTGGAGAGCAGGGCCATGGTACTCATATTGCATTGTAGTCCGTTGAACATTGTTCTTCTCTCCTGTGAGGATTCTATTTGATATTTGACCAATCAACTGTAGCTCTATTGCATAATGGGACACGAAACCTCATAATGGTATGGATGTTCTTATTGAAGATTTGGAAATACTTATGATTATCGAAGGGATCAAGTGCTGGTTTGAACGCGGCGCCGACACCCCCGGGTCCTTCTCCGTGCATGGGATCGGGCTGCGCGAACCCATGTCGCCCGGCCTGATTAACCGTCCTCAGGGGACGGGTGACATCCTGTTTATGTTGTTTCATCACGCCGTCCAAGCGAGAAGTGAAACGGGGATGGAGACATGCGCCCCTGGGTCACTTATTATCTGGGATGTGGGTATGAGCCATTACTACGGCAAGGAGACGGACGACTGGTCCCACTCCTGGCTGCACTGCGGCGGTGGGCTTGCGGGGCAGTTGATTCGGGAGAGCGGACTTGGCACGAACCGATTGATTATGGGCTGTGTTGAGTCCTTTACAGCCAGCCTCGAGCGCCTCCATGAGGAGCGGGTCCGGCCAGATTTCGACGGGGTGATTCTACGAAACCATTTTGAAAATATGCTCCGCAGCATGAAGCGGGCGGGCGGTTCCTCTCAGACAGATCCAGTGCCGGAACGACTGCTCCGGGCAAAGCGGCGAATCGAGACCGGACACGGTTCATTGAGCCTGGCAGAACTTGCTGCCGAAGCCTGTCTCTCCCCTTCGCACTTCTCCGCGGAATACCGACGATACTTCGGCATCTCCCCTATCAAAGACGCGACTCGCCGGCGCATGCTCGAGGCCGAGCATCTTCTCCGGGACATCAACCTCTCCATCTCTGAGATCGCCACGCGGGTCGGCTACCCCGATATCTTTCACTTTTCCAAGCAGTTTAAACGCTACTATGGCGAAAGCCCCAGCCAGCGCCGGCGATCAAAACTCTAGTTTTGCTATGTGTATGCAGAAATGGATTCACAGGGAAGGCACTCCTGCCCATCTGCTCTTTCTCCTGGCACTCGCCCACGGTGCCAGCATGGCATCCGGCCTTTCCACGCTTTGTCACCCCTACGGCGCGCCGCGTACGCAGCGCCAGCCGTCCTGGTCTGGACGCGAGAATTGGCTGAATGAGCCTTGTTTCCTCTGATAGACAGCATGATCGCGATCGGACACGCGCAGTCGGAATGGTACATCGCCGAAGAACCCGCCGCGCGACCCTGACCCAAAACCGTCGTTCTTTCCTGAGGTGCGCCACTCACGGGCGAGGAAAGTCGTTTCGGGCCAGTCATCCGGCACGTCGACCGTGCCCTGTCCATGGGTCCCCATAAACATGCGTCCCTTTTCATGTCCAACAGTGATGACCTGTTCGCGCGCGTTACCGCTGAGATCGAGAATGCCCCAGTAGGAGGCACCAGCACTAAGCCGGTCGCTTTCCGCGGTAGCAAAGATGCCCGCGCGCAACGGCGCCCCGGCCACTGCGCTGACGCCGCCCCGTGCGCCGCCACCATAGGTTGCCGGCATGGTAAAGTCGTAGTTGGCATTGCCGGCACCCGTTGCGAGCTGCGCGACGATTCGCTCAACGCCCTGGCCCTCATTCGCGACCTTATACTCAGCGCTGGCGATACCAGCCGACCCCCAGACATACTCGCCCGGCACGGGTTTGAGTGGGCCGCGACAGGCCTTTTCAAACTCCAGCTCCGTCATCGGACGCAGGCCGGCCCAGGCCGAGAACTTGGCGCCATCCCACCATAACAGCAGGTTGCAGGCCTGCTCAGGCCGTGCCGCGCGCAGTCGCGGCCACACGCCGGACAGTTCGTAGCGCCCCGCCGGGGTGAAGTGCCCGCCGGCGTGCGCCTTGTCACCGGCAAACGTGTTGTCATACGTGGCCTTGGAGACCGTGTTCAGGAAATCGGTGAACTGACCGCGGGTGACCTCATAGCGCATGCAGTAGAAAGCCTTATAGCCGGTTGGAAAACCGTCGCTGAGCTCGCCTTGCGGGCCAATCGCGGATCTTCCGCTCTCACTCGTGCCCCACAGCTTCCCGGCATGCGGCCCAACCTGGCGCGCCTTGCCGCCTTCGCGCCGTACCGCGCTCCAGCGCTGGTCGATCAAGAACGGGATCGCCGGTCCATCGCGCCACGCGCCGTCAGTGAAGCTGCCGCGCTCGGTTCCCGGCGCCCCCACCATAAAGGCACCTTCGGGTACGTAGACCATATCCAGCACAAAAACCTTCACATCGGCAGCGGCCGGATTCTTGACGCCATCGGCGCCGGACAACCAACGCAAGCTGACGTCCTTCAAATCCAATGCCCCATGCCCGACGCCACGGCGATAGAGAAAAACACCCACACCTTTGCCCTCACTCAGTCCCACATCCAGCACTGCGCCCTTTGGAACACGATGTTGCCCCCTGCCCGCCGCCAGTGTGGCATGCCGATAGCCCAGTTTCTCATCACCCGGCAGACGGTACTTGGCAAACACCCATACGGCGCTCCAGTTCTCAAGCGACAGGTCCTTGCCCGTGACATTTACTGCCGCGGGCTCGGTCCATTTGGCCCGCCACGAGTGGCCGCAGTGCAGATCAAACAACAGGTCGCTCTGCCCCCCATCGGCCACGTCCATCCGGCGCACGTTGGCAACGCGCGCACGGTTGACCTCGGCGGCGCCACCCCGAAATCGTGCCGCGGCAGCATCCGTGGCGGGCGCAGCCGAAGTCGCCGTCCCCGCCTTCTGATTCAATACGTCACCAACCATCTGCGCATACTCCGCAAAGGCGTCGAATTCCCAGGTCCAGTAGAGGAAGGCCTGGAGAGCTGCCGCATCCTCGGATTTCTCGATGGCAGACAGCGCCCGATCGCGCAGCGTCCGCATCTGCATGACCACCGGCCGAGGCCAGATCTCATTGAACAGCTTTGGGGCTATGCGCTGATCATCAGGGGCAAGGGGGCGCGACAGGGACGCTTGTTCCCATCGGTCACATTGGAGCTGCATCAACTCGCGCGCCGGTTCCGCACCTGCACCGAACAAGCGCCGACACATTTCGTCGAGGATGGCATCCACATTCTGTTCCGGATTCCACAGCACGCGATTCCATACATAATACGTCGGCGCGGCGGTGATAAAGCATGCGCCGCCATAGGTGAGCACCGCCGTACCCTCCAAGGTTTCTCTGTTCTGCTGGTAGAAATCGCGCACGAGATTCGGAAACTGAACCGGGCCGTAGGTCCAGTCGCTGGGACCTGCAAAATCAACCCAGGTCTTCACACGACGCCCGCTTTTGCGCTGCCATCCGCGAATCTTGTCCTCTGTCTCGCTGCGAAGCGCCGGTTGATTGAACAGACCCATCAGGCCAATATCCAGATTACCGACGACCAGGTTATCCGGAAACTCGACGCTCGCCGGCGGTATGGTCAAACCCCACGGAACATAGATCACGGTCTTATCCGGCCAGCGCTCCTTGACGACCTCGCACAGGCGCTTCACAAATCGGCCGAGGTGCCCCTCCTCTCCGCCATCAACCAGCGACGTCTTACAGGCCTCGCAGTGACAGGCACCCACCAGCGAACGGTTCCCGACATCCATGGGCGGCCAAATCGTGATGCTCCCGGGGGTGACGCCGCCCAGACCCAGCCTCCAACCTTGTACGCCTTTGTCCCAGGCTTTCTCCAGTGCGCTGGTGTGGTACGCGAGGGTTTCAGGCGCGCTGAGGCAGAACGCGTCGAGATTACGGCTGCCGTCCTCACGCAACACAAACATCACGGTGTTCGTCTTTGGCACATGGTTGAAATACTCGTGGTTCCGAGCGCCCTGCTGAACGAGCTTGTACGGCCAACTGTTGCCCTGGCGCATCAGGCTGAAATGGTCTCCCATCCAAAGAGTCGGCTCCTTGCCACCTTTCTTCTGCGGCTCGATACCGGGGCGCATCTCGAGAAGGTCCTCATCGAACGAGCGCGCCTGCAGCCAGTACCAATCCTGGTACATGGTGCGCCAGCGGAAGACCGGTTGGTCGCGGTAGTGAAGCGGATCAATGGTCAACGAGGATTGCTGCAGAATGGACCGCCCCCCATACTTCGACGGCCAGTACCAGCGCGCGCCAACGATACGTTCCAGGAAATCCGCTACCGCCCAGCCTGTCCCGAGACCCGTCGAAGGGGCAGTACCTTCTCCACCCTTCGAGCTGCCCACCAGGTACACGCGGTTCAGGGCAGTCTTGACGACAAAGCCTTCCGCCGGCAGCTTGGACGCATCGATCCCGGCCTGTCGTGTTTCTTCGCAGTCGCCGATGATGATGGCCGGTTGATCGGCAGCCGGCGCGGTGTTCACCCACTCCAACCCGGCGCCCGTGGCATCCTTCACCGTTCGAAGCAGTTCGGTGACCAGTCGACTGAGGGTCTTTCCCGGTTTGGGAACACCCACGTAGACCACCGCCATCGCGTTGCCGTCCCGCACGATCTCGACCGGCTCGTGCTCCGACGCCTTCAACACCGTAACCGGCGTCAGGTCCGGAGGCAGCAATGCCCTGTTCTCGGTTCCCGTCTTCGCAGCGGTCCCCGAGCCACCGCCCGCAGTCGTACAAGAGACCAGCAACGGCGCAACGCAGGTAAAGCAAGAGAGCAGGACTGCGCCGGTCGAGAGTTTCATGTGAATATGGGGTGTTAAGGTCACAGGGCTTCTTGCAAAGGATCGAAACTCTCCTCCGCCAATCCCAGATGCAGATGTCGAATCCAGCCTTCGGCAAAAGCGCAGTCCCCATATTTCTGCCCCACCCCGGCGCTCATGTCCCGAAGAATCTCGAGGTACGCATCGTGGCCCTGACTGACATCCAACCACTCTTTCTGGCTCTTGTGGCAGGCCAGCAAATCGATCTTTCGATCGATCACCGACGAGATATCCACGCAGAAGTCCGGCGTCACATCACGGCGAATGTTGTCGCGCAGACCGTACGGCATGGCGTGGTACAGCGCGACCGGCTGCGAGGTAGTCGGCTGGGGTGGATCGGTCTCGTAATTCACCATACCGCGCGTGAAAGCTGCCGTGACCGCCAGGCGCGCGGTGATCGTGTGATCTTCCATATAGTCCAGTGGATGGTGTGTAAGGACGATTTCCGGCGCCACTTCCCGCATCACGGCAGCCACTCTGGCCAGGAGGCCCCGATCGTAGAAGATCTCGAGGTCGTCAATCAGGGAGTCGTGGAAGACCGCTCCCGCCAGTTGACAGGCATCCTGCGCCTCGCCACGCCGGACTCGCGCAATCTCCTCGGACGGCAGACTGTCGGTGCCCTGGTTCCCCGTGCCGATATTCAAGTAGTGGATTTCCCAGCCTGCCTGCTTGAGGCGCAGCAGTGTACCGAACATCATGAACTCAATATCGTCCGGGTGCGCCGCCACTGCCATTGCGATCCTGCTCATCTCACCTCTCTCCTTGCTCGCAAGGCGGCCTTCGGCCGCAAGGCGTTAGGCGTTAGTAGCTGAACCTAACCCCTTCTTCCCCTTCTCTACGACTAATGCCTGGAGCCTAATCCCTTCTTCTCTTCTCACTAACGCCCAGCCCCTAATGCCTAATCCCACGCCTAATGCATCTCCACTTCGCACTCCCCCACGCCGGGGCGAAGATAGCTGAAGTGAACGTTGGGATGGTCGGCCAGCAAGCTCATAGGCACCGCTGTGTCGGCAATTCCCTTGGAGATCATCAGGGCCGTGAGTCGCATGCCAAACGGATTATCGTGGTGACCGGGGTGCCATATCGAGATCTTGTCGGCCATCCATGTCTGCTTTGGACCAACCGTGATCGCATTATCAGGCACATTCTGAACAACCCCGCCGCCAGAGGTGCGCGCATTCTGGATGAGCGTGATGGGATGCAGATCCACCTCGCGAGTGCCTAGCTGGCGATACGCTTCGGGGGTCGGGGGAGCGTCCTTATAGGCGCCCTCACGTTTGAAGGGATCGTTGAAAGCCCAGTGCTTGACCTCGCCTTGGCCGCCCTGCATCAGGGCACAGCGCACCCCTTCCCAACTCGCCTCGTACGGCGCCACATCCAGTGCAGGAAAATGCAGGTTGTCGACGGGCATCACCAAGTCACGGTTGATGCGCTTGAAACAGAGGTCCATATCGGCCTTCTTGAAACCCAGCGCAAAAGTCTCGTCAACATCCTTGCCATCCACCACCCATTCGTCCATGCCCCAGAAATGAGCGTCGTGAAGCTTCACGCCCAAGGCATTGACAATCTCCGCCACAAGCGGAAGCTGCTCGGTAGGGCCGACCGGACCGCACACGCCAACTGGATTATCCGCCGTGGCCTGCTGCCAGGCCGCAACATACTCCAAGGCCTCGGCACAATAAAACTCCTGTGGCGTCTCGTAAAAGCTCACCGTAAATCCCGGGCGGCTTAGCTGCTCCAGGTCCCGAACCGTCAGACGGGCCGCATCGTCGAGAATTTCGCGATCCAAGGTTGTATAGTCCCACCAATCGGGTGCCACTTTACTGATATTGCGCATCACATTTATCCTCTCTCTACGCCTTTAAGGCGTCTCGATGACACCAAGATATCGTTCGCCAAACGATACGCCCCATCTGCCTGCAATGGCAAGTCTTTTGCAGGATGAGGAATATCCGCTGCGCGTCCCTACAGGTCTGCGCGGTGAAATGCTTCTGGTTGTCTAAGTGAGTACGTGAGGGGTGTTTGCCCTCTCACGCTTCGTCAGGCTCAGAACAGTCAAACGCCCACACTCACCCCACTTCGCTCTTCGAGCTACGAGGGGCAGGCACACGACCCTCAAGCGGCCCCGGGCAGTCAAACGGAATGAAGCCTTGCTTCAGCGCAGGCGAATCGGGTTTTAACCGAAAATCTCCGTTCTTTGGATCGACAAAGAGTGGATCCGCCACCATTCCCGCGACATCACCGGAATGCTTCTGCCAGGCTTCGAAATCCAAGGAAGCCACGGGCAATGCGACACTGCACAGGTAGCGCCACTCGACGGGATGCGCCTCCTCAATGGCGCATGCGCTGCGGATATGGGCCGCAATTTTGGCCAGGTCGACTGTCATCGTTGCGGACCAGCTATCCTCCAAAGGCGTCGCGGAGCGGGACCATTGCCATTCTCTTGGACTGCTGCATTTGAACCAGCAGACGTCATCATCACCATCCGCGGTCACGATGAATCTGACCATTGCAGGTGAGAACGTGAAGGGCTTCAGGAATAGTTCGATATGAGCACGCCAGTCACCCCACGGCATCTGACCGGGCACCGCTTCGCCCTGCGCTCCATCAAAAAGCCCGGTGACAGTGAGTGTGCCGGCTTCGCGTTGGAACTCGAATCTCCCGGCATCCCTGTCGGTGGCAGCTGGATCCGATCCCTGGGCAAACAGTGCATCCACGGTTGAATCGCCATCAGGCAGCGGATTGAACCGCGGTGCCTCATCGGCCATGCTGCCCCTGATCGGCTGAGTACCCAGATTGCGCCATCCGCCTTTGAACCGGACTGTGCCCTCTTCACACCAGTAGAGGTTCGAATCAAATCGTGTCCGGTCCGACCGCCAGCGTACTGCATCGACCCGATCGAGCATCGGCGTATCGCTCGTCAGTAGAATGTTCCTCTCGAAGACGATTCCGAGATGGTCTTCCATGCGGGTATAAGCCAGGGCCGCCTCGTCGCCGTAGGCAAAGATGTTGTTGCGGACCAAGTTGTTACGCCCGTAGTGCTGATGGAACGGGTTGCAGTTCATGTTATAACAAAGGTTGTTCTCGATCAGCAGGTCGCTGCTGCCCTCGTCCGGGTAGATGCCCCAGCCGCCGTAGCGCTGGCTGCGTATGTCGTGGATCCGGTTATGCCGCACGCGCGTACCCGCCGCGTTGCCGAGCAGATAGACGCCGCCCATGTCGGACAGCAACCCCTTGCCGAGGTCATGAATATGGTTCCACTCAATGGTATTGCCGTAGGCATCGCTCTCCGCGTAGCCCCAGGTCCAACCGACAGAGATCGCCGTGTAGTAGAAGTCGTGAATGTGGCAGCGCGTCACGGTATTGCCGGAAGCCTTGCCTATCATCACGCCGGCACCGCTCATCCACAGTCGGCCGCCGTCATGGATCTCGCTGTCGGCCACAACGCATCGGCGGCAGCCATGCCAGATTTTCACGCCGCCGGCACCAACGTCGTGAATGGTCCCGCCGTGGAACTCGATTTCCGTGGCCCCATCGCTACATTCCAGTCCGTAGCCGCCCACGTGTACGATCTCACAGTCCCTGAACACGATCCCTTCGCAGCCCGCCCCTACCGCAACGGCACCCGAAACCGTCGCCGATGATTGCACCGTTACCGCGTCCTGCCGGCCGGGCCGCCATTCCGTGTGGGAGAAGGTGATGTTCTCGAAATGCACGAATTTGGCGTCGCGCAGATCGAGTAGACACTCGATGCCGCCGACCGTTGCCTCGACCGACTCCGGAGTCTCGCCAGGTCTCGGCATGTACCACACGCATCGTGCGGCGGGATCCGAATACCACTCGCCGGACTCGGTCATGGCCTCAGGAATATTCTCCACGACATAGTCAACTCCATCGCCCGGTGCGTACGCCAGACAGAGCTGCGTATTGCGATCGACATGCACGGTGGCGGTGGCCTCATCGATCTCGCGGATCCCAACCCGTGAACTCATCCACAGCGCTCTTAGCTGTATCTCGATGCCCTCCGTGTGTGACCAGGTCGCCGAGAGGTCACCCGGAGTGAAACTGAAACTCTCCACGCCCCGACTGTGGGCTTCCCAATGAAGCGTTGCATCGGGATCGTCCGCCACGCGATAGGTTCCTGTCTTCGGCAGTGTCGCGCGGGGCATGCGTTCGCCGTTGATCCAGAGTTGACGAGAGAAGCGTTCGTCACAATCCATCCACGGCACGTCCGCGCGCCAGACGGTCCTTCCGTTGCGTTCGGCGATTTGCCAGTCATTGATACGACGTCCGCCACTGATAATGACGGTTTCGCCCTCGGCGGCGCGCCAGGTCACAGGGAAGGTGCAAAAGTCGAAGTGACCGCGAACCCCGAAACCGGAATCCTTCGCGTCAAGGCGCCAGGTTCGTTCGAGTTGGTAAAAGCCGCCGCTGAGAACCACCTCGATGGTCTCCGGATCTTTCGAATTGGATTCCAGTTTCCATACCGCCCGCTGAGCGGCGGCAATCGTTGCCAGCGGTCCGTCAGTGTTGTCCGAGTTGGGCGTCGCGAGCGTTCCGGTCCAGCGATCACTTCCAGATTCAGATGAAACGTACAGGGATCTCATTTCTATTTCTCCATTAGCCACGTCGGTCGGCCACGAGCCCCAACCCCAAAGCACATCAGCGTACTGGTCGCTGCCCGGCGTCAGGAATGGATGCGGGATTCTCCGCCGGCCTCCCGATACATGAGATGGTAGTCCTTGGATACAAGATCACGGAGCCGCTCACTCCAGTGTGACAGTTCTGAATTCATTGTATACTTCACTCCTTGATACTCTCTTTCAGGAATCGGTCTTCGACATTCTCGTCAGGACATCGTTGAGACTTCCCCTGAAAGGCCCCTCTGTTTCCATCTTGATCGATGCCAGCGTGGCCGCGAACTTCAACGACTCGGCGGGGGCATGCTCAAGTCGCCAGGCCATATAGCCAGCAAAGGTCGTATCGCCTCTGCCGTTTCGCCCCACACTACTGCGATTCGTGAACGGTTCGAAGTATGCCTTGCCAGCCACGCGCGCCAGCACGCCGTCTGAATGCGTCATAACGACCTCGGGACACCCCCACGAGGCCACGATGCCGGCTGCCTCAGCCAGGTCATCCGTGCCCGTCAGCAGTTGTGCTTCCACGGCATCCATCTTCACACGATCCATTAGAGAGACGATTTCGATTTTATCCTTCGCGTCTGCGAACGATATGACGCGGCTCTCCTCGTCAACCTGACGCACAAATGCCTGCATGTCGACGGATACGCTGCGCCCTCTGTCCACAAGTGCCCGCATGAAGGACAGTGTGAACTCCTGATCGGTAATGCCGGCCAAGTGCACAAAGCGGCTCTCGAACGACGGCAACTCGTCGACCTGCATAAACCCGGCGCTCGCCACCTGGCTCATCTCACGCACATCCACATCCGGAACTGGGTGCTTCAGCAGCATTCGGGTGGTCGCCTCAGCCGGAATCACCTTGCAGTCAATTCCCGCATCGCACAACGGGTCCAAGCGCCCGGCATCGTCGGGATGCATACGGGTGATCGCACCAACGGAACACCCAACGCCTGCAGCAGCCATGGATCCGTAGTAGACGGCACTGCCAAGACCCACCTGCTCCTCTCCCTCATAGGGAATCAATCGATCCAGGCACACATGCCCAATGAACACAATGTCATGCTTCACGGCATGATCCCTCCCTACCCTCGCACGCTACCGTGGAGCAGCGGAAGACGATTCACATCCATGCCGCGGAGATACCAGTCTGTGGTCATGTCCGCGCTGCCCTTGGCCGGAATCAACCCCTTCGCACGTTCAGCATCGACGGGCGGCTTGGCGATCACGAGGTCCAGCGGCACGGCAGAGTTCTCATTAACAACGGCCAGCTCGCGGCTGTCGGGATGCAGGTTTGACCAGGCATGCTCACAGGGACCGAAGTCGGTGCGCGCAACATAGAGTTTCTCGCCCAGATCCAGCATCACGGGGACCAGTCCATCGACCTCACCCGACAGCTTCACGGGAATTGTGAATTCGGCTGCATGCTTCTCACCGCGGTCGCGTGCCGCGTTAAGATAGGGGCGCGACTGATTCACCGGATGCTCAAACGCAGCCGGATCAATAAACGTGCAGAGCTTGGTCGCATCAGAATCAGACAGCATGGTGAAGTCTTCAAACTTGGCCGGCACCATATCAATGTAGCCCTTCTCCACCCACAGGCTTGCAAAGGATCGTGCCGGATCCGCGATCATGACGTAAGTCCAGTCCCTGGACCACGTCTCATTCGGCGGCTCAAACCCGGCCAAGATGCGCGTGGCATCTGTGGTGCCATCCGGCACATCGTCGCCTCCGGCGTACACCTCCGGGTCAAAAACAAAGACGTTGTTGTGACCATGCCGTGGCAGAAAGGGTGATACCAAGCCCTTGTTGCAGGCCGCGTCGTTTATGCCAAGGTAGATCGCGAGTATGGTCTCCGGCACTGCGGGCGTCAGATGCGCGAGCTCAAGTACGTCAATGCCCTCACTCGGCGCCAGGTATGGCGGGCATCTGCGAAACAGTTCGTATGCGTCCTCAAGGAACTGCGTGTAATCTTCCGCCGTCAGCGCGGAGCCTTCAGGTATGCGCAACTCGCGCCCAAGTGTGTTATCCGTCATTCTGCAATTCCTCTCTCGACCCCAACGAGCCAACCACCTACAGAATTCGCCGCGTGGAATACCGTTCTGCAAACGATATACCTCTCTTGACTGCAATGGCAAGGCCATTAGGCAAGCCCTCCGGCTTCAACCAATAGTTTGTGCCAAATTCGGGATGCAGCTAGATGCAGCTTAATGCAGCTAGATGCAGCACCTCTCTTTGCGGAAGTGGTTGATTTGCAGCTTAATGCAGCTCGTTGCAGCTTGGTGCAGCATCTTCCAGATGGATTAGAAATCCGATGCTCTATCCAACTGAGCTACCGGGGTATTGTATCTTAAGCAGGAAGAAGGGTACGACAAGCGCGGGAGCGGGTCAAGAGACGCCACTCACCCTTTGTCGCACAGAATGGATGGAGTGTATCGCGCGGCCCCAAGTCCAAGCGCGCCCATCCGCACGGCTCTCTAGTCCGATGGCGGGCAGGCCTTACGCCGACGCGCCAATTCATCAATATCCACCCGGTCCTTGCCTCTCCCCGTTGCCGCTTTGTTCCTGACCAGATCTTCGTAGCCGATGAACGGCACATCCAGGTTATCGATCTGTACGGTCTGTCGGTCAGCATAAGCATCATCGAAGGCAACGCCGGAGATGCTGTTCATGACATGCAACTTGAGTGGCTCATGTCCAACCTCAACAATGCTCTTTGGAATCAGGAACGTGTCGGCATTAATGTCAGCTTCAGAGAAACCGAAATCGATAAATGCCTCCGTCACAGCTTCCGCTGTTGATGGGTCGAGGGCGATAAAGATGGCAAGGTCACCTGTATAACGAGGGTAGCCATGAACAGCCACCGCGTACCCGCCAACAACCAGGTGGCGTACCTTATGCTCGGCGAGCAACGCCAAGAAATCGCGAAAGTCTTTGTGTAGCATAGCTCGGACCCGCAAACCCTGATCGCAAGAACTCCACGGCCGCAATGCGTTTCTGAGGCGAGGCACTCATCCACTCCGCACCATCGGAACGCTCCGAGCCAAGCGGGCGAACGCTAGGCTTGCCACGCTGAAAGACGAAGTTCGTCTCAGTCCCATGTATTCCGTTTTCTTGCATATCCCCAGTATCACACATGCTATCCAATTCCGCAAAACAAAACTCCAGATTCGATGTCACACAGGCGCATCTCACACACAGGTGTCGCCGGACACAGACACCCTTCAATCCCCGCCGACAATCCTCAGTCGAAATACAGCATTCTATACCACTCCGCCAACTCCTGTAGCGCTGTGGTCTCACATTCCCGCGAACGGATCATGAGCGGTTCAGAGGTGAATGAGAAGAAACGGGTCTTATCACCCAGCAGATCTGCGAATGTGTCCATTGAGTTCTGTAGCGCGTGGTTGGCGGGGTGGTGGCAGACGGAGAAGGTGACGTGTTTGTACGGCCAGGTTGGGGAGTTAATGCAGCTTCCTGCAGTTCCCTGCAGCTCCCTGCAACATGTCGATTGGCGTAAGTGGCAGGCGTGCAGCTCCCTGCAGCTCAATGCAGCTCCCTGCAACATCTTCCAGATGGATTAGACTACGAGGCGCTGGGCGGCGCCGAGAAGAGGCCACTGCCGAAGGCTGGGGCTCTCATAGGGAAGCTGGAAGCCCGTGCCGGAGACCAGTGCATGTGCATCCGGCCCGATCGCCTTTGCGATCCGCTGGCGCCGTTGCCCCAAGGACTGCCTCCAGTTCACTGACTTTCCGGCGTAGTCCCGGTTTCAAAGACCGACCCCACTTTCTCCTACTTGTAGATGGCGCCGGCCCGGTAGTCGGCCCAGGCGGTTTCGAACCAGAGATTACTCTCGGGGATGGGACGGCACTTCACCCAGCGATTCCTGACCTTCCCTTCCGAAACGACCGTTTCCTGCACCTTGGCCCGAAAGGCCTCGTTCTCGGGCAGAAAGCTCCACGCGGCTTTATCAAGCTGTTTGTGGGCGCGCCGGCCTGCCGCATCGCGGACCATGGCGGATCCGCGTGACCCGACACCACTCGTCACGTGATAGAGCGTTGCGGCCAGGTAGATCCAATGTGCGAAACAGAGCTGACGATTGCGCATCGCTTGCACCCGCTCGACGGCATTGATGGCTTTGCAGCCGTGCGCCTCAAGTGCCTCAACTTGCGCCCGCGCCTCTTTGACGGCCTGCTTCAGCCCCTCAAGCGAACGGATGTGCGCGCCCGCTCTGCTCATGCGATCCTGAAGCTCGGCACGAGCCACGCGCCAGCTCTGGTCAGCCGTTTCGCAACGCTTCAGAAAGCCGGACACGTCCTTGAGCTCTGCTTTGACCGCCTTGTTGAAGTCACTCATCTTCAGATCGCTCTGCGCATAGCAGTTGCCGATATACTCGGCCGCGCGGATCGAGCCCACCTGGCCGGAGTTGAGGGCGGAGCCCCCGGGACGGGCCACGCCGTGCGACCCATTGACCTCACCTACAGGGAAGAGATGCCTGATGTTGATCGACTCCCACCAGTGGTTGCCGGCCAGACCACCATTGTTGTGCTGGGCACAAACAGCGACTTCAAGCGGCTCCGTTGTGATGTCGATGCCGTGATCTTTGTAGAGCCCGATCGCACTTGGGTTCATGTGCGCCAGGCGCGCAATCGGGGACTTCTGAAACGCCTTGGAGTTCTCCAGGTACGAATAGGCCTCCTTGTCCAGTGCCTTGAAATCGAAGTCCTGCGGATTGTCGCGGTAGTCGAGGAAGACGCGCCGCCCCTTCAACGCGGTTTCGATGTAGACCAGGATGTCGACGATCGAGGAGCCGCCGATGATCTTCTTTGAATCGAACGGCCACTGGTAGCCCTTCAGGAACACCATCGAGTTCATCTTGCCGGTATCGGGGAAATAGTCGCGCATGAACTCGCGCGGGTTACTCTTGCCGTCTGCATCGGTGGAGACGAACTTCGGGACCACCTGCATGTAGGTGCCGGAGACGTTCCAGCGGAACTTCGTGGACGCCAGACCATACTGCGCTTCCGGCAGGCCCTGGGCCTTGGCGCCCGCCTTGAGGGCCATACCGATGGCACCTGTGTGTACGACCGGATAGACGCTGGTCTTGTAGAGACCACCGGGCCCTCCCACGGCGAACACCACGTTATCAGCCGCAAATGCGACAAGCTCGCCTTTGGCATTGAGCGCCAGGGCCCCGCAAGCGCGCTTGGCCTTTCCTTCGCCGGTCGTAAGTAGACTGACTACGTTGACACGCTCCTGCACCGGAATCTTGCGGCGCTTCACTTCGGCAATCAACGCACGACACATATCGCGCGAGGTGTAGGGGCCAACAGACGTGCCGCGCTGCGCAGGATCGTGGTCGGTCTTGTAACCGATGAACTGCCCGAACGCATCCTGGGGGAATTTCACGCCCAGGTTGACGAGATTCAGAAATCCGCGCGCTGAAACCGCCGCTTCGATCAGCGCCAGATCACCATGCATACTGCCCGGCATGAAGAAGTTCTTCGCCATGGCCAGGGGCGCATCGAGATCGTTGCCGCACATGGCGCTCTTGTAGTAGGTCTGTTTGTCCGACCCGGTGTTGATGGACGTACCCATCTTCAATCCTTCGCTGACAAGCAGCACATCCTCGATGCCCTGGTTGCGAAGTTGTACGGCCGCATTCAGTCCGGCAGCACCGGAGCCAATCACTAACGAGTGCACACGCGTCACATCGAGGTCGTTGTGCTTTCCCGTTCTCAGTGTGGTATTCTTCATGGGGTGTCTTCCTGTCGCTTATAGGGTTAGAGCCGTGGCAGCGTGAAGCCGCCGTCAATCGTGATGATCTGGCCGGTGGAGTAGCCGATGTCGCCACGCACCATCATGGCCGCGGCCTTGGCAATGTCCTCCGGCAGCCCCCAGCGGCTCTGCACCAGAATGCCCTCTTCAAAGATGAGCCGGTCATACTTCTCTGTCACCACGGCGGTCATGTCGGTCTTGATGATACCGGGCCGGATCTCATATACAGGAATCTCGAACTCGCCAAGGCGCACAGCAAAGAGCTGCGTCATCATGCTCATGCCGGCCTTTGAAACACAGTATTCACCGCGGCTCGGAGAGGCTACCCCCGAAGACATGGAGGCAATGTTGATGATACAGCCGTCGAAATCGGCATTCGCCTGCTTCTGCTCGATCATCCAGTTTGCCACCGCCTGCGTCAGGAAGTAGGGGCCCTGGAGATTGATTTTCATGACCCATTCATAACTGTCCTCCGAGGCTTCGAGGATATCCGCACGCACACGCGGGGCTACGCCGGCGTTGTTGACGAGCACATCCAGGCGACCGAACCTGGCTTTGACCGCAGCCAGCATGTCAGCCCGATCCTCTGCGGAGGATACATCGGCCCGCTGGTACAGCACTGTCGCCGCCGCGCTTTCGAGGCGCTGTATGGCCTCGGCCACGACAGACTCCTCGTGGATATCCATGAGCACGATGTCGTGGCCTTCTGCGGCAAGCTTCTCGGCAATCGCAAATCCAATCCCCCGCCCGGCCCCCGTGACCAACGCTGTCTTTCTCATCTCTAGAACCTCTTCTGTTTATGGATGTGTTGAATAATGATTCGGCAATCTTCCAGGACTTCATAGGTATGTTCGAAAAGGGCATCGAACTGCACGCAATCGCCAGCCGACAAGATGTGCGTCTCGTGTGGCAGTGCCACCTTGACCGCACCTTCGAGTACCCAGCAAATCTCATACTCGTCGCGATGGGCATCCGGGTTGGAACGTTTGGCGCCCTTGGGCGCATCCGCATAGTAGCATTTGGCGTTGGCAAACTCGATCTGACGGAAGTGGAAGTCCTCCACAACACGATCCGTCTCCTGCTTGCACTGCGCGGTACGCGACTCAATCAGCGCCAGCAGCTCCGCCGCCGTGATGCCGAACCCCCTGCCCAGTCGGAACAGCGTCCCCAGTCCGGCTACGGCCTGGTTCCGCTCCAGCTTGGAAATAACGGCAGGCGAGATCCCTGTCTGCGCCGAAAGCTCCGCGATGGTGAGACCGCGCTGCCTGCGCAGGTCCCGAAGGACCGCGAAATTGTACATTTTAGCGACATGTTCACCTGTTTTGCCCATGATATCCGCGCTCCTTCCCTCTCCAGTTCGAAGAAATATAGCTTGACCGACATTCTAAAGCAATATATTTTCGCATGCATATTACTGAATACGAACATTGGTGGCGGCCAATACATGATAATCAAGACGACTATATCCATCGAAGTTTCAAGGAGAGAAGAATGATCATCGGAGACCTGAACACAATTCAAGGGCGGTCATATCCGGCACGCCGACTGACACAAAACCTTGTAGGAGGGGCCTCGCCCGTGCAGTGTGAGAACTTCTGCATGGGCTACGTGACCCTGGACCCCAACGGCGGCCAGGTTCCGTGGCACAACCAGGACTCGGAAGAGGTCTACTTTGTCATCTCCGGCACCGGAGAGATGTGCCTCGGCGAGGAGCGTGCCATGATGACGGCGGGCCAGATCGTGCAAATCCCTCCGGGGGTTTTCCACCAGATGACAAACATCGGTGACGAACCGCTGCACTTCCTCTACTGCTACGGCCCCGCCGGGGACGTGGCACACTGGCGTCAGGAGCTTGCCGGTACACTTCCCAAGGCAGGTGTCGATGTTCCGGCGCTGCCGCAAGACGCACAACCGCAATGCACTGACATGCCCGAAGGCGGCCCCATCATAATCTAGACGCATACTCAAAGGAGCATCACGATGGAAATCAGACGTATCGGCATCATCATGAACGGCGTCACCGGACGCATGGGAACCCATCAGCACCTTGCGCGATCCATCAGTGCTATCATCAAAGATGGCGGCATTCAGGTCGGCAATGACCTGATCATCATGCCGGATCCCATCCTGACCGGGCGACGGGACTATGCGCTCAAAGCACTTGCCGAGCAATACGGCAACGATGCCCGTGGGGAAGCCTACAAATACACCACCGACGTGCAGGGCGCACTCGATGGTAAGTACGGGGACTACGAGATCTTCTTCGATGCATCCGGCACGCTACAGCGCGCCGGTTTTGTCGAGATGGCGGTCAAGGCCGGCAAGGCCATCTACTGCGAGAAGCCCACGGCGGTTGAGACCTCCGAAGCCGTGCGGCTTGCCAAGCTTGTCGATGAAGCCGGACTCAAGAATGGCGTCGTTCAGGACAAGCTCTGGCTGCCCGGTTTCCGAAAGCTGAAGATGCTCAGCGAACTCGGTTTCTTCGGCAAGATTCTCTCGGTTAAGGGAGACTTCGGCTACTGGGTCTTCACGGGCATGGATTACGATCAGCCGCCTCAGCGCCCCAGCTGGAACTACCGCAGCGAAGATGGGGGCGGCCTGATGATCGACATGTTCTGCCACTGGCGCTACGTGATTGATAACATGTTCGGTCCGATCAAGAGCCTGGTTTCCTATGGCAAGACCGATCTGCCCGAGCGGCGCAAGGAGGACGGCACGCCATTCAAGGCAACGGCGGACGACTCGGCGTATGCGATGTTCCTGCTTGAAGACGGCACCATGGTCCAGTTCAACAGCTCGTGGTGCACCCGCGTGCGCCGGGACGACCTCTTGACGATCCAGGTGGATGGTGACAAAGGTTCAGCCGTGGCGGGGCTGCGCGAAGTGAAGACCCAGAGCGCCGCCAACACGCCCAAGCCGGTCTGGAACCCGGATGTTCCGCAACCGATCGATTTCTTTGCGGGCTGGGAAGATGTCCCCAACAACATCGAATACGACAACGCATTCAAGATTCAGTGGGAGCTGTTCATCAACCATGTCGTCCTCGACACACCATGGCGCTACTCCCTCATGGAAGGAGCCAAAGGCGTCCAACTCGCTGAGCTAGGGATGAAGAGCTGGAAAGAGCGCAAGTGGGTTGACGTCACTGCCATCCCATAAGCCCTGATACCGAACGACAAACACTCGACTTTGCTAATGATCTCGGCACCTGTTGCCAACCCTCCATTTGAGACTTTTCCGCCCCTGACGGAGAGGGACGAACCACCCGCTTCGCTGGAGGACACGGAGGCACGGAGGAGAAAAATACGGAAGAGGTCACGAGAATCGGGCGCGGGGAATACCCCGCACCTCTATTCTCGCGACGTTGTCCTATGGAGAGAAGAGGCGGGATGGGAGGGTGAACGGATAGCCCTACGGCCCCAACGTTCGCCTCCACTCCCTCTCCTCCCCTCCCCGAACAATGTTGCGAGAATCCTAGGCTCGGTATCCCGAGCCGACGGATTCTCGCAACCTCTCCTCCGTGCCTCCGTGCCCTCCGTGGTTTTCCCCTCCCCTTACGGGACGCTACTGGGTTGACGTCCCTGAACTGGGATAGGCGCAGAGAGCTTGTGTACTTTGTCTCTGGACACGAACCGTGGTCTCTCTATCATAGGCGCCATGAGTGCAGAAGAGAACCAGGCTTCGCCGAACACGGAAGAGCTCACACTGCTTGGGGCGCAACGGACGGATTACCCGGGGTCTCCTTCCGAGGCCCGTCTTGAGACGTTCCCCAACAGCCATCCGGAGCGCGATTACTGGATCACATTCGACTGTCCTGAGTTCACATCCATCTGCCCGATTACCGGTCAGCCCGACTTCGGCCACATCACGATTCGCTATATTGCCGATCAGCGCTGCATCGAAAGCAAGGCACTCAAGCTCTACCTCTTCGCCTACCGCAACCACGGCGCCTTCCACGAAGCGGTCGTCAACCAGGTACTCGACGATCTCGTCGCCGCCTGCGCCCCTCGCCAAGCCGAGGTAATCGGCGTGTTCCGTCCCCGCGGTGGCATTGCCATCACGGTAGAAGCCAGCCTCTGAGAGCGGCCCAAACGGTGCATGGGCACGGATTATCCTAGCTTATGCATCTGAAAATGGGATAGGATAACAGGACAACTCAGAGGATAATCCATGTCTGGAGCACGTACCTATCTCGTTCTTCTTCTAGCCATCGCGGCCCTTGTTGGGGCCAGTGGAGGGCTGGGCTACTACTTCTTTGCTATCCTGCCCGAGAAGCGGGGGGAGGCACCTCCGCCACAGGAGCTCCTGCTCGACGCACTGGACCCGGACGCGGCCCGGCCCACTGAGCCGGGCCAAACAGATGGATCACGACGGCACGGTCCCGGCGGCGAGGACGTTGACACCACACCGGCCTGGTCTATCGGCCCCAGTGGACGGGAGAGCCGTTTTGGGTTCAAAGCCCCCGCTTCGGCGCCACCAATCATGGCGCTGGCGGCCAGCACGATTGTCATGGATCTGCCCCAGAACTTAGAACGCCGGCGCAAGGCAGGCGCGCCGATGGAACTCCCGCCCCTCTGTTTTGAAGAGCTCTGTGAAGACTACTCCGGTGAGTTCGACCTGGCTGCCAACGGCGCGTCCCTCGACATTCTGCCCGGAGGCGGAGCCGTGGCCCTGCGGATCGAGCGCGAACACATTGATCTGACCGTGAGCGACAATATCGAATGCGGCCCCGAAGACAGCCGCTCGCAGATCAGCGACCTTGACTGCACGCTGGACGTCTCGTTGCGGCTGGTCAACAGCGGCCCCCTCGGCGGCGGATCGCCTCCCGGTGGACCCTCCAAAACTGAGGGCGACCGTTTGGACCGCTGGCACCATGGCGGTTCGCTGCCCCAGGGCCAACAGCGCACCAGACCAGATAAGCGCAAGCGCGCTGGCACTGCCCTGGATCCCGTTAGCCACTATGCCATGGGCACCGACCCGGCCCTCTGGTTTACCGATGTTAACGGCTACCCCATCGTCCAGTACCCCGACGTCTTCCCCGGCATCAACATGGACTGCTACGCCGAACGCAATCGTCTTGAGTTCATCTTCACCGTCGGCCCTGACGGTGACCCAGGTGCACTGCAAATGGCCTTTGATGGGGCGGAGCTGGCCGCGATTGATCCCTACGGGAACATGATTGCGGAACTGAGCCACGGCAGGATCGTACAGCACGCCCCGCGTGCCTTCCGCATTGACGAGAACAGCATCCCCGTGCCGATCAATGCCCGATTCCAGCAGCACGGGCCCACCGTGCAACTGGATCTGACACCCGACGTTCACTCGCCCTCCAACCCGCCACCTACTGGGCCGCAGCTTGATCTACTCTCGTACCTCGGTGGCGAGGCGGACGATACCGCCTTTGCCGTTGCGGTTGATCACAAGGGCTTCACCTACGTTGCCGGTGAGACGGCCTCGCGGCGCTTTGCGGGCAAGACCCCCGATCCAAAACGACTCGCCAAGGACATCGACGTATTCATCACAAAGTACCGCGCCGTCGACGGACACCCCGTCTTCACGACCTTCCTGGGCGGCTCGGCCGAGGACCGTGCCCTGGACCTCGTTGTCGCACCCGACGGCAGCATGGTTGTCTGTGGCGAGACGCTGTCGCGCGACTTCCCGCTCGTGGATGCACCCGAGCTCGCTTCTTCGGGGCAGAGCTGGGATGCCTTTCTCACGCACCTTGACCCGGAGGGCAAAGTCGTGCGATCCGCCCGCATCGGCGGCAGTGGGGACGATCACGCCCATGCGCTTGCCCTGGCATCGGACGGCACTGTGGTCGTTAGCGGTGATACCGCATCTGACGACTTCGCGGGCATCAAGACGCTCGGCCCCTGCGGCGAGCAGGACGCCTTTGTTCTGCGGGTCAAGCCAGGTCAGGCGGCATCCGGCGTCCGTATCGGTGGCTCAGGCAAGGACGCCGCCTACGGCGTGGCCGTGGATGGCACGGGTAGAATTTTCCTCACAGGCGAAACAGCTTCGTCTGATTTCCCCACATCCGACGCCTGGCAGGCGGAGCCCGGCGGAGGTGTCGACGCCTTTGTAGCCATGCTGGATCCCGTCACACTGACTCTCGGGTTCTCTACCTATGTCGGGGCGGAGAATGATGACCGCGCTTACAGCATCGCCCTCGACAGCGCCGGCTACACCTACCTCGCCGGCGAGACGGCCTCACTCGACCTGCGCATGGTCAATCCAGTCCAGTCCTCCTTCGGAGGCGGAATGTGGGATGCGTTTGTCTGCAAACTCGAACCTGAAGCCATGCAACCGGTCCTGCTTACCTACTTTGGCGGCACAGGTGACGATCGCGCCTTCGTCGTGGTACCCAACGCGATCGGCGAGGCCGCACTTGCCGGCGAGACATCGTCTACCAATCTGCCCGTGCATGATGCGGTTCAAGCTGTCCATGGTGGTGGCCGCTGGGATGGGTTCGGGGCGGCTTTCGCAGTAGCCGGCTCCAATACTGTCTACTGTACCTACCTGGGAGGAAGCCAAGCCGATCATATCTACGGCGGGGCCATGCAGGCCGGACGCCTCTTCCATGTATCAGGTCAGACCTCTTCGACCAATCTTGTCCCGGCCAATGCCGTACAGACCCGCCACGCCGGCGGACATAGCGATGGGTTGCTGGCCATGATCTCCCCTCCCCCGAACCCCGGACCGGATCTTGCATGGGTGCCGGGAGAGAGTCAGCCCGGGGGACCAGGCTACGGCTTCCACATGGCGCGTTTCGAGACGACCAACGATGAGTTTGTACGTTTCCTCAACGACGCCCAGGCCCATACGAACCATTACCGGGGTACCAACCTCACCTTCGACGCGGCTGGTAATGTCTGGTTTAACCCGGAGATGGAACCTGAGCGGGACGAGGTCTTCGCCGTTGGAAAGAGTCGCATAGAGTATAATCCTGAGTTTCCCATCGGCAGCCGTTACACCGTCACCCCACGCATCTCCAGGGCTGGTGGATCCTACACCAACCACCCCGCCGTCGGTGTCTCCTGGTTTGGCGCCGTCAAGTATTGCAACTGGCTCACGATCGATACGGGCCGTGGTGCCGGTCAGCGCTGCTTCCGTGAAGGCACCCACACGCTCGACTGGGCCCCGGTCACCTGTTCGACCAGCAACTGGGCACGCGGCATCTTTACTGCTGAAGAGCGCGAAGAGCTTCTCGGCTACAGCGGGTTCCGCCTACCCATGGACAACTGCGCGGTTTCATCGGCGTGGAACAGAGTGTATCTCCTGGTCTCAAACCGAGAGTTCGTCGAGTTCCTGAACGGGATCGAGCTACCGGCCACTGATTCGCGCAGCGACAACGTGTTCGTGTGTGTTGAAGGCAACGCCTGGTTCAACAGCGCCATGCATCGGGGCCGGGATGAACTCTTCCTGCGTTCTGCCAGCCGGATCGCATTCAATCCTTTCCAGCCACGGGGAGCACGGTTCAGTGTTGCTCCTGCGGATGCCGGTCGACCGGTCGGAGGCGTCTCCGCTTTTGGTGCTATGAAGTACTGCAACTGGCTATCGCTACGCGATGGCATCGCCGAGGACCAGTTGGCCTATCGTGAAGGATCGTGGGCGGAGGATTGGGCGCCGGCCACCTGCGGGGTCATGCAGTGGCGTGATGATCGCTTCGGCCCTGATGACTACAAACGATGGATTGAGAACGTCAAAGGATACCGTCTCCCCATCAAGACCGTGGAGCCGGAAGAGAAACCGGATCATCACACATTCCGCGGCATGAAGAGCTGGCCCAACCCCTTCAACGAGTTCTACGCCGCGGCCTCATGGAACGGAAACTCCAACACCCTTTACGCGTTTGGCCGCGACACGGTTGACACGCTCGACGCCAACTTCCTCGGAGCCCTCGCAGGCGGAAACCAGGACACCATGCCCGTGGGTTACTTCGATGGCAGCAAGCGTAACGGCACCAAGCGCACGCACACGAACGAGAATGTCTATGGAATTCACGATCTGAGCGGAAATGTCACCGAGTGGCTGCTTGACCCCGGACTTGCCGGATCGGCGGGTGAGCGGGCGGCCTATGGTGGGTCCTGGCGTTTTGCGCTGCCGACACTCAACGAGCGTAGATACACACCACCCCATTTCACCGATGGGTTCGGAGGCTTCCGAGCCGTGGTGGCCCCTGGCGATGGTCCACCCACTACACCATACGTAATTCGCATCCCTTATCGCCTCTGCCTCTGTCCCTGCGGCGTCGAAGGCAGCGAGGCTGCACACGTCATCGAGAAGAAGCCGGAAGAAGAAGAAGAGGATGATGATGGAGATGACGACGAGCCTCCGGGGCGTCGGCTCCCCCCTCCCGATGACGACGATGACGACGACGATGGCTTCTACAGCGACGATGACGACGATGATGACGACGATGATGACGACGATGATGACGACGACGATGATGACGACGATGACGATGACGATGATGAACCCGTTGTCAGCAAAAGCCTCGTCTAAGCATTGGACTGGCCTATGACGTCACTTCTCGCCGGTCTGGTCGCCTGCATCGCAGTCCCGACCGCCATCTGTTTCACACCATGGCTGACTGTCCGCCTTCTTCTTCCCCGGGCACCCCGAGACGTGGCGCTTGCCACAACGGGTCTTGCAGCGTTCATTCTGAACCTGCTACTGCCATGCCTGATGCACGGGACAGGCATTCCAATCCAACAGTCCAGCCTGGCCCTGCTCCACTTCGCGTTGCTGTTTCTCAGCGCCTTGAGTATGCGACTGTTGCGCCGCAAGGCCATTCCGGCGGGCTACCATCCCGCGCCTTTGCAGCCGTGGTTGATCCTCCTGCTGATGGCCATCCTCGTCTTCCCATTCACCTACATGGCCGGCATCGACACGTACAAATGGCAGGACATGGCCACGAATATGGCCGTCGAGCAGAACGTCCCGTGGCTGGTGCATCCCCTGTCACTGGCCGGCTTTACGCCGCGCTCCTACCCCAGCCTGCATCCGCTCATGCAGGGATCGCTTGCCATCCTGGGCGCCACGGGAGTTGACGGAGGCTTCTGGCTCACTTCGCTCGTGATTGCGTGGACAGGCATCTTTGCCGCAAACCTGCTGGCTTCAGCCTTCACCTCGAACCCGGCCCGCCAGGCCGGCTACGCCGCCATGTATGTTCTGGCGCCCGTCTTCATGCGTTACGTTCATTGGGGCACCGGTCGCGGGGTCTACCTTGCGCTTCTGCCCCTCTTCGTATGGGGGCTCCTGAAAATCAGACGACCATCCGGCCTTCTTATGACGCTTGTGTCAGGTCTCTGCCTTGTTCTCGCACACAAGGCCGGCATCCCGACCCTGATGGTCCTCTTTCCTGCCATGGCTATCGGACTGCTGCTGCCCACACGCTGGTCCTGGACCGCCCCGGTCCTACTGGGGCTGGCACTCGTGCTCGGCGTGTTGATGTCGCCGCGCTGGGGGCTTCCGGGGCTACCCGGTCACCTCCTGGGCTATGTGTCCAGAGATGTGCGACGTCTCGGCTGGATGGGTATCGCCACGGTTCTTGGCATCCTGCTCTATCCACGGCTCTGGAACAAGTCAGGCTCCACCCGGGCCTGCCTGGGTGGATTGCTGGCTTCACTGCCCCTTGCCCATCACAGCGAGATGTACGGCGCCATGCTGACGCTGCCATTCGTCTGCATCGCCGCCTGGTGCGCGGTCCTTCAACTGGTGTCGGACTGGCCACGGCACCGTACGGCCATCCTGAAAACGGTTGCATTGCTGACGATTGCCGGTGGCCTGGCCATCGTCGTACAGCGCTCGGTGCAGGCCACACCCGCACGGGTCTACAAAGCCGCCATGTTCATTGAGCACATCAACCCGCGAGGGCCCTTCCGCATTATCTCGAGCAGACGCCACGGCATTCACATCCAGGGCTATGTCAGCGGCTGCCCGCGCTTCAGTCTACAGGTGGCCGACCCGCGGGCCTTCAATGTGAATCCGCCTCCGTTCGACGCCAAAGGACCGCTGCGCCGGCGTGCCTCGGTCTGGATCGCCTATCTGCGCGGATTTCTGAATCCGCCGGGCATCGCCACCGACTGGTATGGCGGCGCCCGCACGATCTACCATGTCATTCTCGACAACGAGAGGAAGCCTCCCTCCGGATCGGTGTTGATCTACGATGAGGATGGTGTGAAGATCTTCGACCAGACAGCACCATGAGCACAACCGCACGACTTCTGGACTACGCACCTGCCATAACAATCATGGTCGTGCTGTCTTTCCTGGCCTCTACCGGCGCTGGTGTTTTCGGCTGGTCTCTGGCGGGGGCCAGCGCCCTGCTGACATGGGCAGCGCTCTTTGTGCGGCGGCGTTCGGCCTCTGGTTCCCGCCCATCTCTCCCCTGGTGGGAAAACGCCGAATGGGTCTACCTGGCCCTCCTCTCATTTCTTGTTCTTGTGCTGGTGCCCCTCCCCTTCAAGCTGACGACCATTACCGGTGTGGAGCGATTTGCTCAGAACAGTGTAGCCGTCACACGCCTGCGCCAGGCGGATGCGCTCAATATCATTGAACTGCCAACATTGCTTTTCAGCGTTACGCGCAACCGGGCTGGAACGCTGCGGGTCCTGGCCATCTGCATGGGCGCCTTCAGTGCCGCCCTGCTCGTGCGGCGTATGCCCCGGCCGGGGCGTCTCTTTCTGCTTCGTGCCTTGATCCTGGGCGGTACGCTCGTGGCAGGAGCCGGTATCGTCTCGCTCCATATCATTCCACAGGGCCACGCGCTCTGGTGGACCATCGATCTCTCTTCAGGCCTCGGTCCCTCCTCGGCAGCCTGCTTCGTTAATCAGAACCACTTCGGGGGATTCGCGGCCATGCTGTGCCCCGCTGCCGTGATTGCCGCGGCAGTCGACATCAGCAAGCGACGCTGGCCCTCCGCTTTGCTGATGTGTGTCTGCGCCATCATCCTGGCTGCCGCGGTGCCACTCTCCGAATCACGCGGTGGTGTGGTAGCCGGGGCATCGGCCCTTGTTATCTTGCCGCTGTTCCTGCTGACCACCCGCCATCGTCGCGTGGGACTCTGGATGCTCATACCGCTGCTTGCCCTTGTCGTGACCCTTTCCCTGACGGTACTGCCCCGTGTGGAGAAGAGCATGCGTTCCATTCTGAGCCCTACGCAGACGGCGAGTCTGCAGGGACGGATGCAGGTCTGGCGCGAGTCCCTCACCATTTGGCGTCACTACCCCATCCTCGGAGCCGGCCCGAACAGCTTCCATGCGGTCTACCCCATGCACCGTGCGTCGTCCGTCTCAGGCCACCGCACGCACGCGGAGAACCTCTATGCCGAGACAATAGCCGACAGTGGCACTGTCGGTACGCTCATCGCGCTGTGGGCCGTGATGGCGGCACTGTCCGGCTTCTACCGCGCCCACAGTAGCCATGAAGCGGACCCCATGCTCACGTTCGCCGCCTGTGGAGCGGTTGTGGTGGCCGGGGTGCATGCCCTGGTCGACTTTGCGACCTATATACCGCTCTACAGCTTCACGCTCGGCGCACTGGTCGGCCTGGCTCTGCCGGCATCGGTGGAACCCCGGAAACCAGCCCCGGCACTGATCGTGGCAGCAGGACTGACGCTGGTGGTCTGTTTCGTTTCGCCCATCATGGACAAACGTGACTCTGTTTACGCCATACCAGGAATGAAGACGAACCGACTCGCGAAGGCCATTGTCTGGGCGCCGACCTCGCAGCATGCCTGGTTCTATGCGGGCAGACGGATGATACGGAGCAAAGAAAAGCCCGTGAAGCTGCTGGGCGAGCGTTTCATGACGCAGTCCATGGTGTATGATCCGAAGAACTACCGGCACTGGCGCAAGCTGGGCGAGCTGCGCTGGAAACTGAAGGACCGTGAAGGCGCGCGGAAAGCCTATGAAGAGGCACATGCTTTGCGGAGTTGGGTAGGTGTCCCGGCTTATCTTAAGGAGGACGGATGAACCAGATCGTCATTGGCGCGTCTATCCCCTACATCGTTGCCGCCCTCATCTACTTCTTTCGCAGAGCACGCGCCTCGATGACGCTCCTGGTTGTGGCGCCGCTGGCCATGGCCGCCTGCGCCATCTGGGCCGTGGTGCCGGATATTCCGCGTGCGCTCCGCATGGATGGGCTTTACCACAAGATGGCCAACGATCCGCGCAGCAACATCTTCTTCATGCATTACACCATCGATAAGCTGGAAACAGACTCGATTCTCTACACGGTCGTATTCGTTCTGATGGCACTCTCCATCTTTGCCGTGGCCTGGCGTGAAGTGTGGCTGGCCGAGAAGGAGAAGCCATCATGATGCACTCCACGCTCCACTTCTCGCTAGGGATGGCCGTCGCTACCGCCCTGACCTATCGTCCCCTGCTGGATGCCTGGCGCCGCAGAGCACCGGTGGCTGCTCTTCTTCGCCGCTGGCTCGTCATCTCGTACGGACTGGGACTCTACGCCATCGTCCCCAACCTGCTGCGCCGTGCGGGTGTTGCGCACGACCTCTGCGAGGCGTGGTTTATGAACATCTTCCTCTTCTCGTCCGCCCTGAACCACCTTGTTCAGGGCGGAACCATTTACGGTCCATTCGTCATGGGACTGCTCGTTGTGTCGCAATATTTGACACTCCTCTGGGCCTTGCGCCGCTCTCGCATCTCGCTCGACTGAGAACGGATTACTCCCAATATCCCCCGGCATTCGCCGCCAGAGTCGGTTTATGGGCCACTATTTGCCCTATCTTCCCAGAACACAGCCCATGGCATGGAAGGTGCTATCTAGTAGGTTTCGAAGCCGAACTTCAGGCGGGGTGACAGTGACAAGAGAAGATACAACTCAGTCCATGTTGATCACCAGGCTGTGCGCAGTCCTACTGATCGGGCTGACGGCGACCGGGTGCGGGACCACGCGGCAGCGCATTCCGGGCCTGGCCTGCACCGCACTGGATCCCGCTCTGCGCCTCAGCCAGGGATTCGTGGCACACGGGCAGTCTCTCGCCTCCGCGCGCATCCTGGTCAAGACCCTCAACAGCAAGTGGCGGCGATCGGAAGCCCTGACGCTCACACTGCTGGACGCACAGGGACACGTTATCGCGCAGGCCGACCAGTCCGTTAAGATGGGTTATCGAGGTTGGGTTGAGTTTCGGTTCTCGGAGCCGGGGGTTAGCCTCTGCAAGGGAGAGCGGTACGTCCTGCGAGTCGCCGGTAGCCGTGATCTGTCCTTTGGCTGGTACCACCGGGACGACTTCTACTCCGGGGGCATCGCCTACCAGAACGGCGTGGGGCGACCGGGGTTGGACTGGTACTTCAAGCTTGTCTGGGCCACCGAGACCGTTCCGGCGCAGATCGCGGCCCACCGCACCACGCCGTCACTGCATGGCGTGGATCAGCGCCACACTGCGCTTCAGGCAGCCACGCTTTGATCTGACCAGCTCAGCTGCACGTGCACCCAGCGTCGCGGCATCCTCTGCATCGGTCAGCAGCTTGCCCAGTCGTGATTCCAGCTCACTCTCGTTCGCCACCTGTACGGCGGCGTCGGCGGCAAGGAAGTCTTCACTCACCACAGGGAAGTTCTCCATGTTCGGACCAAACAGAACAGGTTTCCCAAGAAGGGCCGGTTCCATGATGTTCTGTCCACCATGGTTGGTTAGACTCTTGCCCACAAAGATCACACTGGCATGAGCATAGACCCCCATCAGCTCGCCGGTTGAATCGACCAGAAGAACGTCCGCAGGTTCCCCGGCAGATGTGCCTGGCTCCAGGGCACTCCGCTTCACATAGCTGACGCCTTCCGTCTTCAGCTCTCGCTCTACGTCGGCCGCCCTCTCGAAATGCCGCGGCACCAGTACCAGCTTGAGTCCCTCGATCGACCTGCGCAGGCGTTGAAACACATCAAGCAGAACGCGTTCCTCGCCGGGCCAGGTTGAACCACCCACAATAATGGGTGCGTCACCAGGAAAGCCCGCCGACGCCAGCACGCCACGGATCAGCTCTACCTTGCTGGTATCTGTCGTCGCTACGTCATACTTCGCGGTCCCCAACTCGTGCATTCTCTCCGGACGCGCACCCAGCTCGGTCACTCGGGCAGTATCCTGTTTCCCCTGCACGAGGACCACAGAGAACCGCTGCAGCAAGTTCCTGAACAGCGGTCTGCAGAGACTGTAGCCGCGATACGAACTATCGGACACCCGACCGTTCAGAAGCGCGATAGGAATGCCGCGCTCATCCGCAAGATGGATCAGGTTCGGCCACAGTTCACACTCCGTCAAGACGAGTGCGGCGGGTTGGATGCGATCCAGTACCCGCTTGATAAACAGAGGCAGATCCACGGGGAAGTAGAGCAACACATCATCTGCGTGTAGACGTGCCTCAGCAATCCGATGGCCGGTCGATGTGTTCGTGGTCAACACAAAGGCCATGTCAGGATGCGCACCCCGATAGGTCTCAATAAAGCGCAGGGCCACAAAGACCTCACCCACACTGACCGCATGCACCCAGATACGCTTGCGCGCCTTCAGCGTCGTGAGGAGTGCCTCATCATAGCAACCGAACCTTTGGGTGAATCCCCTGGCATAGCCGCCCCGTCGACACATGCGCCACAAGTAGCGCGGCAGCACCAGCATGAAGCCCACAACAAACACAACGTTGTAAAACAACCAATACATCAGACTCTGTCTCCCTACCCCATTCATGCGCGCGGGTGAGCTTCCTCGTATACCCGCTTCAGATGCTCCACCGACACATGTGTATAGATCTGTGTCGTTGACACGCTCGCATGCCCCAACAACTCCTGGACACTCCGCAGATCGGCCCCTGCATCCAGCAGGTGAGTCGCAAACGAGTGCCGCAGCGTATGCGGCGTCACCGTGGCGTCCAAGCCGGCTTCGATCAGATACTTCTTCAGCATCCTCTCGATCGAGCGTCCCGTCAGGGCGCCACCACGCAGATTCCGAAAGACCGGTGCGCTCCGGCCGCCGCGGCCCCACAGTGCATGTCCCTCTTTCATGCAGGCACGGATCGCGCTACAGGCCGGACCACCCAGCGGACAGAGACGCTCCTTCTTCCCTTTGCCCCTGACCTTCACCACGCTGCCCAGCAGATCCACATCCTCTTCACGAAGTCCGGCCAGCTCGTTCAGGCGTGCCCCGGTGCTGTAGAAGACCTCGAGCAGCGCGACGTCGCGCAGGACAGCATACTGCTCGTCCTTGCGCGCGGCCGTTTTGGATTCGACCCGGCGGCGCTCCGCCAGCTTGACGGGCGCTTCCAGCAGGCGGGATATCTCATCCTGGCTCAGCACTTTCGGCAGATCGTGCCCCCTCCGCGGCGACCGCACCCCGGCAAACGGGTTCTGCGTGCACATGGCCTCACGCTTCAGATAGCGGTAGAAGGCACGCAGGCTCGATAGCTTGCGCGCCGTTGTTGTCGGCGCCATCTCGGCCCGGCTCAACTGCACTACAAATCCGCGCGCGGCCAGCTGATCCACATCACGCCACGCATAGGGCGCGGTCTGCTCAGGCCATTGGTAGCGTGCAAACTGAACGATATCACGGCAGTAGGCATCCACCGTGTGAGTGGAAGCGTTCTTCTCGCTCTGCAAGTGGTCCACGTAGCGACGTAGCGCTGTATCGTCCTGTGCCCGTTTCCCCATTGCCGCACTTTCTGCTGCCCTCTCCGCCCCGGCAGAGATCGATTCCTAGTGTCGTGTATCACAATTGCGCTTGTACAGCTGGTGCGTCATCCCGAGCGAAGCCGAGGGATCTCTACCCATACATGGATATGAGATTCCTCGCTTCGCTCGGAATGACAAATACTTGCGTGTCTTGAAAGCTTGTCTGTGTGACACCACCCTACTCGCTGCTCTTCTTCTTGCCGCCGACCTTGATGTCGTAGGCCTTGGCCAGCTCCTCGAAGTTCGGAATCTGCTCCGCATAACGGCCACAGATACGCTTCAGGGCGCCTCGCTGACGTTCCGACAGAAACTTCTTGCGCCCGTAATAGCCGGACAGCGACTCGATAAAGGCCTTGTCGTCATAGGTGCGCTTGCCACGTTTCGTGGGCGGGTTCCACTCACTGACCGCCTTCATCGCTTCCAGAATGACGCCACTCTCTTTGTCATCTGGAATGTCATCCAGCGACAGACCCAGCTCCTCAAGAACAGATTTCGCGTCGGGAATACTGTCCGCTGCCCCCAGAATGATGGAGTTCAGAACCTTGTCCTGCGCGTCTGAGAGCGCACGGCCCATATCCGTTTGCTGCCGCAGCGAGGCCACGAACTTGGTTGTGCTTTCATCGGATTCCAGCGATTCAGCAATCTCCAGCTTGCGAAGCGTTCCTTCGGCCGGCCGTGATTGGCGCACCTGCTCAGCCAGCGATTCGAGGCCCATATCCTTCAGCCGCGTCTCGACATCAGCCAACTGTCCATCGTACTTGCAGGCAATCCGGACCAGCGCCTCGAGCTGTCGTGTCGATACGTCGCCCTTATCGTCCTGCCGCTTGCGGACCGATGCCACAAAACTCTCGTCGCTGTACTTTCGCTTGCCGCGCTGCACCTCGGGCGCCCACTCGGTGATCTCCGTGAGCAACCCCAGCACCCTGCCGACCTCCTCTGCATCGGCCGGGGGCGCCTTGGTCTTCTCGATCCACTTCTGGAACTGGTCGTAGAACTCACCGAGCATCGCAGTCCAGTCCTCCTCGCCATTCTCGACACGGTCCAGCTTCTCTTCCATCGACGCGGTGAAAGATACGTTGAACAGATCCCCGAGGGTTTCCGTCAGCAGGTCGCTGACACGCATACCCAGGTCGCTGGGGATCATGGTACGTTTCTCGCGCTCCGCGTACTGCCGGTCATAGAGCGTGGAGACGGTCTGCGCATAGGTACTGGGACGCCCCACCCCGTTGCGCTCCAGCGCGCCTACAAGCGAGGTCTCGCTGTAGCGTGGCGGGGGCTGTGTCTCTTTACGCTCAGCCAGCCACTCCACGCAAACCAGCGGCTCGTTCTCAGACAGCTCGGGCAGCCGATCCTTTGCGTCGTCCTCCGCCTTCTTACGATCGGCCCCGGTGGCTTTCATGTAGCCCGGGAACACAATGTCGGTGGTGGAACCGTTGAACAGGAACTCACGGCTCTCTTCGGACGGCTTGACCGCCTCAATCGTGACGGTGCGCTGCTGCAGCTTGGCCGGCGCCATCTGGCAGGCCACGAAGCGCGACCAGATGAGCGTATAGAGCTTGTGGGCTGCCGGATCGAGTTTGCCGCGCAAGCTATCAGGCGTGCGCTCCACGTTGGTCGGACGAATCGCTTCATGCGCCTCCTGCGCGCCGGAACGGCTGCGGTAGCGGTTCGGGTTCTCGGGGCAGAAGTCGTTGCCGTACTTCTCGGAGATGAACTGACGACACGCCTGCACCGCGTCATCGGCCAGGTGTACCGAGTCGGTTCGCATATAGGTGATCAGCCCCTCCGGTCCCTGGCCGAGATCAAGCCCCTCATACAGGGACTGGGCCAATGCCATCGTGCGTTTCGGCGAGAAGCTGTGGAAGCTTGATCCCGCCTGCTGCAGACTGCTCGTGATATACGGCGGCGGCGGGCGCTTGCTGATCTGCTTCGTAGCAATGCCCTGCACCTTGAGTGCGCGGCCCTTCAAATCATCCAGGATCGCCGTGGAGTCACCCTCGCTCTTGATCTCCGCCTTCTTGCCATCAACGCGCACCAGCTTGATGTGGAAGGGATCCATCGGGGTGACGATCTTGCGCGCCAGGGCACCGTGCACCCAGTAGGCTTCGGGCTCGAAGGCCTTGATCTCCTTCTCTCGCTCACACAGCAGCCGCAATGCCACAGACTGCACCCGGCCTGCGCTCAACCCGCGACGGATGCGACGCCATAGCATGGGACTCACCATGTACCCGACAATGCGATCGAGCACACGACGGGCCTGCTGGGCATCCACACGATGCTGGTCAATAGCCGTGGGTGAATCAAAAGCACGTTTCACCGCGCTGGGTGTAATCTCATTATACTGCACCCGCAGCAGCTCGGCGTCCTTGTTGGCCTCCCCCAGGATCGCCGCCAGGTGCCAGGCAATCGCCTCTCCCTCGCGGTCGGGGTCGGGCGCCAGGTAGATCGCATCACAGTCCTTCGCCGTCTTCTTCAGCTTATCGACCACCTTGCGGCGGCCCTTGATCAGCACATACTTCGGCTTGAATGCCGCCTCCACATCCACACCAAGGGTCCGAATCGGAAGATCCCGGACGTGCCCCATGGATGATTCCACCACGAAGTCCTTGCCCAGTATCTTGTTGATCGTCTTCGCCTTGGCCGGCGATTCCACCACTACCAGTTTCTTGCCCATTCCTGTCTACTCCCCTGCATTGACGGCGCATTTTTCAACGACGCGCCCCGGTAACATGCGAATCATTCGCTTCATCTCCAGCCCCAGCAGAACCGAGCTCACCCGCGAGGCCTGCAGCCCCGACTGTCTGATCAGCTCGTCCACGCCCTGCTCGCCGCTTTCCAGCAGCGCCAGGAGACCGGTCTCCTCCTCGTTGAGTGTGCAAAGTTCACGAGGCACGGCGTTCGCCCGCGACAGCGCGCCGCCCCACAAGGTGCCACACTCATCCAAAATATCCTGTACGCCACGGACCAGCACGGCGCCCTTGCGGATCAGCGCGTTCGGTCCTTCGGCATACGTATTGTCAATCCGCCCCGGTACCGCGAACACATCACGGCCCTGTTCCAAAGCGGCATCCGCCGTGATCAGCGCACCGCTGCGCCGACCGGCCTCCACCACCACGATCGCCTTGCTCAACCCGCTCACGATGCGGTTTCGCATCGGAAACGTGGTGCGGTCCGGCTGCCGCGTCAGCGGAAACTCAGACAGCACGGCCCCCTGCTCCGCAATGCGGTCAGCCAGGCCCGCGTTACAGGCAGGATAGAGATGATCCATGCCGCCACCCAGTACCGCAAAGGTCCTCCCCTTCACCTCCAGGGCGCCTTCATGCGCCAGCGTATCAATCCCGCGCGCCAGTCCGCTGACGATTGTGTATCCCGCCTGCGCCAGCCCCGAGGCCATACGCTTGGCCGTATCGTGTCCGTAGTGCGTACCGCGTCGCGTCCCGACAATCGCCATGGCATGCTTATCGCCTTCCTGCAATGTGCCGCGCACGTAGAGTGCCAGGGGCGGATCATAGATCCGGCTCAGCGCTTCCGGATACTCCGGATCCACGCGCGTCATAATGCGAATGCCCTTGGCCGCGGCCCGCTCCTGCTCATCCTGCCAGTCAATCCGCCGACACTGCCGGTGAATCGATCCCGCCAGGCCTTCTCCGACCCCTTTGACCGCCAACAGATCCTGCTTTGATGTCTCAAAGATCGCAGCCGCAGAGCCCAGACGTTGAACCAGTGAGCGCACCGTAACCGGCCCCACCTTCTCCATCAGATTCAGCGCCACATAGGCATCGCGTTCCAGCATAAGACCTCTCGAACAGGGATGGTGAAGCTGAGGTAAATAGCACACGGAACGGAGGGATGCAAGACTCTTAAGAGACTCTCAAGAGAAGACTCATCAGAACGCTCCTGCTTTGACACCGGGGAGCGCTTCTGCAACACTCTCAAGCGTCATGTATCAGACCACACACAACGGATGGATGAAGCGACATGTCGTGATGCTGAGTGTTGGCTGCACGTCCGCCATTGTCGTGTTCTTCGTCGGAGTGAGCCGGATTCAGCCACCTCAGGGCCGTCACGAAGCGTTGGACATGATGGATATTGACGAGGTGGTGATGCCGCTCCGCCAGGCCCCCAGCTCCTTCCCGCGCGGAACCTATCGTCCCAATCGCCGCGAATCAGAGGTGTCGGGAGCGATCGACCTCGGCACCTTTTCCCCCGGGCGCGACCTGACCTATGTTGAGGATGACCGCGCCTGGTGGGAAAGCGACAATGACAGCGGCGACACCGAGTGCGATCACACGGTCCACCACTCACTGCGACTGCCGCTCGAAACCACGATCCAGCTCGTGGCGGAACGTGGTGGCGTCCTCAAGGTTCAGGATTCCTACCGTCCCCACCTGGTTCACAACCCGAAATCACTCCACAAAGAGGGCCGCGCCATCGACCTTACGTGCAACGAGTTGCCGCTCGAAGAGCTCGCCAAGATCTGCTGGCAGGCGGGATTCGACTGGGTCTACCACGAGAAAGGCTCGCGCAACAACGGCCCGCATATTCATGCCTCAGTCGCGCGGTAAGAGATCACTTTGGACTTACCCCGGCCTTGTTTTGGCGCGACAGGAAGACTTGAGATCCCTCGACAAGCTCGGGATGACAATTCCTTGGCGTTCTCTGTCATGCCGAGCGAAGCCGAGGCATCTCCGCCTGCCCACCATAGCCCAGATGGCCACGGAGGGACCTACTCCCCCCTACGGCATCGGCAGCCCGTCCATCGAGGCGGCGTAGCGCTCGAGCATCTCGTCCGGGAGATCGTGGTCGCTGAGTTCGCCGTCCATGTAGGCCTCGTAGGCGGTCAGGTCCATCAGACCGTGGCCGGACCAGTTCATAAGGATGACCTTTTCCTTGCCCTCTTCCTTGGCACGTTTGGCCTCGCGAATGGCTTGCGCGATCGCGTGTGAGGTCTCCGGTGCAGGGATGAAGCCTTCGGTATGGGCCCACTGCACCGCGCCTTCGTAGCACTCGACCTGGTGGATGGCCTCGGCCTCGATCAGGCCCTGGTTCATCGCGTGGCTGACCATCGGCGCCATGCCGTGGTAGCGCAGGCCGCCGGCGTGGATTGGAGGCGGCACGAAGGTGTGCCCCAGGCTGTGCATCGGCAGCAACGGCGTCATCATCGCGACATCACCGGAGTCGTAACGATACTTGGCCTTGGTCAGGGTCGGACATGCCGCCGGCTCCGTGGCCACCACGCGAATGTCCTTGCCGTGAATCTTGTCGCAGATGAACGGGAAACTCAGTCCCGCAAAGTTGGAGCCACCACCGGCGCAACCGATCACCACATCGGGATTCTCGCCCAGCTTCTCCATCTGTTTCTGCGCCTCCAGGCCGATAATGGTCTGGTGCAGCATCACATGATTCAGCACGCTACCCAGTGAGTAGCGGGTATCCTCATGCGGCACGGCTTCTTCGAGCGCCTCACTAATCGCAATACCGAGGCTGCCCGGCGTGTCAGGATCCTTCTCAAGGATTGACCGGCCGACCTGCGTGTCCATGTTCGGACTGGGCACGCACTCCCCACCCCACACACGCATCATCATCTTGCGGAATGGTTTCTGATCGAAACTGATCCGCACCATGAACACCTTGCACTGGATTCCGATAAGCTTGCAGGCGAACGACAGCGCACTGCCCCACTGGCCGGCGCCCGTCTCGGTGGTCAGTTTCTTAATGCCGAACTCACGGTTGTAGTAGGCCTGTGCCACCGCCGTATTGGGCTTGTGACTCCCGGGAGGTGAAACACCTTCGTTCTTGTAGTAGATCTTGGCCGGCGTTCCGAGCGCTTCTTCGAGGCGGCGCGCGCGATAGAGCGGCGTCGGGCGCCAGATTTTGAGGATACCGAGAACTTCTTCCGGAATATCAATCCAGCGTTCCTGGCTGACTTCCTGCTCGATCAGGTTCATGGGAAAGACCGGGGCCAGGGCCTCCGGGCCAATCGGGGTGCCATCGGGACCCACAGGCGGCGGCATCGGTTTCTCGAAATCCGCTGCCAGGTTATACCACTGCTTCGGGATCTCATCCTCGGTCAGGTGAATCTTGATCAGGTCGCTCATATTCCCTCCTTGGTTTGATGCGAACTACGGCCTGCGGCCGGTTATTCATGGCTGTGCTGTTTGATTAGATTGCGACATACGGACCCGCGCTTCTTGAGCACGCGGGAGCCGCGCGTGATCTTGCAGAGACTGATACCAAGCGCGGCGGCTACCTCACGCTGCGACATACCGTCTTCGATCATCTCCATCAGCTTCCAGCGCAATGCCAGATCGTGCCGCTCCGCCTCGGTTAGAATCTCCCCCAGGAACCGGTCCATCTCGACAGGATCGGTGACCTGACAGAACACATCCACAATTTTGTCGCGATGTTTCATAGTGCGTCACTTCTACAGATAGAAATATCAAACTAGCGAAGCGATAATAGGCTGTAAAGAGATAATGGGGTAGATTTACCCCGTTCTGAGCTGTCCGTCGAATAGGAGATCCCTCGGCAAGCTCCCGCCGTCGCCCGATGGGCTATGGCGGGCAGGCGGGATGACACTCTCCCAGGGCTTTCTGTCATGCTGAGCGCAGCCGAAGCATCTCCGCCGCACCATAGTCCTGACAGTAAAGGCCGCAGAAAACGATAACGTTCAAATCCCGACGGCTGGGCTTCTCGACCCCTGCCAGCTCGTCTGGCAGGTGAATCAGCCTAAAGGCCAAGATAAGGACTCAAGTAGCCCCGCGGCTGGTTTGCGCGAGCCTTGCCCTACGGCCTCTTTCTCGCGCCTCACCAGCCGCTGCGGGATACACTCTGACTGCAGTGGCCGATAAGCTTTTGGCTCCTGCCGGGCGAGCCGGCAGGGGGCCACGCCACCGAACATTTGAACGTTATCCAGAAAACAGATGCACGGCCCCCACTTGTTCGGCTACCATCCCCGGTATGACACTACGTGGACACGAGCATTTCATGACCTTGGCGCTGAAGGAGGCGGAAAAGGCCGCGGCGGCAGAGGAGGTACCGGCCGGCTGCATCATCATCAATACGGCGGAGGATCGCGAGATGCCCGTCGGCGCCATACTTGGCCGGGCCCATAACCAGACCGAACTGCTGCGCGACCCTACCGCACATGCCGAGATGATCGCCATCACACAGGCCGCCTCCACCATCGGCGACTGGCGCCTGACCGACACAATCCTCTACGTCACGAAAGAGCCCTGCCCCATGTGTGCCGGGGGAATCGTGCTGGCACGCGTGCCGACCGTCGTCTACGGCGTACCCGATCCGAAGCGCGGTGGCGCGTTGTCGGTGTTCAACATCCTCGACCACCCCGACCTCAACCACCGCTGCGAGGTCGTGACGGGGGTGATGGAGGACCAGTGTCGAGAGATACTGCAGGGGTTCTTCCGGGCGAGGCGATAGGCCGCAGAGCGCGGCAACACCGGCGGCTAGGTAGGGCGCGGCGTCCCCGCCGCGCCGTGCGCAAGGCGGAGCGCATGGCTTGAGGCAGTCCTTCGCCTTGCCCACTCCTGCCGCAGACATGCCCATCCCATGATCGCGGCGCGGCGGGACGCCGCGCCCTACCCGCCTGTTTGCAATCCTAGTACGACTTGGCGAATACGACCCTGCCCGCACTCGGCTTGCCGCACGCCACACAGGCGCCGGGGCCGCTCTCCGCGCGATCGGTCGGGATGCAGCGGATCGTCACCTTGAGCTCGTCGTTGATCTTTTGCTCGCACGCATCCCCATCGCACCAGTGCGACATGGCGAAGCCACCGTGGATCTCGGGCTTGTCCGTGTTCTCAGGCGTAAAGAATGCCGTGAAGGTATCCCAGTCATCAATGGCCTGGGTGTGCTCGTCCATGAACGCCTTGGCGCGGGCAAAGAGTGAGGCCTGGATATCTTCAAGAAGGTCCACGACTCCTGCCACGAATTCATCCTTTGGCTGGCCGTAGCGCTCGTTCCGTTCGCGGTCGCGCCGCCCGACATAGACCGAACCGCTGGCCATATCCCGCGGCCCTACTTCAACCGTTACGGGGATGCCTTTCTTGACCCAGCTCCAGCCCTTCTCGCCCGCATTCATATCCCGCGTATCCAGCTCCACGCCCAGCGGCTTGCCACGATAGGTCACCTCACGCAGAGACGCCGCGAGTGTTTCGCAATAGTCCAGTACAGCGTCCTTTTCCTCTTCTTTGCGGTAGATCGGCAGGATCGCCACGTGCGACGGCGCCAGGCGCGGCGGTACCACCATGCCGTTGTCGTCCGCATGCACCATGATCAAACCGCCAATCAGACGCGTCGATACGCCCCATGACGTGGTCCAGGCATGCTCGACCTCGCCATCACGTGTCTGGAACTGGATACCCGAGGCCTCTGCAAAGCTCTGCCCCAGGAAATGGCTTGTGCCCGCCTGCAACGCCTTGCGGTCCTGCATCATCGCCTCGATGCAGAGCGTGTTGTCAGCGCCGGGGAAACGCTCACCGGCTGTCTTCTCACCTGTCAGCACCGGCATGGCCATGTATTCTTCTGCAAAGGTCTTGTAGACCTCCAGAATCTTGAGTGTTTCGTCCCATGCCTCTTCGCGCGTTTCATGCGCGGTGTGCCCTTCCTGCCACAGAAACTCGGCCGTGCGCAGAAAGAGCCGCGTACGCATCTCCCAGCGCACCACGTTGGCCCACTGGTTGATCAAGATCGGCAGGTCACGATAGCTCTGTACCCACTTGGCGTAGGTAGCCCCGATAATGGTCTCGGAGGTCGGGCGCACCACGAGCGGCTCCTCCAGTTCTCCGGAAGGGACAAGCCCCCCGTCGGGACCGGCCTCAAGACGGTGATGGGTAACCACCGCGCACTCCTTGGCAAACCCCTCGACATGTTCGGCTTCCTTCTCCAGGAAGCTCAGAGGAATGAAGAGCGGAAAATAGGCATTCACATGCCCGGTAGCCTTGAACTTGCCGTCGAGCCCATCGCGGATGTTCTCCCAGACAGCGTAGCCCCATGGCCGAATCACCATGCAGCCACGCACCGCGCTGGTCTCCGCCAGCTCGGCCGCGCGTACCACCTGCTGATACCACTCCGGATAGTCTGCCGCCCGTGTCGGACTGATCGCCGTCTTCTGCTTCTTAGCCACCGTAAACCCCCTGTTGAGTAAATAGGCCCGCAACGTAGCGGGATTCAGGCCTGAAATCAATCATGGAAGAACCCCAGTTCTTGGCATTCGGGAAGACAGGAGATCCCTCGGCTTCGCTCGGGATGACATCTTCCAAAGCTTCTCTGTCATGCCGAGCCCAGCCGAGGCATCTCCAACACACCATACGCATATGTCCCCGCCTCACTTTCCAAAATGAGATCGAGCCCTGTTTGCGTCATTTCTGCATCATTGCTCCTGACCACTGGGGTAAGTTCTGAGGAGGGAAAGAGATCAAAGAGTAAGGGAACGAAGGAATATCCCTCTTACTCGTGCTCCTACTCGTACTCTCTCCCCTCATTGTGCTAAGCTGTCTCCATGACAGCCACCTGCACAACCTGCACTCGCCGCCGGTTCATGGCCGGTGCCGGGATGGCGGCAGCGGGGTCGGCCCTGGGGGCCGCCCCTGCGGCGGACCCGCACGACACCTTCGTGCGCGAAGCCTTGTACTGGCATGCCACAGGGCCGCAGATAGTCGAATGTGACCTTTGCCCTATTCACTGTACCGCCGAGCCGGGTGAACGCGGTGAGTGCGGTGTGCGTGAGAACAGGAACGGGGAATACGTCACCCTCGTTTACGGTCGCCCGGTTTCAATGAACAGCGATCCGATCGAGAAGAAGCCCCTCTTCCATGTCTATCCCGGGTCGCGCTCCTTTTCGATCGCCACCGCCGGCTGCAATATTCACTGCACCTTCTGTCAGAACTGGGACATCTCACAGAAACGCCCCGAGGAGATACCGGCCCGCTATGTGTCACCCGCCATGATCGCCAGGCTCGCCCGGCGTGCCCACTGCCGGACCGTCGCCTACACCTACAGCGAGCCCACCATCTTCTTCGAATACATGCTCGACTGCGCCAAGGCCGTGAAAGATGCCGGGCTCGGCAACGTGGTGGTTAGCAACGGATATATCGGGGCCAAGCCGCTCAAGCAGTTGGCCCCGTATCTGACCGCCATGAAAGTCGACCTGAAAGCCTTCTCACAGGCCTTCTATGGCGATCACTGCGAAGGAAAGCTACAGCCGGTCCTTAACACGCTCAAGCTGCTGACCGAGCTGGAGGTCTGGACTGAGATTGTTGTACTGCTGATCCCCACGCTGAACGATAACATGGACGAGATCAAACGCATGGCCGCCTGGATTGCCAGGGAACTGGGCCCCAACGTTCCCCTCTTCTTCACCCGCTTCCACCCCGCCTACAAGATCCGCCACCTCCCGCGCACCCCGGCCAGGACCATCCAGCTTGCGGGAGAAACCGCGCGGGCCGAAGGACTCAACTTCGTCTACGCCGGCAACATGCCCGGCACGCGCGGCGAGAACACCACCTGCCCCGCCTGCAAAGCCCCTCTCGTCGAACGCTACGGCCACGTCGTGCGCTCACAGACCATCCAAAACGGCGCCTGCCCAAAGTGCGGACAGACTATCCCGGGCGTGTGGGTATAGGGTTGGCAGATGCCGAGGGGGGGTTGTTCAGGCCTGGATACTCAATGACCGGCGGCAGATGTACGCAGCGGCGAGGGTCATCAGGGCGGTCAGCATCAGGGCCGCCATTAACCGGCACGCGCCGTCCACGCCGAGGACGGGCAGCAGAACGACGCCGACGAGGAGGGCGCCGAGGGCGGCGCCGAGGTGGTCGGAGGCATCGGTGATGGCGCTCGCGGCACCAAGTGAACCGCCATTTTCTGTGAAGATCATATTGGCAGGGGGGAAGGCTGCCCCGGTCAGGAAGCCCAGAACCGCGACCTGAATGTAGAAGCCGATCTCAAAAGCCGTGCCCCAGAAGAGATGTCCCAGGGAGCGGTAGGCCACGACCATGATGTGTGGCACGGCGAGCGCATCAAGAAGCAGCACGGCCAGGATGGCAAACAGGCCTCGCCAGGCCCAGGTGACACCGCGTCGACAGAGACGTCGCCCTGTGGGAGCGCCCACCACGAGCCCCAGCATGAAGGCCGCCACGATGAATCCCATACGGGAGTAGACCGTGCCGTAGAGGCCCTGGAAGGCCATTACCAGCAGCACCTCCATCGCCATACTGAAAAATCCGATCGCAGCCAGAACCACACCGCTCAGTCCACGCACCCATCCACCCCATGCCCGCTCGTCGCCCCCCAGACGCAGCAACCAGCCTCCAAGGAGCAGCAGACATCCGGCTCCAAGCATGGCAGCCTCCACACGGCCGGGATGCAACCGTTCCACGCTGCCCAGTACCCGCGCCAGGCCCGATCCGCTGAACCGGCTCCAGAGCTTCAGGTTGGCGAAACAGGCGGCCGGCCGTGTGACGCGATTCGCCTTCACCTCGGCGTCCCGGAAACGCTGCTCGACAAACGCGGTCTTTGCCGGGTCGATCTCGTCAGCACCCAGGAACCACTCGGGCTGGAAAAAGGTCGTCTCAATCTTCGCCGCACGGCTGCGATCGTAGAGGGTCTGACGGTCGAACGTAATCCGTGGCGAACCATCGGGCAGCGTGGTCTCCGCACCTGCAACGAGCCAACTGCGCGCCCCTGCCGTTGCTTTCACAACCGGAAACACACGCTGTAGTGCCTGGTAAACGACACCACCGGCGCCCTGTGCCTCGGCTTGAAGCCTCACGGATACCGACACACTCGTAATCATGATGCCACCGCGCGAGAGAATCCGCCGCAAGCTCTCATAGAACTCGACCGTGTAGAAGCGATTGGCTCCCGATGTTGAGGGCTCGGGGGCGTTGACAAGGATGACATCGAACGGTCCGGCGTCCTGTCGCACGTAGCGCACCCCATCACCCATCACGTGGGTGACGCGTGGGTCCAGCAGGGCCTGATCCACCGCACGGGGCGCCACACGCCGAACCAGCTCAACGACACCGGGGTCCAGATCAACGAAGACCAGCTCTTCTACGGGGTACTTCAGAAGCTGCGGGATATCGCCCACCGGGTTACCGCCCAGGACCAGCACACGGCGGCCCCGGGGATACATACCCATGAGGGGGTGAATGCGGTGCTCGTCGCCTATCTCGTCAGGAAAGACGAACTGCAATTTGCCGTCCCCATATAGAGCGTACTGACCATGGATCTCAGAGAGCGCGACGTTCTGATAGACCGTATCGAGCGAGTCTACCAGCCGTACCGAGGACGGCCCGGACTTGCGTTGCTCGACTACACCAAAGCCTTCCCAGCGTCGCTGAACGAAGCGTGCCTCCCACAGTGCCAGTCCATTCGTTGCGACGAAGCCTATCACCAGCAGAACCGCCAGCGACCGCAACAGCCAGCGGAGGGCAGTCCACGGCGCTGCCGCGCCACCGGCCAGGAGGCCAACGACACCGCCAACAGCCACCACCTGCAGTGGGGTGAGCCGGGGCAACAGTAGAAAGGTCAGCACCACGCCGCCCAACATGCTGCCGACCGCTTCAGCCGTGTAGACCCGACTGACTGAGCCGGCCACGTCCTCATCCACACGTCGTCGATCCTTCACACCCCACTCGCAGGCGAGAGGAAAGAACAGCCCTATTGCCGCACAGGAGGGCAGACAGGTCAGAAACACCGCACCCAGCATCCGTACAAACGGGACGTATTCACCCGCCCCCACTCCAAGGAGGAGACGTACACTGCGCAACAGCCAGACTTGAAAGGGAAAGACGCAGGCCACGGCAACCGGCAACAAGGTGAGCAGATGGCGGGTCCATGCCAGAAAGCGGCTGTCACGGCGCAACAACCGTGCCCCCGAGGCCCCCACCCCAACGCACAGCAGCCAGCACGCCATGATGGTGCCGAAGCTGAGTTCATTGCCCTGGAACACGACCAGCATCTCGCGCAAGAGCGTCACCTGCACCAGCACGGAGAGGAATCCGACACCGAACATTGATCGCAGGATGCGTTTCATGGCTTCTTCGGCTGTTCTGCGGTCCGCGCGGAGCGCGGACCCTACCCCGCCATCGACTCGCCCACGCCCCGGGCAGGGCCCGCGCTCCGCGTGGGCCGCTTCTCGCAACACCTACTTCTCCAACACTACACTCGAAAACACCTGAAAACTTGCGCCTTCGCGCCACGCGTCCGCTGACATACCGGCTTTCTGGCTGAGGGATGAGAGGGTCTGTTCGACGGTCCACTTCTGTTCCACGGCTACCTCGGGCAGGTAGACGGCGCGATTCATGCCTTTGCGAAGAATGATGCCGTGTTCGCCGAGCTTGAACTCATCGATGGAGGCAATATCGACGATGGGACTGAGGATGGAAATATGCACGTCGATCTTCGCCAGCTCTTCCGCCCGCACCGGGCGAAAGCGGTAGTCGTTCAGGGATGCATTCACCGCATTGTCGTGGACAGACTCGTAGAGCGGTGCCGCCGGCGCCAGCGACCCGATACAGCCGCGCAGGCGCCCCCCGATCTTCAGCGTGACAAACGTGGCCATCGGGATCTTCAGCTTGTCGGTCAAGACATAGGCGCCTCTGTCAAACGCACCTTTGCGCCCCGCCACACACCAGTTCAGCGTGTCCGTTGCGATGGCGAACAGGACTTCCTTCTCCTTATCGGTCAGATGTGGGGACCACTCACCGCCGCGACTCTCTTTCACCTTCGCCTCCTTCTTCAGCGCCTCTTTGAAGCCCTGCATCAGTTCGCCTTCCTTGCCCGGCTGCTCCAGCACTGGAACAGAGAGGGCGGTCGCGGCGAATGTCGCCACGATAATCCCTAGTATGTTTGCCGACCTTCTCATAGCCTCGCGGTCTCTCTTCAACGGAGTGTTGCCCAAAAGGAGATCCCTCGACTTCGCTCGGGATGACACTCTTGGGATAGTCGAATTCCTTAGAGAACTGTCATGCTGAGCTTGCCGAAGCATCTCGCCGAAGGCGCTTTCCGATTTGGGCAACACACCGTCAAGATCCAACACCAAGAACGATCGCTGCTAAAGGTTGCACATTCACGTCTCACCCTAATACACTCCCTCTTTGTTACGTATCTACACTAAAGAGAGGATTCTGACCATGAAACACTGCTCGCTGTTTTCTGTACTCCTTGTATGCGTGCTCTTTGTGGCCAGTGGCGGCTGTGCCGCCGAAGTGGATGTTGTCTCGAAATACAACCCAACCGGTCAACTCGACCCCTCGCTTCGCAACGAAGTAACAGCAGCGGTCGACCGGGCCCTGAGCTGGCTTGCTACGAAGCAGCGTGAGGATGGCGCGTGGTCGAACACGCAGTTCCCGGCTCTCACGGCCCTGGTCGTGCAGTCCTACCTGGCAACCCAACACCCGAAGAGAGCCACCGTGCTGCCCGGCGCACTCGATTTCATCACCTCCTGCGTACAGCCGGACGGCGGAATCTACGTCAACGTTCCCGGCCGCAAGGGCGGCGGACTCAGCAACTACAACACGGCCATCTGCATGACGGCCCTGCATGCGACGGGTGACGACAAGTACCTGCCCCTTGTTCTGAAAGCGCGCAAGTTTGTGGCGGACGGCCAACACTTCGGCGGCGACGAATACAATGGCGGCTTCGGCTATGATCGGTCGACCGGGCGCTCCTACACCGATCTGCTCAACACCTTCTATGCAACGCAGGCCATGCGCGTGACGCAGTCGGTTGAGGATAAGCGTCCCGCGGGCGAAAAACGTGTCGACATCGATTGGGAAGCAACGGCCAAGTTCGTCAGCAAGCTGCAGAACCCCTCGGGCACGGGCGACGAGGCGGGTGGCTTCTTCTATAACCCCAGCGACCCGAAAGCCGGCACCACGACCAACGCGCAAGGCGTGGTCACATTCAGATCCTACGGCAGCATCACGTATGCCGGTCTGCTTGCGCTGATCTATGCTGACGTATCGCGTGATGACCCGCGCGTGCGCTCGGCGTTCGACTGGTCGGCCAAACACTGGACCCTCAAAGAGAACCCCGGCATGGGGGGGCAGGGCCTCTACTTCTTCTTCAATGTTCTGACCCGCAGCCTCGACGCCTACGGCCAGGATCTTGTACCGACAGAGGGTGGAAAAATGATCGACTGGCGCATCCAGATCGCCCGTCGTCTCGTCGCAGCACAGAAGGTGGATCCTGACACCGGCGGCGGCTACTGGATCAACGACACCGGCCGCTTCTGGGAAAGCGACCCTGTCCTCGCCACCGCTTACTCGCTCCTGGCCCTGCAGCTTACGCTGTAGAGCGTGTTGCCCAAAAGGAGATCCCTCGACTTCGCTCCCGCCTTCGCCCGCTGGGCTATGGCGGACAGGCGGGATGACAGCTCTGGAATTGCCGAGTTTTCTAAGAAGTTGTCATGCTGAGCTTGTCGAAGCATCTCCTTTGAGCAACTGTGATGATTTGGGCAGCACGCCCTGTAGAGCAGATGAGAGGCTCAGATTCCTGACAGGATGGTCCGCCACTCATCGAGCGCCTTGGCCAGGGCGCGGCCGCGGTGGGAGATGGCGTTCTTTGCGGCGGGGGGCATTTCGGCGAAGGTTGTGTTGTGTCCTTCCGGGACGAAAAGCGGGTCATAGCCGAAGCCTGCCGCCCCCTTCTCACCGTCTGTGATGTATCCTTCGCAACGCCCCTCGACGGTGTGGGTTTCGCCTTCCGGACTGCAGAGCGCCATGACGCAACGGAAGCGGGCCGTGCGGTTGATCACGCCTGTAAGTTCACGAAGCAGCTTGGCATTGTTGGCCGCGTAGTCGGGCGGCTCGCCGGCATAGCGTGCAGAGGTGACACCGGGAGCGCCCTCCAGCGCATCGACCTCGAGTCCGGAATCATCGGCCAGCGCCCATTTGCCCGTGAATTCAGCCAGCGTGGCGGCCTTCTTGATGGCGTTGCCCTCGAACGTGTCGCGATCTTCTTCGACCTCGGGTGCGTTCGGCACGGCATCGAGCCCCACCAGCTCCAGTCCCGGCACGGTGAGAATCGCCCGGATCTCTTCAAGCTTGTGGGCGTTGCCGGTTGCTATGATGAGCTCTGATCCCATCGGTCTCCTCAAGCTACTCCCCTATCGCCCAGCCATAGACTTGACCCAGCGGGTCATCGCCATTGTGTGCATAGCGGCCCAGCATGTAGCCGCCCCAGAGATAGAGATTGGCCACAATGCACAGTGTCAGCAGAGCTGTCAGACCGGCCTGTAACCAGCGCGACCGCTGCCAGGCCGATAGACCCAGTGCGGCGGCCGTCGAGAGCGGTACCAGTGCCTCAATGAAGGCCCGATTTCCAAAGCTGTCGCCAAACCACCAACACCACCACAGCCCATTCCCCAGCGCGAGAGCCACCCACGTCACCAGCGCGCCCAGGGCCACAGTGCGTTGCCGGGACGAACCGGCCAGTGCGACCAGGTTCAGTACCAGCAGCAGGAAATACCAGGGATGGTGAACGAAGAGGCCATGCCTGTGACTGAACAACCCCAGCCAGACCCCGCGCCACTCGCGGGAGAACGTCTCGTCCGGATAGAATCCATAGCCAATCCGCCCCCACAAGGCATAGGTGGCGCCAACCTGCAGAGCAATCGGAAGCAGAGCCCCTGCTACCATCCCCGCTACCAGGCGCCCACTGATCAGTCGCCGTGCAATCAGCAACGCCAGCAGGAAGGGAAGGAAGGCCAGGTTGGCGGGCCGAACCAACACCAGCAATCCCAGCAACACTCCCGCGGGAATGCCCTTCGCCGCAGCCCACTTCTCGCCGGACTGCCAGCCACTGACGATGTAGAGCAAAAGGGCTGCGGCCGACATGCTGGCCGCATGCGTCATGGCAGGTTCCTTCGCGACATAGTGGACCAGGTTCGTTGCACCCAGCATGCCAAGCCAGACGACGAAAGCTCGAGCGGGCGGGATGCCCAGGCGGAGCCAGGCGAAATAGAGCAGCATCCAGCCTGCCGCGTAGAACAGGATCAGCAGTCCGCACACGATGAGCTGATAGGGCGCAGACACACCATCCTCAGGATAACCGGTGAGTTTTGCGGCCAGTGAACCCAGCCATACTCCCGGCGTCTCGAGCACGGCAAGGCCGATCGGTGTCTTGTTGAGCACCTTGCCGCTGTCCGTCAGCCGGTCCAGGTCCGGCGGCAGTGGATCGGGCGGATAGATGAGCCGGTAGTCATTATCAAAGTCTACATCACCATCGATCCAGACCGACCGTGCCCACGCGTAGTAGGCCTTGCCATCGCTCACGATCAGGGCAGAGGACGCACCACCGCGCATGGACACCGTTGTGACCATCGCAGCCAGGAGAAGCAGCCCCGCTACGGCGGCAAGTACAAGGAAACGCCACGAGAAAGGATGCGACATCGTCTCAATGTGATCTGCCTGTTCTGTTCGATGCATGCCTACGCCTCCTTTACGGCGTGTTGCCCAAAAGGAGATCCCTCGACTTCGCTCGGGATGACAGTTTCGGGACCACCGATTTTCCTAAGGAACTGTCATGTCGAGCTTGCCGAGACATCTCGCCGCAGGCGTTTCTTCGATTTGGGCAACAAGCCCTTTAGATATGAGAGAGTCCAATATCCAATATCCGACGGGGAATGTCCAACGTCCAAATCGGTGTGCATTTGCAGATCGAATTCACACCCTATTCTGGTTTATCTTGCCGCCTTCACCACCGGGGAGATCCGTGTCATGTACGAAGAGGAACTGAAGATCGCGATTGCAGCCGTTCGCCAGGCATCCGAATTGTGTCAACATGTACGCGCAACGCTCGTTACGGATGAGACCATCACCAAACAGGACCGTTCGCCGGTCACAATCGCCGACCTGGCGGCGCAGGCCGCGATGAGCAGCATCCTGCAGATGACCTTTTCTGATGATCCGCTCGTGGCGGAAGAAGACACGCACCTCCTGCAGCAGGAAGAGCATGCGCAGAACCGTGCGCGCGTCTTTGCCGAAGTGCGCCGCCTGCAACCACACCTGGATGACACCGCCATTCTCGCCGCGATTGACCGGGGCGACCATGCCGGTGGCCCCGAGGGACGCTTCTGGACTATGGATCCTATAGACGGAACCAAAGGCTATATCCGGGGTGACCAGTATGCCGTGGCGCTCGCCCTGATTGAGGATGGCGAGGTCGTGGCCGGAGCGCTCGGATGTCCGCACCTGCCCTGCAAGACGATGCACAACACTACACAGCGCGGCGTCATCATGGCGGCCAGCAAGGGGGCGGGCGCGATCAGTCTATCGATGGATGGCAGCACGGTTACACCGCTACAGGTCTCCGTGGCAACATCAGGATCGGAGGCGGTGCTGTGCGAGTCGGTGGAAGCGGCTCATACACGCCAGGGCAGGTCGAGTCGGGTGTCCGAGATCCTCGGCGTCCACCTACCGCCGGTACGGATCGACAGCCAGTGCAAGTACGCCATCGTCGCGCGCGGGGAAGCCACCACCTACCTGCGCATCCCCTCGGCCAACTCCACCTACGAAGAGAAGATCTGGGACCACGCCGCAGGAGCGATCGTTGTCACCGAGGCCGGCGGCCGTGTCACAGACACACTCGGCGTACCGCTCGACTTCTCGCTGAGGCGCACACTCCGCAACAACAAGGGCGTGGTTGCCACGAACGGGGCGCTGCACGATGTGGTGATCGAGGCGTTGGCGGCGACGCAGTGAGGCAACAGGCGCTATGGCGTGTCAACCAGCGCACGTCATGCTCCCTGTCATTCCGAGCGTAGCCGAGGAATCTCCGATTCGGGTGGCCGCCAGGAGATCCCTCGACAAGCTCGGGATGACACAGGAGAGAGTTCCTGTAGCTTCACATTTGTAACACAGCCCTACCAGCCCAGCAACAAACCAACCAACCCGATGGCAAGACCCACAATGAAGTTGATCAGCTTGACGCCGAGGAAGGCACGGCGTGAGTGGGCCAGCATGGGGATCATGCCGTGGCCGTCCTGCACGATGCAGCTTGCCAGAAGTGTACTGAACGGGATGACGCCTTCGGCGTAGAGCGAGACGAAGACCATGTGCGGGCCGGACTCGGGAATGAGTCCCACCACGCACGCCAACAGCAGCAGCAACACACGGTTGTCGCCTGCCAGCCGGGCCACATCGACGTGAACAAGCAGCACGCGAATCACCAGGAGTGCGACCAGCGTCCAGAGCAGAATCCGCCATACGTGCACGCGGAAGAGATGGTTCCACAGATGCTCGGTCAGGAAGTGCTCGGGCACTGTGACAACAATCAGGAGTCCGATCACCCCGGTTAGCAACAGGGTGACCCGGATCCAGTCCCATTCGCCATGTCCGTGCCCATGCCCCGCATGGCCGTCGGTATGCGTGTCCTCCACATGACCGTGCTCGCAGTCAACGTGGACCTCGCTTGCCGCGTCGAAGCCATCAGGCGAAGACGGGCCCATCTCGAAATGCTGGTGACCGATCGATCCCGTGTAGACCCCCACCACAAAGAGCACCAGGAACGCAGTCAGCCAGAGACGATGCGGCGAGCAGTGGCGCCACTGATCGATGATCTCCTGTCGAGAGAAAGGGGTGCAGCGCTCCTCCCCGGGGTGGACGGCGCTGTAGTCATCGCGATAGCTGCCCTGGGTGCGCCGCTGCTTGAAGATGAGATCTGTCAGCACACCGGTACCGATTCCAGCCAGGAGCAGCAGGCCAAAGAGCTGCACGGCGCGTTCGGGAAACATGGCCAGCATCACAAAGGCTTCATCGCCACAGCTTGCGACCATGGCCGCCACCAGGGCGCCAAACGTGATAACCCGGTGCACGTACAGACTGGTCACGGCGTAGGCACCCAGACACCCGGGCGTGGCGCCGAGTCCGCCGGAGAGCAGCACCTGTCCCCACGTATGGCGTGAGAGTGTCCGTTCCCAGGTACCGCGCGTCGCCACGTTGAGATACTCGATCACGAGCATCATCACCGCCACGAACCCCGTAATCATCAGGGCATGACCTAACGTCTCAACGAGGAGCGCACTCATTCCGTTGACTCTCCAACTGTTTAGTGGTCCGCCTCGGAGCGTCCATCCTCCGCCGGCCAGGCGCCCCACCCATCATGCGGATGTGCCGGATGCTCCGGCATCCGATCGGCCATTTGTGATAGGGCAATCCACGCCACAAGGCAAGTCACGAGACCCACAACCACGCCAACCTTGAGCCACTCCATAAAGTCGATACCGCGACGGTGCCGCTTCTCGAGGACGCCGACCGCAATGATATTGGCGGCCGATCCAATCAGCGTCACATTGCCCCCCAGGCAGGCCCCGAGCAGCAGCGCCCACCAGAGCGGCGTCGAACTCAGCTCGCGTACAACGGGCACGAAAGCGGCCACAAACACGACGTTGTCGACGAAAGCCGATCCGATCGCCGAGACCCCAATGATCACAGGGAGCAGCAGTTCGGGCACGGTTTCAAATGTTGAGGCAAAGTCGGTGGCAATCCTTGCCGCCACCCCGGTGTGCTCCAACGCACCGGCCTTGGCAAAGAGCATCATGAAGTAGAGCAGTTCCCACCAGTCGACCTCCACTTCGATGTAGTGCTTGGCCCGCTCACGCCGCCACACCATCAGGACGCCCGCGATTGCCAGTGGTGCAGTCATAAGCAGTGTATTCTGCTCAAGGCCAAGCAACGATTCGGCGCGGTGATGAAACGCTATGACGCCCAGTGTCACGACAAAGATCACCAGCCCGCGATGGTAAGGCACCTTGACCAGCGGCCCCAGGTCGAGCTTCTGCTTGCGCCGCTCTTCGAGCGCGTCGGACAGCGCACGAATGTCGCGACGGAACCACAGCAGCAGCACGCCGACGGCGGAGACCAGGCAGGCCACCATCACGGGAAACGCCCACACGAGAAAATCCTCGAACGTGAACCCGGCCCGATGACTGATCAGCAGTCCCCCCGGGTTCCCGATCATCGTTCCGGCCGAACCGATGTTGGTCGCCATAACCGCCATGATCAGAAAAGGCGTTGGCGGCACCCGCAGCGTGTCGCAGACCTGGAAGACCAGCGCGCACACGAAGACAATGGATGTCACCTCGTCTACGGCACAGGCCAGCAGGGCCGACAGGACCATCACGATCAGGGAGAACGCAAGGCCGGTCATGCGGCGTCGGCTCACAATCAGTTCGATGATCCACGAGAAGAATCCCAGTTCCTTGAGTGCACCCACGATGACCATCATCCCGGCCAGGAAGAGGATAACCGGCAGCTCACAGGATTCGACAAAGCGATCCAGCGTCAACACGTTGCATCCGAACAGCGTCGCAATCCCGAGAAAGGCTACGGCCAGCCGAAACTCCCAGAACAGGAGCGTCGCCAGCACGGTCATGGTGAACACGGCGCAGGAGAGTATCTGCGGAAGCGTATAGTCTGCGTTATAGGCCAGCAGCGCCACACCGCCGCTCAGGAGCAGGCTCAGCGCTCCGCGCATCAGCACCTGGCGCAGGCCCATCCCCTCTTTGTGAACCGATGACACGTCTTTCTACTCCCGCAGTACCCTGGCAATAAAATCTTCAATGGCAATCACGCCCACCAGCTCCTCACCGCGCACCACCAGGACCTGGCGTACGCCGCGCTTGCACATTCCCTTGGCGACCTCGATGGCGGGTGCCTTTTCGTCCACCATGACGTAGTCGTCGCTCATGATGTCGGCCAGCCAGGTCTTCCCTTCATTGCGCAGGAACTCGGCAAAGGGCTCAAAGTTGATGATCGGCGACAGATCCTCCATCCAGAGGATGTAGTCGGGCAGGCATACCCGCAGCAGCGCATCGGCCGTGACAAGTCCCACGAGCTTGCCCTGCGCATCGATGACAGGTAGATCCGCGAGCTGGTGCCGGGCAAACAGGTCAATCGCCTTCTCGCACGTATCGTCCGAACGCACACTGATGAATTCATCGCGCATGATGTCGCCCGCACAGACATAGTCCGCCAGCACGAGCCCACCACGCTCGAAGAAGCGCCATACCCCCTCGGCTGTATCGAGTTCAGCCACCGTGTCGGCCGAACCGGGAGTCTTCAGGATACGGGCCAGGGAGGCCACGGCCTGGAGATAGGCTGCCGGTGAATCGTGCGGGGCAAGTACCAGGATGATCAGCCGGGCAAGACCATCATCCTCGTCGCTGAAACGGACCCCCTTCCCGGACGTGGCCACAGCCACGACGAGGCGCGACAGGCCGCGCAGGCGCGCATGCGGCAGCGCGATGCCGGGCGCCATGACACTGGGTAGCTGCGCTTCACGTTCCAGCACCGCCTGTACCACATCGTCCACCTCGCCATGCTCGAGGGCAGGGCCCAGGGCACGGACCATTTCACGGATCAGCTCATCGCGATCCGTCAGCGGCGTATGGCAGAGCACCTGGTAGCAGGTGAAGAGCGAGGCAAAACTGGTTCCGTTCGTTGAGTCTGCCATGCAGCAGAAACTACCACGGACATCTTCACATGTCTACTCAACTTGACATGCCCGACCAACACGCTACCATCCCGAGCACGCATTACTGACAAACGCACGTGTACAACGGAGACCACGCATGAACAAGACCGCCCTCACTTTCTTCCAGGACCTCATGGCCACGCCCAGTCCGACAGGATGGGAACATCGCGGGCAGAACATCGTGGCCGCCTACATGAAGTGCTACGCCGACACGGTTGAAACGGATGTACACGGCAGCGTGCATGGTGTCATGAACCCCGGCGCCACCGTGCGCGTGATGCTGGCAGGGCACTGTGATGAGATTGGACTGATGGTTCAGTACATCAGCGACAAGGGTCTCCTCACGATGTCGGCTCTGGGCGGGGTCAATGTGCCGCTGCTACAGGGCGAGCGCATCATCATCCATACGGCCAAGGGACCCGTACCCGGTGTCGTGGGCGTGATGCCCATTCACATGATCGAACCCAAGGACCGCGAGAAGGCCGCCACCAAGATCCATGACCTATGGGTCGACATCGGCGCCAAGAGCCGCAAAGACGCCGAGAAGGCGGTGAAGCTCGGCGATGTCGCCACGATCGATGCCGGCTGGACCGATCTCAAGAATGGCCTGGTGGCCTGCCGTGGTTTCGATGACCGCGTAGGTGCCTTCGTGGTGGCCGATGTCCTGCGCCAGCTCAAGAACAAGCCGCTCAAGGTGGCGGTCCATGCCGTCAGCACGGTACAGGAGGAAGTCGGACTGCGCGGGGGACGCACCGCGGCATTTGCGATCGATCCTCACATCGGGATTGCGGTGGATGTCGGTTTCGCAACCGATTACCCGGGCATGAACGAGAAGATCGTGGGTACGGCCAACCTGGGTGACGGTCCGATCCTGCATATGGGGCCGACGTACAGCCACAGACTGCTCGAGATCATCCGCAAGACAGCCACCAAGGCCAAGATCAGGACCCAGATCCAGCCGGAGGGGCGTGGCACGGGGACCGATGCCTACGCGATCCAGATGACCCGCGGCGGTGTCGCCGCCGGCCTGGTCAGCGTCCCGAGCCGCTACATGCACAGTCCGGTTGAGACGATTGCGCTTAAGGATGCCGAAGCCACGGCCAAACTCATCGCCGAGACCATCATCGGGCTCTCGGGACGGGAGAAATTCACCCGGTAGGCACCCGGGGGGGGAAAGGCCGACGCCCGGCAGCCAGTTCGGTCGCGACGTTGGTGGAGATCTTTGTGCCCTGTCCACGCGTCTCGCGGTCTAAACCTGCCGAACCGGCTGTGGGCCACCTTCTTCTGGAGCATCACACGTGCCAGATGGCGCCGAATGGCCCTGAGGGCCCTGGAAGTGCCTGCTTTCACAGAGTTTTTACGGCTTCATGACACACCGTCTATTGACCACCGACAAACCGCCACAGGGATTCTCAATAGTGCGTTTCAGTTCTGAGAACGGCTATTGCATTCACCCGCCCAAATGCCTACTATTCACCGTTTTGGAGGCCCAGCCGGCGGCTTGCCGACGGGTGGTCAAGGCGGGTTGGATGGATCACTGACCACAGCCCCTGGAGAGTGGTATGCGACTGAAGTGGATAAGCGTTCTGGTAGTGTTGGCGGTTGGTGGCGTGCTGACACCAAACGTCAGGGCAGCAGAGATACACGACATAATCAAGGACGGCGATCTGGACCGGCTGTCGGCCCTGTTGCGCGATGGTGATGTCGACGCCCTGATTGCGGCACGCGCACGGGGCGGCTCCACCCCGTTGCATTGGGCTGCCGTTCATGACTTCCCCGATGCCGCCAGGCTGCTGATCAAGCACAAGGCCGATGTGACGGCCGTGACCGACAACGGATCGACACCCCTGCACTGGGCCGCCAACCGTGACAGCCTCCCCATCGCACGCCTGCTTGTGAAACATGATGCGGACGTGAACGCAGCGTCTTCCAAGCAGTACACGCCCCTGCATTGGGCTGCCATCGGCAACTCCCCGGAGGTCGCCGCATTTCTGATCAAAGAGGGCGGTGGTGTTAACGTCCAGGGAAACGATGGCATCACCCCACTACACTGGGCCACCCGCAAGGACTCGGTTAAGGCTATCCGCGTCCTACTGAAGGCCGGAGCCGACACCACCATCAAGGCCGATGACGACACCACACCGGCCGACTGGGCCAAGAGCAATGCGGCCCAAGCCCTATTCAACAGCTACGTGCCCAAGCCCGCCCCCCGGCCGGAACCCCCTCTCGATCCTCCACCTGCTGCGACATCCGCGGCTCCCCCTGTCACCGGCCGTACGGAAATCGAGGTCCGTGGAAAGCTCTTCCCGGATGGCTCGCGCTACGAGGGCACCTGGCTCAAAGGGCGCATGCACGGACGCGGAACGCTGACCTTTCCCAATGGCGAATCGTACATCGGCGAGTGGCGCAACGAACTCAAGCACGGCACGGGTCTCTACCGCTTTCCTGACGGCGAGCAGTACAACGGTCAATGGGTCAAAGGCAAGATGGACGGTCAGGGCGTCTATACATACGCCAACGGCGGACGGCTCTTCGGGATGTGGAAAGATGGCACCCTCTTGAGCGGCCGCGGCACGTATATCTTCGGCGATGGCGACCGCTACCATGGCCAGTGGCGCAAAGACCAGATATGGGGCAAGGGCACCTATATGACCCAGTCCGGCCACCGCCTTGAGGGATACTGGGAGAAAGGACAGCCGGTCGAGCATGAATAGGAAGTATGAGCCCAAGGCACTTGAGGCCCGCTGGCAGGCGTTCTGGGCCGAGAAGGACCTCTTTCGCGCAGATACCGCCGCGGCAACCAACCCCTACTACTGCCTGACCATGTTCCCCTACCCGTCCGGCACCATGCACGTCGGCCACGGGCGCAACTACATCATCGGTGATGTAGTGGTGCGCTACAAGACCATGCAGGGCTATGACGTCCTCTCTCCCATGGGATGGGATGCCTTCGGCCTCCCCGCCGAGAACGCCGCCAAACAGCTCGGCATTCACCCCAAGGAATCGACCACGCGCAATATCGACCACATGAAGCGTCAGCTCCGCTCGTGGGGGGTCGGATACGACTGGGATCGCGAAATCGCCACCTGTCATCCCGATTATTACCGATGGACCCAGTGGATCTTTCTCAAACTGCATGAGCGCGGACTGGCCTACCAGAAGGCTGCCCCGGTCAACTGGTGCGAACTGTGCACCACCCTAGCCAACGAGGAAGTCCTGGCCGACGGCACGTGTGAGCGCTGCGGGCGGCCCGTCGTAAAGAAGAACCTGAAGCAGTGGTTCTTCAAGATCACCGAGTACGCCCAGCCATTGCTGGACGACCTGGATCTGCTGGAACAGTGGCCCGAGAAGGTGCGTCACATGCAGGCCAACTGGATCGGACGCTCTGAAGGTGCGCGCGTTAATTTCAGCATTGCCGAAACCAACGAGGAAACCCCCATCTTCACCACCCGCCCGGACACGATCCACGGCGTCACCTTCATGGCGATCGCACCTGAGCACCCGCTCGTCGAGCAACTCGTCACCGGCACCGACCGTGAAGAGGACGTCATGGCTTTCGTGCGCCGCCAGCTCATGACCTCGGCGGCTGAGCGGGCGGACGATGCCACAAAGAAGGAAGGCGTTTTCACCGGCTTCCATGTGCGCAACCCCTACAACGGCGAGACAGCGCCCCTCTGGGTCACCAACTATGTTCTGATGGACTACGGCACCGGCATCGTCATGGCCGTTCCGGCCCACGACCAGCGCGACTTCGAGTTTGCCAGGCAGTACGATATTCCCATCAAGGTCGTTATCCAGAACGCAGACGCCTCGCTTGATCCCGTCACCATGACGGAGGCCTATGTCGAGGACGGCACGATCGTGAATTCAGAGTCGTTCGACGGTATGGGCAACCGCGCAGCCATCCGGGCCATGACCCAGTACGCCAAGGACCAGGGCTTCGGTGATTTCACGGTAAACTTCCGCATTCGCGACTGGCTGATCAGCCGCCAACGCTACTGGGGGTGTCCCATCCCGATCGTGCATTGCGATGACTGCGGATCCGTACCGGTACCCGATGATCACCTTCCCGTACGGCTGCCCGATGACGTGGATTTCCAGACCGAACACGGCAACCCGCTGGCGCACCACGAGGCTTTTGTGGCGACCACCTGCCCCACCTGCGGCAAGCCGGCCCAACGCGAGACAGACACACTGGCCCAGTGGCTCTGCTCCTGCTGGTATTTCCTCCGCTACGTCAACCCACGCCTGGAGAGCGCCGCCTACAACAAGGAAGACGTGGACAAGTGGTTGCCGGTGGACCAATACATCGGCGGCATCGAACACGCCGTACTGCACCTGCTCTACTCACGTTTCATTCTGAAAGTGCTTCACGACGCCGGGACCTGCAGTTTCCGTGAACCCTTCAACGCGCTCTTCACGCAGGGCATGATCTGCAAGCGTAGCGAGAAGGACGGCCAGCTCCACAAGATGTCGAAGTCCAAGGACAACGTGGTCAGCCCGGACGAGCTGATCGAGTCCTACGGGGCCGATACGCTGCGTCTCTACACGCTCTTCATCGGACCGCCCGAGAAGGATGCCGAGTGGAACGACCAGGGCATCGAGGGCGCCTCCCGCTTCCTGCGCCGTTTTTGGCGACGGGTCTACGACCACCACGACTTACTGAAAGACGCCCCCGCAACGGTGGGTGACCTCTCCGCGATGGACACCGCTGAGCGGGACCTTTACCGCAAGCTGCACGAGACCATCGAGCACATTACGCACGACATGGAGGGCGGGTTCCACTTCAATGCCGCCATTGCCGCCATCATGGAGCTGAGCAACAGTGTCGATAGCTGCCATGTAACCGGCGACAGCTCGGACAGCATGAAGGCCGTCTTCCGCGCCAGTATCGAAAGCATGACCCTCCTGCTGTCCCCGTTTGCCCCCCACATTGCTGAAGAGATCTGGCGGGAGCTGGGTCACGAAGGTTCTGTGCTACGCGCCACCTGGCCTGCAGTCGACAAGCAGGCGTTGGCCCGGGACACGGTTGAACTCGTCGTACAGGTAAACGGCAAAGTGCGCGGTCGGCTCACCGCCGCCGCAGATGCGCCGCAGTCAGAACTTGAAGCCGCCGCCATGGCCGACCCATCGATTCAGAAGTACATCGAGGGCAAGACCGTCCGCAAGGTCATCGTCGTGCCCAACCGCCTGGTCAACATCGCCGTCTCGTGAACTCGCGATTCCGCAAACGCCTGCTCCGTATCGGGGATGACATCGCCGGCCAGGCACGTGCCGTCTTCAAAGCCTGTCTCGGCCTCACCCCGCACGAGCAGCTAGCGTTGACACTGCTGCTGGGCCTGATCCTACTCGGGCTCACCACCCGCTTCGCCATTCGTGTTCTCGGTTTCAGCTTCTGAAGTCGCTTGGTCCACCCCCGATCTCCCCGTCCGTTATGGAGCCCTGTGTAGCAATGTCATTCCATGGAGAAGCATAGGGGGCGCCGTATCACGGATTAGAACGGACGAGTACGGCTTATGCTGGACTCAGCCACAAGAGAGGCATAGGATCAGTTCTGAGCACGGGTAGATAGGAGCGATTACAATGAAACCACTGACAATCACAGTTCCTTCGGCGCAGAGCCGCGTTGCCGCCTTTACGGCCGACAAGCGCATGAAACCGGTCGCTTCCGGTCGAAAGATCGGGCCGGTCATGAAGAAGGCCAGAAAAGCACTGGGCAACAAGGAACCCCTTTTGGTTATGGTGCCCAAGAAGAACGTGACCCACATTTTCTGACAAGTGTCTCATGCCTGAATGCACCTATCCCTTTGTCTCCTTCTCAGATCAGGCGGGCAGTATTGTTCGCCCGCCTTCCACTTATCTGCCGGTGAGAATCTCCAATCCGCATTCGGGTCTGTCGGCGGTTGTGTACGCGCTTGTGGACACCGGGGCAGATCATTGCGCTTTCCCTGAATCTCTCGCCGTCGATCTGGGGCACAACTTCCAGGGCGACAACGTGATGTCGGAGACGACCGTTGGAGTTTCAGGGGCAACCGATGTATACCTGCATACATTCGACATCAGTATTCTCACGCCAGATCTCAGTGACGTATTCGCGTCATTCGAGAACATGTTGATCTCATGCGTTCCAACAGAGATCCCTGCTTTGCTTGGTGTTGCCAACTGTCTTGATCATTTCGTCTTAACGATTGACTACCCAGACATGGAGATCAAGCTGGCTCTCTGAGTCAGTCGGGGCTTCTAGCAGTAGTCGTATCGCATCGCACCACGACACTGCACACGGTTTGACTTCCCTTTGAATGCCGCTCTCTCTATTCTCACCACATGCCGCTGACACGCCATTTCCTGGGATGGGACCGCCCCCTTGTTGAAGCGGTGCGTGATTTCATCATCCCGGCACCTCCTGGCGAGCCGGTTGATCTGTCCTTCACCCTCATCCTGGCCCCCACGCGCCAGGCCGGGCGACGCCTGACCGATGCGCTTGCCCTCCGTTGTGCCGAGGCCGGCACCGCGCTGCTATCCTGCCAGGTTATCACCCCCTCCGTGCTTCTGCGTTCTGCGACATCTCTGCCCGTCGCAGGATCACTCGATGTGCAGGCCTGTTGGGTTACACTGCTCTCAGCGACCGACCCCACCACACTGACCGGCCTGCTTCCGTCTCCCCCCGCCGATACAGACGCCGAATGGGCGCTTCGCTTCGCGTCCATGGTTGAGGATCTTCGTCACGCCCTGCTCGAAGCAGGACTCACCATTCATGAACTTGTGCATGAACGGGCTGACGACCTGGTGGAACTTGAACGGTGGCAAGATCTCGCCACGCTTGAGGCCGCCTATCTCGACGCACTTGCCCAGGGCGGGTTGCACGACCCTTGCCGCACGCAACTGGCCGCAATGGAGAACCCCGAATGCGATGATGCGATTAACCGCATTGTTGTTGCCGCCGTGCCCGATCCCACTGCACCGGCACGACGGGTACTGGAACAGTTGGCTGAGCACGTGCAGATCGAGATCCTTGTTGCCGCGCCGGAGACCCTTGCCGATGCCTTCGACACGTGGGGGCGCCCTCTGCCCGCCACCTGGACCAAGCGCCCGATCGACATCCCCTCCCCCGACACCCACATCAAGCTAGCCGCCACCTCACCGGACCAGGCCGCGACAGCGGTCGACCTGTTCCTTGAGGATGCCCACAGCGCGGCTATTGGCACGCCGGACCGCGGGCTCGTCCCGCATCTACAAGCCGCCATCCAGCAGCGGGGCGGAACCGCATTCGATCCGGCCGATAAACCCCTACGCGAGCATCCGCTCTATCATCTCGTTACGGCGTGGCTAAACCTTGTCACCGACCGCAGCTATGCCTCCCTGGCCTGCCTGCTCCGTCAACCCGACCTGCTCGCCCATCTGGACGACCAGGAGGAGGGGCACGCTGCCGCCCTACTGCGGCAGCTGGACGATCTTCAGAACGAACGACTGCCATGGGACCTTGCCGCCGTTCGGCACTGGCTTGCGGCCAACGATGCACCACAACCTCTAAAGCAGACGCTCGACTGGCTCGGCGCCCTACTGCCGCAGAAGGGCTCCTCCCTGGCGATGAATCTGCGTTCTTTCTTAAAAGCCGTTCTTGAACACAAGACGATCACGGCGGGGTTGGCCGAAGATGATGAGTTCGAACGGGCGGCGCGTGAGATCGACAAGGCCATCCATGAATTGAGCGATGCCGAATCCACCTCCGAGCTCTCGCACCGCACGGCCGCCTTGCTCCTGGGTCGGCGTCTCGGCGAAGCGGGCTACCATCGCGAACGCGGGATTGAGGCGATGGATCTGGACGGGTGGCTGGAGCTGGCATGGAATCCGGCCCCTCGCCTTGTTATTGCCGGCGTCAATGAAGGCGCCGTGCCCTCCGCCTCCGCCGCCGACCCCTTCTTGACTGACACCTTGCGTGCCACGCTTGGTATGCGTTGCGATGCCGATCTGCTTGCGCGTGATGCGTTTCTCCTGCAGGGCATCATCGCTTCTCGGCAGGAGTCAGGTAGCACGTGGCTTATCGCCGGAAAGGTGTCCGACAGCGGCGACCCGCTCCGCCCCTCGCGCCTGCTTCTCCAATGCGAAGACAGTGAACTTGCCACACGTGCACAGCACCTCTTCAGCGACGTCTCGTCCGCACGCGTCAGGCCCGCTGCCACCACGAGCTTCGGTCTCGACCCGAACCTGACGGCCCCACTCAAGCCCCCACGCACCGTTTCCGTGACGGCATTTCGCAGTTACCTGGCTTGCCCGTTCCGCTTCTACCTCACGTACGTGCTGCGCATGGAGAGCCAGGATGATACTAAACGCGCTCCGGATACGCTCGACTTCGGCATCCTGGTCCACGACGCCCTCCAGCGCATGGGCGAGAACCCGGATCTCCGCACCTCAACCGACGCGCGCCTGATCGCTGACTTCCTCACTGCCCGTGCCGAGCATTGGATTGAACGTCAGTACGGCCACGCACCGTCCCTGCCCATTCGGATGGCGCTGCATGCTGCTCAGCAGCGACTCGAAGCCGCGGCACGGGTCCAGGCAACACTGGCCGCAGAGGGCTGGGAGATTATTGAGGCGGAACAGGCCTTCACAGCAGACTTTGGCGGCCTGACCGTGAGAGGCAAGATCGACAGGATCGACCGTCACCGCGATACGGGCGCGCTGCGGGTCATCGATTACAAGACGTCCGACACACCCGCGCGCCCGGTCCAGGCCCACCTGGCTTCGCTACGTGACGATACGCCCGACTACGCCCAAGTGACCGTGGCGGGCAAAGAGAAACGGTGGATCGATTTGCAGTTGCCGCTATACGCACTCCTCGGAGTCACCGATGCCGAGGAGCCGCCTGAGCCGGCCTATTTCTGCCTGCCACGCGCCGTCTCCGAAACCGCCCTTGAGCCCTGGCCTACATTTGATGCCGACCTGGCATCCGCCGCACTCTTCTCCGCCGAGGCCATTGCCACACAGATTCAGAACGGCGTCTTCTGGCCACCCGCCGAGACGCTCACCTACGACGACTTTGAATCACTCTTCCACGACGGCATCGATGGATGGACGGCGATTAAAGAATGAAACCTCTTGGGCACATGGCGATTTCGGCTTCGGCCGGTTCAGGCAAGACCTTCCAGCTTGCCGACCGATTTGTGCGCCTGTTGGCGGGGGGGGTCCCTCCTGATCGCATCGCTGCCCTGACCTTCTCGCGTAAGGCGGCTGGGGAAATATTCGACCGCATCGTGGTTCATCTCTGCGACGCGGCCCATTCAGCCGAGGATGCCACTGCGGTGGGCAAGCGTATCGGCCTGCCTGACGTCGATCCAGACACCTTCATTGCAGCCCTGCGCTCCCTTATGGACTGCTTGCCGCGGCTGCATATTGGAACGCTGGACAGCTTCATCGTCGGCGTCCTTCGGGCGTTTCCCACCGAGCTCGGGCTCCCGCCCGATTTCCAGATGTTGGATCAAGACAGCAGTGATGCCATGCAAATGCGTGAGCGCGTTCTGGATCGCATCTTCAATCCACTTTCGGTTAGCGACGCCATCCAGACCGAGTTTTTCGAAGCGTTCAAGCAGGCCACCTACGGTACAGAAGAAAAGAACATGGAGCGCAGCCTGCACGCCTTCGTGCAGGACTACCGCGACGTCTACCAGGTACTTTCCGATGCGATGGCGTGGGGCGATGAAGGCCACATCTGGCCACAGGGATCGCCCTGGCTGACCCCTACACAGAACGTTACACGTGCGGCGCAGGAGTTGAGCGACCAGATCACAGCCCGTAACTGGCCAGCCAAGTTCGAGGAAGGGCTGCTGAAGATCGTTGGCAGCGCCGCTGCCCACACCCCGGCCTCGCGCTGGGACAGCGTCTTCTCTCGCGGCACGATCATGCCGCGAATCATGGCACAACTGGATGAACTGGCCCGTGGTGAACTGGCGGTCACATACGGGAAGCGGACGTGCCAGTTTGACTCCGAGATGTGCCGCAACCTGCTGACCGTACTTCGACACATGCTGGGAATCGAACTGCGCAAAGCGTTGCGCCGCACGGCCGGCATCCACCACCTGCTTGACCTGTTCGAGGTGCACTACGACGCTCTCATGCGACGCTCCGGCAGCATGACCTTCGCCGATGCACAGTATCTGCTGACCGAATCAAACCGCTTTAACGCGGGAGCCTGCCTGAGCCGAATGGCGGGAACCGAGGGACGCCTCTACATCGACTACCGACTCGATTGCGCCCTGGACCACTGGCTACTGGATGAGTTCCAAGACACAAGCGATTTGCAGTGGGCGGTTCTGCGCAACCTGGTCGATGAACTGCTGCAGGACAGTAGCAACACCCGCAGCTTCTTCTACGTGGGAGATGTCAAACAGGCCATCTACGGGTGGCGCGGCGGCAATCCGCACCTCTTTGGCGAGATCCTGGCCGATTACGGCAAGCGCATCAGCGAGATGCCGCTGGCGACGTCCTATCGATCAGCTCCACCCGTCATCGAAACGGTGAACGCTCTTTTCGACGCCCTGCCGGATGACCGCCTGCCACCAGCAGTACACCAGCAGTGGGAACGCACCTGGCATCTGCACGATTGTGCCCCACACTTGAGCGAAGTGTCCGGTGTCTCGATGTTGCTTGAACCCGAATGTGGCGAGGGACAGAAGAAACCGACAGCCGGCGACCGCTATGCAACGGTTGCCGCACTGCTCCGGGAGATCGACCCGGTTCGGCGCGGATTGGAAACGGCCATCCTGGTTCGGACCAACAAGACAGGACGTCACCTGGTCGATCTGCTGAGAGAGGCGTGCCCGGATATTCCCGTCACTCACGAAGGAAAAGCCACACTGCACGAGAACGGCGTGGTGGCACTCATCCTTGCCCTCATGGCATTCGCGGTCCACCCCGGTGACACGTTGGCCTGGCGGCATATCCAGATGAGCCCCCTCCATCTTCACCTGCGGCGCAAAGGACTCATCCAAGATTCACTTTCAAGAGCCCTACTATCCGAGATCCACATCCTCGGGTTTGCAGCCTTCATACGCACATGGGGTGGCTATATTGACGCGGCCTGCCCGCTGGATGCTTACGGCAGTTACTGCCTCGACGTCCTGGTGGAGGCCGCCATCCTATTCGATCGTACCACCGAGCGTGATCCGGACGCCTTTCGTCGCTACGTCGAGAGCTATTCGCTCCCCTCCTCACCGACCCCGGGTGCGGTTCGCGTCATGACGATCCACCAGTCCAAGGGACTCGGTTTCGATATTGTGATCGTGCCCGAGCTGGATGGAAGCGATATCACACGGGATTCCCGCCGCAGCGTCCTACTGGGCCGGCATCCGCAAACACGGCAACCTGACTGGGTCCTCTCACTGCCAAACCGCCTGGTCGCCGAGGCCGACTCGACCCTGGCCCGGACGGTGGAGCAGGCCGATGCGGAATCCTGTTTCGAGAACCTGTGCGTACTCTACGTTGCTGCCACGCGGGCCAAGCGGGCGCTCTACCTGGTCACCAGCTACGCTGGCGCCACGGCCAAGAGCTTCACGGCCAGCGCGTTTGTCAAACAGCAACTCGCCGGCGATGAGGAAGCCATTACGATTGCCGACACCCCTGCCCTTCAGCTCTACGCCTGTGGACGCCGCGACTGGTACACAGACTACGCGCTTTCGCCTCAGCCCGACGCGACCTCTGGCGAGCCACAGGAAGGCACTCCCTCGCCTGTTGCGACGTCTTCTCTGCGACCTCTTCAGCGCCTTGAGCCCTCTGGTGGCGACACCACGCCGCGCCGTGCCGCCTGGCTGTTTGACGAAGAAGCCAGGAATGTCCTGGATTTTGGTAGCGCGATACACGAGCTCTTCGAGCGCATTGAGTGGATTGACGATGCGGACATTGAGAGCATCATTACCGACTGGGAAACGTCGACGACGGTCTCGGCAGACGTGGCCCGTGACACCATCACCCAGTTCCGCGGCGCCACTGAGTCACCGGAGGTACGCAACGCGCTGACCAGGCCCGACAGCAACGCCCGTCTGTGGCGCGAGAAGCGTTTTCATTTCGTGCGCCAGGAGCGTCTGGTCAGCGGCGTGTTCGATCGCGTCGCCATCACGCTTGACGCAAGCGGAACCCCGACGGGCGCCACCATTCTCGATTACAAGAGTGACCGCGTCACGAGCGACAGCGATATAGAAAGTGCACTCGAGCGCCACCGCGAGCAGCTCTCCATTTATGCAGAAGCGCTCTCACGGATTCTAGCCCTTGCCCCAGAGCAGATAACATGCGCGCTCATCTTCACACGTCCCGGCCGCGTGGTGGATGTCTCCTGATTCATGGTGACCAGACGGAGGGTCACACCTGCGAACAAGAGATGAAGGTGACTTCACGGCATTTGATGTTATTGAAATCTTCTTTTCACAGCTGCCCGCAATGGCTACAATTCGACGGTCTGGCAGCGTGCAAATACTGGGGTTTTGACATGGCTTACGAAGTTGAACGGGTACGTGTACATGATGATCCTGCACGGAGAGCCACACTGTTTCCTATGGCGGGGGTCAGTACGGGCCCTGTTTCACCCACGGTTCTGTGTGAACGCATCGGCCTCAACTGGCAGGCCGCCGTCTGGCTGCACGAGAAGGGTTGGCTCAGCTTCGACCCGCAGGCCGTCCCTGATCTCAGTTCTTCCCAGGAGGCCGAACTGCGTTTCCTGGGGATACTCGTCTCCGCCGGCTGCGGCGAACCGATGCTTTCGATCATGCTACGTGATCTCGAGAAGCCCTACGCCTATCGCATCGACCTGATGTACTTCGCATGGGAAGACCGCACCTGGCGCGTGATGCCCGACGAAACCGAACATCGCCGTCGCATGGCCCGCTGGATCGACGAACTGGAGGAATCCGCCTCCCTCGACAGTCTCGAATCGATACGCACCCAGGTCGAGAAAGCCATCCGGGAAGTCCATTCCTGGGGGGTGTATTAGCCTTGGAGCACACAAATGAGCTCTCAGAACGTGTGAGCTCTTGTCATCCCGAGCTTGCCGAGGGATCTCATATCTATCTTGTGGCAGAGATCCCTCGACTTCGCTCGGGATGACACCCACGTTATGCAATCGCAATTCTGAGACAGGGCATTAGGATTCTCCGCCACCGGCAATCGGGCTCCGCGATTGACATTCATCCCCCTGCGACGGCATAGTCTGAGCGCTAAGGAGACTGTCATGGTTAAGGCGAAGATTATTGGGGCATGTGGATATGGCGGAGTTGGCATTTCGGAGCTGCTTCACGGCCATCCGGGAGCTGAGATTGGTGCCCTGGTTGATGTTGAGAATACGGGCGCGAAACTGAGCGATCTCTATCCGCACCTGTCGGGACACATAGACAATGTGGTGGTGGCACCCGACTCACCAGAGGCCGTTGCACCAGCCGACGTGGTCTTCATGGCCACACCTGACCGGGTCGGCATGAAGCTGGCCTCGGCGGAACTCGACAAAGGCGCCAGGATCATCGATTACAGTGGCGACTTCCGGTTCAACGATGCCGCCGCCTATGCCGAGTACGCCAGCCGCATCGACCTGGAAACCGAGCACGCAGCCCCGGAGCTGCTTCCGCAAGCGGTCTACGGTATTCCCGAGCTGCATCGTAGCGAGGTAACGGCAGACACGCGCATTGTCGGAAATCCCGGCTGCTTTGCCGTCAGCTGTATCGTCGGCCTGGCGCCCGCTGTCAAAGACGGTCTGCTTGCGCCCAACAGCATCATCTGCGATTGCAAGACCGGCGTTTCGGGTGCCGGACGCAAGCCGCATGCCGTCTTCCATTACCCGGCCCGCTACGACATGATGAATGCCTATAAGCTCGCCGGTCATCAGCACGTCTGTGAAATTGAGCGGGAGTTGGGGCTGCTGGCCGGAGAGGATGTCATCGTCACCTTTACGGCCCAGGTCGTCCCGGTCTGCCGCGGCATCATGTCGACGCTCTACGGTACCTTGGCCCATGACGCCACAGAAGAAGATCTGCTGGCCGTCTACCGCGACTTCTACGAGGGTGAGCGCTTTGTGCAGGTGTTCCCCAGCACGGCCCCCATCGGCTCCATGCATGTGCGCGGCACCAACGGTGTCAAGCTCGTCATCAGCGTCGATGCGCGGACGCGCCGGATGCGAGTCGTTTCGTATATTGACAATCTGGTTAAGGGACAGGCCGGATCGGCCTTACAGAACATGAACCTGCTCTTCGGACTTGAGGAGACAGCAGGATTGGATAGACCGGGCATATACCCGTGATCCGCCAACGCGGTACACACGGGGAGCGCTCACAGCAAAACAGCGGGAGGTAGCAAGCATGGATAGCGAAGCAGTTCAAACCACCATCGCCGAAGACATCGAGATCACCGGTTCCGTTAAGTGTGCCAGTACGATCCAGATCGACGGCAAGCTCAATGGCGATCTCAGCAGTAGCGGCAACACCACGATCGGTGCCAACGCCGTCATCAATGGCAACATTGCCTCCGACTCGGCCGTCGTTAAGGGCCAGGTCAACGGCAACGTCACGGCCAAGGATCGCATTCAGCTCACAGCCACGGCCAAGCTGACCGGCGATATCCGCGCCAAGCGCCTGAGCGTCGAGGACGGTGCCACACTCATCGGCAAGACCGAGGTCAACCCCTCCGGTCAGTCTCCAGCGCGTGCCACGCCTGACCACAAACCGGTTCAGCCCGCCGCAGAAGAGGGCGTGCTCGAAGAAGACACCGAAGCGGAAGACAAAGGCAAGGGCCTCTTTCAGAAGAAGTAGACCTACAGTCCTGAAGGGGGAATAGGTGACCGCCAAGGACCCACTGGTCATTGACGGATTCGCGTCCGTCCAGGCTGTCCGTCGTACGGGGAAGAACAAGCAAGATCCCCACTACGGTCAGTCCCGGACCCGTCTGCCCGCAGCCCACCGGGATTCGGCCGCCAAGACCAAGGGCATGCCCAGGGGCAAGATTGGCCATACGGTCATCCCCGACACGTTCGAGATCGTCTGCTACGAGTGCGGCTACACTTTCACGCTGCGCGGCCGCATCCAGAAGACCTACTGTCCCAAGTGCCGCAAGATTCTCGTGGCCGACGAGCAAATCATCGAGTCCGACTGGTCGGGCCGCGTCAAGACCATTGGGACGGTGCAGGTGCGCAACGGGGGAAGTCTGACCAAGGCACACGTCGTGGTGGGCAACCTGATCCTGGACGGGCGAATCGAGGACAGCACCACCAAGATCTGTCGGCGGCTGGAGCTCGGATCTCACGCTTCAGGCGATATTGCTAAAATCGACACACGTGATATTCTGATACGGAAGGGTGCAGAGTTATCGTACCGTTCCAAGCTGCGTTGCGAGAATTTCATCGTCGAAGGCAATTTCCGGGGCACCGTTGAAGTCAGTGGACTTGTGACGGTCATGCCGGGCGCCTTCTTGCAGGGAAGGGTCAAGGCAAGTCGCCTCCTCTTACATGAAGGTGGCGGACTCAAGGCCACAGTGAAGATTGCAGGAACACACTAGCCAGCTCCGCTGAAAGGGTTCAAGGTTCAAGGTTCAACGGTTCAAAGGTTGGGAGCGGCACATATCCGGTTCCGTCCGGTAACCTTGAACCTCTTAACCTTTGAACCTTGAACCACAACCATGGCTATCACACAATACCTCCGCGAAATTGTTCGACTCGTCTACTCAAAGAACTCTCGCTTAAGGAGCGAAGGATAAAGGACGGCTATCATGGCAGCACGACAAGGTGGTTTGGGACGCGGACTTGGAGCATTGATTCGCGATGGCGTTGACGTCGCGCCCGTTTCGGAGCAGGAAGAACCCGCCATTCCCGGTATCCAGCGCATTTCGGTGGACGCCATCACGCCCTGCGCCTTCCAGCCGCGCCGTGCCTTTGATGAAGATGCACTGGGCGAATTGGCGCAGTCGATCCGTCAGCGCGGTGTCCTGCAGCCGCTCCTGGTGCGCCAAACGGGTGAAGGCTACGAGCTGATGGCCGGGGAGCGCCGCCTGCGGGCCTCCATCCAGGCCGGCCTCGAAGATGTGCCCGTTATCATTATGGAAGCCGCAGACGAGGAAGCGCTCGAGGTCGCCCTGGTTGAGAACCTGCAGCGCGAGGATCTGAACATCGTTGAGATCGCCGATGGTTACCAGCTTCTGCTCGACCGGTTCTCCCTCACACACGAACAGGTGGCCGACAGAGTCGGCTGTTCGCGCAGCGCCGTAACCAATGCACTGCGTATCCGCGAACTGCCGGAACCTGTCAGGGCCCTCTTGGCCGAGGGCAAGCTCAGCGCCGGACACGCCAAACTTATCACGGGCCTGACCATTCCCGAGGAACAGACCCAGGTGGCCGAAGCCGCTGTCAGCCAGGGCCTCTCCGTACGGGCGCTGGACGAGCTCATCAAGAAGATGCAGCGCCCACCGCGCAAGCCACGCGCCATGAAACAGGACTTGCCGGCCAGCCACATCGGACATCTCTCCGATCGCCTCCACAGCCACTTCGGCACGAGTGTCCGCGTCACCCCCAGCCGCACCTATGCCAACGGCAAGAAGGGCAAGGGCAGCATCCAGATCGACTTCTTCTCGAATGAGGACCTGGACCGGATCATTGAGGTGATTGGACTGGAGATCGATTAGGGCATTTCACACATGTTGGACGGCGAAGACTATCTCCGTTGTCATCCCGAGCCTGTCGAGGGATCTCCTTGCGGGCGGGCGGACAGGAGATTCCTCGGCTTCGCTCGGAATGACATGGCGTATTGCACAAGTTGGTTGACATGACACTGAGAGGGAGCCTGAACATCCAACATCCCACATTCAACCTCCAACGCCCAGCCACGCTCTTCCCTGCGATCGCTCTCATCACCCTTCTGGGCGCCTGCTCCCACTCCCCCGCCCCCTCCACTCTCCCCTCGCCCGATGCAGTCGATGGCGAGGCGGCACTGCAGGAAGTGGCCCGCTTTGTGGCTATCGGCCCACGAGTATCCGGCACGCCCGGGGCTTCCAGCGCGGCGGCCTATATTTCCGAACGGCTCCGCGGGACAGGCTACCGGCCTCTGCTTGACGCTTTTCCCGATGCCACGCCCGGGGCCGACGTTGTCTTTGCAAACGTGATTGGCGTCCCGCCCGGTCTTGATGGCGACACCCTGTCCGAGATACTTGCCGGCTCCGCAACCCCGGCTGTCATTCTGCTCTCACACTACGATACCAAGGCCGGCATCTCGGACCACTTTGTCGGGGCCAACGATTCTGGATCGAGCACGGGTCTTCTGCTTTACCTGGCAGATCTTCTCGCAGAGCGCGGCAGCACATCACCACCCATCATCCTGGCGTTCGTTGATGGCGAGGAGGCACTCCATGACTACGGGCCGCAGGACGGCTTGCACGGCAGCCGCCACATGGCGGAGCAGATCATAGACGCGGATCTGCAGAACAAAGTGCGTGCCGTGATTGTCCTGGATATGATTGGCGACAGCGATCTCAGCATCCGTATCCCCCGCAACGTCACACGGGATCTACTCAGCGTTGCCTTCGATGCCGCCCAAAACGAGGGTGTGCGGTCGCAGTTCGGCATCTCCGGCGGTGCTATTCTGGACGATCACGTTCCATTTCTGGAACGCGGCATTCCAGCGATCGACCTGATCGATTTCGAGTTCGGCTCCGCCCCGGGCTTGAACGACTACTGGCACACTGATGCCGACACGATGGACAAGCTGAGCGCCGAAAGCCTGGAGACAGTGGGGAGAGTCGTTCTCGGGATGCTTCAGCGGCTCGCCGGGACGGCTCGCCCTACCCAGCCCTGAATGTCGCCATACCCACGATCAGGTAGGGCGAGCTGTCCCGGCGAGCCGTCTCCCCATCACAGATCACGCCCCAGCAACTCCGCCTTCAGCGCCTCGTAGGCGCGCGTATAGCGCGGCCCCATTTGGGATTCGCGGTGGTCGAATCCGAACACGCGGCGTTTGACCCCCAGAACCGGCGGGGCCTGGATGCGCTTGGCGATACCCATGCCCTGGTAGAGATTCCACCAGCGCTCCAGGTCGGCAATGAAGGCCGCTGCATCCGGGAACAGATCTGCGACAGATCCCTCGTATCCGATCTGCTTCTCCAAAACCCCGTCTGCGTACCAACGCAGGTTCTCTTCAGGTGTGGCGCGGTTCCACCACTCCACCCAGCTTGCAAAGAGACGGTCGTGGTAGGGATAGACCAGCGGATCGCCCTTCTGCTCATCCACCGCCTGGTCGGCACTCAGTTCAGCGGATGGCATCACATCGATCGACCCCTGCGGAATGACCGGAGATGGACTGATGGCATTCAGGTGGACCGACAGCTCGTACACCTCTCCTTTCCAGAGGTCCGCCAGGCAGGCCATGAAGCCGCCCAGGTCGCCGTAGAGCGTTGTATAGCCTACCGTGGCTTCCGACTTGTTGGCATTGCAGGTGAAGACGCCCCCGAAGGCCGATGCCACGGCAGCCAGAATGCGTGAGGAGCGGTCCCGCGCCTGAACATTCTCCAACATGAACGGAGTAAGCTTCAGCTCACGCGCCATGCTTCCGTCCGGACTGCGCGCCACAAGCCCGTCGATCTGAGCGATCGTCGTCGCCACGCTCTCTTCGATCGGCACCTCGGCGTAGAGGCAGCCCAGGTTCTCAGCCAGCTCCACGGCCAGGTGGCGCGTCGTCTCCGAGTTGTAGCGGCTGGGCATATTCACCAGGAGCAACTGATCCGGCGGGAGGATGCGCGCACAGAGCGCCGCGGCCACAGCGGAATCGATGCCGCCCGACGCCCCCACGACCACCCGCGTGGCACCGCATTGCTCGAGAAACCGCCGCATCCCGAACTCGAGAGCAAGACGCAGTTCGTCAATCGAGTCCTCCTGCAACTCCAGTGGCTCACCAAACGAGACAGCCGGATCAAGGGGTAAGTCGATCGTCAACGAGGCGGCCTCGAACGGGGCACCGCAATCCGTGTGGTGCCCATGCGCATCATAGACGCATGACTGTCCCTCGAACGTGAATACCGTCTTACCGTTGTTTTGCACGCCGACCTTGTTGACATAGACCAGTGGCCGCTTCAGCCGCTCCGCATGATCGGCAAACACGCGGTTGCGTTTGTGATTCTTGTTCAGCGTATACGGCGAGGCGCTGATGTTCAGAAAGAGATCCGCACCATTGGCGGCCAGCGCGTCGAGGGGCGAGAGTGCATAGTCGGCATCCCACGCATCTTCACAGATCAGGCAGCCCAGCCGTCCCACGCGGGTCGGCACCGGGGCGATGAGCGCGTCAAGGGACTGTCCCTCCTCAAGCGCCAGCTTTCTCAGATCGAAGAAGTGGCGGCTGTCATCGAATTCGCGGTAGTTGGGCAGCAGCGCCTTGATGACAAAGGGGTAAGCCGAACCGGCCGGCCCCATGAACGCGCCGTCCTGGGCGACGAAAGCTGCGTTGTACTTGCGTACGCGCCCATCTTCATTGCGACGGGCAGGATCCAGCGCCACATTGCCGAAGACCACAACGAGGCCGTCCGAGGCGGCCCGCAGCGCCTCTCCGCAGGCGACGCATTCGTTTAGAAAAGACGCGCGCTCCCACTCATCGCCCAGCAGGTAGCCGGGCACGGCCATTTCGGGAAATACGACTAGTCTGATGCCATCCGTTCGCGCGGCATGAATCCGGGCGAGCATATGGGCCGTGTTTTCACGAGGACGTCCCGGCAGCACTTCGATCTGCTCCAGGCGGGTGCGGACACTCTGGCGTTCCGCCGTCATGATCACTCACTCTCCGGCTGCTCGCTTGCGGCAAGTTCCTCTACCAGCTTGTTGCCCTTCTTGCCCACCAGGAAGCGGACCCAGCGCGGCGTGCTGTCACCCGCCTTCTCGGCCCAGTGAGCATGCTCAATCCGGCTCAACCTACGAAAGAACCAGCCCAGAATGAACGTCATGGCCACGATTGTGCCCACAGCGAGTGCTAGAAGTAGTGCGTTCTCAGCCATGCTTTTACCTTCTCAGATCAGCGCAGGATGATCAAGCATCACCCAACTGAACTGCCCACCGGCATGTCGCCGTCGACTGTGACAAGGCGTAACTGATCGCCCTGTGTTGCGGCGAGCAACATACCATTCGAGTCAATCTTGCGAATTCGGGCAGGCTTGAGGTTGGCAACCACAACAATGCTGCGTCCGATCAGCGTGTCGGGCTCGTAGTGCTGGGCAATGCCGGCCACGATCTGGCGTTGCTCGTCGCCGAGATCGATCTGGAGACGCAGCAACTTGTCCGCGCCCTCCACCTTCTCCGCTTCGAGGATACGCGCGGTGCGCAGGGACAGCTTGGCGAAATCTGCATATTCAATCTGCACGACACCCACGGGGGCCTCCTTCTGCTTCGGCTTCGCTTTCTCCTTAACCGGCACGGTTTCCCTGGGCGCCTGGATGCGGGGAAACAGGATCTTCATCTTCTGGATGGGTGTGCCCGGCTCAAGCCGTCCCCACTCATGCAAGTCGGCGAACACCGGATCACCCCCGGGCAATCCCAGCGCACTGCGCAACTCACCCATCTTGCCCGGCATCACCGGGTAGAGCATTCCACTGACAATCCGCAACGCCTCGGCGGCGTAATAGAGTACCGTCCCGGCATCCGCACGCGTGTCATCGGCCTTTGCCAGCGTCCAGGGCTGACGAGCTTCCATGTAGCGGTTTGCCTCGCGCACCACGGCCGCCATTCCGTTCAGGCCCTGGTCGGGGCGCATACGATCGACCGATGTCACCAGCTCCTCAGCGGCCTTCAGCGTGGTACTCTTGAGGCGCTCCTCGCCCTCGCCCAGCTCCTGCGGAACGGGTATCTTTCCGTCGAAGTAGCTCCCGATCAGCTTGGTCACACGACTGAGCATATTGCCCAGGTCGTTGGCCAGGTCTGTGTTGTAGCGCCGGATGAACGCTTCCTCCGTGAAGGAGGCATCCTGCCCCAGCGACATCTCCGTCATCAGAAAATAGCGAAACGCATCCACGCCGTACTGGTTGGCCATCGCAATCGGATCGACCACGTTGCCGGCGCTCTTGCTCATCTTGTCGCGTCCGACCAGCCACCAACCATGCGCAAAGATGGTCTCCGGCATCGGCACGTCCATCGCCTTCAGCATCGTGGGCCAATAGACCGTATGCGTGGTCAGGATGTCTTTTCCAATGAGGTGATACGAAGCGGGCCAGAGCTTCTCAAAGCGTGCCTCGTCCGAGAGATAGCCTGCCGCGCTGATGTAGTTCACCAGCGCGTCGAACCAGACATACGTCACAAAATCAGCGTCGAACGGCAGCTCGATGCCCCACCCCATGCGGCTCTTGGGACGAGAGATGCACAGGTCGGTCAACTCCTTGCGAAGGAACCCCAGCGTCTCGTTGCGACGGAAGTCGGGCTGGATGAATTTCGGATTCGCCTCAATATAGTCGATCAGCCACTGCTGATACTTGCTCATCCGGAAGAAGTAGTTGGGCTCCGTAATGCGCTCAACCGGCCGGCCACAGCCCGGTTCCGGGCAGTGGCCCTCCACGAGATCCTTCTCCGTGTAGAACCGCTCGCAGGTAACGCAATACCAGCCCTCGAACTCGGCCCGGTAGATCTCATCGCGGTCGTACAGATCCTGCAGGATCTTCCGTACCACCTCCTGATGGCGCGGCTCTGTCGTGCGGATGAAGTCGTCGTTTGTGATCTCCAGTTTCCGCCACAGCTCCTGAAAACGCACGACCGTCTCATCCGCCTGCTGCTGCGGCGACATTCCGGCCGCCTCCGCCGCACGCTGCACCTTCTGCCCATGTTCGTCCGTTCCCGTCAGGAACCAGGTAGGCACATTGATCAGGCGATGGTAGCGCGCCAACACATCAGCCAGTATCGTCGTGTAGGCATGCCCGATATGAGGCCTGTCGTTCACGTAGTAGATCGGGGTCGTTATATAGAAGTTCTGTCTGTCCATCTTTTCCTCGACTAAATTCGACATGCTGATAGTATAGAGAGGAGTGTTCTATACAAGTCGGAAAGTGGAGACGTGGCCATGAAATCAGGATTAGGACGTACTATCCGCACTCCAGTTCTTGCTCTCTTGGCGAGCCTGATCGGACTCCTCCTCTCGGATTCAGCCGTGGCCACTGATATCTGGACCGAGAACTTCACGGGACAGGAAGGCAAGGGCATGCATGGCTCAACTGCCCTGGGCATAGTAACCAACATGTCCGGCATTACGAAGTGGAGTGTTTCGGGGGCGGGCGGTCTTAATGGCGATGCTTCCCTCAATTGGTGGATGGTCACCAATGGCGTCTTTGAAGGCCAAGACGTTGGGGGCAGTTTGGGCTATTGGGAATCGCAGAGCATAGACGTGTCATCCAATGGTAGCGTGCAGATAGCAATGGATTTCGCACAGATAGGAGACGGGCTTCACGGTAGCGGCAACAAATTCGAAGTCGGCTATCGGCTGGACGGCGGTACAGAACAGGACGTGCTGACCATAGACAGCTCCAACCAAGACCAGTTCGACGGGCTATCATGGACATCCATCACTATCAATGCCTCATCGGCCACCGGCCTCACAGTAGAAATCTCCATCAAGGC
>JASLOA010000037.1 GCA_030745755.1 Kiritimatiellia bacterium | reverse complement strand
CCAAAGGCGAGTACCTCGACCTCGCATTGAAGAACGTAGTGGCATTGATCAACACCAGTTGCTGCGCTGTTATTCATGCGAATGAGATAGTCCCTGTTCCTTCTGCAGACCAGGCAATGATGGTCATATGCGGAATGAAAGACATGCTTCGCCGCACCTTTCCTACGGGCGGACCGGGTGAGTGAGCCATCACCAGTTGACGAGTACTTAAGGCTGCGCCGGAAGTACGTTGAGGTGACGGCCATTACTGACGTCAGGGCTCGTGGCGCAGCCTTGCTTGAGCTGCAGCGAAATCAGCGAGCGTGTGTCGCCCGTCTTCTGGAAATGGACCATGCGGATCCGCACGTCTCCCATGCCATTGGTGACGCATACGCGACGGGGCGAGGTGTGCCTTCAGACAGGTTGAAAGCCCTTGGTTGGCTGCGGCGTGCAGCCCAAGCTGATATCGTCGAAGCCATGGTTTCGTTCCATTCTTGCGCAGCATGGTCGGACAATCGGGCCGCCTTGGCTGAGGGAATTCTCTGGCTCAGGAGGGGCGCGGAGCTTGGCTTTGCGGGGGCCATGGTTTGGCTAGGCTTTGCTTGCCGGGAAGGTCGCGGCGTCGAGGCCGACTATGATCTGGCCGTCGGTTGGTTCAGCAAGGCAGTCAAAGCCGGCGATGTCAAAGCTCTCATGCATGTCGGAAGAATGTACGCGGAGTACATGGACAGGCATGACGAAGCGGTGAAAGCCTTTCTCAGGGCGTCTGAGGAGGGAATCACGGCGAGCCACACCTGCTTGGCATGGTTGTATGCGAATCCGGAATCGCCGGTATTCTCAGCAGTTGACGCCCATTACTGGTATGAACGTGTCATGGAGGAAGGCGGTCGAAGCGCAGCGCGAGCGATGTTGGGGCTTGCCCGGCTCCATCTCAGCGGCAGAGGCCTGCCGGTGAACCTGCCCTTGGCTCGCCAATGGCTGAAGCGGCTCATGGATGCGGTCTCGGAGGACTCGCCGTTCCACAGTCAGGCGGCCAAGCTTCTGTCTGAACTCGCGGATTCAATGCTCTAGCGCAGTCGAACTCTGGCCGCCTTGAGCTGATGTTCATCCTGTCGGGTCAGCCTGCCGTGGACAGCGGGATGCGTGGTTCAGAACCTAGAACCGCCGCCTATTCGTCTGAGGCTGCCGAGGCGGTCTTCCGCAATGTCTGTAGTTTCAGGCACTGCTGCTCTATCTCTGCTGCGACCTCCGGGTCGATCTTCAGCTCGGAGGCTTTCATGTCGAGGAACTCCCGTTCATGCTTGTCGATTTCTCCATCAAGGAAGGCGGCTTCGACAGCCACTTGGTAGCTGATGACCTCGAGTGGTGCACATCTCTTCTCGAGTGTTTCAGCCTCCTCTGATGAAAGCCCAAGTTCGAGGCGAAGCTTGTCGAGCATCATGCGCTCACGTGCGCTGACAACCTGATCAATGTAGACACCCCGACACATGTAGTAGTATTCGTTTGCTTCCATGGAAGCAGTGCCTTCAGTGTCTCTGTGCGTGCGTGTCTCGCAGTAAGGACAGATCTTCCACTCGGCATGGAGGTCTCGCGAGCAGTTGGGGCAGGTGTAGTGCACGTTGCTGCCGCAGCTCGGGCAGAACCTCCAAGCGTCTTCGAGTGCTGTCTCGCAACCGGGGCAACTGGTGTCGCGTTTCGTGGGCTTATGCCCCCCATGGGTCTGGCCGTGGTCGACTCCGTCAAGCAGCTCCGTTTCCAGCAGGAAGGCCTTAAGCCAGCTGGCCATCTGCCAGGCATGGTGATCCGTGATCGGGCTGTCTTCTCGGCGCGGGCCATGCACGGCTATGTTCCTGAGGTGTGACACCTCTCCCCAGTCTATGCGCCGGGTATGCGCGAGATTGGAGGCCTTCAGGCTCTTCAGGAGGGTAAGCACATTGGCGTTGTGATACAGCGCAATCAATTCGCCAAGGCCAAAATCGACGAAGGTATTGTCGCTCTTCGTGGCAATGGCCTGTTGGGCCTTGAGAAGCGCCTCTTCATCGGCGCCCTTCCGGACAGTCTGCTTCAACTCCTTGAGCAGGTCTCGCATCGCCACCTCAAACAACCGCCCACAGTCGGCAACACAGGAGTCATACTCCCGTTCCTCCAAGTGCCGCTCGACCTCTCTGAACTTCTTGCTGAACTTCCTGTGCATCACGATCACCCCCATCCCGTGTCAGAGCTACGCCGCCCACGTTGCCGCAGTCTATACACCGTCCGGCCATTTGCCAAGTGTGAGTTGGTAGCGCTGATGAGGTCGGCCCGGAAATGCTTGGAAAACTCTTCGGTGTCAGCCTTCTCATATGTGGTGGCGACAGTAGGTATGTCAACACACTTGCGCCGTTGGCTGTTAGGTGATAGGAGATTATGGAACGCTTAGAACTTCCCGAGACGGATGAACCCCAGCGAAAGGGATGCACAGAATGACTACCGTTGAATTTGCTGAATTGATCGGGCGTTTGTACGAGAGTCTTAAGGGCGGTGTATGGACGGTGGTGGACGGTGAAGAAAGAGAGAGCAATGACTCTTTGATCTGGGGTGGCAAGGTGAGAGACCGCACTGTACGTCTTGATACACCGACCAACCATACACCCGAGGAATGGGACGAGATTCGCGAGGACTTGGCTTTGCTTCGCCAGATACTGAAGGGGTTGCCGATGGAGCTGCCATCTGCATTGGGCCGGGCGTTGCGGAAACTGTGTGCAAGGGAATGGGGAATGGCTCAAGTAAGGGACGTCGCCGCTGATGGCGGATGCACTAGTTGGACAGTCATGCTTGATCCTGAGGCACCTGGATTCTTCGACTGCCATGACCTTGGCAGGCAGACCGTCCCGCTTGAGGCAGTCTTGGATTGGATATTGCCGGCTCTCTCCGAGGTCAAGATCGCGTTGGATGGTTACATATCCCGCGGCAATACGGCGAAGATGGATGCCATTCTCACGGGCATTGGCGAGACCGATGATGAGAGCATGGACGAGCCAGAAGGAGCCAGCAAGCAGCCGGGCGCAAGCGACCTCGCTGAGCTGGAGAACTATGCTTCAGGTATTCCGGAAGAGGCCGTCTTTCATAACGACCTCTTGAATGCGCTCAGAGAGATACGCATCTGTTTCGAAGCAGGGTGCTACAGCGCTATCATGGGCCTCTGCCGGAAGGTCTTGGAGATCTGCCTGAAGCAGCGGCTACAGACTATGGGTGTCGGGTATGAAGAAAACCTCGGCGTTAACGCACTGTTCAATAGAGCGAAAGGGCATTCGAAAGAAAAGGGACAGTACTTTGACCGCGCACTGAAGAACGTAGTGGAGTTGATCAATACGAGTTGCTGCGCTGTTCTGCATGCTAATGAAGAAATCCCTGTTCCGTCCCGCAACCAGGCCCTGATGGTGATACACGGAACCATTGACATGCTTCAGCGCACTTTCCCACCACCTGAACCCGAACAGTCTGAACCCAACCCATAGATGGAGGTGCTTGTTGCTATGCCCGTGTGGCTTTCTATCGCTATGGCCTACTTGACGGTCGGTCTGCTTATCATCCTGGTTATTCCGCGTGTGAGACGAGAAGTGGTGGGATCATTCAAGGATGTGGGGCTAGACCGGACGCCGCTCTGGGCGACATGTCTGTTCGGTTGTCTCATTAGTATCGCGATTCTGCTGCTCTGGCCTCTGTTTCTCCCGTCTTGGCTACGCAAGAAGGAGTCGATCATGGATGAGTTGCAGAGGGACCCCAAGTTCAAGCAGCAGAAGCTACTGTTCGATGCGATGCAGGAGATGAGTGCAAATGGATGCGATACGGATGAGATCCCGGGCGGGCACGGTGAATTTGGTCATGACCTGTCTAACCCGATCCCGGTGAAGACCATCTTTGGAAGCATGGCCTACCTGGCCCGTCTGCAGACCGCCGATGGGGACGAGATCGAGTACCAACGCATCGGTTCGTGTTCCTCTCCGGTCAGCGACAATCCGGTAGACAGCTATGCCATCTCAGACATGCATGGAGACCAACTAGGGACTCTCTATCTGTCCCCGTACCATAAACGAAACTCAGCGAAGACTCCAAAGGGCTTTGCATTTGTCTCTCTGAGTTAGGGGCGTCAGGGAGGAGATCGATATGTGGCTATTCAGTAGATCAGGATTCGTATCAGTCGTAGCGCATCGTGAGCAGAAGGGGATGTTGCTGGTGCGATCGCGGTTTGAGGAGGATATTGCGGCGGTGTGTGAGCGGATGGCGGCGGCAGGTGTGAGTGTGGCGCCGTTCGAGGATCTGCATGCAGATTACCGCTACCGGGCGGTGTGTCCAAAGGAGGCGTTCTCGGAGCTGCTTGCGGAAATGGTGAACGAAATCGACTACGATAACTTCAAGAGCGCGGTGCATGGGAATCCGGTGCGTGATCGAGCCTACATGGGTTGTTGGAGTGCGATGTATGCGGCACAGGGATAGTTTATCTTCGGCGGGGGAACTGCCGATGAACACGGATGAACGGGGATTGGACTTGTTGTGTACGTGAAGATGCTTGTGAAGAGGATTAGAGCGGAGGCAACGGTCAACCTGCGTTCGATTCATGGATTTGAGCACTGGGAGCGTGTGGCGGGGTATTGCCGGAGGATTGCAGAGCGCGAGGATGTTGACCCCCGTATCATGCTCTTGTTTGCCTGTCTCCATGATTGCCAGCGCCAGTCGGACGGGCGTGACCCGGAACATGGGCCTAGAGCGGCGGAGTATGTGCTTGGGCTGCCGGTCGATGACATTGGCCTGGATGCGAAAGGGATTGAGGGGCTCGCCTTTGCCTGTCGTCATCACACTTACGAGGTGCCGACAGATGATCTCACGATCCGCGCCTGCTGGGATGCCGACCGGCTCGACCTCGGACGCTGTCACATCATCCCAGACCCGAGCCGCCTCTTCACACGCACCGCCAAACGCATCGCCCGAACCCAACCGACAATCTGAACTGCAAAGACACTATTTGTCAGGGCAGGGACGATATGGTGTTGGGCGAAGGGAGCGGTAGCTGAACAACCATGTCACAATCTCATCCACATTCTCTCCTTAAGCAAGCCAAGTCGGTAGTTCTCGTTGAGGGGCGCCGGCTCTTACCCGACGGCGTTGCGGAGCAACTCGAGGCGGTGGGGGTCTGGCTGGCGCGGACCACCGTCGGAAGCTGGATGGTAGGTTACCCGCAGAGAAGTCATCGTAATCCGTTGATGTAGAGTAAGCTATACCTATCTTAAGAAATGACAGAAAGAGGCTTGCGCCAAGCATGTATACTGTTTAATATACAGTCATCATGAGTAATGAATTTGGACAGTACTTGAGGAAGCGGCGGGAGGAGTTGCTGAAGGGCAGCCCGGATTTCACGGTCCGCAAGGTGGCGGGGCGATTAGGGATTCAGCCGTCCTATGTCAGCAAGGTGGAGCGGTGTGAGGTGCCGCCGCCATCAGAGGCAACGATCCTTCGCTGGGCCGAGGAGCTGGGCGAGGATCCGGATGTTCTGTTGGCCCTGGCCGGCAAGGTGTCGGCCGAGCTGCGGGATGTGATTGTTAAGCGTCCGAAAGTTTTCGCGCAGCTGTTGCGGGAACTTAAGGACGCACCGGATCATGCGTTGTTGCGGGTGGTGAGGGAGGTGCGAGATGGGAAGTGGTAGGAGGGTCACCATGAAGGACATGAAGAACAAGAAGTGCGAGGTGTGAGATGATTGAGTTGAGCGATGATTCATTGGTGTTTTCGTTTCCGGAGGTGCATGCGTCAGCCAAGCTAGAGATCAATCTCCAGCGGACGCTGCGGATCCCGGATGATGACGGGCTTTACCCTTTGCCTCCCGGCTTAGGGGAGTTTCCGCTGCAGCACGTGGATGACTTTGCGGAGCGCGTGCCAAAGGCGTGGATCGAGCACGGCGGGGTGATGTTCCCGATGTACCAGTCGGAGGCAATGTGGATCTACTTCCACGCCTCTTACGACGATGAACGGGAAGTCAGCTATCCCTTCGCGGTGAAAATCGCAACCGGCAAGATCAACGCGGTGACAGGCAAGGAGTGGGCGTTTGGGTTGAGCCGCAGAGAGCAGGATTATGTTGTGCCACCCGAACAGCCGTGGCTGGATGGCTATTGTGTGAAGAAGGGGGAGATAAGGCAGTTCGTGGCGATGCCGTTGGGCTCTGGCTACTCGGCCGAGGAACAACTGACAGGGAAAGCGGAGCATGGCGGCCTACAGATTGTGGCCTACCCGATGAAGCGGGAGGTGTACGAAAGGCGGTTCCCCAAATGCGAACGGCGTCGTGGAAATGTCATGTACAGTATGCAGGAGAAGTCGGAGGACATGTTCTCACAGGTGTGTGAGCCCAGCATGGCATTGGCCCCGGGTGGCCGTATGAAGCAGGAGATCTATGACGATCCTTATGAGTATACGGACTGGGACTTGGGTCACTGCAGTCGCTGCTTCGTGCATATCACGAACTCGATGGTGTGGCACTCGATCACGGGTAAAAACCCACCCACAACACCCCCCACATCGGAGGAATACACCCGTGCCGGGCTTCCCTGGTTTAACTGGTATGACGACCACAATCAGGTGCTGCAGGGCTCAGATAAGCTGGCCGGCATGAAGAGCGTGGCCGAACTCGGAAAAGAGAAGGGCGATGTACCGCTTCCGGAGAACGAGTCGGTCGATCCACACAATATCGTTCAGCTGCGCAACGGCCTCAAGCCGGGCCAAGTGCGCGAGTGGAAGCAGCCGCTACTGATGTAGAGAACTGTAGAGAAAGGAGGCTATGCCATGTCACACGAGTTGCTAGTCAACGATGGCGAGGCTTCGATGATGTATGTCGGGGAGCCGCCTTGGCATGGCCTGGGTACGAAACTGAACAGTCCGGCTACAGCAGAAGAAGCGATCTCTGTGGCCAAACTGGGCTGGGACGTGGAGAAGAAACCATTGGCTTTCATGGATGGACCGAAGCCGGTTCCGGTGGAGAACCGCTATGCCGTGGTGCCGGGCGGTGGGTGGCAGGGCGAGACCCGCCCGGTATTGGGCATCGTCAGCAAGGGGTACACGCCACTGCAGAACCGGGATGCCTTCCGCTTCTTTGATCCGATTGTCGGACAGGATGCCGCGGTCTATCACACCGCTGGCGTGCTGGGACAGGGGGAGCGCATCTGGATTCTGGCTAAACTCCCGGAGAGTATTCGGGTTGTCGGGGACGACATCACAGACAAGTACCTGCTTCTCAGCAACAACCACGATGGACACGGTGCCGTACAGATCAAGTTCACCCCCATCCGCGTGGTCTGCAATAATACGCTCACTCTGGCCCTCAACGGGGGCGCCGATATCCGCGTCCCCCATACGCATGATCTGCAGGAGCGTCTTGAGCAGGCAGAGGACCTCCTCGGAATCATCAAGAAGGGCTATGACGAGCTTGCCGAAACGTTCAGAGCCATGACGACCCTGCAAATAAATGCCAACAGCCTGGATAGATACCTAACGATCGTCTTTCCCTCCCCTCGTGATCCCAAAGATGAGCCCGCACTGCGTAAGGTTTCGCACGACCGCACCTGCGCCCGCTACTTCTTTGACTCCGGCGCCGGCAGCGACCTTAAAGGGGTGCCCGGGACCCTCTGGGCCGCCTACAACGGGGTCACCGAATACATCGACCACCGATTCATGCGAACATCCGCCAGCGGTCGCCTCAACTCCATCTGGTTCGGCAACGGCCACCTGGTCAAATCTCGCGCCCTCACCGTCGCAAAAAGCTTTCTGGAGTCGCCCTCCGTCAACTGAAGACCACAGGACAAACCGCTCTGGATAATCAGCAGGACCGAGGAAGCCATGAAACTGAAAGCTCTAGCCGAATCAGTAGGGAAGAGCGTTCCCTTTGTCATGAACCTGCAGCAGAAGTATGCCCTTACGCCGTGTAAGGTGTACAACGAAGGTTACGTGGTGCTGGTGAAGAAGCTGATCTACCTGTCTATCTGCTCCGTACCTCTGAAGGATATCAAGACACTGCTGAAACGCGAGCGTCGCCTGCTCGAATTGCTGAGAGTCGATTCAGTGCAGGAGATCCCGGACTGGTTTGAGTCGATCTGCGTCATGAAGTCCGGGTCGGCGCGATTGCTTCTCAGTGGTTTCGACATCGGCTATGAACTGGAGGGTGAGATCGTACAGATCGGGCTGGATTTCAGTAGCCGCGGCAGAGAGCTCTTCGGCGCAGTTCAGCACGGCTCGCGCACGTCGTATTGTGGATGCAGCGGAGGATCAACTGCGCACGCTGGAGGCAGGAACGGGACAACTGTTAATTGGCCCAGACCCCGCTGAAGTCTCGGCTTCCGGGGCTTCGCATGAGCCGTTGCCGCTGAATCTGGCCGACTACTACACCAAGTACAAGGTCAGCGAGGTGAAAAAGGATGTTCTCGACTGGGTGAAGAAGGGCAGCAGTGTTGTTTCTATCGGCGGGCACACCGTCGCCGCTGGAGCTGCCGCCGGTGTTGTCACCGCACCAGGTGCAGCAGTGGCCGAAGTAGTGGCATGGTCTGCAAGCGGTGTCAGCCTGGGCGCAAGCGTAATACAAGCCACGGTCAAGGCCGACATGGCAGGCACCTACATACAGATGGGAACCAAGTACTGTGCAAACGTCGTTACCGCGCCGCTGGCACTGAAACGGACGGAAGATTTCATCATTTCCGAGGCGTCAAGTCCCTACTACTTGGATTCGGGCAATTCGTTTGACGGGCAAGTCAACTCGATTGCGCTTGGCGGCATGGTCATCGGGAATCAGGAGATCTTCTTCCCTGTCCAACTCACATTGCTTCCGTTCTGTCCACCTATTCGATTCACCTCGGAGAAGCAGGCTACCATTCAGTTCCAGAACCGCACAGGCAAGGATACCGCCGTATTCCGCGTTGAGACCAAAGTGAGAGACTTCACGGGTGTGCATGATCATGTTGTAACGGCAGGGGGGCAGTTGCACGGCGGGCAGGGAGGAACAGAGTACACGCCGTTCCGGGGCCACCTGATGGCAAACGGCCTTCTGTCGGCGGGAACGTTGGAGACACGCCTATGGACTGGGCCATTTCAGGCAACGCGGGCAACAACACGGGACTTCTATGTCATGCCGATCAATATCGGCTTCTCGTTGCCGGGCCCGCTGTCGCAGGAACAGGAAGACGAAGCCAAGGCGGCTATGCTGAAACCGTTATCGTTCGTGCAGTCCGAAAACGAGGCGATGTCTGGCGAAGACCTGTTGGCCGTGGCTGATCGTGTGCGCGAGCGAGTGGAAACAAACCTCGTGGTTGGTGCAAACACCTTCACGCGCGACTATTCGTTCACCACGAATATCTTTGAGGCTGAATTCAGGCTTTACAGGCCGGTCGGGGCTGATGTCACACTCAGAATCGAGAAGGACGGCGAGTACATCGGATGGGACGAGTCAGCGGGTACAACGCACCTGGGCTTTCCGGGGGAATACTCCGGCAATGATGCGAACCCTGAGACCATCGCTGTGCCAAACATAGGCGGACAGACAGTCACTGTTCATGTAGCCCTTGCCGACGTGGAGACTGAAGCCGTGAGCGTTCTTCTGGAAGTTTGGGAGCAACCTATCCGAAGCGCTGTGCTGGCAGTGCTGCCCGACCACGTGAATTCCATCTCGCGGACAGGTGTCGTGCATGTGGTTGAAATGGCCATCGGTGAGAGTTCCCACCAACATCCGCTTGAGTCCGTAGATTTCTCGGCAACATCCTTGCGGTCGGCAATCGGCACAGAACTGAACTGGGTAGATGTTTCATGGCCGGGTACAACGAACATCCCTGCCGCAGGGCTGAAGACCTGCTCTATGGAACTGGACACCACCGGAGTTGCAGACGGCACCTATACGGGCAGTGTGACCGTAACGTCGGTGAACGCCGGGACTGTTACGGTCCCCGTGTCCATCACTATTGATGGACAATCTCCATTGGTATCGGTCGAGCCTATCCGGGAATGGTGGATCAACCCGACCGGCCCGGTTGTCTCATGGATAGGCGAGGACAACGTGACGGTGCAGAGCAATCTTGTCTATTCGTTCATTCTTGAACCGCTGGACGGAGATTGGAGCGGTTATCTTCAGACAACCAACCGCGATTTGACGGCCATCTCGGACGGTAGTTACCTGTTGTCCGTACTGTCCCGCGATCAAGCCTTGAACGAAACCGATACTCCGGCAGATACGGTAATCATAATCGACCGGTCAGGGAATCTCTGGAAACAGAGAATCGTGGATGCGGACCCGGAAGACGAGATTACCGACATCGCACAAGTCTCCTGGGATGATGACTTCGACAGTGACGGGGCAAGCAATCTCATGGAGTACTACGCTGGCACAGATCCGGCGAACGCCGGAGATCTGTTTGCCTTCGCCGGGTCTAATGCGTCGCCTACCGGCTTTGTAATCCAGTGGAACGCTAAACGCGGCATCACCTATCAGGTAAGACGGACGACCGACCTGGTTGCTAGCTCATGGGAGGACGCCCCGACAGGACCGGGCGGAGACGAAAAGAGCCTGAGAACTGCGGCTATCGACGGTGAACTTGAGTACCGTGACGGATCGGCTATTCAGGGGGCTGTTTTCTACAAGATAGAGATACGGAACTGAGGCGCTATCTCTGTCGCAGCTTGGCGCTCGCATGGAGGCTTCAGGCTGGCGGGAACAGGCAAGCAGGTCAGTGTCTGCCGGCTTCATAATGCGGAGTCACACACCCCAGTACTTGTCCGCATCCTTTTTCCTGACAGCCCGGCGGTAGTATTCGAAGAGGGTGCCGATGTCCCGGTGGCCCATTTGGAGGGCGGTTTTGCCGGCGTTGTCGTACATGGCAAGGTGGTAGCTGCCGAAGCTGTGGCGCATGCAGTTGGGTTCCCATTGAATTGTGATGTTCCTTCGGATGCGATTGAACTTGCGCCTTGAGAAGAGGATGGGGCCGCTTGCCTGGTCGTGGGGCGCAAGCCACTTCGCGAGATTGTCCTGGATGTCTATGTACCGTTCGTCGCCGGTCTTGGATGTTGTGTCTGAGATGAAGATCTCTTTGCGGCCGAGATTGATGTCTTTCCAGTCAATGCGACTCATCTCACCCGCTGGCCGGAGCCCCGCGAATAGGCAGAGCGCCAGGTAGGGGATTATTTCGGTTTCGTGCTGGTGGGCGTATTGCATCAGTGTGGCGACATCTTCCGGCGGCATGATGTAGGGTTTGGACTTGGGGACATTGGCGCGGACGAGGGCGGATGCCGGGTTCTCGGTGCAGTATTTGCGGTCGACGGCGTAGTTGAAGAGGCCAACCAAGTGGATACGGCGCTTGTTGCGGGTGCGAGGAGAGCCGTTCTGTTTCCGCATCCAGTGCTCCAGATCCGTGGTGGTCACGTGCTGAACAGGGGTAGCGGCGAATGGATCGGTGAACGGCTTGAGATAGCCTCGGATGTCACGGAGTGTGTCGGGACGTCGATTGGCGAGTTGGCGTGACAGCAGGTAGCCATCATAGAGTTCCTGAACGGTCTTGGCTCCGCCGGCAGGGGTGTTGTGTGATATGTAGAATCGGGCTGCGGCCTCAAGGGAGACCGATCCTTTCAGGGACTCAAGGGCTCTGCTTGCATCGAGTAGGTTGTCGGTGGAGAGCTTCTCTGCCTTCTCGCCGATCCGGGTTGCCAGGATGTCACGCTTTTCGGCATCGCGTTTCTGGGCGCTCTTCCACTTCCTGATAGCTGTCTTGGCCCTGGCTTCGGTCTTGAACGTCTCGCGTTTGCGCTTGTCGCCAACTATCCCGAAATCAACAATCCAGCGAATGTAGTCGTGCCCCTTGACCGAAGAGACCTGTTTCCGTATCTTAGGCCCCGATGTCTTGTATCGAGTTTGTGCCATTTTCACCCCCCTATTTCGGGTCCAATTTGGCACAAACACGGCACAAACGTCAATAGCGGAGTTTAGCCATACGGCGTAACTCGTTGATTATAAGCATAATACCCCGGTAGCTCAGTTGGATAGAGCATCGGATTTCTAATCCGACGGTCACAGGTTCGAATCCTGTCCGGGGTGATCTCGCTCGGCCAAGGGGGAGGCCACTTGGCTGGACCGGTTCGGAATACCGAACCGCTAAGGCCTGCGCGACCTCCCCCTTGGCCTCGCTCTTGGTTAGTCAAGCCATTCGGCCTGCCAGGCCTCAGAGGGCACCTCTGCTCCTCCGCTCAGGTTACGGCCGCTTGGCTGGACCGGTTCGGAATACCGAACCGCTAAGGCCTGTGCGACCTCCCCCTTGACCTCGCTCTTGGTTGGTCAAGCTGCTCGCGATTCATCGGATCTGAACTCCCTGAATATTCGCCACCGTTCCTGGTTCGAGAGCACGCCGCAGAAGGGGGTGTTCTGTCGTAGTTGATTGCCCCGCTCACTCGGGTCCTGCAACACCTGCCTGATCTCAGTCCACGGGCGGCTTAGAATCTCTTCCCATTCTACGACACAGTGCTGCTGGGATGGTGGCAAGATACGGCGCCAGCGGGCACACGTCTGACGAGCCTTCGCGAGTCCTTCGTGCAGGGGATCTTCGTCAATCAACTTCACGATGTGCTTAGCGAGGGCAAGTCCCCGTGCGTCAATCTGGTGATGTGTCTTCACATGGTGATGATAGCTTGGAGATGCCAGTGAGTGCAAGGCTGCAGGGCTACGCCAGGGCGCGTGGGCAATCGGAATGGATCGCCTCCTTTTTGCTACCACTCGGGCTTGGTGATGGCATAATGGGGGGAATGCATGGGGAACCGGTATTTGAAGTGGGGCGCAGGCGGTTGCCTCCGGCGACTAAGGTTGTGCTGTGGGGAACGGTTGCGGCTTTCGTGTTACAGGTGATTCTGGATTCTGCCACGCGGGGATATGTCACCTACCTGTTTGCGCTGACGCATCGTGGCCTGAAGGCGGGGATGCTGTGGCAGCCGGTCACCTACATGCTTCTGCACGGAAGCATTCTTCATATTCTCCTCAATCTGCTGGTTGTGTTCATGTTCGGACGGGAACTGGAGAAGATCCTCGGGGCGAAACGATTCCTGCTCCTCTATATCGGTAGCGGCATTGTGGGTGGGTTGGGCTGGCTGTTGATGAGTGATCGAGGATACTGCATCGGGGCTTCGGGCGGCGTGTTCGGCCTGATCGGCATGTATGCGGCGCTCTTCCCAAACAGGCCGATCACCCTCTTGCTCTTCTTCATTATCCCCATCACGCTGCGGGCGCGTGTATTGGCAATGGGACTGGCCGCCGTCTCGTTTGTCATGATGTTTGGCGATGGGAACGTGGCCCATTCGGCCCACCTGGCCGGCGGATTGGCGGGGTACTGGTTTGGGGCGCAGTTGCTGCGACAAGCCCGTACGGGGGCGAATGGGCGTCTACGCCGCTCCCTGGCCGACGTAGTGGGTGGCGCCATGCGGAGGGCCCGCCTACGGCCGCGACTGACGGTGAAGTATCACGTGCCGACGGATCCGATCGAGGATGAGAGGCCCTCGATGGAGGAGATCGATCAGCTTCTCGACAAGATACTCATGCATGGGGTGGGAAGTCTGACGTCACGAGAACGACGTATCCTGGAGCGCGAAAGCGAAGAGCTCCGCAATCACTGACTCGGTTGCAGGGCCTCGTACATCAAGAGGGCCGACATGGCGTGCTGCACGTAGTCGATTCGGACTTCGGTGGCACGCCGATTGAAGCTGCTGGTGTAGCCGGAATGGGCTTTTGGGAGTCTCTCCGCTGCGCGCGGCCAGCCCCCGGCACATTTCCCGATACGCAGCTGGGTGCGCAGCATAAACTCTATGCCTTCCTCAACCGCATGTTGTGTCCGGGCCTTCAGAAGCGGGTCTTTCAGAAGGGGGAGGGCAGCGATCAGGCCCTCCAGGCGCGTGGCCGAGGGACAGGTGCGCCCATCGCCTGTGAAGCCGACCCAGGCGGTGTTGGGTCGGCGTGTGCCGATGATGCTTTGGCACAGCTCTGCTGCATGCTTCTCAAGAACCTGATACTTGCGCTTCTTCTCCCAGGCCCGTGGCAGCCGGAGCAGACGATGCGTGGCGAGCAGTGTCCAGTGGTCGGGAGGCAGGTCCTCCTCGTCCTCGCGGTCGGCGGCCAGAAACAGGAGCGCTCGCATGGCCGAGTCGAGCCACCTGGGGTCGGGATCCAACTCGTATAGCATGACCAGGCCCAGAGCGGCTTCACCGGGGTAGTAAAGCGATGCCCAGAGATCCAGACGTCCTCCCTCGCTTGGAATGTACTTCGAGATGAAGCGTCCGTTCTTGACCTGCATGAAGCGGATGAACTCGGCCAGTTTGCGAAGTTGCTCCATATCGACATCCACGACGCCCAGGCGCTGAGCGCTGGTGAGTGCGACCAGCCCGAGGCCGGTGCCGCCCAACTTGGCCTGAAGGGTATCATCGCCAAGGTTGACTTCGGGGCGTGACCAGACGGCGAGCATGTTGGTGTGACTGCCTACACCGCCGATGGCATTGCGCTGCAGGAAGCCCACGGCACGGGCGATGGTGGCACGCGTGAGTGCGGTAGGGTAACGGTCCTCGTAGAGGCAGAGCGAGTAGATGGTGCCGGCGTGCCGCAGGATGTTGTACTTGGGTCTTACGCGTACGCCTGGATCGGTGTTGATTCGGTAGGTGAACTGACCGGTTGCGTCGCAGGTGTGAATCAGGTAGCGCGCTGCCTCGTGCACAGGACCTGACTCAGTATCTGCTGCGCTCGCGCAAAGGAGACAGGGGAGGAGCAGTGCTGTAGCCAGTATAGCGAACAGATGTGTCATGTCAGCAGTCGGCCCCGATAGTAGTTCATCTCGGCGAGTGAGGCGTGGATATCGTAGTAGGCATCGTGGGCTTCGCCGGTGGGCGGTGCGATGCCGTCGGGCAGGTTGGCGGCTACAGCGCCGGCCGTGTCCTTCTCGAATGCCTCGCCCTGATGATGATCATTCCAGAGGAGTTTCAGGGTCGACACATCAAGGAGGCGGTAGTGGAGGCGCTTCTCGAAATCCGGCAGAAAGAGTCGCGCCATGAGCAGATCCATATGCACCGCGTTTCCGGCCAGCACGGGTCGATCCGCGATATCTTTGGCAGCCGGCCCGACGGCCTTATCGACGAGCGCCGCAAGCTGTGCGTCGGCTTCGGCAACCGGGACAGCAGTATCGGATCGGCACTGTGCGAGTAGATCAGCCAGGTTCTCCTCCACCCAGCCGCTGACGGGAGCGCCGTCCTCAAGTGCGATACAGATGTTGAGATCATCTTCCGGCGGGGTAAGACGGTTCAGGTTGATGTCGGTCACCAGCAGGGCGACCTGGAGCAGGCGTGCCTGGCTGGGATCGAGACTGGTGAACTCGGTGTCGAACCAGAGATAGGCCGGGGTTGGGGTAGGGGGGGTGGATTCTGTCATACCTTATTCATGCTCCTTTGCGCCTGAACGTGATTCTTTGTCTAACAGTCAAAGTCCTTGGCCTTGAGCGCGAGCACGCCTTCCTGCATGCCCAGGAAGAACCGGCCGGCCATGGCGCCATCGATAACGCGATGGTCAAAGGACAGGCTGAGGTAAAGGGTATCGGCAAAGCGGAATGAGTCGCCGTCGGGTACCGGTTGCTTGGTGATGGCGCCCATGCCCAGAATCGCGACCTGGGGCTGATTGATGATCGGGGTGCCGAAGAGGGAGCCGAAGGTCCCGAAGTTCGAAATGGTGAAGGTGCCTCCCTCCACATCCTCGCGGGCCAACTCCCGGTTACGGGCAAGGTGCACCAGTCGGTCCAGCTCCTTTGCAATGTCCGGCAGTGAGAGGGTGTCGGCATTGCGGATAACGGGCACCACGAGGCTTTCATCCGGCAGAGCGACGGCGCAGCCGACATTGATGGCGTCGCGCTGAAGGATGTAGGTTCCGAAGGCCGATGCGTTGACATTGGGAAAACGGCGCAAGAGGCGACCGGTGACATACAGCATGATGGCGGTATACGTAATCTTGCTGCTGTATTTCGCCTGGAACTGTGCCTTAAGCCCATCGCGCAGTTTAACCAGGTCCGTTACGTCAAGGGCGTGCACCATGGTGACGTGTGCGCTGGTGTGAATCGACTGCACCATGTGGTCGGCGATGCTGCGCCTGATGGCCGACATTGGCACAACGTGGCCATGCTCTTTCAGCGAATCAACATCCACCTCGTCACGAGTCGATGCGGCTCCCGCAGCACCGGGTACGACCGTTCGCGTTGACAGGTGTTCGATCAGGTCGTGTCGCGTGACACGCCCATCGCGGCCGGTGCCGCGTAATGATTCGAGCTCCTCCATGGTGACACCATGGCGCAGGGCCAGGCGGGCCACGCTGGGGGAGAGCCAGTCGCGAGCCATATCGGGCAGTTTGGTGGGGATGTCGACCTGCTCCGATGCGTCACTGGGTTGCTCATAGCTATCCAGGTTCTGGCTGATCCCTTCCGACGGACCGCGCTGCGCCGCGGTCGCCGACTGGCTGGCGCCAACATCCTCTTCAGTCTCGATCGTGGCGATCGGGGTTCCGACATCAGCCATGTCGCCTTCGTTGACGGTGATGGCGGCCACCGTGCCGTTAACCGGGCTGCCAACTTCAAACGTTACTTTGTCGCTCTCCACTTCGACCAGCAGGTCGTCCTCCTGCACGCTGTCACCAACGGCCTTGTGCCACTTAACGACGGTGCCCTCGGCAATGCTCTGTCCCATGTGCGGCATCAGTACGGGTACGCTATTCATTACTCTTCTCCTAGAACTCGATCAGTTGGCGCAGGGCCGCGGCGATATCAGCGGCACCGGGGCGGTAACGTGCTTCCAAGGTGGCGGCAAAGGGAACAGGGACGTCCGGGGCGGTCAGGCGCTGCACGGGGGCGTCCAGAAGATGAAACCCGGTTTCGGTGATGGCGGCCGATATCTCGGCGGCAAACCCGCACGTCTTCCATCCCTCGCTTACCACCAGAACCCGGCCGGTTGCGGCAGTTGCGGCAAGGATCGTGTCCAGGTCGTAAGGTTTCAGGGTCCGCAAATCGACCACCATCACTTCGTACCCGTCGGATGCCTGGAGGTCGACAGCTGCGCGGAGTGCTTCATGGACCATGGCGCCGTAGGCAATGACCGTGGCGTCCACGCCACGCCGACGCACCTTGGCCTTGCCGAGGGGGAGGGGGGCAACCCCATCATCCACCTGTTCCTTGATCGACCGGTAGCACGTCTTGTTCTCCATGTAGACGACCGGGTTGGGATCCGCAACAGCGGCCACCAGGGCGGCGCGTGCGTCGGAAGGGAAGGCGGGGTAGACGACCTTGACGCCCGGCATATGGCAGAAGAACGTCTCGAGTTCTTCTGAATGGAATGGCCCACCGCCGCTGCCGCCACCACTGGGTGCTCGCACCACGATTGGGACGGCGTTGCCGGTGCGGTAGTGCCGGGTTCCCGCGTTGTTGAGAAGCTGGTGCAGGGCAGTGGTGATGAAGTCGGCAAACTGCATCTCGACAATCGGACGCATGCCCTGGGTTGCCATCCCGATGGCGCAGCCAAGCATGGCGGATTCACAGATCGGGGTATCAAAGACGCGGTCCTCGCCGAACCGGGCTTGGAGTCCTTCCGTCAGCTTGAACGCACCACCAAAAGCGCCCACATCCTGGCCGAAGAGGACGGTCTCCGGGTCATGTTCGAGCACATGCTGCAGTCCTTCGTGAATGCCCTGGAGGTATGTGATCTCACGCATCGGCATAGACCCCCTGGTCCAGCGTGTCCGGTGAAGGTTCGGATTCCGCGAGGGCCTGTTTCGCGGCTGCGCTGACCTCGGTCTCTATCTCGGCCTCCATGGCGGCGAAAGCATTGTCATCCATCAGTCTGGCAGCTTTCATGGCGCGCAGGGCCAGCTTGATCGGGTCGCGGCGGCGATAGAGCAGCAGCAACTCCTCAGAAGCGTACTTGAAATCATCGTGCTCGCCGTGGCCACGCATGCGCATGGTTTCGGCTTCGAGCAGGACCGGGCGAGGATTGACCCGGATATCCGCCATGATATCGCGCACAGTGACGTACATCTCGGCCGCGTTGTTGCCATCGGCCGAGACGCCCTTTATGCCGTAGCCGACAGCCCGGTCGACCAGGTGGCGACAGGCGAACTGGCGCGAGTTGGGGGTGGAATAGGCGTAGTGGTTGTTCTCGATGATGACGAGAACAGGCACCTTGAACACGGCAGCAAAGTTCATGGCTTCATGGAAGTCCCCGGTGCTGCTGGTGCCATCACCAACGAACGCGACACCCACGGAGGTCTTGCCATGTCGCCGCTTGGCCATAACGCCGCCGGCAACGACCGATATCATGGCACCCAAGTGGGAAATCATGGCGTAGACCCCGTTCTCCAGGCGTCCATGATGAATATTGCCGTCGCGACCGGCGGTGGCCCCATCCGGCCGGGCCAGGACCTGGCGCATGATACCGAGAGGCGTCTCTCCGCGGCCGAGATGGAGAGCCAGGTTGCGGATACAGGGCGCAAAGAGGTCATCCGGTTCGCTCGCAACAGCTACGGCCGTGCTGATTGCCTCCTGTCCGATACCGGTGAAGGAGCTGCCGCGGATGCGGCCCTGGCGGCAGAGGCGAATCACCTGTTCGTCGACCTTCCTGGCAAGGACCATCAGGCGGAGAACCTGCACCCAGACATCATGATCGACGGCTTCGACCTTCTGGACTGTCTCCAATGTCCACATGCCGGGCATGGTAGCTGAGTGGCTGTCAGATGCGAGCCATTTCCACCTACATGCTTCGATCTCCCCTCGAGAGCCAAGCGTGTCATTTTTCGCCATGATCGTGGCGAAAAATGACACGCTTGGCGCTACCCGCGGTACGCTCCGGAAGTAACGGGTTGCATTGGTGGGCTTGTGCTGATGCTCTGGATGCTGCTATGGTTGCCCCATGCGAGACAACCGTATTCGGCATTTGTGGCTGTTCCTGCTGGCATCGGATTTCTTTGCCGTGGTGGCGGCGTACTATGCGACGCTCTTCGTACGCTTCCACAGCGAGTGGGGAGAGAGGTTCTTTACGGTGCTGAACCGGTCTCTGGGAGTCAGAGAGACCGGTGATGTAGGCGAGGTGCTGGAGCTTTTCTATTACGCGAGGGCTCCGCGCATTATTCTCTTTCTCTCATTAACGCTCTTCGTGATCTACGCGCTGCGCAATCTCTATAGCGGTAGGCGCTTCATTCGGCCTCAGCCGCTGGCATGGAACGTGGTGCTGTCTAATGCGGCAGCCCTGGCGCTGTTCTATGCTTACTTCTATTTGCGCCGCAACGTGTTCCATCCGCGCAGCTTCTTCGCCACATTGCTTTTCCTCAATTGCTTCTTCTGTGTTGGTTTCCGCGTATGGATGGACTCGTTGCTGAGTTGGGCACGGGAACGGTTTGGGATCGACCGCTGGCGCACCGTTGTTGCCGGTCGGGGCCGGGAAGCCGACTTCATCTGTGGGCTGATTGAGACGATTCATCCGCACGGGCTTGAAGTGGTGCAGCGTCTGCATCGGCAGAAGGGTGAAACCACGGAGTCGTTTCTGGCGAGCATGGAAGTTGCGCCGAAGGAGCAGCAGGCCGACATGCTCATTTGTGCCGAACAGGACTTGAATGTCGCCCATGTCATCCTTGTTCTCGAGCTGGCACAGAAACTCGGCATTCCGGTGAAAATCCTGACGAACGAGTTGGAGGTCGTGGTGGACCAGGGAGGGATGCGGGCGGACCGGATTCATGGTGTTCCGCTGGTCCATTTCGATGTGCCTCCGCGTGATTGGCAGGTGCGCAGGATCAGCCGTATACTGACGCTGCTCTTTGGGGTACTGACACTGGTGGCCCTTGCCCCGCTTCTGGCGCTGATTGCACTTGTCGTAAGGCTGACAAGCAAGGGGCCGGTCTTCTTTGTTCAGGAGCGAATCGGTGTCAATCGTGAGCCGTTCATGATGTACAAGTTTCGAACCATGCGCCATCGGGCCGATGAGCTGCAGGCGCAGGTGGAAGAGTTCAACGAGTCGGGGGAGGGGTTGTTCAAGATCAAGCGTGACCCGCGCGTGACACCCGTGGGGCGTTTCCTGCGCCGGTTCAGCATGGACGAATTGCCTCAGCTTGTGAACGTGTTGCTGGGGCGCATGGTGTTCGTGGGGCCACGTCCGCTACCGCGCCGTGACTTTGAGAACTACTACGAGGAGTGGCACTATAGCCGACACGGAGGCATGCCGGGGTTGACGTGTCTCTGGCAGGTGTCGGGTCGCAGCGACCTGGATTTCCACAATATGTGCATCCTGGATGTCTACTACCTGCGTAACCAGAGCTGGGTGCTGGACGTCAAGATACTACTGCGCACGGTATGGGTGGTCCTCTTCGGCAAGGGCGCCTACTGATTGGCCTTCTCCGGGTGGAACACCCACCCCCTGCCATCCTGTCCATGCGAGACGGGCACGAACATCGGCCGGAGGGCCTGGCGGATGCTTCTTACTTCATCCGATTCGTCGCGCGTGGCTTGTTGCGGGCCGCCAGACGGTAGGAAGACATCCGGGGTTGCCAGTACATGTCCGCCCGAGTGACGCACATCGGAGATCGACTGAATCATATACTCCGAATCGGTATGTGACAGAGACAAGATCCTGGCCGGCGAGTGGTAGCGCAAGAACCAGCAATAGGCAGGTGTCTCGTCTGTCAGGATAAGGTCGTTCTCGCGGACATGATCGATAATCCACTGAGAGCTTGAACGGTTGTAGTCACCCGCCTCCTTTCCAAGCAGGTGCATCCCTCCGAAGTAATTATGCAGCAATAGGAGGACGAAGAGAGTTCCGAGCGCCTGCCGGGGTATCCCACGCGGATCGCGTGCCCACAGCAGCGCGATGCCGACCCAGAGAGGCACCATGAGCAGGACCCAGTTTTCAGGGTTGGCGGCCTCGTAGCCCAGCAAGACCAGCGAGTGCAAGACAAACCAGAGCACCATGGCGATCAGTACCAGTCTACGGATCGAAGCAGACGGGTCAGGCGGCGGTGGGCCCTTTTCGTCCTCGGAAGCTATCGGTGGACTGAGACGGTCATCCACGACGAATATCACAACCAGACCGAGCAGAAGCAGAATGACGAGAGGGAGGACCGCCGAGACGCTGCCTGCCTGCAGACCAATAAGGATCTCTTCTCGAAGCATGCGATGCGAGAATTCCCTCTCCATGAAGTCACGGAACGGCCGCAGACAGAAGAGGTAGTTGCCGGACAGCACCGCCTGGCCGAATCCCAGGCCGGCATTACCCAGTGCCGAAGGTCCCTGCAATGCCAGATGGATATCTCCATGCCCGCTGTCTGCGTGGGGTGACTCTGGGAACGGCGATGTGTTCGACACAGCATATCCGGCGACCAGCAACGCGATCACCAGCAGGATGTAGAGCAGCAGGGGGGCACGCCGGCCGCGGCCCATGAGCAGAGCAGGAAACGCGAATAGAACCGGTATAATGGCCAGGATATGCAGGAGAACGGCCAGTGCGGCGGCGACGCCGCCAACGAGAACACGCAAGGCATTGATTCTGGGGGAGGTGAGGACGTAAATGGCTACAGCGAGCGGTGCCGCGGCCACGACGGCTACCTCTGCTTCACAGGCATAGCGCCAGAATCCGTATGAGCTGCCAACCAGCCCGGCGCTGAATAGCGCTACCTCCCTGCTGAATCCAAGATTCCGGCGAAAGGTCAGGAAGATGAAGGCCATGGCGATGGCGCCGGCCACCATGCTGATCCCGATCATGACCGGGTAGGCACGGACCTCGTCATTCAGAATCCGGACACCGGCATGCACGGCCTTGGCTAGCGGAACATACAGCAGGCGGTGGTGGTGGAGCGCTTCATAGAGTGGCGCGTTCTCCACATCCCATGCATAGTGAAAGGCATGATCCGCCTCACAATGATTCTCAGGAACAGTCAGCGCATAGAGCCCAAGAAACAGAGCCCCCAGCACAACCGCCGCCACAATGTCACCACGCACCTTCATTCTTCACAGAGAGTGATGTCGGATTTAGCTCGCGAAGTCAAGGCTTCCGCAAGGAGCTATCGAACAATGGCGGGATACCATGTGGGAAGGAACTCACCCAGAGCCTCGGCAAAGGCCTCGCGAGAACGGTATCCGTGTCCTTGGATCATGATGTAGACCCACCGGTGAGCGACACCGTGAAACACACGATCCCATGCGAGCCAGAACATGCGCATGAGGTGGCTGGGTGTTTCTCTGTTCTGCCCGACGAACCAGTAGGCATAGAACACGGGGCGGGCATGATTCCCCGTCTGCTGTCCGCGATGATGAAAGAGCGTATCCAGCATCATCACATCGAGGCGTCCACGTTCCGGCAGATCAACGGAGTCCACAACGCTACGGGTAATGTCGAAGCCCTGCGCTACAAGGCAACGCTGAGGTCGATGAATACTACTGCGCTCATTGCCGCTGAGGACAATGGACGCCATGAGTATTTCTCCTGTCGGGCGAGTGTAGCGGTACTTGAGAAACTCTGTGTCTGCGGGGAGTTGGTCTTTCTCAACCCAGGCCATGGTGTATACCTCTGCCTGGCACTGTGGGCAGAGGTCATCTGCTGACTCGTTCTCAACACCGGACCAGGAACAGTCCTCGTTGTGGCAGTAGAGCAGCTTCCGTCCTGTCCAATCAAGCACTTGTGCGGGCATGCGCATATATACGCCGGGTCGGTCCTCGAGTGTGACATCAACGCCAAACTTGAGCGCGACCGCAGCCACGCCAAGCATGCCGATGATGGCTAGGTGTGCTGTAAACGTGTGCTTATCCATTCCTTGATTCCTTTGAAGCTGAATCGGGAGATCAGATTGCCCGCCCCGATCATCAACAAGATGGCCACGGGAAAGATCAGGAAGGCCGAGTAGTCGTGGTAGAGAGTCAATGCAACTTCACGGCTGAAGAACTCCGCCACAACCGCAATGGTGCCAATACGGAAGATATTCCCCGCAATGGCCAGCGGAATCGCCGTGATGAACAACACGGCCTGGCGCAGCCATGTTCTCTCGGTCAGGTTGGCGTAGACAGCGGTCAGTGCCAGCAAGGCCAACATGGAACTGAGCCCGCTGCATGGATCGGCCACATTGAAATCGAGGCCTTCACTGGAAAGGGAGTGGATAATCGTACCCGAACGCACTACACCGATACCGATCCCATTCAGGAGACCGGCAGAGAGGGCACTTGAGAAGAGCCGCATGGGGAATGTCAACGCATCCAGAAAGTTCCAGGGGATGCAGAACATGAGGTAGCCGACCGGAAAGATGAAATGACGGGCTACCTTCCATCCGCCAAAGACCAGTGGCAGCGCCCACAGAATCGCAATCAGAGACATTAGTGAGACGCGTGGCTGCTGCGCCCGAGCCGCCGCCCAGTGCATCAGGAGGGCGACCAGAATGATGGGAAGTCCCCAGAAGTTCACCCCTCCGCGCTCCCTCACAATGTCTTCGCGTCGCCTGAACAGAACGCCGAGGCTGATAACAGGAATGAACCATCCCACCGAGTAATCAACCCCATACGAAACCGTGTCGTTCCACCGCGCCACCATCCAGCGGAAGACGGAGCGGCTGGCTACGTTGGAGACCGTGTTGCCCAGAAGGTGAAAGGCAACGACCAAAAGCAACGCCGTGACCGACCAGCAGAGGAGTGGACACCATGCGCCACGTACGCGGCCACGCGGCGGCGCGGTCAATGAACTGTCTGTGTCTAGGGTCATGATGTCTATGAGAAGAGGCAACAGAGTATAGAAGGGGCGATCTCGGCTTTCCAGCTGCAATGAAATCGGCGGGACGTTTGCGACTGGCTCTTCTTTGTGATCTATTCCAGTCGCTGAATCTGCATGTAGTCCGGATAGGTGGAGGTGGCTGCGCAGACGGGCGCCGAGAGAACAAACGACGACTCCCTTGGCCGATCTCCCCCGATTCGCACGGCATACATCCCTTGGCCTGCAACGTCTCCGACATATTCTGCTGAGTACTCGACAGCACTGTGCGTAATCGTGAAATGCTGTTCCGAGAGGAAGGCCAACGAACGGCCTTGCCAGTGAGGGGCTTCCTTTATCGTCCCCTGGGCCAACTCTCCCAGCCAGACAACTTCGTTTCCATTGAAAAGCCTGGCAAGTGTCTCAATCCAGCGGGCAACCAGGGTGATACTGCTCTGTGGAAACTGCGAGGTAATGAGCTTGACTACGCCCACGGGGAACCGGCCGCCTGCAATAACGGGTTGGTGCACCGATGAGTCAAAGCCAATCGAACGTGTCAGTCTGCCATCGAGGTTGTAGGGTTTCTTGATCAGAGTCCTGGTGGACACGTATAGAAACGGGATACCGCTCCACTTCTCGATTCGTTTCGGTGTCTGTCCATCGAGCCGGACGGATAGTGCTACAATGCTATAGAGTGGAGATGCCCCGATAGGCACCGCCCCCTCCAGTTCCTCCCATTGTCCGATCTCCCTTGCGGCTAACCAGGTTCTGTGACTGTGGTCCAGGCGGTGGGGCGACCACATGAATGGCAATACCGCGCCCATGGGGGCGCGACCGTCTGCAGTTGGGAACAGTGTCGGGTTCTGCAGTGTCAAATGCGGCGATGTAGCTGACGGCAAGCGGATGCCGACCACGAGAGGGAGTAATGCCACGAGGAGCAGGGCTGACATCCATCGTGTCCTGCATCGTGACAGGTCCGCGGCAAGTGCGTTCCATTGCGGAGATGCCGTGAGTGCGATCATGCCGGCCAGAAGCACGATCCAATGGCGCGGCGAGAACATGTAGACTGAATAGAAGATAAACGGAATAGACAGCGCAACCGCTCCCCACCACCAGAATACACGACGCTGCCAGGCGCGGTGGCGCCAGCCCTGTCTGAACAGCATGCCCAGGAGAAGGATCAGCACCACGGCGCCACTACCCAGCCCGAAGACAAGGTATGCCAGGTATACCCGGGGCACCAGGAATGGTGTGTAGCCGATGCCCAGCGATGCACAGCTGGCATACTTGCCATATACGTGCACTGCGCCGGTGGCGCCAACAATAGCCCAGGTGCGCCACGTAGTCAGCAACCCCGAAATGGTTGGTTGTCTGGCCGCAATCCATACCAGTAAAGGCAGGAGCAACAGAACATCGGCGCGGCAGCCTGCGGCCAGGGCCCAGAAGAGAGCGGCAGTCAGAGTACCACCCCTTGGCAACCGCACTAGTCCGCCCCCCAGGAAGAGCATGCCTGCCGAAAGCAGGTTCGGGGAGAAATAGGGTAGATGTAACAAGAGCGATGGCGACAGCGCCGCCCCCAACAGCAAGCACTGGCGAAGGGGTGACGCGCCCTTGGTGAACCCGGTCAGGAAGAGGAGGCCCACCCAGTAGACCACGAAGCCGAACAGGTTGGCCGTGAGGATGGGGTCGCACGCCGGCAAGATGGCGTAGACTCCGGCCAAGGCCCAATACGACAGGAAGTACTTATCGTATTCGTAGAAGCCCGGGTCGTGAAGCGGAGCCGACCCTTGGGCCAGTTGCCAGGCGCCATCGATAAACGATGCCTGGTCGGATTCATGCATGATGCTGCCGAGCCAGGAACAGGATAGCGCGCCGATGAGCGCCACCAAGAGAACGAGCATTCGGGGGGGTGTGGACGGTGTAGTCATGGATGCTATTGCCACCAGGTGCGGATGGTGCTCGCTGCAAGTCGTAGAAAGAAGAGCGGAAGCCCGACAATGTAGCGGTTTGCCAGTCGACCCGGCTCGATTGCGAGACGACCGAGCCACTCCATTCCGTGGTCGGTCAGCCATTGGGGGGGGCGACGCAGATTTCCTGAGACATAGTCGAGCGCAGCGCCGCCGGTAAGTGCCACAGTTGCCTGGATGTCGGCCCAGTGGTCCTCGATCCAGTACTCCTGCAGGGGCATGCCCATGCAAACGATCAAGATGTCGGGTTTCGTCGCGTTGATTCGCTCAATCGCTTGCAGACTGCCGGGGCTGTTCCTGGTCCTGTCAAAGTAGCCGTGGAACGTTCCTGCGACCCGAAGACCGGTTGCTTCGCCCTTCAGCTTGTCGGCAGCAGTTTCGGCAATCCCGGCGCGTCCACCGAGTAGAAAGATCGACAGCCCCTCCGCCGCGCAGAAACGAGCGAAGCGAGGTAGCCAGTCGGCATACGTGATGCGCGGGGGGATCTTGCTGCCGAGAAGTCGCGCACTCACAACAACACCATGGCCGTCGCAGAACACATAGTCACTTCTCTGGAGAAACGACCGGAAGCGGGGATCTGTGAAAGCCAAGTTCAGCGCATGGATGTTTACATTGGCAACGATGCATTTACGGTGTTCCTCGCTGCTCTGGCGGATATACTCGTTAAGTTGATCCTCCAGGAATCCCGATACTGTTACGCCGAAGATTCGGACGGACGGGAGGTCGAGCGCGGTTGCTGTTGTCGTTGTAGTAGGCATGTTGGTCACGTCACAAGATAGTCGACCGTGGACATCCGGAGTGGTGCCATGGAGTATTCAGTGCGGCTGTTCGCGCATGGGCTCAAGATTTCTTCCCGATGTAGAGAATGCCGCCGATACGCGTTACATTCATGAGAGGATCCACGATGCTTCCAAGGCTACTCCATGGTGGGAGGTGCCGTACCCGCCATCTGCCCGTAGTGAGCTGTAGGGTTCGGAAACCCGCTTGCTCCGCCGCGTAGCGCAGCGTTTTCGGCGAGAAGTAATTCACGTGGGGTGCGATGACACCAGTCGGACCGCTAACGAACGCTTTGATGCCCGTTAGGCGGTACATCAGGAAGTGGGGTGCGTTGATGGATGGCACTTCCACGATAATGTATCCACCAGGACGCAAATGAGCGTATGCGGTCCTGAGAGCCGTTAAGGGCTGTCGTATATGCTCGAGAACCTGGATGAACGATACAAAGTCAAATCGGCCCGCTTCGAATGCCTCTGGCTCGTAGTAGGCCGCCTTGACCTTTACTTTCGATACGCCGCTCGCATAGTCCGCGAGGGCTTTGCAGGGCTCAATGCCGTGGGAGGTGAACCCGGCTTGAGCGCACACGGCAAGGAAGTGCCCGTCTCCACAACCGACATCCAGCACGGCTCCCCTGCTCATCAATCGCACCATTCTTTGTGCAATATCTTCAAGGCCGGAGTGGGCGCCCGGGTAACGATAGGTTTGTCCCTTAGACAGGAAGTCTAGGCTGTAGCGTGATTCGTACTCGGTCGCAGGGCTATCATCGCCTTGGGGCTGCTCAACAAACGTGCAGCGCTCACAGCGGCGGAGCGATACCGTACCGCCGAAAAAGAGCCTATCATCTTCCTCTGCGACTTTCCCACATAGCGAACAGGTCGATGACAGATGGCTGTTCCTCTTCTCTCCGTCACCGTGACAGTGTTGATCGCTGTCTTTTCGCTCGCGTAGCAGAGCAGCGGGCATCTTCGCGGATAGCAGCCTCCGGTAGAGAGAGTCGTATACTTCGGCAGCCTTCTCAAAGCAGAACGTCGCTCTGATGTGCGCGCGACTCGCGTCCGCAAGGTTCTGCCTCAGTGTGGGATTCTCCACTAGTTGTAGCACCGCTGTGGCCAACGCTTCCGCATCCCGTGGTGCCACGAGAATGCCAAGACTCGCGTCGGATACGACCTCCTCCACGCCTTTTAGTCGGGTTGCGATGACAGGAACTCCAAGAGCCATTGCTTCAAGCAATGCATTGGGCATGCCCTCCCACACGGATGGTAGTGCAAACGCATCGCTTAGCTGGAGTAGTTGCGGCACGTCATTGCGTGCGCCCAGGAAATGGACATGGTTCTGCACCCCTGCTGAGGTGGCCTGTTGAACAAGATCCGCCTTAAGTTCACCGTCGCCGACGATGAGAAAGTGTACGTGTGAACAGCGCGAAATCACTTTCGGGATGGCTTCAATCAAGTAGGTGTGCCCCTTCTGTTCGTGGAGCCTCGCCACCGTGGTCACGACGAACGCCTCTGGGGGGAGGCCTAGAGCGGCGCGTGACTCTCTAGCATCAGATGCACCTGCGCCGCCACCGCAACTGGCCGATTCGATTCCGTTGTAGACCGTGAGGAGTTTCGTAGCTCGGATGCCTTCGCGTTCCACGCAGTAGCGCCGTGTTTCCTCGGTCACGGTTGTCATGGTGTCAACCAGAGAGGAATTGGTAACGATACGGTCCAGCCACAGCACCCATCGTGAAAGCCGTTCCAGAACATTCCGTTGTGACGCAACACACACAGGAACCCCGGCAATGCGCCCGACGATTGGGCCAATGATGTTACTGAAGTGCGTGAAGGTCTGCAGCACATCGATGCGCTCATGACGACACAGGTGGTAGAACCGCAGGAGCCCACGGGCGGAGCGCAGGGCATTGGACAATCGTGACCCGCCTGGCACCTTCATGCCAAGATCCTGGATCGGTAGTCCTGATTCGGCTTCCATCGCGGCGATGAAGTCGCCCTTGTCGTACATGGCTACCACGTGCACTGTCCATCCGCGCCTTTGGAGCGCCTTGGCCAGCGCAAGGGTTACTTTCTGAGCCCCGCCCCGTTCCATCTGTGTGACTAGTAGTAGCGCCTTCACTGCAGCTCCAAGGGGGTGGGGGGGGCAGGGTGTGTCGTCCGATCATCTGCTGAATCATCGTTCTCGTCGGCAGCAATGGGCTTCCATACGGCCGCGGCCCAGATCCACAGTCCTGAGTTGAGGTGCGCGAGTATGAGCGCATCGCGAAGAGTGTTTAGCACGATGAAGACCACCATGGCAGGGATGAATGCCTCCGCGCAAATCCGCTGATAGAAGTCGGAGTAGGCATTACGGCGTAATTGCCGCAACACGTGAATAGCGGCGTAAATATACATGCCCCAGTACGCGAGACATCCCAGCGGGCCGAGTTCGCCCCACAGCGTGATGAACCCGGAGCGTGGCGCTTGAAGAATGCTGCCGGTATGTCTGCGCAGGTGCGAGAGCACTCCCAGTTCTAGCAAGTGAGGCAGATAGGCCTTAGGTCTCCCGGTTATCTGTGCCACGTAGCTTGTGTAGTTCCCCGGACCACCACCAAGCAGTGGGTAGCGAAGATGTCGATGGCCCTTCAGGAATACTTCTCGATAGGAGTCCATCTTTGCTCCTCCCAGTGCGCTCTCTGCACTTGTCCGCCAGATACGCGTCGAAAAGACGCTGTAATGGTCGTGGAAGATCGTCTCCTTACGGACGAAAATGAGTAGCACGACCGCCAGGAGCAGCGTCTGCCCGAGGAATCTGAGCGTACGCTGAAGATGTTGGCGTAAGCAAAGGGCGTGCTGTACAGCAAGACCGAGAAACAGCAGCGGATAGGAATGAAGTGCGTATGCGAACGCAAATTGAAGGAGGGCCGTAATCCATGCAGCATACGCGGCGATCTTCCGCCTTAACACCTTCGCCACACGTGTGTAGGCAAAGAGCAGAAACATGGCGGCCAACATGAAGTAACTAACCTGCGAGCAGCCTCCGAAGGTTCCGATGGCCTGATCCACCCCTGCGCGGCCAAGCATGTGCGGGAGAGGGTTGATTCCTGCCAGGAAGGCTAAGTTGAAGACAACCTGCAGCAGGGCGGTGCCGAGGAGTCCCCAGAAGAGGAGCCGCCCTCGCCGTGATCCCGCAAAGAAGAGAACAAACGAGAATACCCAGATATGCTTCAGGTATGTGAGAGCGAAATAGGCCAGCGACTTCGCGGGCACGGCATTGGCCACACCCGAGATAGCCATCGCTCCGATGAGTGTTGCCAGGAGTACGTTGAAAGGCTTCGCATCCAGCAATGATCGGCGTTTCAGAATACCGGTAGCGGTTACCAGGGCGAGAATGTAGAGCGAAAGACCGTGTTCGAGTAACTTGACCATGGAAGGTGACACCAGGAGTTCGAGCACGGGTACCATGACTGTGAACCCCCAAAAAGCAAGCAGCAGTAACATGGGTTTAGCGCACAGAAGCACGGCCCCGACCAATGCAAGCGGAGCCACGATGCCGGCGAACCCGGTCATTTGCGTGGCCACGACCAAGACGATGAGCGTCCCGACGATGGACAGCGCGGCTATAAGTCGTGGAGAGAGCATGTTCCTATATTCTCCTCAATAAGGCTTAGATGATCGTTCAGGTTTCCTGCGCATCCCGTGCGTAGTGCTTCGCAACCCGTTTGTATACGGCTGTGTAGTCCTTCATGACAGCGGCGGGTGTGTATTGGCATGCGGTTCGGCAAGCACTGGCGCCTAACGTTCGCCGCATTGCATCTGAATCCAATAACTGGTTCAGCACCTTCGCCATGGCCTCGTAATCGTCAACCGGCGTTAGAATACCCGGTGTCTCACCTGACATGAGCTCACGAAAAGCGGGGATGTCAGTTCCCACAACGGGGAGACCCGCTGCCATCCCCTCCAGCATTACTCTTCCGAAGGATTCCTGCCGCGATGGTGCGACAAGCAAGTCTGCCGCATTGTAGACGCGCAGCAGTTTCTCGGATGGGAATGCCCACTCTCCTGAGCCGGCCGGGGGGACTATGGGGGGCATGACGCGCAATCTAGCAGCTGTCTTTTCCCGCGTAGCCGCAGTCAAGAGGGCTTTTGTGCCGCTCCCCACAACAAGCCACACGAAGTCATCCCGCTCGCGGCGCAGTTCCTTTATGACGTCGGGGATGATCTCCAACCCTTTGATTGGGTGATGTCGCCCCAGGGACAGAATCAGCTTCTCGTTGTCCTTGATGCCAAGAGTCGCCCGCATCTTCTCGCGTCCTCCTGCGCGCCGGAAGCGATCGACATCAATGAAATGTGGGATATTCGTAATGTGATCTTCCTGCACGCCGAGAGCGGCGTAGCCATTGCGTACATCTGTACTGAGTGCCGTCACCGCATCGGCCTTCAGGAGGGCTTCACGTACGGCGCCACGAACGGGGCCGGGTTGTGGGGAGGTGTCTTTGCCTAATGAACGCTGCTGGACATCGGCCCCGTGGCACGTAACGACACAACCGACTCTCATCCGGTGTAGCGTGTCTATCGCCACGTAAGCAGCGGGGTAGGCATAGTGAATGTGCCAGATGTCAAAACGGTGTCGTCGCTGCCACGCCGCAACCTGAAGCGCCATGACCCGACGCAAAGCTGGAACTGTTGCGCAGAGAAATGACAGCCTGTTGCTGGCCGGAAAGAGCGGAATTGTGCGGTAGGGCGCGGTGCGGCTCGTTGCCATCCATGACTTGAATGAGACTAGAACCGACACGTCATGACCCAATCGACTCTGCATCGACGCAATGTCGTGCACGGCGATCTCCGCGCCTCCGACCTGGGGAAGGAATGCTGATGTGAAGTGTACGATTTTCACGCCGTGCCTATTGCCAGTGTGCCCGTCGGCTGTCCATGTAGATCTCCGTGCGCCGCACGATCCCCAATAGGGAACCCACCCTGACAATTCCCTCCAACATAGCCCCCAGATGCATCCAGCTACGGACATTCGGAGCGTTGGATGCACCCATGGTGGCTACCATGGCGGTGTCGCCGCGCGATCCGTAGAACGCTGCCATTGCGAGCAGCAGTCCAGTGTTGATGTGCTGGCCACGGAAATGCTCGTCAACAGCCTGCCTGCACACGTAACAGACCCCCGGTCCGAAGGTGACGTGTCCGGTCGGCGTGAAGCATCGTCCGCTAAGGGCCGGCAGGTCTACACTGCCAAACTGGACCCAAGCTGCCCCGCGGATTGCAGTCTCATCAGAGGCTATCCAGCAATGAGCGCCCGACGCTAGGCGCTGTGTAGCCGCAGCCGCGTCTTCGTCCTGTCGTAGCGGACGGTAAAAGGCCGCGATTGCAGCGGGATCCTCGCAGCGCGTGATCTGGTAGGGCAGGGCGATGCTGTCCCGTTCTTCCGAGCTCTGGAGATCCACAGACAGGATCAGGCCAAGGTGTCGTTGGGGAACTACACGATTCCTCGCAGCGGACAGCGATCGGGTGAGTATCTTCATGATTTGCATGGATGTCCTTGTGGTCCAAGAGTGCGCACCATCCGTCGTATTGGGGCGAACGGCGTTCGCAAACATTGCCTGGCTAGATAGTTCCAGAAAGGCGTCCGGTCATCACGCGCAAAGACAAGGAACTCGCTGGTGCGTCGCACATCACGAATGAAGGTCCGGAGCGAAATACGTCCCTCGGTCACATGACGCCAATCTGTTTCGTCGCGCAAGTAGTAATGGGCGGGCTGTACCATGCCTCTGGGGTGTGGAGGATGGCCACCCACTGTTAGGTACGCAATGGCGGCTAGATTGTAGCCGGCACGCTGGCAGAGTGCGATAGGGGTGCCGGCCCGGAAGTTGGCTTCGATGAAATAGGTGCGATCATGCCGTCGCACAAACTCGAAATCCACGAGTCCCTCGAACGCTGTCAGTTCGAGGAATCTCTGGATCGGTTCGCGTAGGTCATTCTCAGGTGTCGTGTGTATAAACGAACTGCTTCCAATCACGGGGGGATACTGCCTGACTTTCTCTGCAGTGACTAGATGGGTGGTGTCCGAGTGTGACGGCGATCGGAAAGCGAAGACTTCTATAACCGTGGTGTCTTCTCCCTCCACGAAGCTCTGCAGCAAGACCTCGTCGTTCGCCTCAAGCGCTTGATTCAATGCAGCCTGCATGTGACGTTGGTCTCTGATGATGCGGAAGTCCTTCTTGTCGCCGTGCAGGCTGTCAACGGGCTTGAGAATGCACGGAAACTGGGTCTCGGCAGCGATCAGGTCCACATCGCAATCTCTGCGGATAGAACGGATCGGAGGGACATCAAAGCCTGCTTCCTCTGCCAACGCGGACATGTTTCCCTTGTGAAGGAGGTGCTGCATTGAGAAGCGACCACTCCGAAAAATCCGCCAGCGACGGGCGAGCGATTGCGCGTGTGCATCGACGAGCGCGATGGCTGCATCGGTGGCGCAGAACAGCACCCGTCTCCCGTCCGGATCGTCATCCCCTTCGCACAGGGCTTCGATGATCCCGTTGTCGTAGGCAGGCCAGGAGGCCACCTTGCTGTAGGTCGAGTATCCCGAAACAGGATGACGTGCGCCGAATGAGACCCCAAGAACCGGAATGCCCTCTCGGCCCAGTGATCGGATCAGGCCAAGGGCTGTCAGTCCTTCACACCCGAGAACCAATGCCGTTGGCTCGTGCAGGAGAGAAAGGAACGTACGACGAGATACGATCATAGGTGTTCCCCCTGCCCATCGGAAGCGCCGACATTCACAGGCTGCGGATTGGCCTTTTCGAAGGCCGCGGCAAACGCCTTAACCGTCTGGCAGGACATCGGGCGGCTGGCTGCCTCGAAGACGGTTTCGATGTGCTCGTAGAGGGATTCGATTGAAGCCGGCGTTTGGAATGTTGGGCTGCCTCCCGGCATGAGTTCCGATGAGTGAAGCATGAACTGGGCATAGGGTTGCCTGTTCGCAAGTGTGTTCTCAATAAGGTAAAGCATGTCCTTCAAGTTCTTGCCATCGGGTCGTAGCCACATGGGGGGTGAGAGTCGATTCACCCCCCGCCTCAACAGCGAACGCGCAGGAAGCCGACTCCACAGGCGTCCCGCACCAGGCCGTCGCAGACGTACGGTCATCGGCAGTTCCAGCAGTGATGACTTCCCCGGCAGACGAATATCGTTGAGATCCAGAAAGTAGGGTGATTCCGGGTACCTTGCATAGTCGAGTAAGGTGACCGTGCCTGCTTCCGTTGCTCGCTTCCAGCAGATATGGGGCGTGACGGAGCTATCAGCCTTGTAGCCACAGGCGGCCAGAATCGTGGCGTAACGTGCATCGAAACCCCATCTTCCCGCCCTGTGACTGACCATTTTCTGCTGGAACGTCTCCTCCAGTACGCCTGTCAGGTAGGCGATCTTCTCGCGCATGACTTCCTCTGTGTAGTCAATGAGATAGGGCATGGCAGCCCGATCGTTTCTGGTCAAGGGGCGCAACGGGGGCGTGTTCCATGCGTGCACATGTGTGCCTATTTCGGCCTTGTCGTGCATCAATGCATGTGTGCCAAATGCCTTGAATACGGGTGAGGACACCATCTCGTAGTTGACGAAATAGGTCGGCTTGACACCATACTTCTCGCACAGGGACTGAAACCGTGGCAGAAACGCGGCGTTCTCTGTCGTGATCTCGGAAGGTGCGCTCCAGAGGTTGTCCCCCTCCGTGTCTACCGTTACAAGGAACGTGGGGCTCATGTGTTGTTCTTCAGGCTTCAATGCGACGCTTTCTGAAGAGACCCTTGAATGCGGAGATATCTTCGGCGGTGACCGCCCCAACGATCCGCGCTGTAGCGAAGTAGACAGCGGCACCAATCGGGATGAGCGTCAGTGCCACTCGCGGATGGGGTATGGCTGACGCTAACACGAAGATCGCGACGGCCATGACCAGTGTCGCCACGAGGATCTTCCTTAGGCCCAGGAGTATCTGGGCCCGGCTGACGCCGAGATCCCCAGTGGCCAGGTAGATGTAGCACGCGACGGCTGGAGTGTACGTGAGTTGGGTGGATGCTGCAGCCCCCACGATGCCGAATTTTGGAATAAGGAGGATGTTCAGCGCGATGTTGGCTAAGGCGGTAACCGAGATGATGCCTGCGCGATGCATGGCTCGGCCACGGTAGTTCAGAAGCAAGCTGATCACCGCCGCCACGGCGAACGACGGGGTGTACAGTAGTGTGTAGACGCTAAATGCGCTGGCGGCAGGCATGAATTCCACGCCATACACGAGATCGATGATGGGTACGGCTAGAAGGGTCATGCCCACCGCCGCGGGTACGTACAGAAGCAGGATGAAGTGCATGCAACGTTGGAAGATGTCACGCTGACTCTGAAGATCGATTCGTCCCCGGCTGAAGTAGGGGGCTACGCTGGCACCTACGGCAATCACCGGGATGTGAAGCATCTGTACGATTCGCGACTGAGCGTGATAGAACGCCACATCATCGGTTCCAAGGAAAAACTGGATCATCAGGATATCGCTTTGGCGATACACAAAGAACCCCGCGCTTGTCAGGATCAATGGAACCCCGTAACGAAGGATTCGGCTGCTCCACGTTTGCCAGGAGTCACCCTGCGTCGCCGAGTCGTGGGATGTGACCGAGAAGAGTCCGAGCGTGCGAAGTATGGGGATCAACAGCACCAATGCGACGAAGCACTGTAGAAAGACGCTTGTGACGTGACCGATTAGCGCGCCTGTCACCCCAAGCCCAAGTGCAACGAGGAGTAGTGACACGGCAAGAAGCGCGATGCTACGAAGTGCCTCCGAGCCCGCAAACCTGCCGAGGCTGTTTGTGGCCTGGAAAAGTGAGTACAGCGTCTTGGACGTGCCCATTCCAACAGTCAGCAGCAAGACCAGCAAGAAAAAGTCATTCAGACGTGGCTCCTTCAAGAAATCGCAAATGAGCGGGGCCAGTGACCATAGAAGCACACACGACGCGGCGAGCAGCATGAACCTGGCCGTCATGCCGGTGATCAGGATTGTTCGGGCAGCGGAGGGAGCACCCAGTTGTTCTGTGAGGAATCGGGCCACCGATCCCGAAAGCCCAAAATCGGCGAAAAGGGTGATCGTGGTGACTATGGTTATGCACAACGCCAAGAGCCCATATTCATCCGGTCCTAGCCAGCGGGCAAGAATGATCGTTCCCGCTGCGCCGCATATGGACGAGACGATGCGGGCTGTGGTGAGCGCGAAGCTGGACCGGACGATATTCTCTCGATGCATCATGCTAAGTAAGGTAGGGCTGGGCGAGCGGGCTACGGTAGAGGTTCCTCCAAGTGTTTGCGGAGTATTTCGGCGTGTTTGAACACGCTGTCACGGTAGGTGGTGCACGTCTCGTGCGGTTTGCTGAGCGCGGATTGGATCGCGGTGCCGATATCATGTGGCTCGGCGCTTCCAATACGAAAACTCCGTTCCGCGTGGCCACTATCTTCAAGGAATGCACTTATCTTGGGTGACCAGCATAACCCGACACACGGTACCCCGAAAGCGTATGCCGCCAGCATGCAATGGAACCTGCTGGCGACCACTGCCGTGAATCCTGCGGCCAGTGCTGACAGCGTATCCGGCGTGTGGGGCCTGGGGGCGAGATAGACCCCGGGGGTGTCGATCGATTCTAGAAGTGACTCTGCAAAAGCTTGGTCGCTGGGGTCGCCGTTCGTGAACAGGCCGACTCGAAGTCCTGTTGTGCGGTGGACGGACGCCACCACGCTTCCATACCAGTCGAGAAACTGATCTCTCGTAAGTGTGAACCAGTCGTGTCTCTGCAGTCCATGACAAGCAACCACATTGACTCCGATACAGTTGGAATGACGTGGCTGCGAAACCGGGTGAACCCTGTCGATAAGAACCGCTGGGTCGGGGGCCACTACGACGTCATCTACGTTCATGTCAGGCACCCACTGACGGAGGTGATTGCGTGATGGGCGGTCCCGCACGGTGATGAATCGCGCCTGCCGTAGCACCGGTGCTGCAATAGCCTGAGCTCTGGCGTTGACTTTCGGGTTGACACCGCAGGCGATGAACCCGAAAGGCTTTCCGGAGTTTCTGGCCTCACGACACACTGAGAACATTCGATCAGGGAATAACGCCGGACTCGTCCTGATCAGTTCGCCGCCGCCAATCAGAACGAAGTCAGCATGCCGTATCTCCCTGGCGATTCGTGGCCATGTCAATGGCAGCAGTCCCCGTCTGGTTAGCAGGGGACGCAGAGGGTTAATCAGCTTTCTTGTATTCCTTTGGATCATCGCCATGGAGCCCGCTTCTCGCGTTCTAACTATGGAGTTACCCGTGGAGCTGGCCTGGCGGCCGGACCAGTCAAGAGGAACAAGATCCACCTCGGGAAGCGCTCGGCTAAACATGTACGCCAGCGCTTCGCGAATCATCTGGTCGCCCAGGTTGGGGCTGTAACCCTCACCCAGCAACACGACTCGCCATCTCTTGTGCTTACTTGGTGTCACGCGTCTTTGGTCGGTCTGCCGCGTTGATCCGGCAGTGGGGTGTCGCTCCGGCTGATCTCATGGGATCACTTCTGCGAGTGTCATCGTCTTGTCTGTTATGAGCACTGAATGCGCCTGGGGCTCCGTCCACGCCCCGGCATTGAGGTAGCGAATACTGTTGATAGTGTGCTCTTCAGCGTAATGGGTGTGGCCACAGATAATAGTCCTGCAACCGTGCTGGCGGGCGAAGCGTGAGGCGTTGTGGGCCAAGAGACGGCACACCATTCGGTAGAGTGGGGGGATGCGTTGCAGATAGGCCGCCGTGTGTGGGGTACGCCCGGACCTGCCGGTGATACGCCCGTAGACGCATCGTAGGATCTTCTGGAGGCATGCTGTACAGCCGGACAATTGAAGAAACTGGTGTCCGTGACAGATGTAGATGTCCTTGCCGAGAATGATATGATCCCGGAACTCGATCTCGCCGGAAGCGTCCGGGCGGTAGTCGGCATCGTTGTTGCCGCCAATCCAGATGACCCGCCTGTGAAGGGATTCGTTGCAAAGTCGCTCAAGAACGGTTTCCTTCTCTGCCTCGCAGACCTGATGCCTGGTTGGGTCGTTAACGATATCTCCATTGAGGATGAGAGCAGCTTCCGCCGGTAGCCGTTTCAGAAACTCCAGAAATGCCTGGTACTGTGTCTCGGACGAGCCCAGATGCAGATCGCTGACGACATAGGCATGTTGTTTGTGATCCTGCACGGTTCCCTATGTTTGGCGTGCCGTAGTCGTTGACGCCGATGGCCCCGATATACCTTCGACGAGTCCGAGCCCCAGTGTCGCTGCGAGTAGCCATGTCGTGGCGGACATTTGAAGGTTAAAATCTCCCAGCGAGTGAAATGTCAGCGCCAGCATGGCAATCCATGCTCCGAGCGTCATCGCGCACGTCCTTCCGCCGTTTCGGAAAGTCGAGTCGTCTGATGTTGTATAAGCTACTCGTCGTAGGCCCTGTAGGAACGAGACCGAAAGGCCGATCGCCGCCACAAGGAACAGTGCCAGCCCAATTAGCCCATACTCCTCGAGCAACTGCGCCCAGTCGTTGTGGACCTCGTAGGAATAGTTAGCGTTGTTCAGACGGGTAGGCCAGACACCTTGTTCGATGTCGCCGTCGCCACTTGCAGCGACATGAGGCCAAACGGTCTGGTGCATGCCCGGGCCGATGCCTAGTAGAGGTGAGTCACCCCAGGCACGCATGGCGCCTGAGAGCATGATCCAGCGAGATGATCTTTGGGTCGACTTCCAAACGGTATCCATGGCCACCGGGAAGGCCTGCTCCTTGGCGCGATCCCAGCCAAACCAAGCACCGAACCGCTTGAAGTAGCCCTCGTTCACGATGGTAGCGACAGCAATGAGAGCAACACCTGTAATGGGCAGTGCGGCCCGCAGTATCCATCGGGTGCGGGATGGAAAAGCCCTGAGGCCCCATATCCATGTGGCACCGAGGATCACTAGCGTTGTGAGTCCCGCCCCGCGCGATTTGCTGAGGAGTACGCCTGCCAGTGCGATTACAGAGAGGACAAAGGCACCGATATGAAACGACCATCCCTTACGTCGAGAGCACAGGACGCCTATGGCGAGGCAGAGCGCGATTTCCATGATTCCGGCGAAGTGATCGGGGCAAAAATAGGTTCCTGTAGCGCGGCTGTCCCTTATGTACTGAGGATAGCCGGGTCGCCAGAGGACGAAGTGGCTGCTGCATACGGCATGGTTGATTAGTCCATAAAGGCCGAGCAACAAAAAGTTAAGCAGTATGAGCTTAAACAGCAAGCGTCGCTGTTCTCGGGTCAGTCCGAACACTACCTGAACTCCCACCAGGAAGGGGGTAAGAAAAAGAAGGAAACTGCGCTGTGCATCAGCAAAGACGGGCGTTTGTATCAGGCGGAGAGCGGCATAGCCCAGGAAGGCGAGGCAAGCCACGAGCGTGACAGTGAGCCAACGTCGCTGGGAATCGGTGCTTCCAGTCTTTCGTCGACGCCGACGCTGCGAGGATCCTGTGCCGGATACGGTATGTACCTCGTGGTGGACTGATTCAAGAAGGAGCTGTGCTCCGAAGAGCGCACTCGAAACGAACAGAATCGCTGTGAATGACCAGAACCACCACACTTCCCATGCTCCGAAGAGCCAGGGAGCAACCAGGACCACTGTGGCCAGCAGGCTGAAGGCCACTCGTCCTATTATTGACTTGATCTGTTCCATATCCTGTCGCGGAGCGCTATGACGGGAATCCCGGACTAACTTCTATGTGCACACTCCGTGCCCGCGGATTATGCAAGGCACAGTTCGACTATCCACCTCGTCGATCACGAGAAGTTAGCATAGGGAGAGTGGGATTGTCTAGCCGCCCGCCTGTTGCTTGGCGAGTTGCTCGGCTACCCAGGGGTAGGTGCGGGCAATGCCTTCTTTGAGCGAGAACTTTGATTCCCAGCCCAAGGCCTTGATCTTGTCGTTCGTGAAGTTGCGCGCCAGGACACCGACGGGGCCATCAATGTGTTTGATGTTCACCTGTTTGCCGGCTGCCTCGGCGACAACTTGAACCAGTTCATCGACTGAAACGTATTCTTTGCGGCCGATGTTGACCGGCACCTCGCAGTCGGACTGCATGAGGCGGAAGATGCCATCCACCAGGTCGTCCACCAGTGTGTAGGCGCGCATGGCCGTGCCATCGCCCCAGACCTCGATGGTTCCGCCATCTTCAATACCTGCAATCTTGCGGCACATCGCGGCAGGCGCCTTCTCACGGCCACCGGTCCAAGTTCCACACGGGCCATAGCAGTTCTGGAAGCGCGCGATGCGGGCGATGATGCCCTGGTTGCGTGCGTAGGTCATGGCCATGCGTTCGGCATAGAGCTTCTCCCAGCCATACTCGTTATGCGGCATGGCGGGATAGGCGTCTTCCTCGGTCAGTTCGGGCTCGTCTTTGGTCATGTCGCGGTAGACGCAAGCGGACGAGGAGAAGAAATAGCGTTTGCAGCCGGCGGTTGCGGCCGCGTGGGTCATGTGCACGTTGCAGAGCACGCTGTTGCGCATGATCTCGCACTCGGCTGAATGAATGAAGCCCATGCCGCCCATGTCAGCGGCAAGCTGGTAGACTTCGTCGATCGGCTCGCCATCCTTTAATACGACCTTTTCGCAGTTCGCGGGCTCACGCAGATCCACGAGCTGAAAGTCATCCCAGGGCGGGGTCCAGAACTCATGCTCCTTGATGTCGGCTCCGCGCACCCAGTAGCCTTCATCCTTCAACTTCTTGACCAAGTGTCCGCCGATAAATCCACCGGCACCGCATACCAATGCTGTCTTCATACTTCTCCCTAGCTTCTCGTGATGTTTGCGACCTGTAGAGGTCCTGACTTTCTATCCGCAAAGATTGTGAGGGGGATTGATGATCTCTTCCGCCAACTGCTCAATATAGCTGCCATAGCTGTTTCCGTTGAACGCAGCAGCCAGGATCTTGAGCTGGTCGGCATCGATCAACTTCATCCGGAAGGCGACTTCTTCAAGACATCCAATCTTGAGCCCCTGTCTATTCTCAATACTGGCGACAAAATTACAGGCTTCCAGCAAGCTCTGGGGTGTACCGGTATCGAGCCACGCCATGCCGCGCCCCAGAAGACCCACATGAAGTTTGCCTCGATCAAGGTACCACTGGTTGATTCCCATAATCTCCGTTTCGCCGCGGTCGGATGGTTTGAGTCCGCGCGCGATCTCAACCACATTGGCGTCGTAACAATAGAGCCCCGGTACGGCGTAGCGGCTCTTGGGGACTTCAGGCTTCTCCTCAATGCTCAGAACCTTACCCTTGTCATCAAATGCGACGACACCGTAGCGCTCCGGATCATGCACGGGATAGCCAAAGATCGTGGCGCCGGTCGTGTAGGTCAGGGCGCGTCGGAAAAAGCCCATGTCGCCATAGAACAGGTTGTCGCCAAGAATCAGGCAGCAGGGGGCGCCATCGATGAAATCCGCACCGATAATGAACGCTTCAGGAATGCCACGCGGGGCGTCCTGCACGGCATATTCGAAACGTACGCCGATCTGTGAACCATCGCCCAGCAACTCTCGGAAACGCGGCAGATCGTGGGGCGTGGAGATGATCAGGATATCCCGAATGCCACCCAACATGAGAGTTGAGATGGGATAATAGATCATCGGTTTGTCATAAACCGGGAGATGCTGCTTGCTGACGCCGAGCGTGACGGGATGCAGGCGGGTGCCTGTGCCGCCCGCGAGGACGATGCCTTTCCATCTCGGTTTTTCGGTCTGATCGCTCATATCAGCCTCTCATGCGCTTGGAGGGGTAAAACTAGCGCAGAGTACGTGTTGGGCCAAGCGTAATGTGGGTGCGTTGAAGCACCGCATTGACAGGGCACAGGCTAATAGATACGGTCCGTCTTGTTGCCACGGTCCACGCGGAGCGCGAGGCAGGACCGGATGATGAGGGCAGGGGAGTTACTATGCGTATACTAGTCACAGGCGGAGCGGGGTTCATTGGAAGCCACCTGTCGCAGCGATTGCTGGGGCGGGGGGATGAAGTGGTTGTGCTCGACAACTTCAATGAGTACTACGATCCCGCTATCAAGGAACGGAACCTGACGGAGTTGGGTGCTCCCGACGGGTTGTCGGTGGTGAGGGGCGATATTCTGGATGCATCCCTCGTTGCCGCGCTCTTCGATAACCACAGCTTTGATGTCATTGTCCATCTCGCCGCGCGTGCCGGTGTGCGTCCCAGCCTGGTTGATCCCATCCTCTACGAGCAGGTCAACTGCCGGGGAACGCTGAACCTTCTCGAAGCGGCACGCAAGCACAACATCACGCGTTTTGTCTTCGCCTCATCTTCCAGCGTCTACGGGAACGTTAAAGAGATTCCCTTCAGTGAAGACGCTGCCGTCAACCGCCCTGTCAGCCCCTATGCCGCGACGAAAGCGGCCGGCGAGCTCTACGGATACAACTATTACCATCTCTACGGCATCTCTTTCACGGCGTTGCGTTTCTTCACGGTCTATGGCCCGCGCCAACGCCCGGACATGGCCATCCACAAGTTCACGCGGCTGATCGATAGCGGGGAACCAGTGCCGTTCTATGGGGACGGGACGACCGAACGTGACTATACCTATTATACGGACATCATCGACGGCGTCGAAGCTGCGGTGGATAGGGATCTGGGCTACGAGATCCTCAACCTGGGCGAATCTCGCACGACAAGTCTCAGCAAGCTGGTGGAGCTGATCGAGTCAGCCGTTGGCAAGAAGGCCATCCTGGATCGTCAGCCGATGCAGCCGGGTGATGTGACGATCACCTGTGCCGATGTCAGCAAGGCAAAGGAGCTTTTGGATTATCACCCCACCACAGAGGTGCCGGACGGTATCGAGCGCTTCGTTGAGTGGTACAGGGACATTCGGGCTCAGCGGTGAGTGCGTCACCACCGGCCTTGAGCCGGTGGAGCGGCTGACCTGGTGTTCTCGCGTATCGAGTCAAACAGAGGGTCCGTGCCCGGTAGGCGCGAGTAGAGAGCGAGAGCTCCGGCCTCGCGCAGTCCGGGCGCAAGAGGCCCTTGGCGAGACAGTTGTCCTGCCAGTCACTGGCTCCACCGGGTCAAGCCCGGTGGTGGCCACATCTGTCGTCATGGGTTTGTTGTTCGACGTATAGGCGGGGTGGTGGCCCATCTGCGACGAGGAGATGCGACATGGAACGGATGATCGACTTGCTTAGGAATCGCACCGGCTTGGTGGTTACGGTTCATATCCCCGATGGCATGAACGCGAATGACGCGAAGCGGGCCTTGACCGACAACCTGGTGCTGCTTTGCGAACAGGTAAGCGATCCGCAGCGTATCTGCCTCAGTGTCGACGGAGCCGCATGTGGGGCGGATGTTGCGACCGACCTTGCAGAACGATTCGGTGTGCGTCAGATCACGGCGGAAAGGCCGCTCGGCAAGCTGCAAGGTGCACGGATCGGCGTGGATCATCTGCTCGAAGACCCGACGCTCGAGTATTTCATCTGTGTTGATCAGGATGGGGACAACTTCGCCAACGAACTATTGAACATGATTCGCGCGGCGGAGTGTATTCGAGAACAGGCACGGACCGATCGGATTACCGTACTGGGACAGCGCTCTTCGATGCATCGGCCTCTTGGCTTGTTGCGCGGGGAACTGGAGGAACTAGCCGACCGCATTCTTCTTGATGCTCTGACCTATCATGCCGCGGTGACCGGCAAGCCGCTCAGGATGGAGCATGCTTTCACATTCAGTGAGCACCCCGATTTCCATTCCGGCTACAAACTCTTCTCTCGTCCGGTTGCCGAAGCCGTATTCTGCTCCGAGCCCGCTATGGCAGGCACCTCGACTATCTGCTATTACCGCCACGCGGTGGAGGCGGTCATGACGGTCGAAGCGCTTGAGGCCGGCGCTTACTTCGGTGTCATCAATCGGTCCACATTCAACGAGCAGCCCGTCTCGGCCTTTGGTCTGATGGGGCGTGAGCAGTTCATGGCCGACGCCATCATCTGGCCCTGCAAGCGGCTGAATATCCCGGTAGAGTTCGTGCGCCAGTGGCTCGACAATCACATGCCGCGCCTACTGCTGGACACGTTTCGCCCTGACGGCGGCAACGAGCTGCAGGCCATTCGCCGCCTCGTGCTCGATGCATGGGGGGAGGGGGATGCACCGCCCTCGCTGATGCGGGCGCCGTTCGTGTAATCGCGCCCCGCTCATAGAGCGGACCCTGCCTGACCTATGGCCACACTGCATTCTGGATGAGGTAGGGCCCGACCTCCGGGCGGGCCGCTGAAACGATCATGTTCCGGGGCGAAAGACCAGGAACGAGGCCAGCAGGTACACGATGTACAGCCCCAGCAGAAGCGCGCCATGCCAGCGTACCAGCCGCCACCGCCGCCACAGCAGAACCTGGGCCGTGATGATCACGACCAACATGGCGGGAAACATAAAGAAGATTTCCTTGTGCGTCAGGGTCAGGTCGTTGATCAGCGATGATGCGCCCGCAACCCAGCAGATATTCATAATGTTGGCACCCATGATGTTGCCAACGGCCAGCGCTGCGTGGTGTTTGCGCGCCGCCGCCACGCAGGTGGCCACTTCGGGAACAGACGTGCCGAATGCCACGAGAGTAAGGGCGATGATCCCTTGAGGGATATGCAACGCGTGGGCGATGGTCGTTGCAGAAGTGACGATCAGGTTGCTGGTGAAAAGAATTCCGGCTAGCCCCAGTACAAAGAGGCCGGTCAGCCTGGAGATCGAGAAGTCGGTGTGGGCCTCGATATTCTCCCACTCGTCCTCATCATGCATTTTGCCGCCCTTGTGCTCATAAAAGAGAACCATCATGTAGATGCAGAAAGCAAGGACGAGGATGGCCCCCTCCCATCGCTGCAGCGAGGCATCCAGGGCTGTAAACAGAAAGGCCAGCACCCCAACGCCAAGTACCACGGATCCCGTTTGTTTGATGACTCGTGGCGCCAGCGTGACCGAAGTCGCGACAAACAGAGCACAAAGCGACAAGCCAAGTCCCGTATTACACAGAACGGATCCCACGGCGTTGCCGAGTGCAATCTGTGCGTTTCCACGGAGGGCCGAGATCATCGAAACGGCCAACTCCGGGGCGGTCGTGGCAAAAGCGACCAGCACAATACCGACCACGAGCTTGGGCAACTTGAACTTGTAGGCAAGGGATACGGCGCTCTCGACAAAGATGTCGGCGCACTTCGCCAGTATGGCGAAGCTGCCCAGGAGAACCAGCCACGCAACCCACACATTGGCTTCGATCAGCGTGTGAACGATATGCATGCGGGCGACTATATTGGGTAACGGGATTTGGATCGAGATAAAGATGCCAGTGAGCTACACTCCCGGCCATGTTTGTTGATACCCACATGCATCTCGAGCCGGGCGATGATGTTGCCGGGCTCTCATCTCGCGCTATTGGGGCCGGCGTGCAGCACATGGTCGCAGTCGGCGGCTCCGACACCATGAACAGCGCCGCCCTGGCTGCGGCGAGCGAACAGCCGAAATTGTTCTCTGCTACTGTCGCATTCGACCGGCACGTAGCCGAGACCGGCGGGGCAGGGGATGTACCCGCATTGGTGGAGCGCGTGCGCGCTATGTTGGACGCCCCCGGGGTTGTCGCGGTCGGGGAAATCGGGCTGGATTACCATTACTCCCCTGAGACGGCGAACGAACAGCAAGCGCTCTTGGGCGGCCAACTTGAGCTGGCCCGGGAACGTGGCCTGCCGGTGGTGGTGCACAGTCGCGAGGCGGAGGCGGATACGCTTTCAATGCTGCGGGCCCAGCGAAGGGCTTGGCAGCATGAGTACGAGCGGTTGGGGGTTCTGCACTGCTTCACGGGCAACGCCGATATGGCGAAGGAGCTGGTCGCCATCGGCCTCTTTATCAGTTTCAGCGGCATCGTCACCTTTCGGAATGCCGACTCACTGCGCGAGGCGGCGGCAGTAGTGCCGGACGAGTGGCTGTTGATCGAGACCGATACTCCCTATCTCGCCCCTGTCCCTCACCGGGGCAAGCCAAACGAGCCTGCCTACCTGTCTGAGGTGGCGAAATGCCTCGCCGATGTCCGCGGCGTGTCGGTGGAGCAGATTGCCGAGGTAACAACGGCGAATGCGAAACGGCTCTTCCATATCCATGGATAGAGAGACCCGGTTGGGGTGGTTCAGCCCAGGCTCTTATAGGCTGCGAAGATGATACTCATGAAGAGGGCATGCGCGAGGCCGATCGCGAAGAAGAACACGATCGGGGAGAGATCGAGCATGCCGATCCGGATCGGGTAGCGACGCAGCGGTCCGAGGAGCAGGTTGATCCAGTCGCGACAGAGCATGGCCAGTCCCTGTGACTGGGTGAACATCGATATCCACGACCCGATGATCAACATCAGCATGAGCGACTGCAGCAGCGGCAGCAATTGCACCCAGGCGGCCACCGAGAGAACCAGCAGCTTGAAGAATGATGTCACCGCTTCCGGACCGCTCCACACCAGGGAGCCCGGCAGGCCAAAACCCGCCTGTGCAGGCTGCCCGAACCTGTCCAGCAGCACGATCAGAACCGCCGCATACATGAGCAGAACCATGGGGCGCAGCTGGATGCGGATATTGGAAAACGGCCGCGCGAGATAGTGAAGCATCGACACGGGGTTCTCTTGCGAGCGGTGTGCGCCTATCCAGGTGAACAGCAGGGAGATGCCCCACAACCGAAACAGGAAGCAGCCGAAAGAGAGGACACTGAAGGCAATAACGTGGGGGAGGGTGCCATCAAGGGGCTGTTGATCGATACCCAGTGACAGCATCCAAATCGCCTGGCGCGGCGCAACCAGTGCTCGAAACACCACGATGATCGACATGGCAATCGCCGCGACGGCCGCGGGGCGCAACCCCAGAAAGACCGGTTCAACGAAGTGAAGAATGGTGCGCGACAGACGCGCAAGCGGCGCCAGGTATGGATTGAAGTGAACGTTGCGGTCCTCGTCATCTGTCCAGATGCGAAACCAGAACGTGATCAGCAGCAGATTGAAGAGGGTGTCCCAGGTACTGAAGCTCATTTTTTCTTCTTCTTATAGGTATAGGCCTTGGAGACGGCCTGGCCTTCGGGCCCGAGCGCTTCACGGGAACTCCCTGCGGCCTTGAGGACCTGGTCGGTCGTCTTGAAGTGGCACTTGGCCGTCTCGAGCAGAATAGTGGGCCCCTTCTTCTTGACCAACTCAACGGCCCACTCTCGAACGCCGGCCGAGGCGCCCTTGGGCATGGTGACCTTGTAGAACTCCTCCTGCCTCTTCAACGACAGCAGAAAGCTCTCTCTCGCGATGATCGATGCGGCGGCGACGGCCAGGTCTGATTCAGCTTTGTGGCGCTGCACAAGATCGATCTTCTGGCCCTTCTTCATGAGGGCCCGCTCGACTTGCTGCTTGCTGCCAAATTGGTCGGAAATGGCGCGAGGGCAGTCCGGGATCACTTCCAGCAGGTTCTCGATAGCGCGCGCATGCCCCCAAGCCAGTAGTGTGTTGACGCTGCGCATCTTGCTGTAGAGGCGGTTGTAGGCGGCAGGCCCAATCTTGACCACGCTGTGACGGTTGCCCAGCAGCTTGCGCAGCTCGCTGCCCAGGCGCAGCGCCTTCTTGTCGCTCGTGATCTGCTTGCTGTCCTTGACGTCCATCTCCCGCATGGCGTCGGCGAGTTCGGGGTTGATATAGGCGGAAGCGATGACGATCGGACCAAAGAAATCGCCCTTGCCACTTTCGTCTACGCCCATATGCGGGGCCGTGGCCTCGGGATTAAGGACATCGTCGTATCCAAGGGAGGCCCCCATAAGCACCAGTGGTTCCAGCGTGAAGGTGACGAATTCCTCGGCACCTTTTCCCTGAATGAGGCACGTACCGCTTTTATAGAGCGAGATCTTACACTTGGGAATCTCCACGGCAATGCGTGTGTGCTCAACGCGAATCGGGCGGTAATTGCCGCTGCGCAGGAGCTCCTCAAGGATCTCCTGCTGCGGCTCCGTCAACTTATAGGAAAATGAGTTCTTTGCTGCCATGGCGGGGGATGATGACACAATGCCTCGCCGGGTGCAACAGCGCACAATGCGCCCTGAGCGTCACCCTTTTGTGATTGACGGTTTGGAGGGGCAGCTCAATAATGACCGCCAATTCATGATAGTGGATGTTCTCACGTTCGCTGGGCGCGGAGATCGCTTTCTTTATTATTAGGAGACCTTATGAAGTCACTGAAGCAGTGTATGTACGCAACGGTTGTGCTGGCTATGTTTGCCTGCCACTTGACAGCGGAGGAGTCGCAGGGCGACCGTTTTCGTTTTTCAGTCAATACACGCGCGGATTATACGGACAACCGCGATACGTGGGAGGCGGACGAGGACTCGAATGTCGATCTCACTATCAGCCCGCGGGCCGATATGCTGTTCGAGTCGGAAAGCTCGCTCTTTGACCTGTTCTATGCGCCCAGGTTCCGCTACCGCACCAATCCGAGTGATCTCCAGAATGACGTTGAACTGCAGCATGACTTCGGGGTGACAGCTAAACACCGGCCCTCACGCCGCACCGCTTTGCGTTTCAGGGATAGTTTTGTTCTGACCGATGATCCTTCAATTTCTGAAGACGGCGGAACGGTTCGCGGCGACCAGAGCTATATGCTCAACTCTCTACGGGCCGGCATCGATCATATGATGACGCACAGGAACGAGATCGAAATCTACGGGAACCACCGCATTAAGCGCTACGATGAGGATACCATGGCCCTGCGTTGGGACGAAGATCGGGCGGACGTTGGCAGCCGATTCGTTCGGCATCTCAGCAAGCAGTCGCGACTGACCCTTGAGGGTCGCTACTCCAGCTATGGCTACGAGAGCCCCGACGCGATCATGCGTGACTTCAATTCCGTGCTTCTGGCCGTGGGTACCGAACGCGGTTTGTCCAAGAACCTGACCGTTGGGGCAGAGGTCGGCGCTCAGAAACAATCCTATGAGGATGACGACATAGATGACTCGACCAACCCCTTCGTTGAGCTATTTATGCGCGGTAACACAACCCCGGATTTTCGGCTTTACGGCGCGTTGAAGCATGCCGTGCGTGACGCCGATGTCTATCCGTTTGCCTCCCAGGAATACTCTCAGTTCCGCGGGGTGATCGACTGGGACACCTCCCCGAAAACCACCCTGACGTTGTCGGGTACCTATCGTCTCAGCAAGTACGAGGACGTCGCGCCATCTGCGGTGCCGCTGGTTGCCCTGATCGGTTTGCCTGATGGCGACCAAACCACGATCGACGTATATGGGCAGGTGGCCTACAAGGTGAGCGATCAGTTGACGGTTCTCTTGCGGCAACGCTTCCAGGATGTGGATTCTGACGTCTGGGTCTCCTACACGAAGAACACCACAACACTTGAGCTGACGAAGTACTTCTAAGTCTAAATCACTTTCTTCCGTAAGGCCCTGCGGAGCGACCCATCGTGTTCGACCGCGGGGCTTTCGGTGGCAAGAGGGAATGGGATAACGCACTATGCCGGATCAGCATCAGCAGGAGAGCCTGCATTTCTTGGACTACTGGCGCGTGATCGTGGCGCGCAAAGAGGTGGTCATGGCAGTGGCACTGCTGGTCATTCTCGTCGGCGTGCTCGTCACGTTTTCGATGAGCAAGGTCTACATGGCCTCGTGTGTCATCAAGGTCGAAGAAGAGCGCCCCGATCTCCCCGTATTCACGCAGGAGATGATGCGGTTCGATCCGCTCTTCCTTCGCACCCAGTTCGAGATTATCCAGTCGGGACCGGTCATCGAAGAGGTCGTGCGCCGGCTCAACCTGGACGAAACACTGGGACGGGCCTACGGCTACTACGACACCCTGGGGGCAAACAGCCTCGAACTGACCTACAAGCTTGTGGCGAACAGCATGAAGGTGCAGCAATACCGCGACACCAACCTGATCGAGATCCAGCTCTACATGGACGAACCCAAAGGCACCGCTCCGCAGATGGCTGCCGATATAGCCAATGAAATGGCCACGGTTTATCGCGACCTGACCGTTCGACGCACGCGTGACACCACCGAGCGCGCCCTCGCCGCCCTCTACGATTCCCTCCAGGATCAGCGCGCCCTCGTGGCCAGTGCGGAACGGAATCTCAGCAAGGTTCTGCAGGAGCGTGAGCTGACTATTGTGAATTTCTATGCCGGGGGTGACAGCGAGCTGACCAAGTTGAGGATCACGCAACTGGAACAGGCCCGCATCAAGCAGGGCATGGAGACCGGGGCCAAGAAGGCGCTCTTCGAGAAGGTACAGTCGCTCAGCAATGATCAACTGCTCGGGGCTTTCCCGTACCTGGTACAGGATATGGGCCTGATGAAGCTTGTGGCCGAGAAGCGGGAGGCGGAAGTAGAGCTGGGCCGCATGAAAGATGCACTGGGGAACAAGCACCCGGACCTGATTCGCATACGTGCAACGATCGGCGAATTGGAGACCACGATTGCCGACGGGCTCAAGGGTCTGCGCACCGGCGTTGAGGCCGAGTACGAGCGCGCGAAGGCGGAAACCATGGCTTTGGAGGAGATGCTCGAGAAGACCAAGGCAAGTGACAGGATACACGAAGGCGAGGGCTATCTGGAGTACGAGGTGGCCAAGGCTGATGTTGAGCACCAGCGCCGTGTACTGGAAGCCTTGGAGCTGCGCTACGCCGAGGAGCGCATCGAGATGCGCATTCCGCGCACCACCGTTGAGCGCGTAGAGCCGGCCAAACCGCCCAGCGACCGTGACCAGGTGAGACCGCGCCCTGTCTTGAATATCGTGCTCAGCGTCCTTGTCGGTCTTACAGCCGGTGTCGGATTGGCCTATTTCGCGGAGTACCTCGACACATCGATCAAGACCATCGATGACATAGAACAGTATATGCAGGCCACCGTTGTGGGTGTGATACCGCAGAAGGTCAAGCCCCTGATGGATCCCGCCGCGCACGCCGCGCATGCCGAGGCCTACCGTGTACTGCGTACGAACGTGTGGTTTTCGAAGGATGCACCGGGCGGCAAGAGCATCTGTGTGACCAGCGCGAGTGTGGGAGAGGGCAAGTCGCTGACTCTGTTCAACCTGGCCTATACCTCGGCCCAGTTGGGTGACCGCGTGATCGTTGTCGACTCCGACCTTCATCGCCCGCGTCAGCACAAGATTCTTGAAACGGACAACCGTCCCGGTCTGGCCAACATCCTGGTAGGCGATGCGGAAATGGACGACTGCATTCAGAAGACAGCTGAACCCAATATGGACCTGCTGCCCAGCGGCAAGTTGTCCACGGGCGTACACGGGCTGATTGCCACGGACCGGATGAAGGAGCTGGTGACGGAGTTGAAGGAACGCTACGACGTCGTCTTCTTTGATTCGCCACCCATCATCGGGGTCAGTGACGCCTCGCTCCTTACACGCGAGGTGGATGGTGTGCTCCTCGTGATCCAGCACCGCAAGTACCCGCGTGCCCTGTCGGCCCGGGCCAAGGAGATGGTGGAGAACTTCGGCGGCAACCTACTGGGTGTAGTCCTCAACAACATTAACATCTCACGTGACTACGCCTACTATTACTATCATCAGCACTATTACTACTACCCGCACGATGAAAAGAAGGCGGCAGAAACCAAAGGTAAACCATCTAAAGGTAGGCAGGCATGAAGGCGCGTCGCTGGTTTCTGACTGGATTGATGTTTACGGCGGCTTGCCTCTGTCTTAGTGGCTGTGCAAGCCGTTCGATTGGCGACCAACGCATGGCGCGGTACCGCCCCGACGGCTCACGCCGCCGCCCCTCTGAATGGGCCGAGCGGGCCACAGATGCGGCGGCAACACCGGATGCAGTCGCGGCGGCTGTCAGCAATGTTGCGGCTATTTCCGTTCCGACGGCCCACACCGGGCACACCGGGCATGAGGGGGCGGGTGAAGTCCTGCGGCGCGGGGATGGCATTCTTGTCTATCTTATGAATATCCCTCGTCCTGAAGAGATTCGTGAGGAAGTCGATGAACTGGGTGCCGTAACGCTTCCCCTCATCGGTAAGATCAACATCACCGGACTGCGGACATCGCAGGCCGAAGACGCCATTAAGGATGCCTATATCAGTGGCGGCTTCTACCGTAAGATCGACGTCATTGTGATGGCAGATGCGGGAACGTACTACGTTAGAGGAGAAGTGAAGCGTCCGGGTAGTTTTCCGCTATCGGGGGACATCACACTAATCCAGGCGATTATTACGGCCGGCGGCTATACCGACTTTGCCAAGCGGTCAAAGATCAAAGTCATTAGCGGGAGTCGGGACATGACGTTCGATGGTGACAAGATTGAGGATGGTGAAGAGGCCGATCCTCTGATCAAGGCGAATGATACCATCATTGTTCAGCGCCGCTGGATGTAATGAAGTCAAAAAAGGGCACAACCATACAGACATGCGCAGGAGCGCTACTGATTGTGCTGGGAGCCTACTGCTCACACTATGCCTGGCGTGCCGCGCGGGCCCACTGGATCTATAAGTCGGCCAAGTATGGGCCGACTCAGGATGATCTCTCTGTCGCCCTGCGCTCCATCGAAAGGGCGCACAGACTGTATCCACACAACTACCGCTTCTGCATCTGGGCGGCGGAGCAGGCCTATACCAGGCGGAGTGAAGTCGGCGGCACCGAGCGCCAACGCCGCTACCGGGCTGCCGAGAATTGGACGGATGTCGGGCTTGCGCTCAACCCCTTCAGCGGCCCGCTGCAACTGGTTAAAGCACGTCTGCTTCAGAAACGGGATCCCGCCGCGGCGGCGACAGGCTGGGCAAAATACGTCGAGTGGCATTTTTGGGAGCCCTACAATCACGCCGTCCTCGTTGATCTCTACGCCAGTGCCGGTGACTTCACGCGTGCAGCCAATGCGCTTGACTGGGTCAAGGGTTCTGAGCACTACGAATGGGCCATGGGCCGGCTGCAGGACGCCTGGCGCGCAGAGATGACTCTGCCTCCGCAAGACTGATACGGGTTAGACCTCGCGGTGTTTCCAACGCCCGGTCATGAACCAGCCGGCATTCATCAGTCCGTGCAGCATTATTGCAATCGACATGGCCCACCAGATGCCGTCGGTGGCCGGCTGCATGACCCGGGCCAGTCCAATGGCCAGCGGCACTTGCACACCCCACAACGCCACCAACGTCGTGACCATTGGCGCGGTCGTATCACCCGCGCCCATCAGAGCCCGGGACATGATGATGGCGAGCCCCACGAAGATGAAGAATGGCGTCACGATGCGCAGCATGCGTGTACCTACCTCTATGACAGCCACGTCATCGTTGAAGAACGCAATCAGGGAGGGTGCCCAGAAAAGCAGGACGATCGCGGCGCCCAGCATCACCAGTCCATCCATTGCGGTAGCCATCCAGGCGGCCAGGCGGGCACGCTCAGGACGCTTGGCCCCGAGGTTCTGCCCCACCATCGTGGCCGTGGCGTTTCCAAAGGCAAAGGCCGGTAGCAGCAGCATCATGTGCAGCCGCACACCGATTCCATGGGCCGCAATGGCGGCCGTGCCACAAGAGGCTACCAGGCGCATGAGCACAATCCCCATCAGGCTGCGGGCAACCATCTGGATCGTGCTCGGCATCCCAATTCGCAGCAGTCGCCACATGGTTACCGGATGCGGCCGCCAGCGGGACAGTGTGACATGCAGCCCCGTGCGTCCGCTGGCCATTGCGATCATGATGATCAGCATGGCGAAGAACTGGGCCAGGACAGTGGCCGCTGCCGCGCCACGTACACCCATGGCCGGAACACCGAGCAGGCCAAAGATCATGATGGGATCGAGGACGATGTTAATGATATTCGAAAGGACCATGGCAAGCATAGGCACGGTCGCATTGCCGGCGCCGCGCATGGCACTGCTGCCTATAAAGAGTAGAATCATCGTTACGATGCCGGCCAGGTTGATACGCAGGTAAGCGGCTGCCAGCTCTGCCACGGCTGCGTCCGCGCGGAACAGTGTCACCACGCGCGGGGCCAGCCACCAGCCGACAGCGCCCGTAATGATGCCGATAACGATGCCGGCCAGCAGGGATTGACCCGCGACGCGTGATGCCTCGTCCATTTCGCCCGCACCCACATGACGAGAGACGATCGCAACCGTTCCTGTGGCGAGTCCCAACACGACTGGAAAGAGGAGCATGAGCATGGTGCCGCTCATCGCGAGCGCCGCCACAGACCCCGCGCCCAGCCGTCCGACCCAGAAAAGATCAATCAGGCTCTGCACATTCTGGAGCACCGAGCTGGCCATCATCGGACCGGCCAGGAGCAGAATGGCGCGTAGCAGATTTCCGTCGGTGATCCGGTTGTGTGTCGTGTCGGTCATGCAGGATCCACACACTAGTGTCGTGTCTCACAATTGCGTTTGTATAACTCGTGTGTCATCCCGAGCGAAGTCGAGGGATCTCTGCCACATCATGAGGCTGAGATTTGCTTCGGCAAGCTCAGCACAGGCTCTCGCTTCGCTCGGAATGACAGTACTTAGCGTATTCCGGGCGCCTATTTGCGTTGCAGGACACTAGCACACGCCCAGGGCCGCATCCAATCCGCGTTTCTTGACACGGCGCTTTCTGCCGCCTAATGTTCCAGACTTCCACACATGAAGGGGCAGACAAGGAGCGGGTAGATGGAACTGACACGTGAGGCTATTTTTGAGTATCACCTTGGCGGCAAGGTGGGAATGCAGGCGACCAAGCCGTTGGGCTCACAGCGCGACCTGAGCCTGGCCTATACACCGGGCGTGGCCGAAGCGGTGCGGGCCATTGCGGCAGACCGTGGTGCCTTGTTCCGCTACACGGCCAAATCGAATCTCGTCGCCGTTGTGTCCGACGGCAGCGCCATTTTGGGACTCGGCGATCTTGGCGCCGAGGCGAGCATTCCCGTGATGGAAGGGAAGGGGGTCCTGTTCAAGGCATTCGGCGACGTGGACGGATGGCCTGTGCCACTGAATGGTTGCCGGATCGACGGCAAGAACACGGGCCCCACTGATCCGCAACGCGTCATCGATATGGTGGCCGCGCTTGCGCCTATGTACGGCGGCATCAACCTGGAAGACATTGCGGCGCCGGCGTGCTTTGAAATCGAGGATAGGCTCGATGCCATGCTCGACATCCCTGTCTTTCACGATGACCAGTGGGGTACAGCCGTCATCACGCTGGCTGGGATGCTCAACTACGTCCGGCTGTGTGAACGTGAGATGGGAGACCTGCGGATTGTGATCAACGGCGCCGGGGCGGCCGGTATCCGTATTGCCGAGATGCTCAAGGCGGCCGGGGCCGAGGATGTTGTTCTGTGTGACTCGCGCGGCACCGTACGAACTGATCGCGCCGATCTCAACGTGAAGAAGCGTGAGCATGCCGTCGACACGTCGGCAACCACGCTTTCCGAAGCTATGAAAGGGGCGCATGCCTTCATCGGTGTTTCAGTTGCCGACTGTGTTTCTGCCCAAGAGGTGCGCGACATGGCCGATTATCCTGCCATCTTTGCCATGGCCAACCCTGTACCTGAAATTCGGCCTGGGGTCGTAGCCGATGTGTTGGGTGACAGCGCCTACGTCATGGCCACGGGCCGCTCCGACTACGCCAACCAGATCAACAATGTTCTCGGCTTCCCATTCCTGTTCCGGGGCGCACTCGACGCCGGTGCCTCAAGCATAACACTGGGAATGAAGGTCGCAGCGGCCGAAGCCCTGGCGGCGCTGGCGCGTGAGCCTATGACGGCGGATGTACAAGCCATCTATGAGCATGAGGGTACGCTGGAGTTCAGCAACGGGTACGTGATTCCCAAGCCGTTTGACCGCCGTCTGCTGGTTGATATTCCGTTTGCAGTGGCGCAGGCTGCCGCTGAAGAAGGTGTTGCGTCTTCTGACTTTGCCGTCGACACCTACCGCGCCTCTCTGGAGAAGAGATCCAGAACCGTCAGAGGCGCCTGAAATTCTGCCGCGAGAGGTTGACACCATAGGGCGGCTGTAGTACAACTTCGCGGCTTATGGGACAGCAACTCAGAGTTAGAGTGAAACGTAAGCGTCGTGAGCGTCGGAAAAAGCGCGCCAAAGAAGTGGCGAAGCAGTCCGGCAACAAGGCGTAAACATACCGTTTTCACAGTAATGGCGCGATGGCCGAGTGGTTAGGCACGGGTCTGCAAAACCTGCTACACCGGTTCAATTCCGGTTCGCGCCTGTCACTGTCATATCTTGCGATTCCCCTCGGGTTTCTGCTCCCCTGCCTGCTTGCATCACGCTACCCAAACACACTCACCCCCCTGGGCATGGGCGCAGTGCCGAAGAGGTCGGCTACGGACTGGGCTACGTCGTAGAAGCCCTGGCGGATGCCTAACTCGTGGACTCGCTGGCCGGGGCGATAGACGAGGAAGGGCACGAACTCGCGGGTGTGGTCGGTTCCCTTGAACGTGGGGTCGTTCCCGTGGTCGGCGGTAATCATCAGGCAGTCGTCATCGTTCAGAAGCGGCAGCAGGTCGGCCAGGAAGAGATCCGTGTGTTCCAATGCGGCCGCGTAGCCCGCGGCATCACGGCGGTGACCGTACAGCGTGTCGAAGTCAATCAGGTTCACGAACACAAACTGCGATTCCGGTTCTTCCACAATATCCAGCACGATGCGCTGGGCGGCCGCGTTGTTCTCGACGTGCTCGGCGCGGTCGATTCCTTTACCGGCGAAGATGTCATCCAGTTTGCCAACCGTTACGGTCTTTACGCCGTGCTTCTGCAGGTGATCCAGAATGGTCGGCTCAGGCGGCAGTAGCGAGAAGTCGCGCCGGTTCTGCGTGCGCGTGAAGTTCCCGGGGCCGGACCCGACAAACGGGCGGGCTATGACGCGCCCCACCCTGAGTGGATCGCACAGCTCACGCGCTATGCGACAGCCTGCGTAGAGCTGCTCCAGCGGAATAACGTCTTCGTGTGCGGCAATCTGAAGCACGGAGTCGGCGCTGGTGTAGGCAATCCACTTGCCGGTCTCCATGTGTTCGGTCCCCAGTTCCTCGATGATGGCTGTGCCGCTCGCGGCCTTGTTGCCGATGATGTCGCGCCCCGTGCGCCTCGCGAAGGCGGCGACCAGCTCGCCGGGGAATGAGGGGGGGGCCGGCGGGAAGATATGAAAGCCCTCTTGAATGAGGAGCCCAGCCATTTCCCAGTGCCCGGTGGTGGTGTCTTTGCCCTGTGAAAGCTCTTGCAACGCTCCCCAGCTCGCGGTGGGGTGGGGGGCTGCCGGTACGCCACGGATAGTGTGACCGCCGGAAAGGATGCCCGGGACGTTGCCAATGCCCATAGCCTGGAGTGCGGGAAGGTGCAGGCCGCCGACGGCCTCAGCGCAGTGCGGTAGTGTAGCGGCCCCGGCATCACCGTATGCCGCCGCATCGGGTGCCGCGCCAATCCCAACAGAATCCAAGACAATCAGAAACACTTTCATCTGAGCACTACTGTCGGACTACGGGGCCCGCCTGTCAAGATATGTGCGCAAAGTGAACAGCAGTTCTCATTTTGGAGGCACTCGTGCCTTGTCTGATCTGTCATTCCGAGCGAAGTCGAGAGCCTGTGCTGAGCTTGCCGAAGTAAATCTCCAGTGTTTTCGATGATCAGGAGATCCCTCGGCAAGCTCGGGATGACAGAACGGCTTGAAATGCTGCCATAATGAGAATTGCTGCAAAGTGGATTGCAGACCTTGAACAAGAGGGTTTGATTGCGATAGGATGGCGCTCTTGTTGCTGCGCTGTATCGCGACAACCTGCTAACTATGGCCGACACTGAGCACGATGAATCTGGCGAGAGCGTGGAGCTTGAGGGAGTCCTTGAGCTGAACTTCGTTCCCGACTGGGCGCGCAAACCTCCCCAGCCCAAGCGGTGGGAGGATGAAAGGCCTTCGCGTGGTGGCCGGGACCGGGACCGCACCCGTGGTGGACAGCAGAGAGACCGGCGTGGCCAGCGTGACCGCCAGGATCGCAGGCCACGTCGTCCCCGTGAAGATCGCCGCGATAGACCTCCCCGCAATGACCGGCATGGCCCCCCGCCTCCCCGGCCGCAGGGCGGTGCGCCATCGCCCGGTGTCGATCGCCCGCCGCAGGACCGGAGGGAGCATGCCCCTCGCCGTGACAGTTATCGGCGCCCGCCCGAACCGCAGCTACCGGTTGACATCCGCATCATACCAGACCGGAAGGGCATACAGGCTGTGGCGCGCCGTATTCACAATAGCTGGGTGGCGTATCCCGTGATGGAGTTGGCGACGATCTTTCTGGCTCGTCCTGAACTGACGCGCGTTCGCATTGAAGTGGCACGCGAAGCCAGGGATATGGCACTTTTCCAATGTCAGGTTTGCGGTGCCGTATCGCGCGATGAGGACCAGGCGCTGTCACACCTGGTTTCGAAACACCTCGATGATTACTACGAGAAGGAAGAGAAGCTGAGCGATCCACCCGGCGGATCGTTCGTCTGCGTGGCGCGCTGCGGTGTCAGCGGTGAATTGCTCGGTCCACCCAACCATCACAGCTATGCGCAACGTGTCCAGGAGGTCCATGACACGCGCTGCCCGGGGATGGATATGGAAGCCTACCGGCGCCGTATCGAGACGGTGCGCGATGAGGCCGCGATTGAGCAGTGGAAGGAAGAGGCCCGCAAACAGACGGTCTACCGGAAGAAGGAACGGCCACCGGACAGCGAACCGCGTGACCTGGAGTATGCTGATGCGGTCAGGGAGTTCGGGGAAGAGATTGCCGGGACACTGATCCGCAAAACGCGCAAAGCCTCTGTCCCTGCGCCCGTAGCGGTGCACCTGGAAGACCGGCAGCTCTGCTCACGCATTCGTCGACTGTGGGAGGAGGAGGAGTATTTTCCGCTCAAGATCTCGTTTGCGCTGCGAGCCGCCTTCAGGCATATGCATCTGCATGTATTCAAGGCGGGCAAAGGGACCCACTTTGTGACGCGCGTGGTTCCGGGCGCCTTGGATCCGGAACATGTTGTAGAGGGGATTCGCGAGGTGCTGCTCCACTTACATGATCACCCGGGCGTATCGCGAGCTGAATTGCTTGAAGGTTTACGCCCCGGGACGGACATGGACTCGGAAACGGCGCATGAAGTGCTTTCACCGCTGAGTTGGCTTGTCGAGCGGGGACACATCATAGAATTCTTCAACGGTACACTTTCGGTGCCACTGAACAGGCAGGTTCATCGTCCCCCCGGTCCCCCTCGCGATAAGCGCAGGCGCAAAGGCAAGAAGCATGCGTAGGCCGCACCAACGCAACCTCACGCTTTTGGGCGAAGCCTTCGCCTTGAAGGAGAGTAAGGCGTGGGAGGATGTCGCCGACGGAATCCATATCCAGGACAAGATCGCTAAAGACCGCCGTCGCCTGATGCTGCGCGTGGGACTGGGGATACTGGCCCTGGCCGTCCGGTAGCCGTTCTGATCGTCTTACGCTAGAACGTGCTCGTCCCGGTGTGTTCGCCAATCCGGTAGAGCAGGCCTTTCCATGTGGCGCTCCACCAGTTCTCCTCATAGGCAGAGTAGGGGAGCGTGTGGACGAGCCCGTCGCTGTTTGACCACGCGCGATCAAAGTAGGCGCAGAAACGATCCAGGCTGGCCCGGTCACCTTCGACAAGCGCCACGGCTTCGAGGTTCAGATTGTTCAGGTTGCGCCGCGTCCAGTTGGCTGAGCCACAGAGCAGAGCGCCGTTGCCATCTGCATCTGTCACGCATAGCGCTTTGGTGTGGAACTGCTCGCCATGTGTATCGGCCCACCGGATGTGCAGGTCAAGGTCCCGGCGCCGTGCGCAGGTGAACAGTTCGCGCGCCACTACACGGTTTGGCACGCCGTTCTTGCGGCGCCCGAAGGCGTCGCGGTTAGGGTCCATAATCATGTGCACCGTGACCCCGCGTCGCGCCGCCCGTCGAATGGCGCTGATGACACGCCGTTCCGAGAGGTAGAAGATACCGATCCGCAGCGTTGAGCCTTCCTGGGCGTCATCACACAGAGCGATCAGCTTGTCGCGGATGGCACGCTCTGTCAGCCATTGCGCGGTCGCGCCCGTCTCGGGTGAGGGAAGCGGTGCTGGTGGTCGGGCTGCCGCCCGGATGCACAGGACCACCTGTGCCACCTCGGCGCGCTCGCTGAGATCTGCGATCGCCTGTGCCGACCATTCGATACAGTCCAGCTCCGATTCCAGCGCTTCCCTGGCCACTTCACCACGCAACTGGAATCCGATGTTCGAGTGGGCCGAGCTGGCATCATGCGGATTGAAGCTGGCGACGAGAAGCGACCAGGAACCGTCCTCATGGTCCACCACGGCCACTTTGCGGTGGTTGGCCTTGAAGTGGAGCAGGCGCCCGACCTGCTTGTAGGAAAGACGCGGCGCCTTGGCATCAAACGGATTGGGCACGCGTGGTGCACTGAGGTACTGCTCCGGGTGAGGCATGCGGTCGAGCACCCACGAGGTGGTGCGGGACGGCGCAGCATAGAGCAAGTGAGAATCGCGCAGCTGGTCAAGATCGGTCAGCACAACGGGAATGCCGGCATCGCGCAGTCGGCTGAGTTGCGGGTCCCATGAGTCGCCATAGAGCGCATTGATGGGATCGGTTAGTGCAATCATCTCCAGTTCCGGACTGGCCTCCTGGCGCCGCAGCAGAGCGTCGACAAGCTCGCGCGAGAGGGCGCGGTGATCGGTGTCGGCGGCACCCATCTGGTTCCACAGAAAGAGGTCCAGGACAATGGCACTGTGAGCCTGCTCAATCATGTCCAGCAGGGCATCAAAGATTTCCTGTTGGATGACACGCTCCTCGCGATCGGCATCCCAGGCCGTGCTGTCAATCAGCAGGCGAACATCGGACGGTTCTATGGGTAAGGCAGACCCCGCAACATTCACGCCGGGGGGAAGTGATCTGCAGCCGGCCAGCACGCCTATCAGTGAGAGCATAAGAACGGACCTCCAACCTGACACCATACACCTCCCACCTGTGGCCTAACTCAACCGGCCCTGAACATGGCACCCATACGTTTGCCCAGGAGGCAGGCGGCCCAGATCATGCCGGCACCCAGAAGGGCCATGGCCCAGGTACCCAAGGCCGCCGCAACGTTGACCCCGTTCTCAAGTCCTTCCATAAGCGCGTAAATCGCCTTTGTAATCGGATAGAACTGATCAGACTGGGCCAGGATGAGGCTGTCGGATACCTCGAGCATTGAGAAGGCGAAGCAGAGCACGGTGCCCGCCAGGAGGTTGGCCGTCAAGAGCGGCAGTGTGATTCTGCGGATCACGCGCAACGGGGACGCCCCCAGGTTCGTAGCTGCCTCCTCGTAGGTGACACTGGTCTGCTGCAAACCGGCATGAGCTGCACGGACCATATAGGGCAGGCGTCGTACGGCATAGCTAACGGCCAACAGAGCCATGGGGTTGGTCCGTGGGTCGAGGAACGAGCCCGGGAAGTACGCCGAGAAGCAGCCGAGATAGCCGAATGCGATGACAAGCCCGGGCACGGCTATGGGCAACATGGCAACGGTGTCGAGCCAGTCGGACCCCACCAGCTTCCTGCGTACGCAGAGCCAGGCGATGCAAAAACCCACCACGACATCAATCACGCACGCAGTCAGGGCAAGCAGCAGACTGTTGAGCATAGCACGCTGGGTCAGATCAGAACCCAGTGCGCGGCCGAAGAACTCGAAGGTCCACCCCTCGGGAAGAACCGAGAGAAACCAGCGCCGACTCAACGCAATCATGATCACGCTGATATGCGGCAGCAGCGCGACCAGGAGCACGGATCCGAGAAACAGGTAGAGCCAGATAAGCGGGAATCCGCCCAGAGCGGCCTCCTGGCGCGTCACGCTCAAGCGGCCGAGTGTCGCCACGTGCTGAGAGCGGCGCGTCAGTCGCTTGCTGAGCCAGAACCCCAGTGCCGAGATAAGGAGCACAAGCACCACGCGGGCATAGCCCAGCGGGTTCGTCCCCACCTCGCTCACGCTGTCATAGATCATGACCGGCAGAACCCGTCGCATGCCGAACACGAGGGGCGTGCCCAGTTCTGTGAAAGCCCATATAAACACGAGCGTAGCACCCGCAAAAATGCCTGGCATGGAGAGCGGAAGCGTCACGCGCAGGAATGTTCGCGCCGGTGAAGCGCCCAGGTTGGCAGCGGCGTCTTCGAGCGAGGGATCAACGTTCGCGAAAGCCGCGACCAGGTTCAGATAGAGGACGGGGAAGAGGTGCATCGTTTCAAGAATGACCACCCCGAGCATGGGAAAGCGGCCCAGCCAGTCGACCGGCCCGTCGGCGAGTCCGAGGTGCATCAGAAGGGCGCTTAGCGACCCGGCCCTGGCAAAGAGCGTTTTGAGACCAACCGCACCCACAAAGGGCGGCAGGATCAAGGGAACAAGCAGCAGGCCGGCAAACACGGCTTTGCCGGGGAAAGCGCGCCGCGCCATGAACCACGCCATGGGCAAGGATACGATCAGACAGGACAGCGTGACGAGTACGGCAATCATGAGGCTGTTACCCAGGGCCTGGAGCTGGATCGGGTCCGTCACCAGCGCCTGCATGTAGGTCAGCGAGAAACCGCTCTGATCCACACAGGCACCCCTGAAGACATAGAACAGGGGCCATCCCAGGAAGACACCCAGAAAGGCCAGTATCCCCCACAGAATGAGGTAAGGCACAACGCTTCGGGACCGTCGACTCATAAGCCTGTCTCGTCCTCTGACTGTTTGATAACGACCGTATTCTCGGGCAGCACGTGCCACCTGCAGCTCTGCCCTGCCGTGATAGGCGCCGCGTACCGACTCAAGACCGTTGCATGGCAGCGGGTATCGCCATCGCTGAGAGCGATTTCCAGCGTGGCGCCCGCCAATTGAACCGTTTCGACCCGTGCGTTGAAGCCGTTGCCGTCACCATCCGCGTCACCAGGTGTGACGCTCTCGGGGCGAATCATGCAGAGCACCGATTCACCGGCCTCCCAGGTCAGACCCGGTGCGGAACACGCGTTCCATTCGCCGAATGGGGTCTCAATCCTGATGGACGCTCCCTCGACGGCACTGACCGTTGCGGGCAGGAGGTTGGCTCGCCCGAGAAAGTCTGCACAGAAGCGATTGGGCGGCCGGTGATAGAGATCGGAGGGATTGCCGACTCCCGTGAGTCTACCCTTGTCAATCACCACCATGCGGTCCGCCAGAGAAAGCGCTTCAACCTGGTCGTGCGTAACATACACGAATGCAATGTCGGTTTCCTCGTGAAGGCGCCCGATCTCGGTGCGCATATCGCCCCTTAACTTGGCGTCCAAATTGGATAGTGGTTCGTCCAGTAGAACAATCGAGGGATTGACCACCAGCGCCCGCGCCAGCACGACGCGTTGCTGTTGACCACCTGAGAGCTGACCGGGCAGGCGCTGGCTGTAGCCGTCCAACCCGACGCGCCCCAGGATGTCGTCCACACGCACGTGGATTTCGCGGCGCGGAATCCCGCGTTCTACGAGCCCGAACCCCACGTTGTCGCGCACGTTCAGGTGGGGCCACAGGGCGTAGTTCTGAAACACCATCGGGGCGCCCCTTTGGTAGGGGGATCGCGTCGCCACATCCTCGCCATCGAAGGTGATCGTGCCGCTGTCAGGCGTCTCGAGTCCTGCCAGTATGCGCAACATGGTGGTCTTGCCGCAACCAGACGGACCAAGCAGAAAGAACAGCTCACCGGGATCCACAGAGAACGAGACGTTATCAAGTGCTGTCACGTCGCCGAAACGCTTGGTGACCTTCTCTACACGAATGGCGGGTTCAGGCATGGTTTATCTCTTTCTTACGGTTCATCGGCTCAACTCGGTGTAGCGCTTCTGGGCGGCATGCGCCCAGTCGGTCATGGTGGCCAATCGTAAACGCGCGTCATCCCAGCGGGTCGCAATGTCGTCCAGCTCGGATGCCGTCACGGGCGGCGAGGTCAAGGCCGCCACTGAGTCCTGGGGCAGGCCGTCTGATCGTACGGTCTGCCATGCTGCAGTCAGTTCGGTATGGGCATCAATCAGCCATACTCCGACCAGGTCGTTGATAATGCGCCAGCGCCGGCCGGCCGCGTCCGTGTCGTAGATGAAGCCGGGATCCAGAGCATAGGGACGAATCTCGGGGGCCGCGGGATCGCTATCGTAGAGGTGCGCCTGCACCGGCAGGCGGTGCAGCGCCTGCCTCTGACCGTTTCGCCCGGCAGGTTGGTAGAGCAGCGCCTGCCCCTCATCCGAGAGGCAGTAGGATATAAAGAGGGCCGCCAGCTCGGGGGAGGGCGCCCCTTTCAGCATCGCGATGGAATCGGCTCCGATCAGGGTGACGCCGCGCGGCAGCACAAAAGAGAGGTCGTCGCCGATGGCGTCTATGACGGTACGGGCGTACTGATCGATCACCATCCCGGCCGCCACTTCGCCGGCGGCCACCTCACGCGGGACCGCCCCGCCACCCTCACCAAAGCGCCGTACGTTGGCTGCAACGCGTGTCAGCAGGCGCCAGCCTTCCTCAAATCCATAGGCTTGCAGCACAATCTCGTAGCACATGTGTACCGATCCGCTGGTGCGCGGATCCCCGGATCCCAGCCATGAGGCATAGACCGGCTCAGCCAGGTCTTTCCACTCGCGCGGGATCGGTAGCCCCAGTTGATCCAGCAGGCGATTGTTGCAGAGGATGCCAAATCCACTGAGCGCGACCCCATACCACTCCCGGCTGGAAGCATAGACCGGCGTGCCGGCACAGGCAGGAGGAATCCCCGCGAGCACGTCAGGCGGAACGTCCACGGGTGCCAGCCAGCCAAAGGCCGCACCACGCAGAAACGGGTCCACTCCGCCGCCGAACATGAGATCAATGCCCGCGCTGTGCGGTGTCGCCGCGTAACGCGACTCCAGATCCTTCATGATCTTAGACGTACCGCCCACGTCGATCCATTGAATCCGAACAAAGCGTCCCTGTTCACGCGCCATCCATTCGCTGAACCCGCGAGTGTACTCCTGGCGCACCTCGCGACGGTGCGGTGAAATAATGGACAGACTCTCGGTAATCGCGGCCGTTGCAGGGGGAGGGCGTGTTGAATTGGGGAGAAGCATGAAGACATAGGGCAGCGCCGCAATCATAACGAAGACAGCCCCGGCAATTCCGCGCATCCTGACACCACTCCTTTTCTGCATGACATAGAAGCAGGCTCAGCCTGCTTTGTACAGGTCGATTACTGCATGCGGCCTGACGGCCACTCACCTGGCCTGCCCCCGCTCGAACGGGGAAGACATGGGGGCAAAAGGGCTTGCCGTTGAAGGAGGCCTGGCGTACCCTCGAAAGGAACCGTCATGAATGTTTGCCATGATGTTGGAGAGACGAATGAAAAGATGGATACTGTTGCTTGCTTTGATTTCGCTGGTAGTTGGGTGTGGTAAACCGAAGGATGCCCCGCAAGGGGACGGGGATGCAGCGGCTGGTATGGATGAAAGATCTGCCTTCGATGCGCTGTTGGATGAGGTGCGCGCGCACTACCGCGAAGGTGACACGGATGCGGCTGTTGAGCTGCTGACCAAGGCCCTCGCCGACCCGCGGTTTGTGGGGGATCAGCCTACGATATTCCGATCTTTGATCGAGTTGCTCCTGCTTGAAGATCGAGTAGAAGATGCGCAGAGCAAATTCCTGGCCTTACTCGACGCCAGCCCGGACACCGTGCCACAGGTGTTTGGCATGATTCCCAGCTACTTGAAGCGGCAGGAAGACCCCGCCGCCTATCTGGCGTGGAGCGAGAAGATGGTTCGGTCCAGCCTACCATCCAACGTGCTTGAGAGCGCTTACACCTACCTGGTTGACGCCCATGTTCAGGCGGATAGGGTCGAGACGCTGGAGGCGCTGACCACCGAGAGCTTGACCCGGTTCGGCGGCAGTGGTGCCGTCCGTATTCTGGCACGTCCGCTCGACGACCTGATTGGCAAGAGATCATTCGCGGCCGTGAGAAGTACACTCGACGCCCTGGCCGCAACCGGGGATGCGGCGGCACTGAACTTTGTGAATGGAATGGAGATCATACTGGCAGCCGCACAGGGACAGTGGGATTCTGTGGTCGTTCTGTTTAGAGAACGGGCCCCGGGCTTACAGGACAGCGCTGTTCGTCGGACGTTGCGCACCGTGTCCGGCTACGCCAAGGCGGCAACCCGGACCGACGTGGTCGATCAGCTCTGTGAGTACGTACTGTCGAGTATGCCGGAAGCGGAATCGACACGTACCGCGGCTTCCTCCCTCTACGTGGATGCACCGAAGGAGGCCGGAGACTTCGACGCTGTGGTCACACGCCTGCAGTGGATGGTAGCCCAAGGAGGAGGCGATCTAGTCCCTTCAAAAGTCAGCAGCGTCTTCTACGACGTACTCGGCAAGGCATCCAGGGAATCCGGGGACGCAGTCATGGGCCTGGTGGAAGCCCTGGCTGGGGATGCCACTGACAGCAAGCGCCAGAACCTGCAAGCGCTCTTGATGGATGGCGCGGTACTGCGCGACGATTATGCCAAGGCCCTGGAGGTCCTGGATGCCGGTTTCCGCGCCGAGGACGCGGAGTGGACCAGCATGGCGCGCAATAAACTTGCGGCCCACCTGGCGATACAGGAGGGGCGAACGGATGATGCTGTGCGCATGTTCCGCAATTTCATGGAGCACGTGAAGACGTGGACCGGTCCGCAATATGACCCCAGTACGGGCATCCAGCACAGCAGGGAGATGAGTCTCGGGTTCAACGCGCAGCGCATTGGCAACATCTACCGGAATGCGGGCCGCGCCGATGAGGCCGCCAAAGCTTACGCCGAGGCACGTGACTATTACGCCGCGGCACTGGAGGCCGTAGACCCGGTCAGTAAGGAGGCCGCCTATATCAACAAACAGATCGCGGAGCTCCCGAAGACAGAGCCTGCGCCTGTAATGTAGGGGGGGAGGGGAGACCATGCTTAAGACACAGTTCACGCTCTACATGGAGAACCGTCCCGGCGCGCTGTTTGCCGTGACGTGCCGCTTGGCCGAGAAAAAGATCAACATTGAGGGACTCTCCGTTGCGGGCAGCGAAGATACTGCGCTGGCGCAGCTTATCACCGGTGATGAGGATGCCACGCATGCCCTCCTCAAGGCCACGGCGACCCCATATTCAACCGAGAACGTAGCTGTCCTGACCATGCGAAATGAACCGGGAGCATTGAGTCGCGGACTGGCGCGTCTCTCCAAGGCCGGCGTCAACATCGACTATCTCTACGGCACCTGTTCGAGCAGTTCCGCCGCCGACCAGTGCAACATCGTGATCAGCGCGCCTGACCTGCAGGCCGTTGAGGATGCGTGGGGCGATTGATGATGCGTTCCTGGATCGCCCGAATCCGGTACAGTACCGGCGGGTGCGAGTAACTTACCGCGACCTTCAGCGGGTGCGGGGCCAGGTTCGAGAGGTTGTCGACACTCAGTTTCTTCAAGGCATCACTCAGAGCGCCCGGCTCTTCACAGGTGTCCACGGTGAACGCGTCTGCCTCGTATTCGTGTCGGCGCGAAATCGCATGCTCGACGATCCCCAGCACCATCCCGAGAGGCGTGTAGAGAAACCCGAAAAGGACAAGGCTGGCATAAACCGATACGCGGTCTGGAGGGAAGCCAAAGGCAGCAAAAAGGCCGGGGTTGTTGATGAAGCACCCCAGCAAGTAGCAGGTGATGCCCGAGACGACTACCGAGCGCACCATGGCGGCCGGAATGTGACGCTTCTTATAGTGCCCCATTTCGTGGGCCACGACCGCCAGGATCTCAGCAGCAGTGTGTCGCTCCAGGAACGTATCGTATAAGACAATGCGGCGCGATCGCCCGAATCCCGTGAAGAAGGCATTCGACTTCGAGGAACGCCGCGACCCATCCATGGTAAAGATGCCGGCGTTCGGGAACGACTGTGCCCGGGCGTACTCGAGGATGGTTTGCCGTACCTCACCTTCCCCCAACGGTGTAAAGGTGTTGAAGAGGGGCATAATCACCAGGGGGGCGAGGTAGACCAGCGCCACTTGCACGCCCACCAGCAACGCCCAGACCATCCACCATGCCCCGGGGAAGCGTTCAAAGAACCAGATGACAGCCGCCAGCAGGGGCGCACCTATCACAACAGACAGGACCACCCCCTTCAGGATATCGAGCACAAACGTGCGCGGGGTAGTGCGGTTGAATCCGTAGCGGGCCTCGAGGATAAATGTGCGGCGAATCGAGAACGGTAGGTCCAGGGCCGAAAAAACGAGGGCCAGTGCACCTGCATAGAGAAGGCCGGTAGGGATTGGGCCCCATCCGGGCATGCGCACCAGGGCGTCGAGCAGGCAGAATCCACCCAGCAGAATAGCGCCAAGCTGGAACATCGTGGTGACCACATCGTGAAGCAGTCCGGCCCGGGTCGTGTCGCGCAGGTAACGCTGTGAGGTGGCATATCGCTCGGCGTCGTAGAGCCCTTCGAATTCGGCCGGGACATCCGTGCGGACATGTCCGAGATTCGCCAGCTCCGCGATCACATCGACCAGGAAGCGAAGCAGTAGCGCCCCCACAACGATGACAAGGTATCCATTCATAACCAGCCTGTCAGGAACCACACACAGAGGCAGTCCGTCAGACCGCCAAATGAATTTGACAGCATCCCACACATCTGGAAGGCTAGCAAGTAGTTGCGTCCACTTAACGACCAATAAGAGAGGGGTCACTCATGACTACGAGACGTTGGGGTACAGTTCTGCTGATCACGGTTCTGCTGGTTGCCGTTGCCACCACGGCCAACGCCAGGACAAAGCACCGCCTGGGAGTGGGAGCACACTATTGGCTCTCGGCCGATGATATCGAGTTGGATAACGTGGATACAGATGGTTTCGCGTGGTTGGTGACCTACCAGGTCCGCCCGATTCCTCTTGTCAAGTTTGAGGCGGCGCTCGAAATGCTGCCTGACAATTTCTATGGATCCAGCGAGCAGGTATTCGCACCACAGGCATACGCGATTGCAGGGGGATGGCTCTATGCCGGAATCGGGATCGGCGTCTTCTTCTCCGACGGAGAATTTATCGAGGATCCTTTTTATGCTTTGCGTGCCGGAATTGATGTTCCCGTTCTGCCTCATATTCATGTGGACATCAATGCCAACTACCGCTTCATGGATTGGGACAACATCAACAATCTCGATCAGCACGTGAGCGTCGACACCATCACGGTGGGTGCGGCTGTTCGCATCCAGATCTAGGCCGAGGCCTACCCTGAGGACAGACAATGTGCGTAGCCAGGCACGGGCTCCTGCTCGTCATCATGGGAATTGCCTGCATCGCCTGCGCTGACCGTGTCACCCTCAACAATGGACGTCATCTTGACGGCCTGGTGGTGTCCGAAGGTCGCGATGCCATAACCCTCCGCGTCGAAGGCGGCGAGATGCAGGTTGCGCGCCGCCGCATAAAGGAGGTCCGCTACTCCACTCCCGCCCAGTCGCGCGCCCTTGAGGAATCGTGGAAACGGAAGTACTTCCTGCACGAGGACTATATTCCGCCCGGGATGGCCGATCTGGCAAAGCGAATGCGGGCTCTGCGCGACCGCAGGAAGGCCGCCGTATCAGCGCACCGCGGCATCGAGTCCTCCGCCGTTCGCGAAAAACAGCTCCGCCGTGAGCGCGACAGCCTGCATGCTGAGCTTGTCCAGGCGGGCGAGGAACTGCAGCGAATGGACCCGCAGAAGGATGTGCATGCCTACAACAAGCGCGTGGCACTGATGAACAGCTTGCGCAGCCAGGTGACCACGAAGAGCGAAGCCCTCCAGGCGATGCCTGAGCTCAAGCGAGGCCGGCAAGACGTGGTTGCCGCCTATCGGCAGGACTTCGCCGCCCTGCGAAGCCAGGTCGTCGCCTTCCATAGTGGGGGAGGGGGGGGCAACAGCGAAGAGCGGGTGTTTCTGAACCGCCTGCTCATTGAAACCGGGCGCATGGCGACCGAGTTTCACACGAACACGGCGCCTCTGAATCACGACCGGTACGGACACACCGTACAGGCAACGATCAATGGCAAGGAACAGGGACGCTTTGTTGTTGATACCGGGGCGGCCGTTGTAACACTCTCTGAGGCCTTTGCGAAACAGGTGGGGCTAGAGTGGAACACCGAGACAGACGGTGTTGAGTTGATCCTGGCGAACGGAGACCGGGTGAATGGATTCGGCGTGTTGCTGGACAGTGTTGCTGTGGGCGGGATGTCTGCACGTCACGTACGTGGCGTCGTTCTTGAACGCCCACCTGCCGAAGAAATCAGCGGCCTGCTTGGAATGAGCTTCCTGGACCGGTTCCAAGTAAAGATTACGCCGGGAAATGAGCGTCTCACCTTCACCCGGTTCTCACCTGGAGAATGAAGAATGGCCAATCGTGACTTCATCTATGGACGGCAACCTGTAAGGGAAGTGCTGCGCGCCGGTAAGCGACATGTGAAAGTCCTCTATATAGGCGCGTCGGCAAAGACAACACCCGATATCGAGGAGATCGCTGCCCTGGCCACTGAATCGTCCGTTCCAGTCCAGCGCGTAAAACGGCATCGCCTCGAGCAGATGGCCGACACACACGGCAACCACCAGGGCGTAGCGCTTGAGGCAGGACGTCACCAATACGTTGAATGGCGTGACGCCAGCGAGGCAATCCTGTCGAGCACTGCGTCGCATAATCCTCTATTCCTCTTTCTGGATCGGATCCAGGATCCTCAGAACCTCGGCTCGCTTCTGCGCTCAGCTGACGCCATGGGAGTCGACCTCGTGGTGATACCCAAAGATAGGGCAGCGCACGTGACGCCGGCTGTGGTGCGTGCATCAGCCGGGGCAAGCGAGCATGTGGCTGTTTGTATTGTCGCAAACCTGGTGAATTGTCAGAGACAGCTGCAAGAGCTCGACGCCACGATTGTTGGTCTCGAAGCGTGCCCGGAGAGCGTTCCGTTGGATTCCGTCGAGGTCAACGGTCCCACCGCATTGGTAGTCGGGAGCGAGGGCAAAGGTTTACGTCGGCTGGTGAAAGAAAACTGCACGACGCTGGCCAGCATACCAATGCATGGCCGTGTGAACTCCTTAAATGCAGGCGTTGCCGGCGCTGTTGCGCTCTATGAGATCTCGCGGTCGCGTGAGACCTGAATGTGGGTCGCCAACGGGTCTGCGAGTCTCTTGTCTGGCAATGACTCTCGCGAAATGCACAAGGCCCTGTGATCCCGAGCTTGTCGAGGATTCTCTGTCGTTCCCTGTGTATGAGATCCCTCGGCTTCGCTCGGGATGACGGAGGTATGATGCGGGCCTATGTAGAGCCTGTCCCAAACCGGAGCAATTTGGCACGACGGGCATCTGGCGGACAGGCCCGGCGGCACGGAGCGGGCATGAGGGGCCGCTTTTGATGGGGCAGGGCCCTCGAACAGGCCGCGGCGACCGATTTTGGGCAGACC